>NZ_CP085990.1:1989037-2652050 GCF_020736705.1 Psychrobacter sanguinis
TAATATTTAGTAAGTGTTACTTAAGTAAGCGTCATTGAGAAAATCAAACCCGTTTAACGAACTGATCGTAATCGAAACGGAATTGGCTGTGGTAAATCCCATTGTCGGCTCGTTCTCCTGCACCAATCATCATCACCACATGATGATGATCACTCAGCTTAAGCAGTTTTTTTAAGGCCGGTTCATCAAAACCGCCCATGGCACAGCTGTCAAAGCCGTGAGCACGTAATGCCAAAATTAAATTTTCGGCAGCTAGGGCCGCGTTATTTGTTGCCCAGTTTTTGACATCTTCAAACGTATAATAAGGGCTTTTGACCGGTCCTTTAACCTGACGGGCTGCTTGAGTCAGCGCCCATTTGGCGACTGATATCACGCCGGCAGGTCCACGTAAAAAGTCTAGAGGGACAATTTTTTCATAATAGTCACGCACTTTTTTGGGTGCTACACCGTCTGGGTACTCTCGAATATTTTGCTTGGCATGGTCGTGTCAATTATCGGTTCTCGCAACCACAGCGATTAGCTTGTTCGCTGTTTTGGCAGCATTTTGATTCATACAAATCTTGTTGGCTTTGCTACGCTTGTCTGGCGTTTCAATAATATAAAACTCCCAAGGCTGTAAGTTGCTTGAATTGGGAGCAAGCATTGCCAAGCGCAAACAGTCACGCAGCACATCATCTGGAATAGGGGTATCAGTAAATCGTCTTACCGAACGGCGAGACTCAACTACCTCTGTGAAGGCGGCTAAATTCTTTGATGATCTAATATCTTGCATAGCAACACCTTGATCTGTTTTAGTCTCTTGGGTGGGGGTAGGACTTCCTTGGTCTTGTTGTGACATAACATATTTATCCCTAAATAGGTAATGATATAAGGGTGAAAATAAGTAAGCGTCGCCTCAAAGATGAAACAACGCCGTTCACGCCCTATTAAAGAGACAATTCTGTTAATTAAAGGTCAGCTTGATACTCTTCAGCAGATAATAATGAATCAAAGTCATCAGCGTTGTCAGGCTTGATGCGGTACATCCAACCTTCACCGTATGGGTCAGTGTTGATAACTTCAGGATCATCTTCAAGCGCTTCGTTGATGGCCACAACTTCACCAGTGATAGGGGCATAAACGTCTGAGGCTGCTTTTACAGATTCTACAACAGCAACTTCGTCATCTACCGCTACTGTATCGCCCACATCTGGAAGCTCTACATATACGATATCGCCAAGCGCTTCTTGAGCATGGTCAGTAATACCGACAGTGATAGTGCCGTCGTCTTCCATACGTAACCACTCGTGGCTAGCAACATACTTTAGTTCTGATGGAACATTACTCATAAATTTCTCCAAAAAGGTAGAGGGGGTGGGTTAAAAGCAAATTTGATATCCAGCTTATAAGTTAAACCTATAACTTAAACTCAATCAGGCGGAATATCCAATTACGTTAAAGGTTTAATTCAATAAAATCGTAACGCTATAAAACTTAATCACTATAGCAAAGTATAGGCCGGATTTTTAGTAGAAAACATCAGAGTTTCTGCTTTATCAACCGGCCTATCCTGTCAGATTAATGTTGTTTTAAAGGTTTGAATAAAAGACAGTACAATAAAAATTCTAATGATAAAAAAATTATTAACAATTAATCGAACTGTTTTTCACCATTACGCACGAAAGGTAGCTTCAAGACGCGGACATCGACAAACTTACCTTTACCGCGTAAGTCTACTTGTACCTTGTCTTCATCAGTAATGTCTGCAGGAATACGAGCGATCGCAATAGACTGCTTTAAGCTAGGTGAAAAAGTACCACTGGTAATAACACCTGTGGTTTCTTTGTCGGTACCTTGATTGATAGTCACGGTCATACCTTCACGTAGGACACCACGAGTCTCAAGCAATAAGCCCACTTGCTTCATAGCAGTGCCATTATCTTTGGCTTGCTGACGCTTGGCCACAAGAGCATCACGGCCTACGAAGTCACGGTCATCTTTAAGGGCCAAAGTCCAGCCCATGTTGCACTCATAAGGACTAATAGTGTCGTCCATATCATGACCGTATAAGTTCATGCCCGCTTCCATACGTAAGGTGTCACGAGCACCTAGGCCGGCAGGTTTGATGTCATTCTCTAGCATAAGCTTATAGAATTCTTCAGCACTGTCACCGGGTAAGATAACTTCAACGCCGTCTTCACCAGTATAGCCAGTACGGGCCACAAACCAGTCATTGGCTTCAATGTCAGTCAAATCTGCACCAACGAATGGCTTTAGACCCTCTAGTGTTTCTGACCAAGCTGGCTTTGCTTGTTTTAATTTAGCGACAGCATTAGGACCTTGAATGGCTAAAATAGCCAACTCTGGACGCTCAGTTAAAGTAACTTCAAAGCCTTCGGCTACTTTGTTGAAGTTAGCCAAGTCTTTGTCACGAGTTGCGGCGTTAGAAACGATACGGTATTGAGTTTCTTCTTCATTCATAAGATAAACGATTAGGTCATCAATGATGCCGCCTTCTTCATTTAACATACCTGAATACAGAGCTTTACCCACAGTCTTAAGTTTGGCAACGTCATTTGCCAATAACTTCTGTAACCAAGCTTTGGCCTGACTGCCTTCGATATCTGTAATTACCATGTGTGACACGTCAAACATGCCAGCATCGGTACGAACCGCTTCGTGCTCATCGATTTGAGAGCCATAATGAATAGGAAGTTCCCAACCAGAGAAGTCAACGATTTTACCGTTGTTATCTAAGTGAGACTGGTAAAAGGGAGTGCGTTGTAATGTAGTCATGACAAGTCCTTGTGGTGAGTGACAAAAGGGGTTAATAAAAAGTATCTCAAAGGGTAATAACTAATTAAATTAAGAATTTGGTTATACAGAGTTGATAGCAACCGAAGTATGTCAACCGTAGTATGTATAGTCACAGGGTGGCATATTTACAGCGTATTAACATGATAAATTACTACCAAGAACCAATACCTTAACATCCACTGTGTCTAAAATAAGCACAAAAAAAAGGCAAATAAGCCTACGAGTCAACTCGATTGACAGTTAACACGCCAAGCTTCTCCTATCTATAAATAAAAGATAAAAGAAGTAAACGGTGTACTAAACTGACAAGAGGTCTCGATTAACTTATTTGCCCCATCTGTCCTGTTACCTGAGATTTTCGATATCTACAACTTGTACTAATAGTTATTAACCTAGCAGTTAATAACCTACTAAAATTACCAAGCTATAAAATATCTTTTCCCCTTCGGTGGGTATTTAACACCTTATATAAAACGCCTTTATATTAAGAGCGACTTTATATGAAGTGAATACCACTCTCCAGATTTGTCATCGTTGTCCTACCTTTGTTGTGTATTCAACATAAGGTATAGACCCTTCCATACAAGGCTATAATAGCCTGCGGTGGGTTAATGAGTCATTCAGTCCGGTTACCTGAGCGATTGGCAGGGTGCTTACGCCTTCGGTGGCAGTCGAGTTTAATAACCCTAGTTTAATAACCATATGGGGTCAAAAAGGCCACTGCGCTCTCCTGAAAAACGCCCTTATTATGAAAGGTGCGAACTTATTTTACAAGTCACAAATTCTCAGTATTAGGCTTATAGCTGCAAAACCGTGTGCAAATAAGGGTTTTATCGTCAAAAATACCCCAACAAAGCCGGATTTCTCAGTTAAAGTGAGGGAGTTAGCCTAAGCAAAACGATTTTATGTTTTGTATTGCGTTGATTTTATTAGCATATTCGTTATTATGGGCAACTTTATTAATGTGGTACTGTATTATATAGTCAGTTATAGAATAGGACAGCGTGCTTAGTCTTTGAACATTTATTCTCTAAGTACTTAGTTTTACAGGCTTTGTGTTTACGTACCTAGTACTGATAATTAGTGCTCATAACTCATAATTAGTGCTCATAAACTGTAAGCACCTGAACCAATAACAGACCTACAAACCAATAACAGATATAAAAGGTAACCTCTAATGCATTGTGATATTTATAAATTCCCCAAGCACAGCGAAATGTACGTTTATATTGCCAGACCTGACTATCCTAATGACACCGATAAAATTAAGGATTGGTTAGGGGTATTGCCAAAAGAGTTACGCAAAAGCTTGGGCGAAGGTAAGTTTTTGATGCATTTAGATTTGGAAGAGACTAAGAAGCTGGCCCGAGTCGACAAAAATGAGGTGATCGAAAAATTAAAATCGCAGGGCTATTTTGTACAGTCTCCGCCATCAGACGTATTGTTGGCACAGGCTCAAGCCCGTATGAAAGATGCGCAAGACAAGCGTTATGACTGATAGATAAATTTAACTTTTTCAATTGTTGTAGAAAACATTTAAAATAGATACTCGTGGTGTGATATTCACACGTAGGGTAATCCTAACTGAGCCACTACGAGCGATTACGCAGGCTGTGATTTGGTTTATTATTGCCTCGGTCATGGTAGAATACGCGAACTAAAATATGATCTATTACTGTCTCGGTATGTTTGAGCAGTAAGTGTACTTTAATTTTAATTAACTTTTAGATTGAGCATTGCATGGAATGGTTACGCAATATTGTTATTAATTTGCCGCTGGATGAAATCAGCGATAAAGTAAGCCGATTGACGATTTGGTGGAGTAACTTTGTGGCCGATGTGCCACCGGATATGTTGCCATTGTATGCCTATGTCGGATTTTCCGTAATCGTCCTATTATTATGGCTACTGATCGTTAGAGTATTGCCAAGTCCTATAGGTGGTATGAGCTGGCTAGCCGTATTCTCAATCTTACTGGCACCAGGGTCTGCTGCTGGCAATACCGGTGAAGTGGCGCCTGCTAGTATCGGGGTCATTTACGGTATCTTAATGAAAGAGCCAGGCTTAGCAATGCGCAGTCTATTACCGATCTTGGTAGTATTCTCAGTTGGGCTTGTATTGGGCTTTATTTGGCAGTTGATCAAGAACACGATTGAGAAAAATGCCAATCAAGCCAGTCATTGCCGATGAAAAGGCCAACATGCAACTGGCGTCTGCCAATTATGTGGACTTGGTTAAAGGTGATGCCGCAGTAGACAATACTCCTGAGCTTGTGAAGCAAAAACGCTCAGTGCCTTTGGCTAAAGAAGAGGTAACGGTAGAGACGCCAACGACAAAAGACAGCACGACACCCAAAAAAGACCTATAGTTCAACGCTACTTTTAAATCGCAGTAAATAAAGGGCAATAAAAAATTCAATAACGGTCAATAATCAAAGGCATTGTTGGCCGAAATGGCTTGAGTTATAGCGGTTTGACTGGAATTTCCTGAGTTACAGTCGTCTGATAGCTCTAAATGATTAGACGTAACTGGTTAGACAATGCGGACTAACAAATACTCGCTGAAAAATATAGATATTTGAATTAGATATGAATTATGAATATAGGCATCTGACTCGTAACTTCAATCATGAATTGCTATGGTTAACTGCTTAGCTAGACCAACTTGATGTCTTTGATAACTTAATGCTTTTAATAAAATACCGCTCATAATAGATACCATACACTCCTTCATCCTTCCGGTTTTTTGTTTTTACCACTTTTTAAGGGGTTAAAATCATGACTAAAACCAACCAATTTTTAGCCCCGCTCTGTAATCAACTAGCATTCTCTTAATCCATAGCCCTTAAATTTAACGAGATAATAACTATGACGCAGTCCACTAATGATGTTCAAAATACACCCAAAGAATTTACCGGTACTCAAAGCTATATTGCCACTGATGACTTACAGTTGGCGGTCAATGCGGCCATTACTTTACAAAAGCCATTGTTGATCAAAGGTGAGCCTGGAACCGGTAAGACTTTATTGGCCGAAGAAGTGGCACAGAGTTTAGGAATGCCACTGATTACTTGGCATATTAAATCAACGACTAAAGCTGAGCAGGGTTTATACGAGTATGATGCGGTGTCCCGTTTACGTGATTCACAGCTTGGCGATGATAAGGTCTATGACATTAATAACTACATCAAGCCAGGTAAATTATGGGAAGCGTTCACCTCAGAGCAGCGCAGTGTGCTATTGATCGATGAGATTGATAAGGCAGATATTGAGTTTCCGAACGATTTGCTGCATGAACTGGATAAAATGTCGTTTTATGTTTATGAGACCGGCGAGACCGTTGTTGCGGACAAACGTCCAGTAGTTATTATTACTTCAAACAACGAAAAAGAACTGCCTGACGCCTTCTTACGCCGTTGTTTCTTCCATTACATCGACTTCCCTGATGAGCAGACCATGCGTCAAATCGTCGATGTGCATTTCCCTAATATTCAGCAAAAACTGGTCAATGATGCGTTAGATATCTTCTATAAGCTGCGTAATGTTCAGGGTTTAAAGAAGCCACCTTCAACCTCAGAGCTAGTGGACTGGTTAACGCTATTATTAGCGGATGATATGGCACAGCAAGAATTAGAGGAAAACCTACGCGGTGAGAAGTCTATTCCACCATTGTACGGCGCACTGCTTAAGAATGAAGCGGACATTACCTTGTTGCAGCGCTTTGCTAACATGATGAGACGTTAAGTTAAAGCAATATTAAAGACGTTAAATAAGAGCTCATATTATCAGAGTGAGATTAACCAAGATTGGGTGTAATAAACCGAAGGGCTAGGCTGATATGTTTGTAAAACTGTTTTATACCTTACGTACTTATGGAGTGCCAGTCAGTACGCGCGAGCTACTAGACTTGAATGCTGCACTTGATAAGGGATTAATGCGTCAGCCACACCCCGAACTTTCTAAACAGTTTCCTGAAGATAAAGAGCTGTGGTACTTCGCTAGCCGTGATGATATGTATCGGCTGATTAAACTATGCATGGTTAAAGATGAGCGTCACTTTGATAAATTTGACCGTGCTATGGCCGACTATTTCGATGGGGTGGACAGTTTAGATATTGATGAGTTGATGTCTAAGCTCACCGATATCCCTAAAGAATGGCTAGACTTAAAGCTTGATCCCAAAAACTTGACCGAAGAGCAACGCCGTTTACTAAAGAAATATGGTTCGCTTGAAGAGCTTATGAAGGCGTTGGAAGAACGTCTTAAAGAGCAAAAAGAGCGTCATCAAGGCGGCAGTAAATGGGTAGGCACCGGGGGTAGTTCACCTTTTGGAGCCTATGGCGATCATCCTGAAGGGGTTCGCGTCGGCGGTGAATCGCGTAAACGTAGTGCGGTTAAAGTATGGGAACAGCGCAAATACCGCGACTTGGATGATGACAAACAGCTGGGTACGCGCCAGCTGCAAATGGCATTACGCAATTTACGCCAATTTGCCCGTACCGGCAGTGCTGATGAACTCGATATTAAAGAGACCATCAAGCGTACGGCCCAGAAAGGGGTATTAGACATACATATGCAGCCTGAACGCCGCAACCGAGTTAAAGTACTTATGTTGTTCGATGTGGGCGGCAGTATGGATATGCATATTGAGGCGTTAGAGAAGCTGTTCTCAGCGGCAAAAAATGAGTTTAAAACCCTTGAGTTCTATTATTTTCACAATTGTCTCTATGACTACGTGTGGAAAAACAATCAGCGTCGTCATGCTGAACGCACGCCAACTATGGAATTACTACAAAAATATGGGCGTGAATATCGGGTTATCTTCGTCGGCGATGCGTCAATGTCTCCTTATGAGCTTTTTTCAGTCGGTGGTAGTGTCGAGTACATGAATGCAGAGGCTGGCGTGGTTTGGCTAAAAAGAATGCTTGCGCATTTCGATAAGGTAGCGTGGTTGAATCCAGAGGACCAAGCCTACTGGCAATATACGCACACCATTGGCGAAATTCAAAAGCTGATGGAGGGGCATATGTATCCGATGACCTTACATGGGGTTGAAGAAATGACAGCGTATTTAGCCAGATAGCGGAGCGATTAATCGTTAATGGCTTAGATAATGAATATTTAAATAGTTATTGATAAAAACTCAAATTCGAATATCTGTCTGTCATGTAAATAACTGGTATATAAATAATTGGGCTGTAAATAAAAGGAAAGAAATAAATTGATAAAGTCTTATTTAGACAAAGGAAAAGTATCTGCTTCAGTAGCGGCGATGGCATTGATGATATCGACCCTAATGATAGGCTGCAGCAAAGCAGAAGAGAGCAACAAAGTGGCACAGCCAGAAACAAAGGAGTTATTCGTGGGGATGTGCTTCAATGATGCCATTCCTGATGAGACTGCTATCGAGGAAAATCCAGAGACTGCAGTCAGTAATGCGACCATTACCAATATTGCGATGGAATCTTTGTCTTGTAAAGCTTCACATGATAATGAGGTGTACTATATTCATCAATTGCCCGAAGAGTCTAAGTCGCACCTTGAGACGGAGCAGTTCTTCGAGGACATGTTAGATGTGTGTGAAGACAAGTTTAAGGGCTATGTCGGTAAGTCTTATAAAGACTCATTCTATGAAATGTCAGTTTTGTTGCCAACTACTCAAAGCTGGGAGCAAGGACATAAAGAAGCCGTATGTTATGCCTTTCACCCCGATGCCGAAAAGCTAGACTTTTCTTTAAAAGGCATTAATAAATAATCATAGTCCATAACAAATAAACATCTGCTGGGTTGGAATTATCCGTCCTCGTCTCTATATATATAGATTCAATAAATACCCCTTATCCCTGCTTTTAATTTTTTGGAAGAAGACATGCTAAAGACCCCTTACTATCAAATTGATGTGGCTGCCTTAAAGCAAAATTTAGAAATCGTCCAGCGCCTTTGTGAGTTATCAGGGGCGAAAGCTTTATTGGCACTTAAGTGCTTTGCAACTTGGGGTGTGTTTGATGAGATGAAGCCATATTTACACGGCACAACCTCATCTTCTTTAAATGAAGTGAGACTGGGTAAAGAAGAGTTTGGTGGTGAGATACATGCCTATAGCGTGGCTTATGGTGCGGATGAAATCGACGAAGTATTGACCTACGCCGATAAGATTATTTTTAACTCATTCAATCAGTTACATGCTTTCAAAGACAAAGCCAAAGCACAAGATGTCCCTGTTGGGTTACGTATTAATCCGAAGACCAGTAACTCTTCGTTTATTATTGCTGACCCAGCGCGTCCCTTTAGCCGTCTAGGTGAGCACGATATCGATAAGATTAAGCCGGTCATTAAAGACATTACTGGGGTTATGATTCATAACAACTGCGAAAATGACAGCTTTGAAGCGTTCAGTGCAAGCTTGGAAGATATCGAGACTAAGTTTGGTGAGCTGTTTTATCAGCTAGAGTGGGTCAGCTTAGGTGGTGGCATTCACTTTATTGCGCCCGATTACCCATTAGAGAGATTGGCAGCAAGATTAAAAGGCTTTAGTGAGAAATATGGGGTTCAGATTTATCTTGAGCCAGGCGAAGCGTGTATTCATGATGCGGCTAAGTTGGTAACGACTGTGTTAGATACGCTGCACAACGGCAAGCCTCTAGCTGTAGTGGATGCGTCTATTGAAGCGCACATGTTGGATCTTTTGATTTATCGTGAGACGGCGCCTTTGGTGCAAATTAATGAACAATCGTGCCATATGACATCGCAGCAGACCGATGACAGTACCATTATCTATGGCAAATCTTGTTTGGCAGGCGATATCTTTGGTGAATATGCGCTTGAGAAGCCACTAAGTATAGGTGATAAAGTGGCCTTTGGTAATGCGGCAGGCTACACCATGGTCAAAAAGAACTGGTTTAATGGCGTGGCTATGCCATCTATCGTTATTTGTGATGAACAAGGTGAGCTTAAAGTACAAAAAACCTTTGGTTATGAAGACTTTAAATCAAGTCTGTCTTAAATGGTAGTGTCATAATTGAACGCTAAGGAAATAACATCCAAAGTAGTTATTTGACGTTGGTTTAGCAAATGAATTGGCTTTATTTCCCCTAATAGCAGATAGACATGGCATGATAGTCGCTAATCTTTTGTTTAAAGCAGTATTAACTTTTGGCTGTTTGCGATGATTTTCTTTTATGAGGTCACCGTAAATAGCACAAATTACGGTCGCATAATTGTCCATTTGACATTATAATGCTCGGTTTTTAGTTTCTAGGCTTTTGTGTACTTTTGACACATGTTTAGAGGCTAAAAAATTGTATGACTGATTTTATTTTATTTCGGGTGCGTGGGTTTTCCCAATTCTTCCTTTTTAATTCACGCACAACACTCACGGTGTCAATTATCTTTTAATTAAATTGACCCACTAAGGAGGATTTCCAGATTGACTACTAATGCTCAAACCCCTAAACGCAACGTCCTAATCATAGGTGCTGGTGGCGTGGCCCAAGTTGTTGCTCATAAATGTGCGATGCATAACGATGTGTTGGGTGAGCTACATATCGCCTCGCGCACCAAAGAAAAGTGTGATGCTATTGCCGCTAGCGTGGAAGAGAAAGGCAGCTTTAAACAGCCTGCAGTTCTACACACTCATGCAGTGGACGCTATGGATTCTGCCGCTGTTGCTGAGCTAATTAAAGAGACAGGCACTCAGATCGTTATCAACGTTGGTTCAGCTTTCGTTAACATGACGGTACTTGAAGCTTGTATTAATACTGGTGCAGCTTATATTGATACGGCGATTCACGAAGACCCACGTAAAATTTGTGAAACGCCGCCTTGGTATGGCAACTATGAATGGAAGCGTAAAGAGCGCTGTGAACAAAATAACATTACGGCCATCTTAGGCGCAGGTTTTGATCCAGGTGTGGTTAATGCTTACGCACGTGCCGCTTACGATATGATGGATAAGGGTTCGGTTACGGATATTGATATTATCGATATCAATGCCGGTAGCCATGGTAAATACTTTGCCACTAACTTTGATCCAGAGATTAACTTCCGTGAGTTTACCGGTACGGTTTACTCTTGGCAGAACAGCCAGTGGCAATCAAACAAAATGTTTGAAGTAAAGCGCACCGATGATCTTCCCGTAGTGGGCGAGCAAAACAGTTACTTAAGTGGTCATGATGAAATCCATTCATTATCAGCCAACTTAGATGTGCCTAATATTCGTTTCTGGATGGGCTTTGGTGATCATTACATCAACGTATTCACTGTGCTTCAAAACTTAGGTCTATTGTCTGAGCAGCCAGTGGTGACTGCTGAAGGTCAAGAAGTGGTACCCCTAAAAGTGGTGAAAGCAGTGCTTCCAGACCCAAGCTCACTGGCGCCAAACTACACAGGTAAAACCTGTATCGGTGACAAAGTGAAGGGTGAAGTGAATGGCGTAGATACTGAAATCTTCATCTACAACGTGTCTGATCACAAAGAAGCTTACAATGAAGTAGGTAGCCAAGGTATTTCTTACACAGCAGGTGTACCACCTGTCGCTGCTGCTATGCTTGTGGCTACCGGTGAGTGGGATGTGGGCCATATGGCAAACGTTGAAGAGTTGGATGTGAAGCCATTCATTAATCTGCTTAACAACATCGGTTTACCAACCCGTATCCAAGATGATAAAGGCGATCGTCCTTTAGAGTTTGAGATTTAATTACCGTTTACTCAAGCCATACATGATCTTATTAGAAGAGGACTTAGTTAATCTAAGTCCTCTTTTTTATGACACAAATTTGAAGTGAAGGGCTATTTATGTGAAGCTGTGGGAGTGACAAATAATAAAACCAACAAGGATGAGTATGTTATGAACCATAAAATCAATTCGATGGCTTCTGCTTTATTAGCAGTATTATCAACAAAATGGGTATTAAGTAGCTTGATATTGAGTGGCTTGATCTTAAGTGGTTGTCAAAGTAGTGGCCTGTATAATCCAGACACAGCATCGAATGATGCGACTCATGAAGTTGAAACAACCCAGGCTTCTCTCTCACAGGTAGCGAAAACCAAAACTCTAAAAAGTAAACACAGTTTTAATGAGACAGTGACGCGTCTTGAAAATGCCATAACTAGCAAGAATATGACGGTGTTTTCTAAAATAGACCATGCTGCAGCTGCTCAACAAGCCGGCTTATCAATGCAGCCTGCAACGCTTCTTATTTTTGGTAACCCAAAAGCAGGCACGCCTTTAATGAAAAAAGACCCAAGCTTTGCTTTACAGCTGCCTCTTAAAGTTTTAGTGACTGAAGTCGACGGCAGGGTACTGGTGATGTTTAATACAACAGAGGCGTTGATCGAAAATAGCGGTATTAATTATAGTGATGTGGAAAATACGTTGGTTGGGGCTGAAAAGCTAATTACTAAGACGGTTACTGAATAGAGGTTGTGAGATTCAGGGGGTTAAATAGAGACTAATAAATATTAGCCAGATTCAATAAAACCGGTTAAATATGAGGCTCTAAATACAGCTTACTAAACATAAACTATAAGCTAAAATTAACAGGGCAGGGTGCCATTACGGGTTAAAAAAAGCCTCTCACTAAGTGAAAGGCTTCTTTGTTGTTAATAATTGGGTCTACGGTTTAACTTATCCGCTTCTAGCAGAATAAGATCAACTTAGAATCAAACTGTCATCTTCCACTTTTTCACCACGGGTCGTTTCAAACATTTCAAGTAAGTCATGTACGGTCATGCCTTTGCGTGTATCACCTGAAACGTCTAATACCACTTGGCCTTGGTGTAACATCACCGTACGGTCACCGTGAGTCAGAGCTTGCTGCATAGAGTGGGTAACCATCATCGTCGTTAGATTGTTATCAGTGACAATCTTGTCGGTCAGCTCTAATACGAAAGCGGCTGTTTTTGGATCTAGTGCGGCGGTATGTTCATCAAGTAATAAGATTTTTGAAGGCTGTAATGAGGCCATTAATAGACTAACCGCTTGACGTTGACCACCGGATAGCAGTCCCATCCTATCGGTAAGACGATTCTCTAGGCCTAGTTTCAAAATAGACAGCTTTTCACGAAACAGGTCCCGGTTTTTATTGTTCAGAGCAAAGCTTAATCCGCGTCTGGTGCCACGCTTATAAGCCAGAGCCAAGTTTTCTTCAATGGTTAATGCCTCACAAGTCCCTGCCATGGGGTCTTGGAAAACACGGGCCACCCAGTGTGCTCTTTGGTGTGCTGTCTTCTTGGTAACATCAATGCCGTTTAATAAAATTGACCCACTGTCAACACGGGTGGTGCCGCTTACTGCGTTTAAAAAAGTCGATTTACCCGCGCCATTGGTACCGATTACGGTCACAAATTCGCCTTCAGCAATATTTAAGCTAATGCCTCGCAGTGCAGGGTTTTCGATGGGAGTGCCTCGGTTAAAGGTTAACCTAAGGTCGTTGGCTTGCATCATAGGGCGATATCCTTATTGGTTCAGAAAGTCTGAATAAAACAGTTAAACAGGGGGCTAAGTTCGACGACCTGACAATAGCTTTGACTTTATCGACGGTAATTGAAGTGCAATCACAACCAATAAAGCGGTAATTAAGTTCAAGTCTTGTGAGCCAAACCCGATACTGCGTAAGGTATCACTTGATAATGCCACTTGAATAAACAGCTTATAAATAATGGCACCTATAACCACAGCAAAGGTAATTAACCAAATACGTTTGGCAGGGATAATGGTTTCCCCAATAATAACTGCGGCCAAACCAATAACAATGGTTCCGATACCAATTGAAATATCAGCACCACCTTGGGTTTGAACAAACAGTGCGCCTCCCAAAGCGACCAAAGCATTAGAGATTGCCATACCAATAATGGTCATCCAAGAAGTGTTAATGCCCTGTGCTTGTGCCATGCGTAAGTTCGAGCCCGTCGCACGCATCGAGAGTCCTGATTCAGTACTGAAGAATAGGTCTAGTACTAATTTGGCAATCAATACCACGCCACCAATGATAACGCAGCGCATCCAGTAGCCATTCTCATTGGTAACTAAGTTACTAAATACAGTATTTTCACCCAATAAAGGTAAGTTTGGAGCACCCATAATACGTAAGTTAACTGAATATAAAGCCACCATCACCAAAATACTGGCCAACAGCTGCAAAATACCCAACTTCACATGTAAAAACGCAGTAACCATACCTGCTACCGCACCTGCTAACATGCCTAAGCCACAAGCAATCCAAGGGTCAATGCCAGAGACAATAGAGATGCCAGCAATAGCGCCGCCCAACGGGAAACTTCCATCAGCCGTTAAGTCTGGAAAATCAAGAATTCGAAATGAGATAAGTACGCCTAAAGCCACTAAGGCATAAATAAGACCACTTTCAAGGGCACCGAAAAAAGCAATGAGAGACATAAGAGATTTAGACACCGCTTAGGGTTCGGCAGACTGCTTCGCATGGCAGGCCACCAAAGTTTATTTAACAGATTAGACAATCTGCGCTTAGGGTAAACCAATGAGCATTATGATTGCGAAAATTAACAACCGGTAGCATAGCACCCACCAATATCGGTTGACCACAACTTAATAAATTAGCAGCAGTCATAAAAAATAATTTATTCTAGCAAATATACTAAAATGTGAACAATCTAAAAAGCACATGACTCTAATCATGTGCCTTTTATTTGTCTTATTAAAAGTTAGAGGCTGAGTCGCTTAGAAACAACCTCCAATAAGTCATCAGATACTGAGTTAGTCTTGAACTTCTTTGGCTTTTGACAACAAGGCTTGTGGTAAGGTAATACCTTGTTCCGCAGCATGACTCTTGCTGAGATATAAGTCTAAAGATTCCGCTTTATAAACAGGGATCGTACCTGGTTTTTCGCCTTTTAGGATTTTAACCACAATTTTGCCAGTTTCGCGGCCTAAATCATGATAGTTCACACCTAATGCTGCGACGGCACCACGTTCTACAGAACCTGTGTCTGAAGCAATTAAAGGTACTTTGCTTTCTTTAGCCACTTGATATAAAGATTCATAGGCTGACACAACGTTGTTGTCTGTAGAGGTGTAAATAACATCCACTTTGTCAGCAATACTACGCGCTGCCATAGCAATGTCATTACTCTTCTGGGCTGGAGCAGAATGAACAGTGATGCCCATAGGTTGTAATTTATCTTGTAAGTTCTTTAAAACGATGGTTGAGTTAACCTCACCAGGACTATAGACATAACCCACATTCTTAAGACTTGGGATAATTTGTTTCATCAAATCAATCTGTGGCTCATAAGGTAGAGCATCAGAGGCACCAGTAACGTTGGTTCCTGACCCATCCCAGCTTTTTAGTAGCTTGGCTTCTACAGGATCAGTCACTGCCGAAAATACGATAGGAATTGAGTTGGTAGCCGCGGCCACTGACTGAGCAGAAGGCGTGGCGATAGCAACTATAACGTCTGGATTATCACCGACGAATTGCTTCGCAATCTGACCGGCGGTAGCAGTGTTGCCTTGTGCACTTTGGAAGTTAATCTTTAAGTTTTTACCTTCTTCATAACCTTCAGCGGCAAGCTCTTCGATCACGCCTTGGCGGACCGCATCTAAAGCAGGGTGCTCAACAATCGCTGTAATGGCAACTTGTTTCACATCGGTTGCAGCTGGCGCATCTGCAGCGTTATTACCTGCTGTCTTATCTTCAGTACTGGGTTGATTACAGCCAGTTAAAACTGCTGCTGCAACGCCGCCCCACATTAGGGTCTTCATAAAGCGATTTTTAGTGTACATCGGTCAATCTCCTGGGAAGTAGTACCCCCTTACAAATTTCCGTCTATAAGGGGTGTGAGCTTTTTAAGCTATTGTTTATTTCGCCGCATTGCTTGGCTTGGTTTCATCCACATTAATGCCATCGGCTATAACAGAAGAATCCAGGGTAATGCCTTGCTGTTTGGCATGCTTTGGACTGACATATAGTGTCAGCTTGTTCATAATTTCAGGTTTAATATCAGTAATAGCTTCGCCATTTAAAACACGGTATACCATCTTGCCTGTGACTCGGCCAAAGTCATAATCATTAACACCAAGTGCTGCTGTTGCCCCGCGGCGTACACTGAATTCATCCGAGGTAATAACCGGAATCTTCATTTCGTTAGCGGCACTGGCCATGGCTTCAAAAGCACTGATAACGTTATTGTCTAAAGAGGTGTAAATAACATCAGCGCGACCTTGCAAACTACGCGTCGCCATCGCCACATCGGTAGGGCGGTTGGCAGTCACTTCTAATATTTTTAGACCACGAGCAGGCGCTGCTTGTTGCAACTGCTTTAATACTGTGACTGAATTTGCTTCACCTGGGCTATAGACATAACCAATGGTCTTGGCGTTTGGCACAATCTTTTGGATTAGGTCTAACGGTGGTTCGATAGGTAGTTGGCTCGACAAACCTGTGATGTTGGCCTGAGTCGGAATATTGTTTTCATTTATCAGTTTGGCTGCCACAGGGTCTGAGATAGCAGTATAGATAATAGGAATAGTGGTGGTCGAGGCGGCGATAGTTTGTGCAGAAGGTGTGGAAATAGCGATGATAGCATCAGGCATATCTCCAGCGAATTGCTTAGCAATTTGTCCTGCTGTCGCCGTATTGCCTTGCGCACTTTGGAAGTTAACCGTTAAATTTTTGCCTTCAACATAATCATTGGCTGCAAGCTCTTCGATAATACCGCGGCGAATTTCATCTAGCGAGGGGTGCTCGACAATCTGAGTAATGGCCACAGTTTTCGCTTCTTTGGTGGTTGCAGCGTTTGAATCTGTTTCAGGAGCGGGCTTATCAGTACAGCCACTTAACGTCGCTAAGCCAACCCCAAGAGTCATCGCCATCATGCTGCGCCAGACTGATTTATTCTTCACAGTAGAGTTGAAGATTGAAACTGGCTTTACAGAGGTCATGAACGAGAGAGAGTTTGACTGCTTTTGCATTTGATAGTCCATTTAATTTTAACAGTGTAAGTCTATATTACAATAATGTAACACAACTGGGAAATAAAAAAAGTAGCCAAAACGCATAACGTAACATATAACACAAAAAATAAAAGCCGATGTTCAACATCGGCTTCTATCTTCAGGCGTTAAGACGGTCAAAGTGTATTAATTGGCAGTTAAGCGTTACGCTAATTGGTCACCCACTTTACACTCATCTGGTAAAGTAATGACGACTAAGCCTGTTTTAGGATCGCCAGAAGATAAAATCATACCTTCTGATACCCCGAACTTCATCTTACGCGGAGCAAGATTAGTCACACAAATGACCTTCTTATTGGCCAACTGCTCAGGCTCATAGAATTTACGAATACCACTAAACACATTGATAGGCTGGTCTTTACCAATATCTAAAGTGAATTGAAGTAGTTTGTCCGCCCCTTCAACGTGATTACACTCAAGCACTTGGGCCACTGTCATTTCAACTTTCATAAAGTCGTCAAATTCAATGTAGCTGTCTAATGCTTCTACATTTTCTTGTTGCGCGTTATCCGCTGAAGTCTGCTTGCTATCGGCAGGTACCATAGTAGGCGTGGCTTCCAAATCTTGTTTTGACTCTTCAATCATGGCATCGATTTGCGACTGTTCAATACGCTGCATTAATGGTTTGAACTTATTGATTTTATGGCCGAGTAATAGCTCATGGCGGCTGGCAAAGCTTAAATCATCAATGTTTAAGAATGATTTAGCATTATCGGTCAGCTCTGGTAACACAGGCGCCAGATACACCATCAGCTGACGGAAGATATTAATCGCCACGGTGCATACATCTTGAACTTCTTGTTCACGGCCTTCTTCTTTAGCCATTGACCAAGGTTTTTTGCTGTCGATGTACTCGTTGGCTTTATCGGCACACTGCATAATTAGGCGCATAGCACGGCTGAATTCACGATTTTCATAAGCCGTTGCAATTTCTTCACCGGCACGAACAATCTCATTCAATAGCTCTGGCTCAGCACAGTTTTCAGAGAGCATACCGTCATATTTTTTAACGATGAAGCCGGCACTACGGCTGGCAATATTTACCACTTTACCGACCATGTCTGAGTTAACCTTTTGCATAAAGTCTGCAAAGTCTAGGTTCATGTCCTCAACTTTATCTGATAGCTTGGTGGCAAAATAATAGCGCAGATACTCTGGGTGAAGGTGCTTAGCAAAGGTTTCAGCTTGGATAAATGTACCGCGCGACTTACTCATTTTTTCGCCATTGACCATCAAGAAGCCATGAGCGAACACCCCCGTTGGCGTACGGTATTGCGCACCTGACAACATAGCCGGCCAGAATAAGGCATGGAAATAAACAATGTCTTTACCGATGAAATGATAAAGCTCAGTTTTGTGTTGGTTCTCTTCCAACCAATAGTCATCGAAGCTCAATTCAGGTCTAAGGGGATCAGTTGAGCCTTGACGCTTTTTGCATAAGTTTTTAAAGCTGGCCATATAACCGATAGGCGCATCTAGCCACACATAAAAGTATTTATCCGGCTCGCCTTCAGGGGTATCTGGAATTTTAAAACCAAAGTAAGGACCATCGCGCGAGATGTCCCAACTTGCCAGACCAGATTCAAACCACTCTTGCAATTTGTTAGACACGGATGTCTGTAAACGACCCTCATCTTTGGTCCACTGTTTTAAGAAGGTTTCGAATTCAGGCAAGTTAAAGAAATAGTGCTTTGAGGTTTTTAGAACTGGCGTCGCACCCGATAGTGTCGAGTATGGGTTTTTAAGTTCAGTGGCATTATAAGTCGTACCGCACACTTCACAGTTGTCCCCATATTGATCTTTGGCCTCACATTTTGGACATTCGCCTTTAACGAAACGGTCTGCTAAGAATAACTGCTTCTCTGGGTCAAACAACTGTTCCACATCTTTGGTTGTAATATGACCCTCGCTATTTAGACGACGGTAAATTAATTCCGAGAACTCTTTATTCTCTTCAGAATGAGTGGTGTGATAGTTGTCGTAGTTAATTAGAAACTTAGCAAAGTCTGCCTGATGCGAGCTTTTGACTTCTGAGATAAGCTGTTCTGGAGTAATGCCTTTTTGTTCTGCTTTAAGCATGATACTCGTACCATGTGCGTCATCGGCGCAAACATAAGTTACCTGATGACCTTGGGCTTTCATAGCGCGCACCCAGATATCAGTTTGAATATGTTCTAAAAGATGACCCAAGTGGATATTGCCATTGGCATAGGGAAGGGCACTGGTAACAAGAATTTGACGCACAAAATCACCTATAAAGTTTATTAATTTTTGAAAGATTATCAGAATATAAAATGTGTGCCTATGATACCGCAAATGTCATAAAAATGGGAATTAACCTCTGTATAAATAGGGCATATTCGTAAAACTAAGACCATAAAAATTAGAGGTTTATTGAAACGGTTAGTACCGAGGACGTACAGATATATTGAAAAAGGTCGTTTGAGGGATTTTAAACAGCCAAAGATTGAGCTAGAATCATCCACTTATAACAATTAGTGTTTATGGATTAAAAAATTAGTTTTAACAAGGATTCGTTATGTTTCAATTTCTCACCAATGCCAGTGTCCAACTGGTAAATAAATATCTGCCTTCTCCATTCGTTTTTTCAATCATCTTAACGTTTATTGCCCTCATTGCCGGCATGTTATTAACCGGTCAAAATGTCTTAGAAATGGCAGGACATTGGGGGAATAGCTTATGGTCTTTGCATAGTTTTGCCATGCAGATGGCTTTAATTCTAGTGACAGGCTATGCCTTTGCTAATGCGCCTATAATTCAACGATTTTTAGACCATCTGGCCAGTAAGGTCACTTCACCGGCTATGGCCATTGTCATTTCAACCTTGGTGGGGCTAGCAGGATCTTGGATTAACTGGGGTTTCGGGTTAGTGGTGGGGGCTATCTTTGCTAAGTCACTAGCACGTAAAGTTGCTAACGTAGACTATCCTTTATTGGTAGCAGCAGCTTACTCAGGTTTTGTTATTTGGCATGGTGGTTTTTCAGGGTCGATTCCATTAACTTTAAGCTCTGGTGGTGAAAATTTACAAAAGCTATCAGGAGGTGTGCTTACCGAGGCCGTCCCCTTATCACAAACCATATTTGCCTCATATAACCTTATAATACTTATTGCTTTAATTATTATTCTGCCAATCGTTAACCGTTTGATGCACCCCAAGAATCCAACTACTGTAGATCCTTCACTGATTAAGATTGAATCGGTAGTAGCACCTGAAAAAAACACACCGGCGCAAAAACTTGATGACAGTCGTGTGGTGGCTTGGGTACTAGTGGCTTTCGCTGTTCTTTATTATATCAATTACTTTACAAACAATGGCTTCAACTTAGGGCTCGATATTGTTATTGGCTTGTTTTTATTTATTGGGTTAATGGCTCATGGCACCTTAGAAAGATATTATCGTGCAGTCAAATCTGGTATTGGTGGGATAGCTGGTATTGTGCTGCTATTCCCATTTTATGGTGGCATTATGGGGATTATGACAGGTGCAAATGCTGACGGTATATCGATTAGTACTGAAGTCACTAAGTTTTTCATCAATAATGCTACGGCCGATAGTTTTCCTGTTTTTGCTTTCTTAAGTGCAGGTTTGGTCAATATATTTGTGCCTTCAGGCGGAGGACAGTTTGCCGTGCAAGGTCCGGTCATGATGCCGGCTGGCGTAGCTTTAGGTGTCAGTCCCAGTATCACAGCTATGGCAATAGCATGGGGTGATGCATGGACAAATATGATTCAACCTTTTTGGGCTTTACCTTTGCTCGGTATTGCTGGATTAGATGCCCGCGCTATTATGGGATATTGTTTAATTATTTTAGGCGTATCTGGCGTGGTCATTACGGGTGGATTTTGGTTATTGGTTTAACCGACTAAGAGCTTTAAAATTGTTGTTTTATAAGCTGTTTTATAAATAACCATAAGCGTAAATAGCTATAATTAAAAAAGCCCTCTTCACCAGTAAGAGGGCTTTTCTAATTAGAACCTATTGCCAACCGTCATTTAGCTTTTGATAACGGTTGAAAGACAAAGGTTAAATATCAAAGGTTGCTACCACTCTATGCCATTAAAAAGACCCAAACATGGTACCTAATACGATAATCACTGTGGTAGCGACCAATGGAATGAGCATGGTTACCATGGCAATATTTAGATAAGACTGTCTGTGAGTTAGTCCACAAATGGCCAGTAGGGTAATCACAGCGCCACTATGCGGCAAAGTGTCTAGACCACCGGCTGCCATCACGGCCACTCTGTGCATCAGTTCAGGATCAATACCGGCTGATAGGGCCATGGCATAATAATTTTCTCCTAACGTGGACAGTGCAATACTTAACCCACCTGAAGATGACCCCGTAATTCCTGCTAAAGTAGTCATAGCAATGGCTTCTGATATTAACGGATTTTCTGGGTTAAGATTCAAAATACTATCGCGAATGATAACAAAGCCTGCTAAAGAGGCAATAACCGCCCCATAACCGACTTCTGAAGCCGTATTAAAAATAGGCAGCATGGATTCATAAGTGCCTCGGTTAATAGACTTTTTCAAACTATGCCAATGACCAATACGCAAAATAATCAGTACGATACAGGCCACTATTAAAGAGATGATAATAGACCAAAGGCCAAGTGAGCCTTCAACGTTTAGATCAGGGTATTGAGTTTGCAAGCCGCTAAAATCAAGACCTGGGAAGATGACATAGGTGAGCAGTGCGTTTAATCCGATGACCAATATCAAAGGAATGATAGCGGTTGTAAAAGATATTTTATGCTCATCTGTGGTTTTGCTATGGTCAATATCGTCTTTTTGTTCTAAGTCGTCTTCGTGTAGCCCATAGCCTTCTCCTGCAGCGATTGCTTTATTGGCACGAGATTGTAGCCAGTACCAACCGGCGAAAAACATAATCGCTGCACCAATCATGCCCAAAATAGGTGCTGCAAATACGTTAGTGTTGTAATAAGGGATAGGGATAGCATTCTGAATGGCAGGTGTGCCGGGGAGTGCGGTCATGGTAAATGTGAAAGAGCCCAGAGCAATTGCAGCAGGAATTAAGCGTTTAGGGATGTCTGCTGCTTTAAATAAGTCTTTGGCAATGGGATAGATGGCAAATGCCACAACAAACAAGGAGACACCGCCATAGGTCAAAATAGCACACACCATAATGACTGAAAGAATGGCTTTATTACTGCCAAGTTTGTCTACCACTGTATTGGCAATAGCAGTGGCGGCCCCAGAGTCAGCAATTAAACGACCAAAAAGTGCTCCCAATAAAAAGATTGGGAAGAACTTCATTAAAAATCCGCTCAGCGCAGACATAAAGACATCGGTATAAGCAGGAATTCCGCTTAAAAAATCACCCGACAAAAAGACGGCCAATATCGCCATAATGGGCGCTAAAATCAGGACTGAATAACCCCGATAGGCGAAAAACATCAATAACAATAACGTTATGATAATAGCGAAAGTGCTAAACATATTTGCCTTCTCCTTGGCATAAATTTAAATAAAAAACACCTTTAGTATCCGCAATATCATCTTTTAATAAAGGTGCAGTAGCGACAGCCGGCTGCTTTGATATTGAGGCAATAGTCTAAAGGTGCTTGTGATAAATCCGTCTATCAATAATCCAGTATAGTGGAAAAATTATTTGGTTGACAGTTGTACCCATAAATAAAAATTCAGGTTAAACTGAAGCCCAAAAAGAGGTATTATCTATTTCATTACGTTTTTCGATAGCTCTATGTTGACTGGCTTTATGTTGACTAAATGATGACTGAGTTCTTCGAAGGAATGTGATTCAATAAAATTCTTCAATTGATTCAAACAGGGAGAGAATAATGAGTCAATCAAAACTATACGACAGTGCTGAATCTGCTTTAAAAGACATTATCCAAGATGGACAAACTTTGGCTATTGGCGGATTTGGGCTGTGCGGTATTCCAGAAGCGCTTATCCTAGCGTTAAGAGAAAGTGGGGCAAAAGAGCTGACTTGTATTAGTAATAATGCAGGGGTAGATGATTTTGGCTTAGGATTGCTGCTTCAGACTCGTCAAATCAAAAAAATGATTTCCTCCTATGTGGGTGAAAATAAAGAATTCGAGCGTCAGTTTTTAGGCGGTGAGCTTGAGGTTGAGTTGACGCCTCAGGGAACTTTGGCAGAGAAGCTACGCGCAGGTGGTGCGGGTATCCCTGCTTTTTATACGGCTACAGGCGTGGGTACTCAAGTGGCAGAAGGCAAAGAGACCCGTGAGTTTGAGGGACGTACCTATATTTTAGAGCATTCGTTGACAGCTGATGTGGCCTTAGTAAAAGCACAAAAAGCGGATAAAGCGGGCAACCTAATTTTCAATAAAACAGCGCGTAACTTCAATCCCGACTGTGCCATGGCAGGCAAGATTACGGTCGCAGAAGTCGAGGAAGTGGTAGAAATTGGAGAGCTTGATGCCGATGACATTCATTTGCCAGGTATTTTCGTTCAAAGATTAATTGTGAATAGCCGCCCTGAAAAGCGTATCGAAAAAGTGACAGTTAAAAAATAGAGCAACACCGTTAACAAAATAATTTCAGAAAGACGATCAGGTCGAAAAACGCCTACAAAGTCAAAAGATAACAAGGAGTATGAATATGGCATGGACAAGAGAACAAATGGCGCAGCGCGCCGCCAAAGAGTTACAAGATGGTTTTTATGTGAATTTAGGGATTGGTTTACCTACCATGGTGGCCAATTATATTCCTGAAGGTATGGATGTTTGGTTACAGTCAGAAAATGGTCTATTGGGCATTGGTGAGTTTCCAACAGAAGACAACGTGGACGCAGATTTGATTAATGCGGGCAAGCAAACCGTGACCGCCAAACCGGGTGCTAGTTTTTTTGGTAGCTCTGATTCGTTTGCTATGATTCGAGGCGGGCATGTTAACTTAGCTATCCTTGGTGCTATGGAAGTATCTGAAAAAGGTGACTTAGCCAACTGGATGATTCCGGGAAAAATGGTCAAGGGTATGGGCGGCGCTATGGACCTAGTGGCAGGCGTACAGCGTGTGATTGTGTTGATGGAGCAAATCAACAAACATGGTGAGCCTAAAATCTTGGCCGAGTGCCAGTTGCCTTTAACCGGTAAAAACGTCGTGGATAGAATTATTACTGAATTGGCGGTATTGGATGTGACGGATAACGGCTTAAAGCTGGTAGAGTTGGCAGAAGGTGTTAGCTTTGAAGAGCTACAGAATAATACCCCCGTCACCATTGCTCAATAAAAGTAACATTCAATAAAAGTAACGCTCAATGAATGTAATGGCGGTTGCTAAGCCTATACTTGAGGGGCCGTTCGCTCCTCTGTCTTGGTACAGTTGACTTAAAACACTGATATGACTGAAAAACACTGATATAAGGATATAGCAGACATGACTCAATTAAATCAAGATCTAACCGGCCAGGTAGCGTTGGTCACAGGTGCTGCCAGTGGTATAGGCAGAGACATTGCCGAAACTTATGCCCAAGCTGGCGCTGCAGTAGGGGTAGCCGATATTAATTTGGCCGCGGCCCAAAAAGTCGTTGAGGCTATTGAGTCAAAAGGCGGAAAAGCCTTAGCCATTGAGATGGACGTTTCTTCTGAAACTGAAGTCAATGAAGGGGTTAAGGCCTTAGTTGGACACTTCGGTAGCATCGATATTTTGGTATCCAATGCCGGTATCCAGATTATTGACCCCATTCATAGGTTAAGCTTTAATGATTGGAAAAAAATGCAGTCTATTCATTTAGATGGGGCTTTTTTGACTACCAAAGCTGCCCTTCAGTATATGTATCAAAATCAAAAGGTTGGTACTGTCATTTATACCGGTTCAGTGCATTCTCATGAAGCCTCTTTGTTTAAAGCACCGTATGTCACTGCCAAGCACGGCTTGCTAGGACTCTGCCGAGTATTAGCAAAAGAGGGCGCTCAATATAATGTTCGTTCTCATGTGATTTGTCCTGGGTTTGTTAAGACGCCTTTGGTTGAAAAACAAATACCTGAACAAGCGGCAGAGAAAGGCATCACGGAAGAGCAAGTGATTAACGATATCATGTTGGTCAATACGGTGGATAAAGAATTTACCAGTACCGAAGACATTGCTCAGTTGGCCTTATTCTTAGCGGCTTTCCCTAGCAATGTCTTCACCGGTCAGTCTATAGTCGCCAGTCATGGCTGGTTTATGAATTAGGCTTTCAAGCCTTTTAACCTAGTTTTGACCGTTAATTTATAAGCTTTTCAGTTTATAAGTTCCTTAGCTTATACACTCATTAGTTTATGAATTATCGACCAGTTCTGGCGATTTAACAGTCTACCCCTTGTTTAAAATATGGCAATCGCTTAGCATCTCCTTGAGTTTGTTATAAATAAAGAGATTGCAGTCTATAAAGTGTCTCATCAACGTTTAAGACTTCAACTAAACTGCCCAAAAAAAGCCAGTATTTAGAGCTTAAATCATGAGCCAATAATAGACCTATTGGCTCTTTTTTATTATTTGATTTTTATAGTGACTTGCATCAGTGGCTTGCTTAAATCCTGGGCTGCAAGGAGTAAAATTATGAATCATGAAGCAACCGCATTACTACTCAAAGATGCTATCAATAATCAGCAATTTGATCGCGCTGTAGATCAGTTAAAAGATTTACGTCCCATTGATACCGCCGATATATTGGCATTATTAGACCCTAAAATTTCTTGGAAAC
The DNA here is from genome assembly GCF_020736705.1 of Psychrobacter sanguinis. Classification (NCBI taxonomy): domain Bacteria; kingdom Pseudomonadati; phylum Pseudomonadota; class Gammaproteobacteria; order Moraxellales; family Moraxellaceae; genus Psychrobacter; species Psychrobacter sanguinis. Next base: position 2,014,546 of record NZ_CP085990.1, read on the forward strand.
TATTGGAGCACTTACCCAATAGAGCCACGGTATTTTCTTATTTAGAGGCCGAAGAGCAGGTCGAAATGGCCTTCTTATTCCCACGGGCGAGTCTTGCTAAGTTAGTCGGCGAGATGCCATCGGATGAACGGACAGACTTATATAAGCACCTTAATCAAAATCAACGTGATGCCTTATTACCCGCTTTAGCGCAAGCTGAGCGTGAAGATATTAGACGTCTGTCTGCCTATGCTGAAAAAACAGCAGGGGCATTGATGACCTCTGACTACGCTACCTTAAAAGCTGAGATGACAGTGGCTGAAGCGCTAGCGGCTTTACGTTTAGAAGCCCCCGATGCTGAGACTATTTATCATGCCTATGTTATTGATGAGCAGCGTAAGCTACAAGGGGTTGTCTCACTGCGTACTTTAATTCTAGCGGCACCAGAGCAGCTGATTGGCGATATCATGCTCAGTAAAGTGATTTCATCGAATGTACATCAAAACCAAGAGGATGTGGCAAAGACCATCGCTCGCTACGACTTAATTGCGCTACCTATTATTGATAATAATGGCGCTCTAGTAGGTATTGTCACCCACGATGATGCTATGGACGTCGCTAGCGATGAGGCCACAGATGACTTCCATAAATCGGGCGGTGTCTCAAGCTTAGTAAGTAGCTTTAAAGACACTAGCATTAAAATTCTATATCGTAAGCGGGTATTTTGGCTGGTATTCTTGGTGTTCGGCAACCTAATTTCGGGGGTGGGAATCGCTCACTTTGAGGATGTAATTGCGGCAAACTTAGTGTTGGTATTTTTCCTTCCTTTGTTGGTGGACAGTGGTGGAAACGCCGGCTCGCAGTCAGCAACCTTGATGGTTCGTGCCTTAGCTACTGGGGAAGTGGTCATGCGCGACTGGTTCTCCTTATTGGGGCGTGAGGCACTGGTTGCTTTGCTACTGGGTATTACTATGGCCGCTGCTATCGCTGTTATTGGTTATTTTCGTGGTGATGCGGTGGTGTCTTTGGTGTTAGCACTGAGTATGGTCTGTGTGGTAATGATCGGCTGTGTGATTGGTATGAGTTTGCCGTTTGTGTTGAACAAACTTGGCTTCGACCCTGCCAGCGCCAGTGCGCCTTTAATCACTTCAGTATGTGATGCCTCGGGTGTAGCGATTTACTTGTTTATAGCTTCCAAGTTTTTGGTGCTTTAATTCACCCACTATAAACATAGGTCAAAGACTAATAGTTAGAAGGCTACCTACTACCACTTACTACCATGTAAATAAAGCAGGGGCTATAGCATCGTGGGCGTTGTGGTTTTTTTAATCGCTAAATTCAGATAAACTGACTAACTATAAACATAGGCGACAAATGAATGTTATAAGCCAAGTAATGACGGCATCACGCGCGACAATAGATAGCAATTATCAGTTGCTAAGGGGCAATTATGTTTGATTTTATAAAAAAGACAATAACTAAGACGACCAGTAAACACGAAGCGGATCAGCAAGCACCCAAAATAGAAACTGCGGTAGAAGAGGTTCTGGCCAGTTATCCATTGGGCCGTGATAGAAATGAATTAACTAAGTTTCAATATCAGGGTGAGACGGTAACCCTAGATTTGCGCTTGGATGAAAGTGCCGATCCAGAAGAGGTTCAAAGACAGCTTGGCCTCAAGCTACAACCTTATGGTGTAGAAGAGATTAACTTAAACATAACCTTATTGCCTAAGCCTACTGGAGCGAACTCTATGTCACAGGATAACGCTATGCCTATCAGTTCTACCAAAGGTAGCAGCAAGACTTTACCAAAAACCATTGATGCTGCTGCTCCTGCCAAGTCAGCAGAGGCGAGCGAGCCTGCCATTACTAAGCGTGCACCCACTCAAGCAAGTTTACAGCCGCACCCCCGTATCAAGCACATCTTGGTAGTAGCATCGGGTAAAGGCGGCGTGGGTAAATCGACCACAACGGTAAATATTGCATTGGCGCTACAGAAGCTAGGCAATCGTGTGGGTATCTTAGATGCCGATATATATGGCCCCTCAATGCCAAGTATGTTGGGTGTTGAAGGCGTTAAACCTCAATTAGAAAATGAACAATTTGTCCCAGTAGAAGCCCATGGTTTAGCGATGCTTTCCATTGGTAGCTTATTGGATGGAGACAATACCCCTGTGGCTTGGCGAGGTCCTAAGGCCACCGGTGCGTTAATGCAATTGTTCAACCAAACCAACTGGCCGATGCTCGATTACCTAGTGATTGATATGCCACCGGGCACCGGCGACATTCAGTTGACCTTAGCTCAGCGTATCCCAGTGACCGGCGCTGTTATTGTTACCACGCCACAGCATATTGCCTTGATGGATGCTCAAAAAGGCATCGAGATGTTTAACAAAACCAGTATCCCTGTAATCGGAGTGGTGGAGAATATGGCACTGCACACTTGTTCAAACTGCGGTCATACCGAAGCCATATTTGGTGCAGGAGGCGGAGAATCTATCGCCAAAGAATATCAAGTGCCCTTACTCGGTCAGCTGCCGTTGGCAAGTGATATTCGTGCTCAAGCGGACAAGGGGGAGCCGAGCGTTATTGCCAATTTAGGAGAAGGGGACAGTTACGCGCACTTCTATTTAGATATTGCCAAAAATATTGAAGCAAATATCGCTAAGTTTGCGAAGAAGCGAGATGATGGCCGTATCTTTTAGCCAAAGGGTAATTTCGCTGTTTTAGGTCTGTGTCTGGGGCTTATGCCTAGTTTCTAGCTCTATCTTTTATGCTTAGTTTTGTTGTAAACGTTTGGGTTTCATGCGTATGCGACATGATAGTATGTTCAAACTTAAATAGATAATTGACTGTAAAAAAGGATGTTATACATGTCACAAAATGCCGAATCAATGAAGCTATCTGAATCCACTGTAGATAAAGTAGAGGATAGGTCGGCTCATAGTTTGCCTTCGACTGAGCAATTGATTAAACAAGGTCAGCCACAGTTTGGGGTTTTTGCCCACGTTGAGCAGATAAATTACTTGGACTATCACAGTCATTTAATCTCTCAACGACCAGTAGCAGAATGGCGAAAGCAATTGAAAGCCAATCAATTTGCATTCATACAGTTGGTTCATGAGCCTTATCGAGTTTGTATCGCGGTTGCCACTATTAAGCTTGCCACCACTGCCTTTGCTTATATTTATAATGAAGACTCTGAGCAGCTTGAGATAGTAGAAGCTTTGCAGCCTTTGATGCTAAATGCTCATTTCAGTGGAGACCATCAACACGGTGAGATAATATTTACTCACCAAAAACTGTCAATGACCCTGAACTTCTCACCACAACAGGTGTCTCTAAGACTAAACAGCAACGTGTTTACGGTGAACGCGGACTTACAGCGCGGATCAAATCCCTTGGCGGTGTGCTCTCCATCAGGCAGACGAGGTTGGAGCTTTACTCAAAAAGAGCCGTTTGTAGAGACTAAAGGCGAGTTAATACTACATCAGTCATCAAAGCATTATGCCAGTGCGGTGGTAGAAAAAACGATGACAGACAGTGCCATAGTCGAAACTGTTGCGGCAGATAGCGTTAACAATGTCGTAGATGCTTCTAAAAACATCTCTAAAAAGTTGGTATTTAATTCATCGACACATGCCAATCTAGACTGGACATTAGGTTTTATGCGTCATGAAACCAACTGGTTTTGGAGCTGCATAAACACTAAGCTGAGCGATCAACGTCAGTTTATGTTGAACTTGTCGATGGGTGTCAATGAGACCGGAGTAAGTGAAAATGCCTGCTGGATTGATGGTCAGATTTATTATTTACCGCCTGTGATGTTTCGAAGAGCTGAGACCGATAAGACTGAGGTATGGCACATCAGCCATCAAAATCTGGGTTGGAGTCAAATAGAGATTGACTTAACTTTTACCCCCCTTAAAGTCTATAAAAAGACAGATGACTATGGCGTGATAGCCAGTATCTTTGAGCAATGGATAGGGCTATATTCTGGTCAGATTAAACTTGGCCAACAAACAGTGACGTTAGATAAGATCATGGGACTGGCAGAAGATCACTTCGCTAAGTGGTAACCGCTGTATTGTATGATTAATAGGTACATTAAGAAGACGAGTGTGACTACTAAAAGACAATTGAGGGTAGATATAAGACAATGGCTGAACAGGGATTGGTAGAGATTTATTACATTTTTAAGTACTTAATACATATGAGTATTAGCACAAAGCTACTAATGAGCGTAAAATAGCAGCATGAAATCGCCTGAATGAGGAATACATTCAATCACAAGGCTGTAATTAATAGGTTGAATCTCTTATAATCAACCTTTTTTTATACTATATTTTTTAAATTAGAAGTTTGAAATCAACAGTTTGAGGGTATGAAATGTCAATAAAGTCTGACCGCTGGATTCGTAAAATGGCTGAAGAGCATGGCATGATTGAGCCGTTTGAAGCAGGTCAAGTTCGTTTCAATGAAGCTGGTGAGAAGTTGGTCAGTTATGGGACGTCCAGTTACGGTTATGATGTTCGCTGTGCCCGTGAGTTTAAAGTGTTTACCAATGTGCATTCAGCGATTGTTGATCCCAAAAACTTTGATGAAAATAGTTTTATTGATATTGTTGGTGATGAGTGTATCATTCCCCCCAACTCATTTGCTTTGGCGCGTACCGTAGAGTATTTCAGAATCCCTCGTGATGTATTAACCATCTGCTTAGGTAAGTCAACATATGCTCGCTGTGGTATAATCGTCAACGTTACCCCATTAGAGCCAGAATGGGAAGGTCATGTGACCTTAGAGTTCAGTAATACTACCACCTTACCTGCACGCATTTATGCCGGTGAAGGGGTAGCGCAAATGTTGTTCTTCCAAAGTGATGCTGATGACATTTGTGAGACCAGTTATAAAGACCGTGGTGGTAAATACCAAGGTCAAAGAGGGGTTACGTTACCTCGCACTTAAGCATCATCTGTACTTGCACTTAAGCATCATCTGTACTTGGGTATTGAAAATCAAGTGTTAGAGTTTGCAGCTATTAGAAATTAAGTGTTTTCACGATAAGCTATTGAATATTTTACAATTTAATATAGGGTGTTGCCTCAAAAATTCATAAATGTCAATGTCTCTAAAAGCGAGGTCTATCCCGAATTATGACCCTCGAATGCACCATTAAATTGGCATTTTATGCATAAAAAAAGTATAGTAACACCTTAATTTTGCCAGCCGATGTATCCTAAAAGTAAGTGCTCTTTCCTATTATTCTATTTTGGGCATTAATGGATACGTGCCAGTGAGGAGATATACAGATGAGTTCCGCCTTTAATTGGTCAGCAATAGCCTTTATTTTGGCTGCCATTGGTTTGGTCATATTTATGCTGGTAGTACCACGTTTATTAGGTGGACGCTCGCAAGGTACAGAAAAAGAAGAAGTATTTGAATCGGGCGTTGTCGGAGCTGGCAATGCCCGAATTCGTATGTCTGCAAAATTCTATCTTGTGGCTATTTTCTTCGTTATTTTCGATTTAGAAGCCTTATATCTATATGCTTATGCAGTCTCCGTTAGAGAAGTAGGCTGGATTGGCTTCGCCACCGCAGCGGTATTCATCGGTATTCTTTTTGTGGGTCTGGTTTATGAGCTTAAATTAGGCGCTATGAACTGGGCACCTTCTGATAAGCGTCGTAAGAAAGAGCGCTTAACTCAGGCACCAGCCGGATTCAACTTAGCGAGCATCACCCAGTTTAATGGTATTGATGAATTGCATACCGACCCTACGGGTAAAGTGCCCGCCCAATCTTCTGGTCAGGTTAACGTATCTAACGATATTGAGGCCAACAAGCGCCATTTAGCCAACATTGACCATAATATCAACGTCGCTGGTAATGTTACCAGTGTAGATTTCAAAGCATTTAATAAATCATCTTCTAACAAATCGTCTTCTTAAGGGTTATATCATGAAATATACGCTAACCCGTGCAAATCCTGACGCCGATACTTATCCAGCGCAGACACGTCAAACCGTTACTGATCCTCTTGAGGAAGAAGTAAACCGTAATGTGTTTATGGGTAAGCTTGAGGATATGGTACATGCCTCAGCCAACTGGGGACGTAAACACTCACTTTGGCCGTTTAACTTTGGTACGTCGTGCTGTTATGTTGAATATGCAACAACTTTGACAGCCGTTCATGACTTATCACGTTTTGGGGCAGAGGTTATTCGTGCTTCCCCTCGTCAAGCAGACGTTATGATTGTGGCAGGGACTTGTTTTGTGAAGATGGCCCCAGTTATTCAACGTTTATATGAGCAAATGCTTGAGCCAAAATGGGTTATCTCAATGGGCTCATGTGCTAACTCTGGCGGTATGTACGATATTTATTCAGTAGTACAGGGTGTGGATAAAATTATTCCAGTGGACGTTTATGTTCCAGGTTGTCCACCACGTCCAGAGGCTTTAATTCAAGGTTTGATGCTGTTACAAGAGTCAATTACCAAAGAGCGCCGTCCACTAGGGGCTTATGTAAATGAGAAAGGCATCTATCAACCTCAAATGCTACCTGAGCGTGATCGCAAACAAGCCGATCGTATTGCGGTTAAAAACTTACGCAGCCCAGACAGCATTTAATTGTTATTAGCTTAAGTTATTAGTAGTAGCTTAAGCTATTAACAGCTTGATAAATAATACGGGTTTTGGTTCAGCTAAACTGGCGTAAACCCTAAGTAATAAATATATTCACCCTTCCGTATTCGCAATAATTGCAATGACTCTGAGGTAAGCGGTAACCATGGTAACGGATAATAGCAACGCGACTAACCCTAATAGCGCCAATCCAAATACAACACAACACCCTGTGTTGCGTGAACTTGGACATAAATTTGCGGGTAAATTTACAGAGCAATTTACTTTCGACTGTATTCCTACCATTTGGGTTTCACGAAACGATCTACTCGAAATCCTAATGTTCTTACGCACGTTACCTAAGCCTTATGTGATGTTGCTTGACTTATCAGCAATAGATGAGCGTTTGCGTAAACATCGTGATGGGCTACCCGCCAGTGATTTCACGGTCTTTTATCATCTTATGTCTCTCGAGCGTAATAGTGATATTCGTATCAAAGTGGCTTTGTCAGAAGATGACTTAAAAGTACCGACGGCGACTAAAATCTGGCCAAACGCCAACTGGTACGAGCGTGAAGTATGGGATATGTTTGGGATTACCTTTGATGGTCATCCGCATTTAACCCGTATTTTATTGCCTAAGTATTGGGAAGGTCATCCGCTACGCAAAGAGTATCATGCGCGTGCCACTGAATTTACCCCTTACTTCTTAAACGCGGCCAAACAGCAGTTTGAACAAGAAAACCTGCGTTTTGTTCCTGAAGAGTGGGGTATGAAACGTAGTGGTCGTGATGAAGACTTTATGTTCTTGAACTTAGGTCCTAACCACCCTTCTGCTCACGGTGCATTCCGTTTGGTACTTCAGCTTGATGGTGAAGAAATCATCGACTGTATCCCAGATATCGGTTATCACCACCGTGGCGCCGAGAAAATGGCAGAGCGTCAAACTTGGCACTCTTACATTCCTTATACCGACCGTATTGATTACCTAGGCGGGGTAATGAATGAGCTGCCTTATGTCATGGCAGTTGAACAATTGGCTGGCATCACGGTACCAGAACGTGCTCAAACTATCCGTGTGATGATGAGCGAGTTCTTCCGTATTACCAACAACCTATTGTATTTCGGTACCTTTATTCAGGATGCGGGTGGTATGACCCCAGTATTCTATATGTTTACTGACCGTCAAAAAGCCTATGACGTTATCGAAGCGGTAACCGGCTATCGTATGCACCCTGCCTGGTTCCGTATTGGTGGTACAGCCGCTGACTTACCGCGTGGTTGGCAGCGTCTGGTTCGCGAATTTTTGGACTGGATGCCTAAACGCTTAGACGAATATGTTAAAGCGGCTATGGAAAACTCAGTATTAAAAGGCCGTACCCAAAACGTTGCCCAATATGATGCTAAACAAGCCTTAGCTTGGGGTGTTACTGGTGCAGGTCTACGTGCTACCGGTGTTGATTTTGACTTACGTAAAGCACGTCCGTACATGGGCTACGAAAACTACGATTTTGAAGTGCCTTTGGGTTATAACGGTGATGCTTATGACCGCTGTATGGTTAAGATTGAAGAAATTCGTCAGTCGTTACGCATTATTAGACAGTGTATGGACAATATGCCGTCAGGTCCTTATAAAGCGGACCATCCATTGGCCGTCCCACCGCCAAAAGACCGTACGTTAAACGATATTGAGACTTTGATTAACCACTTTATCTCTGTGTCGTGGGGTCCGGTAATGCCTGCTGGTGAAGCCTCAATGATGGTAGAAGCCACCAAAGGTATCAACAGCTACTATATTACTTCAGACCGCTCAACCATGAGTTATCGTACCCGTATTCGCACCCCAACGTTTGCTCACTTACAGCAAATGCCTTCTGTAATTAACGGCAGTTTGGTGTCTGATGTGATTATCTATTTAGCCTCAATTGATATTGTGATGGCCGATACAGACAGATAAAAGATAGCGGATAGTTTTCAATTTTCTATGGTATCAAGCCAGCAGGCCATAAATTAGACCTGGCTAGCAGTTAAAGAGAAAATAAGACAATGATTAAGATTGTGACCGATAAAGCCCCAACTGTAGATGTTGCTAGCATCTTGACTGCTCAAGAGATTGAGGGGATTCATGAGTATATTCATCATTATCCTCAAGCTCGAGCAGCGTCACTAGATGCGTTGAAGTTGGTACAGAAGCGCAATGGTTGGGTGGATGATGCTCAAGTCAATGCCATTGCTAATTTACTGGATGTGCCAGTAACCGATATTGAAGGGGTTGCTACCTTCTTTAACCGTATTTATCGCTCACCAGTAGGTCGCCATGTTATCTTGGTTTGTGACTCTATTGCCTGTTATTTGACCGGTTATGAAGAGCTAGCTGCTGAGTTGAAATCACAGCTGGGTATCGAATTTGGTCAGACCACAACAGATGGTCGTTTTACCTTACTGCCTATCTGTTGTTTGGGTAACTGCGATAAGGGCCCTTCTGTGTTAATTGATGAAGATACCTTTGGTCCGGTTACGCCTGATCAGGTTGCCGAGTTATTGGAGTATTATCCATGAGTCAGAATGAACAAGTATTAGCGGCTGAAACTGCCGAGACACCAAGACTAAGCATTGCTGAACAGTTTGCCCGTCGTAAGCAGGGTCAAGCACCTAGTCAATTGAATAGTCAGCGTGTGCCTATTTATGGTGATAAAGCTACGGCCACTATTGAAACCAAGCCATTGACTTGGCGCTTAGCGCATCATGACGCTATTTTGGATTTAGAAACTTATCAATCATTGCGTGGTTTCGAAGGTTTAAAGACCGCTTTAAGTAAAGCACCTAAAGAAGTCGGCGATATGATTAAAGCGGCCAACGTTCGTGGTCGTGGTGGTGCAGGTTTCAACGCCGGTCTAAAATGGACATTCATGACACCTCCAGATGGCGGACCTCGTTACTTAATCTGTAACGCCGATGAGATGGAGCCAGGCACATTCAAAGACCGCCTGCTTATGGAGCGTCTGCCATTCCAGCTAATTGAAGGTATGCTTATTACTGCCCATGCTATTGGAGCTACTGACGGCTATATCTTTATTCGCGGTGAGTATATTGTTGCCGCTGAGCGCTTGATGGCAGCTATTGATGAATGTTTGGCCAATAATTTAATGGGCGACAACATCTTAGGCTCAGATTTCAGCTTTAACTTACATGTTCATACCGGTGCAGGTCGTTATATCTGTGGTGAAGAGACCGCATTAATTAACTGTCTTGAAGGCCGCCGTGCGAACCCTCGTACCAAGCCTCCTTTCCCACAAGTGTCTGGGGCATGGGGTAGACCAACGGTAGTTAACAACGTTGAAACCCTAAGCAACATGCCGGCGATTTTGATCAATGGTGTTGAGTGGTATCAGTCTTTACCTAATGAAAAAGGCAACACGACTACCCCAGGTACTAAAATCTTTGGCTGCTCTGGTCTGGTCAATGATCCAGGCTTATGGGAATTGCCTTTTGGCTATACCGCCCGTGAAATTATTGAAGATTTCGCTGGAGGCATGAAGCAAGGTAAACGCCTTAAAGCTTGGTTGCCGGGTGGTGCGTCAACTGACTTCCTTACCACTGAGCATTTAGATGTGCCCATGGATTTTGACACTATCCAAAAGGCGGGTAGCCGTATGGGTACAGGTCTAATCATGGTGGTAGATGAGTCACAAGACATGGTGCCATTACTTAAGAACTTAGAAATATTCTTCCAACGTGAGTCTTGCGGTTTTTGTACCCCTTGTCGTGACGGGTTGCCTTGGGGCGTGAAGCTACTAACGGCAATTGATGATGGTCAGGGTAAAGTGGGTGATGTTGAAAAGTTAGAAGGCTTAACCCGCGATTTGTGGTTGGGTAAAACTTTCTGTGCACACGCTCCAGGTGCCATGGAACCGCTGATGAGTGCACTTAAATATTTCCGTCATGAATTTGACAGCAAGATTGTGGTACCAGCCGTCGAAGTAGATGCTGAAACCTCAGAATGGGCGCAAACAGAAATTAAAAAAGTAATGTCATCTATGGTAAGTAGCAATCCTGCGGCATCGTCTAATTCAGGCGCAGATACCGGTAGCAACAATAATTCGGATACAAAAGCAGGCGCAGAAGCCGGGAATAATACCCCAACTTCTAAACCTAGTGATGTGAAGTAGAGGAGTAGAAACAGGCATGGCGGTCATACATATTGACGGTAAGCAGGTCGAGGTAAACGGGGCAGATAACCTTCTAGAAGCGTGTTTGTCACTGGGTATCGATGTGCCTTATTTCTGCTATCACCCTGCACTTGGTTCAGTCGGCTCATGCCGTCAGTGCGCGGTAAAGCAGTTTAACAACGCAGAAGACGCAGCAGCAGGTAAAGGTCGATTGGTAATGTCATGTATGGTAGCACCTACCGATAACATGTACATATCAGTAGATGATGCCGAAGCAAAAGCGTTTCGGAAATCTATCGTAGAATTCTTAATGACCAACCACCCACATGATTGTCCAACATGTGAAGAAGGCGGTCATTGTCACCTGCAAGACATGACTTATATGTCAGGTCATAACAAACGTCGTTATCGCTTCACTAAGCGTACTCACCATAACCAAGAATTGGGTCCTTTCATTGCACATGAAATGAACCGCTGTATTGCTTGTTATCGCTGTGTACGTTATTACAAAGACTATGCGGGCGGTGAAGATTTAGGGGTATATGCCTCAAACAACCGTGTGTATTTCGGTCGTGATAAAGATGGTCAATTTGAAAGTGAATTTTCGGGTAACTTAACCGAAGTATGTCCAACAGGGGTATTCACTGACAAGACGCATTCAGACCGTTATAACCGTAAATGGGATATGCAGTATGCCCCAAGCATCTGTCATGGCTGTTCTGCGGGTTGTAATATTTCAGCGGGTGAGCGCTATGGCGAGCTTCGTCGTATTGAAAACCGTTATAACGGCGAAGTAAACCGTTATTTCTTATGTGACTTAGGTCGTTTTAGCTACGGCTATGTCAACCGTGAAGATCGTCCTGTTCAAGCCATTGAACATATCAATGATAAGCATGTCAAAATCAATATTGATTATGCATTGGATGAAACGGTTAAGCGTCTAACGGGTAAAAGAGTTATCGGTATTGGGTCGCCAAGAGCCAGTCTAGAAACCAACTTTGCGCTAAAAAAACTGGTTGGATTCGAAAACTTCTCTACAGGCCTAAACAGTCATCAACAAAGCTTGGTCGAAAAATGCATTGAGGTTTTGAGCACTCAAGGCATTTATAATCCGACTATGGCTGAAATTGAAGAGCATGATGCGGTATTTATCTTGGGTGAAGATGTTACTCAGACAACACCTCGTATTGCACTGGCGATCCGTCAAGCGGCCAAAAACAAAAAGATCAAAATGGCCGAAGCGCTAAAAACTGAGTCTTGGTTGGCAGAGCCTGTACAGCGTATTGGTCAAAAAGAGTTAAGCCCTGTTTATATTGCCGATACGGTTCAAACCAAACTCGACGATATCAGTAAAGTTAGCTGTGTGGCGACACCAGAAGATATCGCGAGCTTAGGTTTTGCAGTTGCAGAAGCCATTAACGCGCTGGGTAATGACCTTGAGCAAATCAAAAACAATGCGCCACAAGATGATGCCCAGTTAGATCCAATGCAAGCTTTGGCTCAGCAAATTGCTTTTGACTTGGTCGCCGCAGACAAGCCTTTGGTGGTTTCAGGTACTGGTCAATTTAGCGTGGCTATTATCGAAGCCTCAGCACAGATAGCCCAAGCATTAACAGGCAAACGTAGCGAGATTAAAGCTTACGAGCTTGAGCAAATTGAAGTCCACAATGCCAAAGTTCGTGCACAAGCTGCTGAAGCACAGCCAAGCGAAGATCAAGAGTTGGATGCCAAACCTGATAAAGCGGGTCAATCTAAATCTGCTGATGAATTAGAGCGTGATCCACAGCAACCACCACTAGAATTAAAGCAAGCAAACGATAAGTATAGCCAACAAGCTGGCCTATATCTAAGTGTACCTGATGCCAACAGCGTAGGTGTTTGCTTATTAGGTGGCAAGCCAGTAGAACAATTATTGGCAGCAGACTTTGATGCGGTCATCGTGGCAGAAAATCAGTTAACCGATGCTTTAGATATTGAGAAATTAGCTCAGTTATTGGCCAATAAAACGGTTATTGCTTTAGATCATCAAAGCCTACATTGGCATAAGTTCGTTGATATTGTATTGCCAGCAGCCAGCTTTGCTGAAGCCGATGGTACGCTTGTATCAGCCGAGGGTCGCGCACAACGCTTCTTCCAAGTATATGATCCAAGCTACTATGATAGCAAAAACTGCATCAAAGAAGGATGGCGCTGGTTACATGCAGTTGAAACAAGCTTAAACCAATTGCCACTGGACTGGACTCAGCTAGATGATGTTATTAACGAATTGGTTAAGACTCATCCTAACTTGGCGGGTATCAAACAAGCTGCACCGGAAGCTGATTTCCGTATCTCTGGATTGAAAATTGCGCGTGAACCAAGACGTTATTCGGGTCGTACTGCAATGCGTGCTAATTTATCAGTGCATGAACCTATGCAGCCTAAAGACTTGGACACCGGCTTAACTTTCTCAATGGAAGGTTATAGTGGCACCCAAACACCAGGTTCGATGATTCCTTTCGCACAAGCACCAGGCTGGAACTCACCTCAGGCTTGGAATAAGTATCAAGATAAAGTGGGCGGCAGCTTAAAGCAGGGTGACCCTGGTATTCGTCTGTTCGATTTAATTGATGATGCCAAAAAACATGCCAAACGTGATTATATCCGTCCTGAGCTAACTCAGCCTATTAAGACCAGTATTTTCCAAGGTCAAGCTAAGTTGGTTCCTGTACACAACTTGTATGGCGGATCGCCTATGGCGCATAGAAGCCCTGTTATTGCTGAGCAAATGCAACAACCTGCTTTCTACATTGGTGTTGAAGATGGTGAACATTGGCAAGTTAGCAATAACGATTGGTTGGCCGTCACTGTAGATGGGCAGCGTGTAGAATTACCAGTGGTTATTGTTCCTTATTTAGCAGAAGGCTGTATTGGTTATCCAGTAGGTCAAGTACCAATTTTACATGGTCATTTACCAGCATCTGTGACAAAAATAGATCGTCCAAAATCTATGAAATCAGCATTCAATAACAACAAACCACAGTTAGAGGGTCAGGGAGGCTAATATGGAATCTATTCGAATCATCCCTGAGGTACCAGGCTTTTTAAGCCAAACTTTATCAGTTGACGCTTGGCATACATTGTTCCTAGTCGGACAATCTTTGGTTATTTTCTTAGTGGTCGTTACTGTTGCGGCATTAATGATTATTTATGAACGTCGTATGCTGGCTTTATGGCAAGACCGTTATGGCCCTAACCGTGTAGGCCCATGGGGATCATTACAACTAATCGCTGATATGTTAAAAATCTTCTTTAAAGAAGATTGGACACCTAAGTTTGCTGATAAATTTATGTTTATCTTGGCGCCAGCGATTGCGATGTTTACGGCACTGGCTTCATTTGCCATTATTCCTATTTCTCCAACTTTAGGTGTGGCAGATTGGAACATTGGTATTTTGTTCTTCTTTGCCATGGCGGGTATGGCAGTTTATGCGGTTATGTTCGGTGGTTGGGCTTCTGAAAACAAATATTCTTTATTAGGTGGCTTGCGTTCGGCAGCACAAACTATTAGTTATGAGGTTTTCTTAGGCTTATCACTAATGGGTGTTGTGGCAATGACAGGGTCATTTAACCTACGTGATATTGTAACGGCGCAAACAGGTGGCTTTTGGCACTGGAACGTCTTCCCACAGTTTTTAGGCTTTTTAACCTTCGTTGTTGCGGGTGTGGCTGTAACTCACAGACATCCATTTGACCAACCAGAAGCTGAGCAGGAACTAGCAGAAGGGTATCATGTCGAATATTCAGGCATGAAATTTGGTATGTTCTTCATTGGTGAATACGTCAACGTTGTGCTTATTTCAGCATTAATGACCTGCTTGTTCTTCGGCGGTTGGGACGCTCCTTTAAATCTAGGCTTTACCATTTTACCTCCTGCATTTTGGTTTATGATTAAGACCTTATTCTTCATGACAATGTTCGTCTTGGCGCGTGGTTCATTATTGCGTCCAAGATATGACCAAGTTATGAACTTCGGTTGGAAAGTCTGTCTACCGGTAACGTTGATTAACTTACTGATTACGGCTGCTTTAATATTAATCTCAGCAGTATAAATTGATATTAGCCTCATCAACCTAGATTGATAATGTTTAATATTCTAGATTGATGGGGTGCCAACAAGATAACAGTGGTCGACAGATTAAGTAAGTGGCTATCGATTTAATGGGCTATTTAATTAAATACCATTTGATTAAATGCTATTAGACAGCAAGTTATAAAAGACCAAAGTTAAGTAGAACTTAGTCTATTGAAAAATTACTGGGTTTTTGAATCTTCTATTTATTAGGTTTGATGGATCCTTTAAAGCTGAAATTCCTTTGTGTTATCCATATAAAGGAATATCAGTATTAACGATGAAATCACTGATAAGCAATTAGAGAAGTTAACATGTTTAAAACGTTGAAAAATACAGTCGTGGGCATGTTTACCATTGTTCGCTCTATGTGGATGGTTAACAGTCATGCGTTTAGACCTCGAGATACCATATTGTATCCTGAACAGCCTGTTCCTGTGCCGCCACGTTTCAGGGGTCGTATTGTACTGACCCGTGATCCAGATGGAGACGAGCGTTGTGTGGCTTGTAACTTATGTGCAGTGGCTTGTCCTGTGGCTTGTATCTCATTACAAAAAGCTGAGCGTGAAGATGGGCGCTGGTACCCTGAGTTTTTCCGTATTAACTTCTCTCGCTGTATCTTTTGTGGTATGTGCGAAGAAGCTTGTCCGACGACAGCCATTCAGTTAACTCCAGATTTCGAGTTGGGTGAATATGTACGTCAAAACTTAGTATACGAAAAAGAACATCTATTAATCTCAGGTCCAGGTAAATATCCTGATTATAACTATTACCGTGTTAGCGGTATGGCGATTAAAGACAAACCAAAAGGTTCTGCTCAGAATGAGGCCCAACCTGTCGATTTAAGGAGTCTATTGCCATGAGTTGGCTACACTGGTTCGATAATACTGCACTGGTAGGGTTCTATGCATTAGGCTTGGTAGCAATTATTGCTAGTTTACGCGTCATTATGCTGGCCAATCCTGTTCATGCCATTCTTTCTATGATTGTGACGTTACTTGCTTTAGCAGGTATCTTTTTTATCCTTGGTGCGCCATTTGCAGGTGCATTACAGGTCATCGTTTATGCTGGTGCCATTTTAGTACTGTTCGTATTCGTCATTATGATGTTGAACTTAGGAACTAAAAACGAGGAACGTGAGAGTAAATGGTTGTCCTCAGATACGTGGGCAGTACCAGCCGCACTAACCTTTATTATTGCGGTTGTTCTGACTTATTTAATCTCAATGGGTAATGGTTTATCTCATGCCGATGGCTCAGTAGTGGCCGCAACAATTGGCGCAGAAACTGTCTCTGCTAAACAAGTCGGTATTGCTCTATTTACAGAGTATTTACTGTTAGTAGAAGTAGCCGCACTGCTGTTATTGGCTGCCTTGGTTGCCGCTTATCACTTGGGTAAAAGAGCATTAGATGACGAAAATGATAGTCATAATCGCCATCTTGCTGCGCCAAGAGGTCACACTGATCAGGATTTCGACTATCAGTCTATTGATGCAAAAGAGTTTATCAACACTAACATTCAATATAACAAGAATGATGCGTCCTATAATGCCAGACCAAACCTGCACAATAAGGAGGATAGTTAATGGCAACTGCAACCTCTGAAACAGTTGATACCGTTCAAGGTACGACTGTGAGTAATGCAAATCTAGATGCTACTTCGGCACAGTCGCTGCATGTTACGCCTGTCGAAATGGTGCAGGGTGCGCCGAATACGGTAGCAATAGAGAATTCTATTGTGGGTCCTATTCCGATGGAACATGGACTGATCTTAGCAGGAATTATTTTCGCTATTGGTCTATGTGGTGTTATGGTTCGTCGCAACTTTTTATTCATGCTAATGAGTTTAGAGATTATGATGAGTGCTGGCGGACTTGCCTTTATTGTTGCAGGCAGTCATTGGCTAAGTGCCGATGGTCAAGTTATGTTCATCTTTATCCTAACTTTAGCTGCTGCTGAGGCCTCGTTGGGCTTAGCAATCCTATTACAGTTCTACCATCGCCGTGGTCATTTAGATATTGATTCGGCCAATGAGATGAGAGGTTAATGAAATGAGTTTATTAGCGTTAACCTTTATTTTTCCTGCCATCAGCTTTCTGATTTTAGCGTCGATGCGTGACAAATTATCAGAAACCGCAGCCAAATGGTTAGGCGTTGGTAGTATGGGGCTATCTGCACTATGTGCATTAGTAGCTTCTGTTAGCTATTTACAGACCAATGATCCCAGTACCGTTATCAATGTTCCGTTATGGACTTGGTTACAAGTTGGGGATTTCGCCCCTGCTTTTGGTCTAAGCTTTGATGGCTTAGCCTTAACCATGTTAGGCGTTATTACTGGAGTGGGTTTCTTAATACATCTATTTGCTTCATGGTATATGAAAGGCGACATCGGGTTTGCTCGCTTCTTTAGCTACATGAACTTGTTCGTTGCCAGTATGATTTTACTGGTATTGGCAGATAACTTATTGCTTCTCTATTTAGGTTGGGAAGGGGTAGGTATCTGTTCTTACTTGCTCATTGGTTATTACTATCATGATAGAGCCAATGGTCGCGCTGCTATGAAAGCGTTTACCGTGACCCGTATTGGTGACGTTTTCTTAGCCTTCGGTTTGTTCTTATTGTTCCGTGAATTCGGCACTCTAAATATTCAAGATATTATTACTCAAGCGCCTCAAATGTTCGAAGCCAATAACTCTACTTTAGTGTTGGCAACGATGATGTTGGTAGGTGGTGCTATGGGTAAATCAGCACAGATTCCGTTACACACTTGGTTGGCCGACGCGATGGCAGGCCCAACGCCTGTTTCTGCATTGATTCACGCCGCGACGATGGTAACGGCTGGGGTTTATTTAATCGCCCGTCTACATCCATTATTCATGTTAACTCCTGGCATCTTGCTTTATTGGGTAGGTGCAATGGGTGCGATTACCTTGGTAGTTGCAGGTTTCTGTGCGCTAGCACAAACCGATATCAAACGTATCTTAGCTTATTCGACCATGAGCCAAATTGGTTACATGTTCTTAGCGCTAGGTGTTGGTGCATGGCAAGGGGCTATCTTCCACCTAATGACCCACGCTTTCTTTAAAGCCCTGTTATTCTTATCAGCAGGTGCGGTAATTACAGCCGTTCACCATGAGCAGAATATCTTCAAGATGGGCGGTCTGCGTAAAAAGATACCATTGGTATTTTGGTGTTTCATCGTCGGTGGTGGTGCATTGGCCGCTATTCCTTGGATCACCGTTGGTTTCTATTCTAAAGAAGCGATTCTTTGGGAAAGTTATGCAACTGGAAACCAAGTACTGTTTTACATGGGTGTGTTTGGTGCGTTCTTAACCTCTTTATACACCTTCCGTATGATTTGGTTCACCTTCTTTGGTGAAGAAAAAACTCATGCACACAAGCTATCTGGTATCTCTTATCAGTTGCCACTAATCGTATTATTGGTATTGTCTACTGCCGTAGGTGCGTTAATTACGCCACCATTGCAAGGCGTTTTACCAGAGAGTGTGGGCCATTTATTAGAATTAAATGGCGATGCGCATGCGAAGCATACTGCAGAATATATCGCTATGGGCGCTATGGCTGCCGGCCTAATCCTAGCTTTCTTACTATATGTGGCCAATAGCGGTAAATTGTTGGCTAAGTTTAAAGCGTCAAGTTTGGGCGGTGCTATTTATTATTGGTGCTATAACGGTTTAGGCTTTGATGCTTTATATGATTTAGTATTCGTTAAACCATTTATATTAATTGGCAAATTACTTAAAGCGGATCCTGTCGATAAAACATGGAACATCCTACCCGCAATCGCTTCTGCTGGTAACAAAGTGATGTCCATGACTCAAACAGGTTCACTTCGAGGATATGCTGCAAGCTTTGGATTGGGGATGGCAGTGTTATTGATACTAGTCATGACGACGGTGATTTAAGATGACAGAATTTCAATTAGCTTGGATGTTGCCAGCATTAATTGCGACCCCGTTCATTGCGGGTACGCTCTGCTGGTTAGTAGAGAAGATAAGTAATCGTCTGCCACGCTGGATTGCCTTAATTGGTATGATCATCACTTTTGGTCTATCTCTAGTATTGTGGCGTGAAGGCGCGTTCGCCGGTATGAGTCAGCAAGTATTGGCACCTACAGCTAAGCTACCTTGGTTTGCTGAATTTAGTGTGCCTTGGATTGACTCTTTCGGCATCAGTTTCCATTTGGCCTTAGATGGCATGTCGTTATTAATGGTATCGCTAACCGCGTTCCTAGGTATTATGGCGGTAGGTTGTTCATGGGGTGAAATTCAGCGCCGTGTCGGCTTTTTCCATCTTAACCTGCTATGGAGTTTAGGTGGGGTAATCGGGGTTTTCTTAGCCATCGATTTATTCTTGTTCTTCTTCTTCTGGGAGATGATGTTAGTTCCCATCTATTTCTTAATTGCCATTTGGGGTCACAATGCGACCAATGGCAAAACCAAAGAATATGCAGCAACTAAGTTCTTTATTTATACTCAGGCCTCAGGTCTTATCATGTTGGTTGGTATCTTATTACTGGTCATCATGAACTACCGTACTTCAGGTATCTTTACCTTTAACTACAATGAGTTATTGGGCGTTCAGTTGGGCGGTTGGGAATATCCCATCATGCTGTGCTTCTTTATTGGTTTTGCGGTTAAGTTGCCTATCATGCCATTCCACGGCTGGCTACCAGATGCTCACGCTCAAGCACCAACAGCAGGTTCTGTTGACTTGGCAGGTATCTTAATTAAGACAGCCGCCTATGGTCTGATTCGTTTCGTACTGCCATTATTTCCAGCAGCCTCACAAGATTTTGCGCCAATTGCTATGACTTTAGGTGCTATCGGTATCTTCTACGGTGCTTGGTTGGCTTTCGTTCAGACTGACATTAAGCGTTTATTGGCTTATACCAGTATTTCGCATATGGGCTTTGTGGTATTGGCCATCTATGCTGGTACATTGCTCAGCTTGCAAGGATTGATGGTTCAGATGTTGGCTCACGGCTTATCGTCAGCGGCTCTGTTTATTATGGCCGGTCAATTGTACGAACGTATGCACACCCGTGAACTTCCATTGATGGGTGGCATGTGGGGTCAGTTCCGTTATTTCGCGCCATTATTAATGTTCTTCTGTGCGGCTCTATTAGGTATTCCAGGTACTGGTAACTTTATCGGTGAATTCTTAATCCTATTGGGCTCTTTCGAAAAATATCCAGTATATGTGGTTATTGCTACCTTCAGTTTAGTATGGGCAGGATTATATTCGTTGATTATTATTCACCGTGCATTATTTGGTAAAGAAACTGTGCCTAAGTTTGCGACGGTTAGCACTGATGCCAATACGGTCCAGCCAGTGGCTCAACAAAATCATGCGGTACAACCAGCCAATGCCACATTGGCAGTTACTGACATTCCTCCTACGCATATGATTAATCATAGCTACGAAGGTGAGGAAGAACATGATAAGCCCATTAATCTTTACGATTTAAACAAACGCGAACTTATGTTACTGCTTACATTGGCCATCGGCTTGGTTTGGTTAGGCTTATATCCACAAACTGTATTAGACACGTCTAGCCATGCGATGCAGTGGATTAGTAATGCCTACAATTATCATGAAGTTGTTAATTTTGACACTGTAGAATCTATACAGTCAGCAGTTGCCGCAGCGGAGGTACGTTAATGAATAATCTTCTAGCAAATGCTTGGCCTGTATTATTGCCTTTTGCACCAGTGATTATTGTTGCGGTTACTTTATTAGTCGTAATGATCTCGATTGCTTTAAAACGCTCACATTTCTTGACCGGTACTGTAGCAGTTGTAGGGTTAAACCTAGGTTTATTTACCCTCATCGGTCAAATCATGGGGTGGTTCGCGGTTCCTGATCAAATGATTGTTAGCCGTATGTTTATTGTTGACCCCTTTGCTCAGTTCAACATGGTATTTATTTTCTTATCGTCATTGGCTTGCTGTACCTTAGCATACCCTTACTTTAAGACTTTTAAAGACCATAAAGAAGAGCTGTACATGTTGCTATTGTTGTCAACTATTGGCGCATTACTAATGGTAACAGCACATAACTTAGCCTCATTCTTCATGAGTCTTGAGTTATTATCGGTACCTTTATACGGTATGTTGGCTTATGCCTTTATGCGCGATCGTTCATTAGAATCAGGTTTGAAGTACTTGGTGCTATCGGCGACCGCTTCAGCCACCTTACTGATGGGTATGGCGTTTATTTATGCCTCAACAGGTACCCTTGAATTCAAAGAAATTGCCAATGCTTTAGGCAATGTATTTGAATCGCCATTGATGATTTTGGGCGCAGCGATGATGGTGTTTGGTATTGCCTTTAAATTATCGGCAGCGCCATTCCACATTTGGACGCCAGACGTTTATCAAGGTGCACCAGCTCCTGTCGCGACATACTTAGCGTCAGTAACTAAAGTGGCGATGATGGCATTGGCGATAAGATTTATGTTGGATGCTGCTGTATTGGCATTGCCGACAGTTAATACCTTGTTGTTAGTGATTGCTACTTTATCTATCCTGTTTGGTAACTTATTGGCATTACGTCAAACTAACTTAAAGCGTTTATTGGGTTACTCTTCAATTGCGCATATGGGTTATGTATTGGTAGTGGCCGTTAGTATTGGTCCAGGTGCTTATTCAATCACCAATATGTATATGGCGATGTATGCTTTAACCTCATTGGGTCTGTTTGGTGTGATTACCTTAATGTCTAGCACTTATAAAGATGCTGGAGAAGCGGCTGAACTGTCTCATTACCAAGGTTTATTTTGGCGTCGTCCAGTGTTGACTGGGGTTATGACAGTGATGCTATTGTCTATGGCGGGTATTCCATTAACTGCAGGATTTATCACTAAATTCTTCGCGGTAGTGGCTGCTGTAGATGGTCAGCAGTGGTTCTTAGCGGCTATGATTATCCTAGGTAGTGCGATTGGTTTATTCTACTACTTGCGTGTCATGTTGACTCTATTCAAGCGTCCAACCAGAACTATTGAGTTTGATGCATTGGGCGAATGGGGTATTCAAGCAGGTGGTTTAATGGTAATTTTAGTGACCCTGATTGTATTGTATGTGGGTATATTACCAAATGACTTTATCGGTTGGGCGACCCAAGCTATTATTTGGTAAGCCAATCGGTTAAGACAACCGCGCTCTAGATGAGTTGCACAGTATGATATGTTATGCTTGTAGGGCGAAATGCTCTACAAGCATTTTTATTGGTCTAATAAACTGCTCTAATAACTAGCCTAGCTAATCGTTAAAACTAATCATCAAAGCTAAGTATCAAAGATTAGGTTCTAAATAGTAATACTTAATACCTGTTAACTAAAAATATAATAATTAAGAAGATCTTATGACTACTGATTCTGACAATATTCAAAAAGTTAAAGTACTTTCCAAAACCACTTGGACCCCAAATTTATTCAGCTTTACCGTCACTCGTCCTGACAGCTTTAAGTTTACTGCAGGGCAGTTCGTACGTTTAGGGGTAAATCCTAGCCGTTTAAAGTATCATCAAGACCAACCTAATTCAGAGGCAGCAGACGAAGATATTTATCGAGCCTACTCAATCGTGTCTTCTCCTTACGATGAAACGTTAGAGTTTTTCTCAATTGTGATTCCAGACGGTGCATTTACCTCGCAGTTACAGCACTTGCAGGTCGGTGATGAGCTGTTATTAAATACCACTCCGTTTGGCTTCTTAACTTTGGCCCGTTATCAAGAACCTTTACCCAAGGATTTATGGCTGTTGGCCACCGGTACTGGACTGGCACCATTTTTATCTATGCTACAAGATTTAAAGACGTGGGAAGATTATGAGCATATAATTTTGGCCTATAGTGCACGTAATCAGCAAGAGTTAGCCTACGTTGACCGTATTAAAACTCTAGCAGAAGATTTTGGCGGTTTGGTTGAGTCACCGGCTAAATTCACATTTATCCCTATCGTGACGCGTGAAGAGGTAGAAGGCGCGCTAACTAAGCGCTTGCCTGAATTATTATTAAGTGGTGAGTTAGAGAATTTTGCTGGACAGAAACTAGCGACAGAGCATACGCATATTATGTTATGCGGCAATCCAGAAATGGTTGAAGACACCAAAGAGACGTTAAAAGACATGGGTCTGGTTATGAACCGCCGCGGAGTTGGTAATATTGCGGTTGAAAACTATTGGTAGCAGTGGCGTATTAAACTGCAATTTAACGCAAAACCATAGATTTAAAGCAATGCCCATTAATATATTAATATTAATGGGCATTTCTATATTGATATATAACTAGGTTAAGTCCTAGGTTTGGCCTAATTTTTATTGAGGAGCATCAGATTGATTTTCTGGTGCGGCATCTTGAAAAGCCTTTAGGGTATGACAGTGGGCATCAATGGCTAAAATATTGGGATAAGGGGTCAAGTCTACTTTAAAGCGTCGTGCCGAATACACTTGAGGGATCAGATAACAATCTGCAAGCGTGGGTTGGTTGCCATAACAAAAGCTGCCTCTATGCTTATCTTGCGCTAGTAGTTTTTCTAAAGCGCTAAATCCTTCCATGATCCAACGTTGGCACCATTTCAAAACCACAGCTTCATCTGCATTAAGCTCAGAGCGCAGATATTGCAATATTCGGCGGTTATTGAGAGGATGGATATCACAGCCTATCATAGCACTCAAAGCGCGGACTTTAACTTTGCCAACAACATCTTTAGGCAGTAAAGGAAATTGTGGATAGGCTTCATCTAACCATTCTAATATCGCAGGGCTTTGAAACATTACTAGATCGTCTACTTCTAAAACAGGCACCAAACCTTGTGGGTTAATTGTCTTAAAAGCCGCCTGTAATTGTTCATCTTTAGCAAGATTAATCGAGACACAGTCATAATCTAATTGCTTTAAATTCATAGCAATACGAGTGCGATGTGAGGTACCACTGCGGAAGTATCCATAGAGTTTCATAATCACATTTCCTTATGAGGATGTTAAATAGAGATATAATCGTTATAATCAGCCACATATACTATTTAGCATAGCAGGTAATTGTTTCATGTCTTCTTCTCAAGCAACAGACTCAAATAAACTTCAAAGTGGGGTGCAGTCACTCGAAATTGGCCTCACTGTGTTGGATGTTCTTATCGAACAAAATGAGCCGATGATGTTGAAAGAGATTGCCCACGCTGTCGACATGCATCCGGCTAAAGTTCACCGCTATTTGGTTAGCTTAGTTCGTAAAAACTATGCCAAACAAATAGAAGATGGCCGCTATGCACTCGGTGCTCGAGTTAACTCACTAAGCTATAGTGGGCTCAATCAAAAAAATATGCTTGAGCAACTGAATGCGGTAGCAGTTGAGATAAAAAATACCACGCAGTTGAGTGTACAAATAGCCAAATGGTTTAAAGAGGGACCAGTCGTTATTCACTCTGTTGAGTCTGATACGCCAGTGAGTATTATCACTCGTATTGGTTCTCGCATGCCATTAACCACTTCAGCAACCGGCCGGTTATTTGCCAGTATGCACAATGAAAACCGTATTAAATCCTTAGCCAATGCCGAATGGCTAGCCAGTAATGCTGATACAGACATCGACGATAAATGGGAACTTTATGAGCAAATGCTGGCCAATATACGCAGTCAAGGCTATGCCACCGTAACGGGTGATATGTTAATGGGCATCAGTGCTATTAGTCTTCCAATACATGGGGTACCGGTAGCTACTGATAGCGGGCAACAGGTCTATCTCTCTACCGAATATGCCATGACAGTCATTGGTACCACAGAACAGCTGCCTAAGGATAAGACGCAGCAGCTGGTCGAAACCATTAAGCGAATAATGTATAGGCATTTAATCGATGGCATTTAGTCGATTAATTGACTAAGTTTAAGCTTAATCCAGACTGTGATAGGCCAAGTATAGAGGAGTATACAGGTCGACCATAGCTACTATTCACCAAGGGGTGCGTTGTCTTTAATGTCAGCCAACTCCTCACTGTGTAAAAAGTGGGTGTGGGTTGGTGCACGTTTGGTTTTTGACCATGCTTCTATCATGTCCTTTTTCATATCTTCGGTAATCAAGGATACCTTTTGCTCGGAATTAACATCATCATAAGTGAGTTCTAAGCGGTGTCCGTTAGGATCAAAGAAGTATATTGAGTGAAAAATACCATGGTTGGTTACGCCAACCACATCGATGCCATTGGCCTCAAGTTGGGCTTTGGCTGCCAATAATGTGGGCTCATCTTTAACTTTGAGTGCTAAGTGTTGGACCCAGTTTGGGGTATTGGGGTCAAAGCCCATCTCTGGCTGATTGGGTAGCTCAAAAAAAGCCAGTACGTTACCATTTCCAGCATCTAAAAAGACATGCATGTAAGGGTCATAGGCTTTCGTAGAAGGAACATAATCTTCTGCAAAAGCCAAAACAAAGCGCATGTTTAAATTCTTTTGATACCACTCAACTGTTTGCTTGGCATCCTTGCATCGATACGCAACATGATGAATCTTTTCTATTGCAAAACTCATATCAAAATCCTTTTGATGAGAGGGTTCTAATAAATTTAATGGGAGCCATATGCGATGGCTAATTTGAAAAATCAAATTCTAGGGCAGGTAATACTTTGCCACGAACCTCCCCAAAACCAACGCGTACGCCCTCTTTTTCACTGTACCCTTTCATAATCACTGTATCGCCATCTTCAATAAAGGTTCTAGTTTCTCCCTTACCTACTGCTACAGGCTTGGTTGCATTCCAAGCAATTTCAAGCATTGAGCCATAAGATTCAGGGGTAGGGCCAGATATGGTGCCTGAACCCATTAGATCTCCAACTTGGACTGCACAACCAGTGATAGTGTGGTGGGTAAGCTGCTGAGCCATCGACCAGTACATATATTTAAAGTTAGTCTCACAAACTACCGTAGGTTGATCCGACTTTTCGGTTAACAGCTCAACAGATAAGTTAATGTCGTAAGTGTTTTTAGTTTTACTTTCACGCAGGTACGCCAATGGCTCAGGCGACTGCTCCGGTACTGAGGTTTTAAAGGGTTCAAGCGCCTCTAAAGTTACCACCCAAGGTGAGATAGACGATGCAAAGGTCTTGGCATTAAACGGTCCTAAAGGGACATATTCCCATTTTTGTATATCACGAGCAGACCAATCGTTTAGCAAGACCATACCGAAGATGTGTTCCCACGCATCGTCAATAGAGATAGGTTGACCAATATGGTTTGGCTTACCCACAACAAAAGCGGTTTCAAGCTCAAAGTCTAGGCGGCGACACGCTGAAAAAATAGGGCGTTCATCAGGGTTGGGCTTAAGCTGACCTGATGGGCGAATCACATCTTGACCGCTTACGATCACCGTGCTGGCACGTCCGTTATAACCCACCGGAAGTTCCGTCCAGTTAGGTAATAAGGCATTGTTAGGATCGCGGAACATAGTGCCAACGTTGGTGGCATGCTCTTTTGATGAATAGAAATCGGTATAGCCAGGGACGTGTAAGGGAAGGTGCAAACTTACCGCTGATTGATTAAATAAGGCCTTTTGCTTTAACGCCTCATTGTCACGCAAGGTAGCGTTATCAGCAGAAAGTAAGTCTTGAATCGTGCGGCGTGCTGTAGACCAGTTTTGACGTCCTGACTCGATAAAACTGTTTAGGGTAGGTTGATCAAAGTAAGAGGCACCTGTTAGTTTAAGCAATCCTGCTTCTTCAAGTGCGGCTAAATCTAGCACCTTATCACCAATAGCTACCCCGACACGCCGTCTGCCTTCTGGGGTTTCACTAAAAATACCGTAAGGTAAGTTATGAATTGAGAAGTCACTGTCGGCAGCAACGTCAATAAAAGAAGTAAGTGTTTTGTCGATGATAGACATAGAAAATCCTTTTCTAAAGCTAAGTGGTAAACGTAATAAATCCAATTTAATTACGCTATATATAATTATTTATGAATATCGTAATTTATTAATTCTACCTTTGCAAGTGGAAAAACTCTCCTCCTGTTTAGCAAGTGTTATTTCAATACCGTTAGCTTAGTCCCTAAGGAATAACCAAAAGTAAATACCGAATACCAAGCCAATCAAGCTTATAGGCTCATTAATAGGTTTATAGCTGTATTAATCGACTTATAGGTCAGTTAGACAATCAGAATGACACTAAGTGCATTTTGGCCAGTTCATTGAAGTAATCATCAAAATAGCGTTGTAGGAATTCTTTAAATTTGAGGCTGGCAGGAGACAGGGCACGTGACGAGCGCTGGTAGATATAGAACTTACGTAGCTTTACAGGCTCTGAAAGTGGCTTCAGCACTAACCGATTGGCACTTACCCAGTCAATGACTTCGGGCATGTAGGGTAAACATAGGGTTAGACCGAAACCTTGGCGTGTCATCTCAAGCGCGGTAGACATAAAGTTAACTTTGTAAGGCGCATTTTTAATCTGATTGGCAATGTCCTCATTTAATTCTAAAGTAACATGATCTATAAAGGGCCCATTTAAGGTAATGAGCGGTTCGTCAATTAGGTCGTTCCAACTTACTTTTTTATAATCCGCAAAGCGATGTTCTTCTGGTACAACCACACAAAAAGGCAGTTCATACAGTAACTCTGCCGTTAAATTCTCATCTTCGTCTACTTCTGTTAGCTCAACACCGACGCCTAAATCGACTTCAATATTTTCGATATGCTGTAGTACATGCTCAGCTGAGCAGTCAAGTAGAGTTACATTGATATCTGGGTAGCATTTGGTAAATTGGGCAATAACTGCTGGCATAGAGGAAGCCGCAAATTGTGATACGGCGAGTCTTACTTTACCTTGAGCTAAGCTAGTTAGGCTGGAAGCCTCATTCTCAAAAAGTTGCATTTCATTCAATATGCGACGAGCTTGAGGTAAAAGGTGATGCCCAACAACAGAAAGTGACAATTGTCTGGTAGTGCGATCAAAGAGCACCACGTTCAAATTGGTTTCTAACTCTTTTATAAGTCCGCTAACAGCAGATTGGGTCAAATGCATTTTATCGCTAGCCCGAGTAAAACTGCCTGTTTCAGCAACGTTTATAAAAGCATTAAGTTGGCGTAGGGTGACATTCATAGGAAAACCTTATAAATAAATCATAAAATACGATTAGTCTTATAAATAAAGCTACTCTAATATAAATAACAGGTCAACTATTGTTGATTAATGTTTGTTGTTCCTAATAAAGCTATGTTATTCCTCGATATGAGAGATGGATAGACAGTCGAGAATAATGCTTTTGTCAGTGTCTGGCTAAGTGCAATGTCAATAAGTATTGGGCATGACACAGGTATTGGCTTGAAAAATACGGAACCCTATAAAATTAAGGATGATTTAAAATGACAGATTTATTTGAAAACCCTATGGGATTGTGTGGTTTTGATTTTGTAGAATTTGCCTCTCCACAACCCGAGCTAGTAGAAGCATTGTTTGAAAAGCTAGGTTTTACCCATGTTGCCAATCACCGTTCAAAAGATGTTGCCTTATATCGTCAGGGTGACATTAATCTTATCTTAAACCGAGAGCCTAAGAGTCATGCCAGCTACTTTGTAGAAGAGCATGGTCCAGGTGCCTGCAGCATGGGTTTTCGGGTTCAAGACTCTCGTAAAGCTTACAAACGAGCCTTGGAAATGGGGGCTCAGCCTGTTGAGGTGCCTGCTGGCATTATGGAGCTAAAGCTACCGGCTATTAAAGGTATTGGCGGCTCATTGATTTATTTAATTGACCGCTTTGAAGAGGGCAGTTCGATTTATGATATTGATTTTGAGTTCTTACCAGGTGTCGATAAGCACCCTAAAGGATTTGGCTTTAAAGTGATCGATCACTTAACTCATAATGTTTATCGAGGACGCATGGCCTATTGGGCTAACTTTTATGAACGTATTTTTAACTTTCGTGAAATTCGCTATTTTGACATCAAAGGAGAATATACCGGCCTAACCAGTAAAGCAATGACCGCCCCAGATGGTAAGATTCGTATTCCTTTAAATGAAGAGGCACGTCAAGGAGGGGGGCAAATTGAAGAGTACCTGATGCAGTTTAATGGTGAAGGTATTCAGCATATTGCGCTATTGAGTGAGGATTTATTGGCCAGTATTGATCAGTTAAAGCAAGCAAGTATACCGCTGATGACTGCACCCAAAGATACCTATTATGAGATGTTAAGCGAACGGTTACCTGGGCATGGTGAGACTGTATCGGAGCTGCAAAGTCGAGGCATTTTATTAGATGGTACGACAGAGGGAGAGACACCGAGGTTGCTGCTACAGATTTTCTCAGAAACCATACTAGGCAGCCCTGTATTCTTCGAATTTATCCAGCGCAAGGGTAATTATGAAGAGGGTTTTGGGGAAGGTAATTTCAAAGCTTTGTTTGAGTCTATAGAGCGTGATCAATTACGCCGTGGCGCATTAGAAACAGGCATTACTGAGTGCGACGATAACAATACGCCTGCGACTGCCTAGGGATTAAGTTTAAGTATTGAATGTTTTTTAAGTATTGAATGTTTACTGTTATTCAGTCAATACCCAATACCAATAACTGAGTCAGGTAAACGGACTTTGTCTGACTCACATAATCCGAATCACATAAGCCCAGTCACATAGTTACTAAACCGCATTTACCGCAACTGATAGGGTGCTAAAGTGAAACGGATTAGAGTTTTTGAACACACTATTTTTAGTGGTTGTAACCCGTCATTGATACAAGGAAAGCTGGCATGGAACGCACCGCTTTAACCAGAAAATCATCCTCGATTCGATATGATAGCCCACCAACTAAACTGCAGAACAAAAAGCCCTATGTTTCGCATACTCCTGATATGAATGGGGTTATAGATTACAGTCAAGATGAGCATCATATCTGGCAGACACTGTTAAGTCGTCAAGCCAAGCAAATACCTGATCGGGCCTGTCCTGAATATCTTGAAGGACTAGATATTCTTAACCTACCAAAAGAAAAAATACCTCAGTTGGCTAATATTGATGAAGTACTACAAGCAACGACAGGTTGGCAAACCGAAGCAGTACCTGCCTTAATCAGCTTTGGTCATTTTTTTAAACTATTGGCCAATAAAAAATTTCCAGTGGCGACCTTTATACGCCGTGCCGAAGATATGGATTATATTCAAGAGCCCGATATTTTTCATGAAATTGTGGGCCATTGTCCATTATTAACCCATCCAGCATTTGCTGCTTTTAATGAAGCCTACGGCAAGTTAGGACTCGAAGCCAGTAAAGAGGAAAGAGTGTTTCTAGCACGCATGTACTGGTTCACCATTGAATTTGGATTGGTAGGGAGTACACCGTCAGAGCGCAGAATTTATGGAGGGGGCATACTAAGCTCTCCTTCAGAGACTATTTATGCCTTAAGTGGTGACCCTGAGTACCGTGAATTCGATTTGATTGATGTGCTGCGCACCCCGTATCGAATTGATCATATCCAGCCCATTTATTATGTGATTGATGACTTGGACAGATTGTTTGATATTGCTAATAGTGATGTGAGGGGTTATGTCAAAAAAGCCATGTCGTTAGGGTTGTTCGAGCCGGTATATTAAAGTCCAGAACACTGAAAGGTTTTGCAAACCCCTCTGCAATCGACAAAAGTCAAAATATTTAAATAACGATTTAATAACCTATATCAAAGGAATTTATTATGAGCATATTATCTCAAGCGAGCTGTGAAGCTTGTCGTATCGATGCCCCAAAAGTAACTCAAGATCAATCTAGCGAACTAATGAAACATATTGCAGCTTGGTCGTTGATTGAAATAGAAGGTATCGAACAGCTACAGCGTGTTTATAAGTTCAAAAACTTTATGGCAGGCATGGCATTCGCCAACAAATTGGCTGAAATTAGCGAAGCAGAAGGCCACCACCCCGGTATTTTGATAGAGTGGGGTAAGGTAACAGTAAACTGGTGGTCGCATAGTATTAAGGGGCTACATCAAAATGACTTTGTTATGGCGGCTAAGACCGATGTGTTATTTGAACAATAAGCATGAGGCCAGATACTAAACGTTTTTTGATGCAAATGGATTTTAAAGTAACGGCAACATAAGGATGTGTTATGCCTCCACAAATATTAACTCAGGTCACGCCAAAGCTGGCCTTTTTACTTTCTATTTTAATTATTGCCATTATGGGTGTGACCATGATTGGCTTTGGCTGGGTGCCACACTTATCTTTGATATTAGCTATTTGCTTTTTATTGGCAGTGGGTCTGTTTAAAGGTCTAAGTTTTGAGGACATGCAGACCCAAATGGCGACTGGTGTGATGCGCGGTATAGGGGCTATTTATCTATTTTTCTTTATTGGTCTGCTGGTAGCCGCACTGATGATGTCTGGTGCTATTCCGACAGTCATGTACTTTGGCTTTGAGATTATCTCACCACAGTTTTATTATATTTCCGCCTTTATTTTGACCTCGGTCATTGGTATTGCATTGGGCAGTAGTTTAACCACTGTGGCAACCCTAGGTGTGGCTTTTATAGGTATGAGCCATGCATTTGATGCGAATGTAGCAATTGCAGCTGGTGCGATTGTGTCAGGTGCATTTTTTGGCGATAAAATGTCGCCTTTATCAGATACTTGTACCATTGCAGCGTCTGTTGTGGGTATTGATCTATTTGAGCACATTCGAAATATGATGTATACCACCGTGCCTGCTTGGATAATCACCGCCTTGTTATTTTGGTTTTTATCTGGCAATACCACGACGTCAGACTTAAGCCAAGTGACCGCATTACAAGGTCAGCTAATAGACAGTGGGCTAGTGCATGGTTACGCCGTATTACCCTTCTTGGTATTAATCATTTTGGCGGTGTTACGAGTCAATGCAATCTATACTATTATCTGCACCATTATCGCAGCATTGATCGTGACTTACCTGCACAGCTCACCAGACATTGGGCAGTTAGGAGGTTATTTCTTTCAAGGCTATCATCCAGCCGAGAATTTAGATCTAGGTGACGTCGGTGGTATTCTGTCTCGCGGCGGGGTGAATAGTATATTTTTCACCCAAACTATCGTTATCTTAGCATTAAGCTTGGGCGGGCTGTTGACTACTTTGGGTATTTTACCAGCATTGTTGTTAGGCATTGAAGACAGCCTTAACACTAGCGGGCGTGCTATTGCCGCAGCAGCGATGTCAGCGCTTGGTATTAACGTATTGATTGGTGAGCAGTACTTGAGCTTACTGTTGTCAGGTACGGCATTTAGACCAGTGTTTGAACGATTGAATTTGCATCCTAAAAACTTATCGCGAACGTTAGAAGATGCCGGGACAGTTATTAACCCACTGGTACCTTGGAGTGTGTGTGGTGTATTCATCAGTCAGGCATTGGGCGTACCTGTGCTTGATTATTTACCTTATGCTTTCTTCTGTTATCTGTCTTTCTTATTGACCATTTTATTTGGTTATACAGGCATTACCATTTCAAAAACAGTTGAGAAGTAGCTTTATTATTATAAGTATAGATAAAAATAAAAAGCCCCTATCATAATGAGTAGGGGCTTTCTTATAAGATAGCGGGTTAGGCTCTACGTTTTATTCTTGACTGGGACTAATAGCATCACTAATCGGATTGGTCGGACCTTTTAACAGTTCAGGCTCGTCATCAGGGGTGATAATGTCTTCGATGCTGTTGTTATTCAATAAGTCGCGCACATTAACTTTAGTTTTTAAAAGCATCTGTTGCTCTTCTAGCAATGCGTAATTTACCTGTACCTTATGCAGCGTACTGATAATTTTCTTATTACGTTTCAACCAGCGGTTGATGTCCAAATAAATAATATTGTCCTTAGGTCGGGCAATATTAATTTTACTCAGAATAAAGCCTAAAGGATCTTTCTTTAGCACACTGTGGTAAAACCAGATAACAAACTTAATGCCGCTACGTTTCAAAAAGGAATCACATCGCAGATTAAGGACATCAGTATTGGTTTTTTGAGCAAAAACAAAGCGCTGAACATCTCGATCAATCTGCACATGCACCAAACCAAAATTACTGGCCACTTCAGCGTAAACGCCAGAAATTTCTAGGGTACAAAATAATCTGAACCAATCATCATGCAACTCGACTCTAATCTCTAAAATCTGCGAAACGTTATCTGTAACGAACTTTTTTAAAGCCGCATTAACTTGATCTTGGCTTACCGGTAATGAAAACTCATCGTCGATAGTATCCGCAGCCTTATCATAGACAGTTTTTACTTTGCCAGTCACATACGACCAAAGCTCTGAAATGTTAAGCTTCAATCCGTCATCAAAATCATCGTAAG
Source organism: Psychrobacter sanguinis (assembly GCF_020736705.1). Taxonomy (NCBI): domain Bacteria; kingdom Pseudomonadati; phylum Pseudomonadota; class Gammaproteobacteria; order Moraxellales; family Moraxellaceae; genus Psychrobacter; species Psychrobacter sanguinis. The sequence continues at coordinate 2,047,730 of NZ_CP085990.1, forward strand.
AGTTATTTGAGTTAGCGTTAATAGCTTGCTGATTTTGTTGCACGTAAATTCCTCTTAATATTGGCGGCAGCGCTTAGACTTAAATAGCAGTTCTTAAACATCATTATAAATAGCTAGTCTTGACTAACAGGTCTTAAATACCAGGTAATACAGTATTTTATGATTTTATCGACACAGCATCCGAGTACTCAAAATAAAGACTCAATTAAAACTCGTAAAGTAGACCAACCGTCGTGGTGTAATCTACCCGGTCTTTAACCATAGGGCTATCACGTTGTTCATCTGCTAAGAAATTAACCGATTGCCCTAAGAATAAATCCCAGTCTTTATTGATATTATAAGTAGCATTAACGCTGATATAAGGACTGATACTTGAGTCGGGCTTATAGACTTCTAAATTGGTCTTATCCGCCTCTTTTTGACTGATACCATAATAGTATTCGTTGTAGTTGCTATTAACCCATTCCAAGCCAGCACTAGGATAAATGGTCCATTTACCAGGGGTTAACTTGCCAAGGTACGTCAATCGAGCGATGGTGCCGTCACTGCGTCCTAACACATCAGTAGAAACTTGCGCACGAAATCCACCAATTGGAGTAGTGCGCATATAACTTGCGCCTACTAAACCTGACCATTTTCTTTCGTCAAGATTGGCTAAGTCACCTTTGGCATCATCAGGATCAAATGACGAGCCGCCAGGTTGTACAAATGCTAAAACCTCATTACTGCCATCATCTACCAGATAAGTACCAATTTGGCTGCCACGTGCATAATACTTGTCATTATCAAAAAATAAGCTGGGTAAAACAGACACATCGCCATCATCAATGTCATAAGCGGTGTTATTAATTCTGACGTTAACCCCCAATTGCACCCCTAATTTATCTGTAGAGTCAGTGGCCATCTCAGGCGCAATAGTCTGTGCTTGAGCCATATTTGACCCTAAGGTTAGCATCCCTGAAGATAGGGTAACTGTTGCGGTATTAAGCAGTTTTTTTGCTGTGATTTTCATTTCAATACTCTTTTTTGGTTAGGGGTCTAAAGCAAGAAGGGGGATAACCCCAGCCAAATTAACTATAGCCCTATCTGTAGATGTAAGTCTAGCCATAACTTATAAAATATAAGCGCAATAATAGCAAAAATTAACCACGGTAAGGCTTTAAATGAAACTTTATTATGGGTAGCTGAATAACGATAGCCAAGCATAATGCCTACTGCCAAAATAGCACCGGTTAGGGCGCCGCCAATATGTCCTGCATTATCAATACCAGGAACCGCAAAGCCATACATAAGATTAATGCCCATGATAATGGCCAAACTTTTCAGCTGTGGATTACCACCTTTTGCCGGAAAGTTAAGTAAGGTCTTTTTAAGTAGTTCAACCATAAGCAGGGCCATGCCGATACCCATGATACCGCCTGACGCACCTGCTGAAATGCCAGGAGCTCCTTCGTTATGGAATATTTGCCACAACGTCACATAGCTGTTAAGTAGGTTACCGCCAACAGTGGAGAGTAAAAATAAAAGTAGGAACTTAACTGAGCCAAAGGTCACTTCTGCCACTTGGCCAAAGTAATACATAGCAAAACAGTTAAATAGTAAATGCATTAGACCTATGTGCAAAAATCCGCTACTGACCAAACGCCAAGGCTCGTAACCGATGGTGTAAGGCAAAGCATTGGCTCCCCACTTAAGTAAATCCTCTAAGCTGGGCTGATTGATATCGACGCCTGTGGCTACTTGGATCACAAATAGAGCAACAAAGCTAAGCAGTAATAAGGCGGTCACCGGGGCACGGCTAACCAATTCTTTAATAGGCATAATAAATTTTAATGATAAAAGATGGCGCTATTTTAGCATAGCTAAAGCCATAGTATAGCCACCTAGCTGTTATCGTCATAAGCGAGATATAAAAGTACGTCTTTAACTTTGATAAGCTTACTAGAGGCGTGCATGTACTCGGTTGCCTTGCTCTTAATTTAGCTGCCTATGACTATATATTTATCAGCTATAGTGGGCGAACCTATAAATAGTTACAGTACTAATCTCGCTAAGCCTACTGTAGTAATAACTGCACTCGGTTGCCTGGTAACATATTTAAAGTTCTTTGACTATAAGATGTACGCCAGCCAGAATCTCAACCAGAATAAATAAGCACGCAAAAAAATACCGGTCAAAGCAGCGACTAAAGCCAAGCTCAACCGGTTTTTTAAGTGATTTGCTATTCAATACTGAATAACAATTCATTTAGGGCATCAAAAGTATTGAGTTAAGCTATCAATACATTAAGTTAAACTATTAAGGTATTAACCCCAACGAATAGGCGCTACTTGAGGAATAGAGGTTTTTAGATACTCATAAGTGCCTTTTACCAAGATATCGTCAGTGACATTATTAATATTGGTATGACCGCAGAATGCCATGGTGATATCGCACTCGTTATATAAGATTTCTAACGCACGGCGTACCCCATCTTCACCATAAGCCCCTAAACCATATAAGAAAGAACGACCAATCATGGTGCCTTTAGCACCTAGGGCGATGGCTTTAAGTACATCTTGTCCTGAGCGAATACCACTGTCTAGCCATATTTCAATGTTGCTGTTTTCAGCTTGTACCGCTTGTACAATATCAGCAAGACAGGCGATTGAAGAGGGCGCGCCATCTAATTGACGACCCCCATGGTTAGAGACGACCAAAGCATCTGCTCCGCTTCGAGCGGCCATTACCGCATCTTCAGGTTCCATAATACCTTTGATGATAAGCTTACCGCCCCACATGTCTTTAATACGTGCCACATCCTCCCAGCTTAAGCTAGGGTCAAACTGCTCAGAGGTCCATGAAGACAAAGAAGACAAATCGCCCACACCTTTAGCGTGGCCCACGATGTTACCAAAAGTACGACTTTTAGCACCTAGCATATTAAAGCACCATTCAGGCTTAGTCATTAAGTTCAGGATATTGGCAAGTGTTGGCTTAGGCGGCGCTGATAGGCCATTCTTAATATCTTTATGACGCTGTCCTAACACCTGTAAGTCGGCAGTCAGGATTAACGCTGAGCAATTGGCAGCTTTAGCACGGCGAATAAGATTGGCCATGAAGTCTTGGTCACGCATCACATAGAGCTGAAACCAAAAAGGATGGTTGGTATATTCCGCCACATCTTCGATAGAGCAGATACTCATAGTAGACAATGAAAATGGCACCCCAAAGTCTTTAGCAGCCTTGGCAGCATGCATCTCACCATTGGCCCACATCATGCCGGTAAAGCCAGTAGGTGCAATGGCAATCGGCATTTTGACATCTTCACCGATCATCTGGGTGGCAAGGCTACGATTGTCCATATCGACCAAAACCCGTTGACGCAGTTTAATACGGTCAAAGTCGGTTTCGTTATTGCGATAAGTGGTCTGCGTCCATGACCCAGAGTCAACATAATCATAGAACATACGAGGCACTTTACGCTCAGCTATTCTGCGTAAATCTTCAATTTCAGTGATTTTTGATAAATCTTTCATGGTAATACACTCATCTGATGTGGGCATCGAGCGATGCCCTAGGGCTAATGGAAATTGCGTAAGTTAAATACTTGAGCTTTTAGAAGCAGCCGACTTACTGGTAACAGACATCACTGTCAAGAACAGGATTGGCCATATGACGGCTAACAACCACCAAATAGCACCACCAAAGATAACCGCCATGCCTAAAAACCCAGCTTGGACCACATAGTAGGTCATGGCCACCAAGGTTTTACGGATGACGTAGCCTTCTTTATTGACTAGTCCCACTACCGCACACGCAGCCACCACATTATGTACTGAAATCATATTGCCAGCCGCACCACCGATGGCCTGTAAAGCCACAACTTGAGCAGCGAGGTCAGTATTTAGTCCGATTTGACTGGCTGTTGACCATTGAAAATAGGAGAACATCATATTACTAATGGTGTTTGACCCAGCTATGAAAGCACCCATTGCACCAATCCAAGGTGAAACCAATGGCCACGTTTCATGAAAAGCTCCTGCCGCACTTTGTGCTAATAAGATAGGCATAGCTGGTAAATCGGTGGCAACCTCAATACTTGACCCAGAGTTAATAAATACTTGAACCATCGGGACAGACAATAATAATGCAGGTGCCGCGGCAACCATGGTTTTTGCTGAGACTGACCAACTGCGTTTGACTTGCCCTGTATTCATGCCGTAAAGCCATATGCACAATAAAGAGGTAATGATTAAAATAGTGCCTGGTGAATAAAGCAATTGCACTTTACTAGAGATGTCAGTGCCAAATAAGTTACTAAAGACAATCGTAGTAGAATCACCTGTTAAGAATGTCTGCAGAGGCTCAATAACACGGGTGATAATCAATAGACCAATTACGATAGCATAAGGAGAGAAGGCTCGTAAAACTGAAAACTTTGGGGCCACGCTGTTATCAAAATCTTCTTGTGCCAAAGTACCTAACCAATCTTGGTCCCAGCTTTCTCTAGGGCCAAAATCGAAAATCTCTTTGGGCATTAAAAAACCGCGCTTGGCTGCTGGAACGATAATGAGTAAACCAATAAAGCCGCCGACCAGTGAAGGGAATTCAGGCCCTAGATATTTGGCGACTAAGTAGTAGGGAAGGGTAAAACAAATACCAGCAAAAAGAGCGAATGGCCATACTTTCAACCCTTCAACGAATGATTTTTTCTCACCGAAGAAGCGGGTTAAAAAAGCACTTAAAATGAGAGGGATTAAAACCCCGATTAAGGCGTGAAATAGACCGACATTAGCGGTAATTTGTAATAAATAATCTGAGATAGATAAGGGTTGAATAGAATCAGCCAAGTCCTGTTTGTTATCAATGCCCGACCAAACCCCAAGTAATAAAGGTGTACCAACTGCTCCGAAAGAAACCGGAGTAGATTGAATGATCAACACCACCATAACGGCCGCCATTGCTGGGAACCCTAGTGCTAATAATAAGGGTGCGCCAACCGCTGAAGGGGTACCGTAACCTGATGAACCCTCAACTAAAGAGCAGAACAACCAAGCTACGATAATGGCCTGGACTCGCCGATCAGGCGTGATATCCATGAAGCCACGGCGGATAGCCAACATAGCGCCACTTTCTTTTAACGTATTGAGTAGCAAAATAGCGGAAAAAACAATAAATAAAATCGTTAGGGCAACAATAATCCCATTGGCGGTCGCAGCTGCTACTTGTGCAGCGCCGGCATGCCATACAAATAATGCCAACAAGGCGGTGACTAAATAAGAGGCAGTCATCGCATACTTAGCAGGTAGGCGTAGCACCACCAATAATATGAAAACGGTCAAAATAGGCATTAGTGCCAAAAAAGTAAACATAAAACATCCTTGTTTAACTTAGGAGTATTTGTTGGGAATAGTAGCCATTGCATTGACAACCTATAAGCACATATTTGGTTCAGATCAAATGCTCATAATTCAATCTAATAATTTGAAGCTAATAACTTAAGGTCAATAACTTAAAAATAGATGTGAGATTTAGATTTTTAATAGGGTCTTCTTAACTAAAACGGCTTAGATTGATACTTTTAAACTGAGAAATAACTCAAAGTACGACTCATGGTGTTAAAAAGAGTGAGCATTCTATTTACAATTACTGCCTAAGTAAACCATTGTTTTATTCATAGTAAGAATTTTTTATCATTGGTGTGCCATGAGGTCAGCCACAGAAAAAGGGTAGTTTATTTGTTGCGTTGGGGTCAGTACAACTGGAATCATGGTGGCAAATTGCATCATAAATTCTTCTTCAAAGTCAGCGATATCGACTTTTTCGATAGCCGTTGCCGTTACACCAGAAAATAGCCTAAGCAGATTTTCAGCTTCATCACATAAGTGGCAGCCCATCGTGCCCAATAAAAACCATGTTTTTTCAGCCTTATCGAGATCCAGCTTTAGGTGAGCTTGTTGAATAATTAGCTGACGGGTGGTGGTAATATCAGTCAAAATGTTATCCTATAGGATTCTTTCAATTAGTTTTTACTATCTGGTAGTCATTCCATTAAGTCCCTTAAGTTGACTAAGTGTTTAGTAAAGAACTTCAGAAAACACCGCTACCAGTTAGGGTCAAGTTAGTTTATCATTGTTTTAATTTTAACCGTTAGCCGAGTCAAAAATTATGACGGCAGTTTTTTCTTTTTTTAAGCGTATCTTTTGGGCACTCATGCTATTGGCAGTAGCTTTTTATGTCTCTGTTGCGGGCTTATTGTTGGTCTGGAAGACACAACCGATTAATAATAGTATGTTTATGTTGAGCCATCGTTTGGATGGGGGTGAAGTGACGCAAACTTGGGTTGAGTATGAAGACATTGCTAAGTCTGCCAAGCAAGCAGCCATTGTTAGTGAAGACTCTCGATTTGTGAGTCACAATGGTTTTGATATGGAAGGTATTGAAGCGGCAAGGAAGAAGAATGAAAGCTCAGGAACGGTTGCCGCTGGAGGGTCTACCATTACTCAGCAATTGGCAAAAAACTTGTTTTTAACTTCCCATCGCTCTTATGTACGTAAGGGGCTTGAAGCCAGTATTACGTTAATGATAGAAGGTATGTGGGATAAGCGGCGTATTTTAACAGCGTACTTAAATGTGGCTGAATTTGGTAATGGCATTTATGGTATCGAGGCTGCTTCGCAATACTATTTTAACAAATCTGCCAGTAAACTTAATCGTGATCAGTCTGCTTTATTGATCAGTATGTTGACCAATCCTAAGTATTATGAAAAGCACATGAGCAATAAGCGGTTACTTAACAAACAACGCATTATTATGCGTCGTATGAATAATGCTGTGCTACCTTAACATTCTTGTCAAATATACATGGTAAGGTAAGGCATGACAGTTGTATGATTTTGAGTGGCTATGTTTAATAGCCCTGTAAAATACATTATAGTTAATATTCGATTTGTTATACCGGCTATAAGTCACACTGACCGCCCGCCCATAAGCCAAAAAATAAGGAGGCTCATTTCTTCATGACTACTACGACAGCCAACCAAAAAAAAGAAATGAAAAATAAGCAAGAAACCACCACCCCTGATAAAGCTGTAAATAGTGGTGCATCTGAGTTCACCACTTTAGATTGGGAACGTTATGAAGATGGCACTTATTCGCCAAACAGTTATATCAACCGTGAGCTTTCTTGGCTTCAGTTTCATTTAAGAGTCCTAGTTCAAGCGACCAATCCCAGCCATCCTTTGTTAGAGCGTTTGTTCTTTTTGATTATTTTCTCCTCGAACATGGATGAGTTTTTCGAAATCCGAGTTGCAGGACTTATGCAGCAACTCAATCACGGTAATATCTCGCACAAACCGGATAAAATGCGTCCCAGTGAAGTGTTACAAGAAATATCAGAGGTGGCTCATGAAGCTATTGAAGAGCAATATCGTATTTTAAATGAAGAGATCTTGCCTGCCTTGGCGGAAGAAGATATTCGCTATTTGAAGCGTGATGAACTAAACCCAAAGCAAGCGCAGTGGATGAAAGAATACTTCATGGAGCAGGTGATGCCGGTGTTGACGCCGATAAGTATTGACCCAGCGCACCCGTTCCCAAGATTGGTAAACAAAAGCCTCAACTTTATCGTAAGCTTAGAGGGCAAAGATGCCTTTGGCCGAGATATTAATTTGGCAATAGTACCTGCACCTCGTAGTTTACCGCGAGTCATTCGTCTGCCTGATGAGCTGACAGAGGGGAAAGAACACCACATTATGTTATCTGCGGTGATTCATGAGCATGTGGGTAAACTATTCCCAGGAATGAACGTCACCGGATGCAACCAGTTCCGTCTCACTCGAAATGCCGACCTTCAGCTGTCTGACGATGTAGAAGACATCGCTAAAGCATTAGAAGGGCAGTTAGACAATCGCCGTTTTGGGGACAAGGTTCGCTTAGAGGTGACCACCAATTGTCCTAAAGAAATCAGTGATTATTTGCTTAAAGAATTTGGACTTCATGAAAAGCAGTTATATCGAGTCAATGGACCGGTAAACTTAACCCGTTTACTATTTGATTTCGATATTCCTAAGCTACGTTTTCAACCATTTTCACACATCATGCCAAAGCCTTTTAGAAGAGAGTCTTTTGATAAAGATGAGAGCATGTTTACTGCCATTCGCCGCGGTGATGTGTTGGTGCATCATCCCTTTGAGTCATTTAACCCTGTGGTCAACATGATCTGGCAGGCAGCAACTGACCCTAAAGTTTTGGCAATTAAACAAACCTTATATCGTTCAGGTACGAACTCTGAGATTGTTAAAGCGCTAGCAGAAGCGGCTAGAAATGGCAAAGAGGTAACTGCCATTATTGAGCTACGTGCTCGTTTTGATGAAGCTTCTAATATTGAAGTGGCCAACCTGTTACAAGAAGCAGGGGCGGTTGTGGTTTACGGTATCGTCGGCTACAAAACCCATGCAAAATTAATGCTTATTGTACGCCGTGAAGACAATAAGATACGCCGCTATGTGCATCTAGGGACGGGTAACTATCATGAGGGCAATGCCAAAGCTTATACTGACTATGGATTGTTCACAGCAAACCCAGACTTATCAGAAGATGTGCATAAGATTTTCCAAGAGCTTACCGGTATGGGCAAAGCGGCCAACGTCAATAAGCTGTTACATGCACCATTTACCATGCATCCTAAATTTATGTCTTTTATTGATGATGAGATTGCCCATGCTAAGGCGGGTAAGAAAGCCCATATTATCGTCAAGTGTAATGCATTAACAGAGCGTCATTTGATTGACAAGCTGTATGATGCGTCACAAGCAGGGGTGAAGATTGAGCTTATCTTACGTTCAATGAGCTGTATCCGTCCTCAGGTCAAAGGCTTGTCTGAAAATATTACAGTGCGCTCAGTGGTCGGACGCTTCTTAGAGCATACTCGTGTCTATTATTTCCATAATAATGGTGACGAGCGCTTGTACTGCGGTAGTGCGGACTGGATGAGTCGTAACTTGTTCCACCGTGTTGAGGTCGCCTTCCCAGTTGAAGATCCAAAGCTGTTTAAGCGGGTGTATCAAGATGGGCTTATTAGCTATTTAAAAGACAATGTACAGGCTTGGGAATTAAAAGGAGATGGCAATTGGCATCAGGTTAAGCCGCAGCCTGGTGAGCAGCCTTTTATTGCTCAAGATTATTTACTACAAAAAATCAATAATGTCTCTGATATAACGGTTCAATAGATGATTTAGCTACTATTGCATTAATTCAATTAAACTAAAAAAAGCAACTTTGGTTAACAAAGTTGCTTTTTTTTCAACATAATTAAACACAAAGCTACGTGTTTCTAATAGTTTATTGAGCTCTGCTGCCTATATGATAATACGCATAACTAAATAAACAAAAAAAGGAAGCAATATGAGCAACGATAATAACAATGCAAAACCGCAAGCATCAGAAAATCAATCAGATGTAGAAAGAGCAGCGAATGAAGTGAATCCAAATGAAGTGGAAAAAAATCTTCAATCTGATGAGGCTAAAAATAAAACGTCTGAACAGCCCGAAAATCTGTCAGGTGAAGAGAGAACCCCTTTTATAGATGAAAAGTTACGGACTGATAAATAGTTCGTATTGATAAACAGTTCAAGATAGACAATTTAAATAGTTAATGCTACTAATTGCTCATACTATAAATATTATATGGATTATGAGCACAACTAATTATTAATTCTGATAAATATAAAATATAAAGAGAATATTATGTCAATTAATCAAACCATAAAAGTGAAAGATGAACATAGACAGTATGAAGATCCTAAAGATACCCATTCTGTAGATGCTACAGATGCGCCTTCTATCGACCAAAGTGCTGAAACCTCAGATAAAGGTGAGTTAGAGCAGGGTACTTATGAAGGCAGAAAGCATCAACCTGATATTGATGGTCCACAGCAAGCTTCTCAAGAAACAGATGATGTTTATGATGAAGGCCGTGAAGATGATACCCGTCTTCCTCCAGCGGGCAGAAACGTGGGCGAGTTAAATGCTTTTGACTTAGGTCGACACGATGAGGATTAAGATCTGATTTGCTAAAACTAAGCTGTAATGTTTAGTTTTATTTAGAATTAATCATATTCGAATTCGCTTTTACGTTTTTAACCCACTGGTCGCAAGCTATTTGAATAACATACTTAATCTTATTTAAGTAGTTATTTAGGTACTGTGGCATTAAGGAATGATTATGCAAACTCAAGACCCAAATTTAACCAAAACTCCGATCGATAAATCAGAAGTAGCGGTTAAGAAAGAGGCTAAACAGTATTCAAAGACATCAAATGAATCTGAGCAGTATTCAGAAACAACAAATGAAAAGGGTACTGAAACACTTAAAGATGAGTACATCAATAGTGAGCATGTGAAGGAAGGGGATAACCCTGCCCGTCAACCGGATAGAAGAGATCAACAGGGCAATACGCCTTTTGATGATAATGTGAATGAAAACACAATGGGTACTGAGCGTCCGCAAAGTGATGAAATAACCGATGCCAATCGTTATGCCACTGTTGATAATGCGCAAACCCGTGTGCTCAATGAAGATCTTAAATAAGTTTAAGTGAGTTATCCATAACTTCTCTAAGTGTATCCATAAAAAGGCCTACTATTTATAGTAGGCCTTTTCATTAGTACTGAAACGTTTCGTTGTTAGTGGGAAGTCGTTCATTTATAACAATGTTTAGGTTGGTATCCCACTATGAAAGCGTAATTCGCTATCTGGGCTAGTAATGAGTTCTGCTTCTATTTCTCTAAAAAAAGCGATACGTTGGTCAACGTTCATAGTTTCTTCATTAGTATTGATACTGCCATTAGTGGCTTGCGATAAGGCTTCTAAATCTACAGTACCCCCCTTATTAGGTTCTAAAGAGCGAGCAAGGCTTATATAGTCTTCGTAATGACGGCTTTCTGATTTTAGTAAATAGCGATAGTACTTAGCCAGCTTTTCATCCTCAATCACCTCACTAAGTGCCGCAAAACGTTCACAAGAGCGAGCTTCGATAAATGCGCCGATAATTAAAATGTCAATCATGGCGGCAGGCTCATAAGTACGTTTATGCTTAAGCATACCTTTGGCATAGCGACTGGCAGGTAAGTGACGCCATTTTTGACCACGCTCCTCCATAATACCTACGACTTGCTCGTAATGTAGCATTTCTTCTCGAATCAGCTGTGCCAACTTCATTTGTAGCTCTTGATGGAACTCGTAGCGAAAGATTAAGTTCATGGCAGTACCAGCTGCTTTCTTTTCACAGTTAGCATGGTCCTGAATCAGAGTTGGCAAATCATGAACTGCGGCATCAAGCCAAGCTTTGGGTGTAGGCGCACCTAAGAAATCATGAATATGGGAGATATCGGTTTTGGCGGGGGCAGTTACTGTGTTATTGCTATCGTTAAGACTGTCATCACTCATAATTGTGCTCATTTATTACTTTGGCTAAGAGTATAGGGGATATAAAACTTAAATAGGGAACATAGATAAGGCGTATAAGGCCTATTCTATCAAATTAGACGTAAGCATCCGACCACCCCCTATTGCGGTGGCACCCAGCGATGAGGTAACAACTCATCCAGATCCTCTTGAGTAGGCAGGCGTCTTAGCACGTCTGTCAAATAAGCAGACACATCCAAACCATTTAAGCGAGCTGACTGAATGATTGACATAATATTCGCAGCCCGCTGCCCACTTCGCAGCGAACCGGCAAACAACCAGTTTTTACGCCCAAGTGCCCACGGACGCATCTGATTCTCCGCCCAATTATTATCAATCGGCAGCCTGCCATCATCTAGATACTGAGTCAGCGCCTGCCAACGTTTCAGGCAATAATCCATCGCCTTACTAATACTGGCATTTTTAGTGGTTAACTGCCTTTTTTCTTGTAACCATTGGTGCAGCTTATCGGCAATCGGTTTGGCTTTTTCTTGCCTGATTTGCCGAACTATTTGGGGATCTCTTGGTATTGGAGGTGTATTTTTTTCAAATCGCTCATCAATCTCACGTTCAACAGCATACAACTGCCTAAATAACGTTAATGCCTCAATGCTCACGATACTTTGCCCAGTGACATGCAGTTCATGAAACTTACGCCGTGCATGAGCCAGACAACCGATTTCAGTCACACCTTGATGAAATAAGAACTTATACCCGCTGTAATCATCGCAAACCAGCTTACCGCGCCACTTATCTAAAAAGGCTTTAGGGTGCTCATTACGACGACTTTCGGCAAAGTCATAGACCACCGCTTTTAATGAGTTGTGCTGTGGCGTAAGATACGCCCAGACATAGCCTTTTTTTAATGATAGGACTTACGCAACAATCAGTCTAGGCGAGCGCAACTGCTCGCAGAGATAGTCATCCAGCAAGCCATGTTTTAACTGATATACCGTTTTCTTTGTCTGCCTAGCAATACGGGTCAAACTTATCCAAACTAATATAGAACAGCAAATATGATTGCGCTGAATACGTGCTTTTCGACACTGATTAGACTCTATACCTGTTAATTGCTTAATCTCACGATGAAACTGCTCAATTTTCCAGCGTATGGCGCACACCTGTTGTACGTCATCACGATTTGTTTGAGTGGTGTCGTTGGTTACGACCCAATCCGTGCGGTGAGTACTCACCACAACCCGAAACAGTTGCACTTTATAGTGTTTAGGAAATTTATTGATCTTAATTAATTTGCCATTATCTTGTTCGGCCTCAGTCCATTGTAAAGCACTGACTGAGGTATAAGCGCGTTGCCCCTTAGAATCATCAACCAAACGGTTGCTCTTAAGCGGACAGTAAAAGATTTTACCTAAACCATCAATAGTCAGCATGATATCTTTAGTGGCATACCAGCTGTCCATGAGCACCGTTTTAAATACCAATTGCTTGTACTCGATCGTGTGTCGTAACATATCTTTTAAATGATCAAGCTTGGTTTTACCATCGATGGCTTTGTCGTAAATACGGTAGTCAATAACCCAATACTGCTGGGTATGCGGGTTAACGTAGATGCAGTTTACAAGACCAATGCCTTTAATTAATCGTTTAGCATTGCCACTATATTGGCGGTTGACCAGTTCTATCTTATGACTGTGATCTTTGTCTAATACGGTATCATCAAAGAGCAAGTAACCCTCAGCATCGGCGACAATGTCTTGTTTAACTTGTTCCCATACTAGACGAGGTTTGAGCTTGTCACCTTTAATATAACGGTTGATACGGTCATGACTGATGTTCTCAGGATGATGATCAGCATAGTTGGTGATGGTGTAGTTTATTTGGCTCACCATGAGATATTGGCAATAATCTAGTCGGGTTACTTTAGGCTTCTTCATGACTATTATGGTACTACGCTGTGCTTTAGGTTGGCAATATATCTCTGGTTTTGCGTAAGTCCTAAATGATTTACCACCTACCTTTACATGGTTCTTCATGATAGATACCGGGGTTTCATCGGCATGTAAGATAGGCTCAGACAGTAATAGTTCATGCAAGCGACTGACTAAAGGCTCAAGGGCGACGCCGCAGCGTCCTACCCAATCTGCCATAGTAGCATCGGGGATATTTACCCCACTTCGCTGATAGATAATATTCTGCCGATATAGCGGCTGATGGTCTGCATATTTGCTAATAAGGATGTGTGCAAGCAGCTCTGGGGTGGCGATGCTTTTGTTAATAATCTGCTTGGGGGTAGCCGCTTGATGAATGATGTCACACTCACGGCATACCCATTTAGGGTAGATGTGACGCTCAATATAAAACTGCTTAGGGATAATGCCAAGTTTGTCTTGTTTATCCTCCCCAATTCGCTTCATTTGACAGCCGCAGTCACAGACGGTGGTAAGTGGTTCATGAACCTGGGTTTTCACCTCAAGGTTGTCAGGAATCACTGTGTATTTAGCACGCTTTGTTTTTTTAGGCTGATCAGTAGCTGAAGCTGGCAGCTCATCTGTGCTCTCTTTGACGGCTTTAAGCTCACCCTGATCAATGAGGGTTTCTGCCTGAGTAAGTTCAATAGCAGGCAGCTTGGCAAGCTCATCTTGGCTTAAGCCGCTAAGGTATTCATCTCGGATTTGTTCAAGCTGCGCTAAGTCCTCTTGCGCCGCCTCATAGTTTAAGTGGGTTTGTCTGTCAGTGATGCCTTCGCTTTTTTGTCCATAGAGCCGGTGAATAAGCCGCTTTTGTTTTTCGATGAGTTCAAGCACTTGTTCATACAGCTTGTGGTTTTCTTCAACCACTTGGTTAAAAAGCTGCTGTAGTTGATCGTGACTTGTATTTGTTTGATCAATTTGTTGCTGCAGGTGCTCATTACGCTGTTCAAGCAGGTGGATTTTCACCAGAAGCTCGGCGTAAGTGGGGTCTTTTGATAAGTCGGATAAGTTGGCAACAGTCATGGCGATATGTTGCCAGAGTTTTATTTGCCTGTCATCTGCTATTTATAGGATGGGGGTTAATTTATCTTTGCCCATGTTACGCCAAGGCAGTCCACTGATTAAGGCATTAAATTGTTCACGGTTGATGCTGATACCAGTCTGAGTGGTGGTGAGCGGCTTGGTTAAGCCATGAAATTTATTGTCATCGAGCTGACGGCTACAAAGCCATACGCCAAGCCCATCATGAATGAATACTTTTAGGCGTGTGCCTGCTTTGTTGTAAAACAGGTAGGCACAGTGAGGGCGAATGCTTTGGTGTTCGGTGATGATGTGGGCCAGTAGTTTGCCACTACCACATCGCATGTCCATAGGTGCGGTGGATAGCCAGATGTGAGTGATGGGTATCATTGCAGTCCTCGTAGTAGGTCAATCAAACTTTGAGTGTCTATTTGGCTAATGTTGAGGCTTATCGCCCCAGATGCTCGAGCTGTGATTTGCAGTTTGATGTTCTTTATGACGGAGGCTGAGCCTAGATGCGTGATTCCAGGCTCAAGATGAATTGGAATAAAGTGCGGGTTTGGATCATGAGGACTGTTTATAGCACCAGGTAATGTGTCAGCTTGAGTCTGCGTGCGCTGATACTGGCGTTTCCAGTTATGTAGAAGGTTTTGGTTAATGCCATGCTCTCGGGCAATGCTGGCAATTGATCGACCTGAGTCTGTCGCTTCTTTTACTAAAAGTGCTTTAAACTCGCCGCTGTAAGTTCTGCGTTTGGGCTTATTAGGGGGTTGTGTTGTCATGTTAGTGTCCACGATTATTTGTTCGTGGACACTATCTCGCATTTTTTAATAGAAAAAAAGATGGGATGGTCGGATGCTTACAATTAGACTTTATAGCGGTCTTCGCTTTTTAACGGCAAGAAATTTAATACAGCTGTAAAAAAGGCGAGTTAATCTAGATGATATTAATTCTGACGATATCAACTGTCATCAGAGCTAAAGAGTGCACTCAACTTATAGTTAACAGTAAAGGTACAAGCGGCAAGATAACTGAATACAATAATCTATTATTTAATAGCACTCGATAGTTAATAAGCTTAATTCATTAGAATTAATACGCTGAAATCTAATAAGACACAAATTATAATATTGTATAAGCTTTTGAATTTACTGACTTTAGCTACTACTATCAAGGCAGTAAAGACCAAACATTTATTTAGTAAATGGCAGTTTCTTGTTTATTTATCTCAATGATAGTAGTATGAAGAAAGACGACCTCCTAGTGGCCAGTCAATCAGTATATAGAGTGTATTTCAGCTATCGGTATAGCCCTAATTTGTTTCAATAAAATTAATAATAACAAGTCTGAGTATGCTTGTGCATAAGATAGACTTAAATGAAACACTGAAGACACTGATTAATTCATTCACCAACAAAGGATCATATGGTATGAGTAACTCTGTTAATAACAATGAAAATCGCGTTCAAAAAGGCATCCTTGCCATTGATAGTCAACTTTATAATTTTATTGAAAATGATGTACTACCCCGCGTTGGTGTGGAATCAGAGGCTTACTGGTCTAATTTTGAAGAGATTGTTAAGAAGTTTACCCCACGTAACAAAGAGCTTTTAGCCAAGCGTGATGAGCTACAGGCTAAGATTGACCAATGGCACTTAGACAACCCTGCCAAAGATGGTGAAATCGACTATCCAAAATACAAAGAATTTTTAACTGAAATTGGCTATCTATTGCCAGAAGGTGAAGACTTTGAAGTGTCAACAGAGAATGTTGATGCTGAGATTGCCAGTATTCCAGGACCGCAGTTAGTAGTACCTGTACGTAATGCTCGCTATGCACTTAACGCTGCTAACGCTCGTTGGGGCAGCTTCTATGATGCCTTATATGGTACTGACGTAATCGATACCGCTGATGGTAAAGATAAAGGCAGCAGCTACAATCCAAAACGTGGTGAAGCTGTTGTGGCTTATGCCAAAGCTTTCTTAGATGAAAACTTTGCATTGGCTCAAGGTAGCTATACTGATGCTACTGGTTTTAGCGTAGAGGGCGGTGAATTAAAAATTGCTCAAGGCGACAGCACCACGTCACTTGCCAATACTGCTCAGTTTGTGGGCTATGTAGGTGATGCGAGCAATCCAAAAGGTATCTTATTAAAGAACAATAACTTACACGCTGAAATTCAAATTGATGCCAACCATCCAGTGGGGCAAACCGATCCTGCGCATATCAAAGACGTATTATTAGAGTCAGCGATTACCGCTATTCAAGACTGTGAAGACTCAGTAGCCGCGGTAGATGCAGAAGAGAAAGTAGAAGCGTATCGTAATTGGTTCGGTTTAATGAACGGTGATTTAACTGAAACCTTCTATAAAGGTGGCAAAGAGTTAACTCGTCAACTAAACCCAGATCGTGAATACACCACACCAGATGGCGGAAAACTTGTATTACCAGGCCGTGCGGTACTATTAATCCGTAACGTGGGTCACTTAATGCAAAACCCAGCGGTATTGGTAGATTTAGGTAATGGCCAAGAAGAGATTTTTGAAGGTATTTTAGATGCTTTAGTAACGCCTCTACTGACTATTAATGATATTAAAGGCAAAAATGAGCGTTCTAACTCTCGTGAAGGCTCTATGTACATCGTTAAACCTAAGATGCATGGTCCAGAAGAAGTTAAATTTGCCAATGACTTATTTGCGGCTGTAGAGGATGCGCTTAACCTACCTCGTAATACCCTAAAAATGGGGGTTATGGACGAGGAACGTCGTACTACTGTTAACCTAAAAGAATGTATCCGTCAGGCCAAAGAGCGTGTGATCTTCATTAACACCGGTTTCTTAGACCGTACTGGTGATGAAATGCACACCAGTATGAATGCGGGTCCATTTGTACGTAAAGGTGAAATGAAGTCGGCGGTATGGCAGCCTGCGTACGAGCAGTGGAACGTTGATATTGGTATCGAAACGGGCTTAATTGGCCGTGCACAAATCGGTAAAGGTATGTGGGCGAAACCTGATGAGATGAAAGAGATGGTAGAGACCAAAATGAACCATCCTCAAGCGGGCGCAACCACAGCGTGGGTACCTTCACCAACAGGGGCTACGCTACACAGTATTCACTATCATCAAAACAACGTACAACAGATTCAAGAAGGCTTCAAAGGCCGTGAGCGTGCAAGTTTAGACGATATCTTAACTATTCCATTGGCGAAAGACACTAATTGGAGTGAAGAAGAGAAACGTCAAGAATTAGACAATAACGCTCAAGGTATCCTAGGCTATGTCGTTCGCTGGGTTGACCAAGGTGTGGGCTGTTCGAAAGTACCTGATATCAATAACGTGGGCTTAATGGAAGACCGTGCTACGCTACGTATCTCTAGCCAACACATTGCCAACTGGTTGCATCATGGTATTGTGAGCGAAGAGCAAGTTATGGAGTCTATGAAGCGTATGGCGAAAGTGGTGGATGAGCAAAACAAAGGGGATTCAAGCTATGTGCCAATGGCAGATAACTTTGATAACTCTATTGCTTTCCAAGCGGCTTGTGATTTAGTCTTTAAAGGTCGTGAGCAGCCAAGTGGTTATACTGAGCCATTATTACACGCTGCACGCTTAAAATTGAAAGCGCAACGCTAATAGCTGAGTCTGAGTAATGACTGCTTACAGGGACAGTGAGCTTTTAAATAGACAATTATCTAAGATAGTCTTTATAGAAATTGATTAAATAATAAAATTCGGCCCTTTGGTGCACTTTAGGTGTGGCAGAGGGCTTTTTGATGCGTTTTTAATTCGATAAAGTAGGGGTATGGCGGTAATCGCAAAATAAGCGCATTAGTGGCTACTATACGGCTTCTAATATCTTATGACTAAGGTAATCCCTCTAAAGCCCATCGATTTTCAGATTAAATATAATGGTATTTATTAAGTACAATAGTATTAACAGTGATTTGTCTGAAAAACAGCTTTCTTATACAAATTAATTCTCTGGGATTGGCTCCAGATAAGGCCCATAGCGGAGTAGTAATACCGATATAAAAAATGAATTCATGTCGATAAACAGGTTGTTTGGGCATCATGATAAATAGACACTTAACAAAATATTTAAAGTGATAAATCCCAGAAATATCAAATATTTAAATTATCGTTGACCAAAAAGCCATATTAAAAACCTCGAAATAAGTGTTGCAAATTATTTCAAAGTTGATATCCTTAGCCTTAAGGTATGAGTTTGGTGATTGATGTAACAGAACTATAAACTTCGTTTGACTATTGAAAAAATAAACATTGTTTATAATCAATATTTTGTTACTTGTTTAACATTTTTGTCACATAATGTTGCCATAATCGTATTTAATTCATTTCTAACACAGCTTATGCCTGATGCCCAGGTGTGATGATTGGTTGGAAGTTTTATGGACAAAACTGGGCGTTAGCTTGTTAGGGCAGCCCATAACTAAAATTGTAAAGTGGAGATCTACCCCATGAAAAAACTACTTTTAGCATCAGCTATCGCTGCTCTATCTGTATCAGCAGCTAACGCTGCTCCTACTGTTTACGGTAAAATCTTCTTGACTGCTGACTATGTTGATGAAGAGTTTGATTCTTCAGTTGCTGGTACTAATGACTATAACGAAGATGGTGTTCAAATCAACTCACAAGGTTCGCGTATTGGCTTCAAGGGTTCAGAGCCAATGACTGCTAACACAGACGTTATTTATCAATTAGAGTATGGTATTGATGTAGATGGCGATGATGGTCAGTCTTTAAAAAACCGTGACACTTACTTAGGTATTAACAACAAGTCATTCGGTGAGTTCCGCGCTGGTAAGAACCAATCAACCACTGACTACATCAATAACGTCGTCGTAAACGAAGGTTACTGGGATAACTTAGGCTCTACTAAACTTGATAGTGAGCAAAAAGTTGCTGCGTTAAACATGGCAGACAGTGGCCGTATCGCAAACTCTATCGTTTGGAAAGCACCAAAATTTGAAGGTGTACCAGTAGAATTTGCCGCTATGTATGCCAATGATGATGACATTACTGGCGAGAATCAAAGTGGCTGGGGTGTTTCTGCAATGTTTGACCAAGGTGCAGGTTATACTTTAGGTTTAGCATACGAAGATGACTTAAACATTAAGGGCAGTATGATTCGTGGAACAGGTACTTTAGATCTAGCTACTTTCAACTCAGGCTTCCCTGTAACTCTAGGTGCTTTATATCAAGAAGCTGATTACGATAGAGATAACAGTAAAAAAGAAAAAGGCTATGTTGTTAGTGCTCAAATGGGTCTAACTAACTTTGCTAAACCTGCTACTATTTATGCTCAGTATAACAATACTTCAGACCTTGATGGTGTAAACGGTTGGGATTCTGATCAAATCGTTGTTGGTGGTAAATACTACTATCAGAAAAACATGATTGCCCATGCTTACGTTGGTCAGAACGATGCTGACTTTGGTAATAATGGCGATGGTAAAGTATTCGCAGTTGGTGGCGGTCTAGAATACAAATTCTAATTTAAATTAGAATCATATTCTCCAAAAGCTCATCCCTTCGGGGATGAGTTTTTTTTGTGCCTGTTTCATTAAGTAGCTTAGTTTTTGGATTTAGTAGAGTGGGTCAATTTTTATATTTTAAAGCAGGCATTAGCTGATACACTGTACCTCTGACAACATATCTAACACTGTACTTAGTAATGTAGTTACAAATGCTTCTAGTAATGCGTCTGACGACGCCCATGGAAACTTGTATTAATTAATACAGCGCCCAAAACATTTGAATATGTGGAATGATTTACTAAAATATTGTCCTTTGTTATAAATAAGCTCAAAGTTAATAGAAAGTCAACCTTGTAAATTCTCCCTCAAATTTAGTAAAATCTCTTTTTACCAACTGCCGACTGATTCTTATGACTAAATTTATATTTGTGACCGGTGGGGTTGTATCCTCACTTGGTAAAGGTATTACCGCAGCCTCTTTAGCGGCCGTATTGGAAGCACGTGGCTTAAAAGTAACCATGACTAAAATGGATCCTTACATTAACGTCGATCCAGGTACTATGAGCCCGTTCCAGCATGGTGAGGTTTTCGTTACTGAAGATGGTGCCGAAACCGATTTAGACCTAGGGTATTACGAGCGCTTTTTACGCCACTCAAAAATGAGTAAAACCAATAACTTTACCAGTGGCCGTATCTACCAAACTGTATTGAATAAAGAACGCCGTGGTGACTACTTAGGCGGTACAGTACAGGTTATCCCGCACATCACTGATGAAATCAAACATCGTATCCATGCGAGTGGCGAAGGCTACGATATTGCCATTATCGAGATTGGTGGTACGGTAGGCGATATCGAGTCTCTACCCTTTATGGAAGCGGTACGTCAGCTACAAGTTGAGCTAGGCCGTAATCGCGCCATGTTAATGCATTTAACATTAGTTCCTTATATCAGCAGTGCGGGTGAAACCAAAACCAAACCTACTCAGCATTCTGTGAAAGAGCTACGTTCTATTGGTTTACAGCCGGACGTATTAATTTGCCGTTCAGAACATGCTATTGGTGAAGACAACCGTCGTAAAATTGCGCTTTTCACTAACGTAGAAGAGCGTGCAGTAATTACCTGTGAAGATGCGGACACCATTTATCAAATTCCACGTACCTTATACGAGCAAGATTTAGACGATATTATCTTGGAGCGTTTTGGTATCGAAGCACCAGAAGCAGATCTTTCAGACTGGGATAAAGTGGTTGAACGTCTGTTAAATGCTGAAGGCAAAGTGACGGTAGCTGTCGTTGGTAAATACGTTGAGCTGCCTGATGCTTATAAATCAATTAACGAAGCACTGTTACATGCTGGTATCACTCACAAAACCAAAGTAGAAATTGATTATGTCGATGCTGAAGTACTTGAGACAGATGACAGCTTATTACAACGTCTAGAGCAAGCCGATGCTATTTTAGTACCAGGTGGATTTGGTGAGCGTGGCAAATTAGGTAAAATGCGTGCCATTACCTACGCCCGTGAAAATAAAGTACCTTACTTAGGTATCTGTTTAGGTATGCAGTTGGCAGTGATTGAATTTGCCACCAATGAGTTAGGCCTGAAAGCAGACTCAACTGAGTTTAACCGTCAAGCTGAAGAGCCTATCATTGGTCTTATCACTGAATGGTTGGATGAAAAAGGTGAGCTTCAAGTTCGCAATGATGATTCTGACTTAGGCGGTACCATGCGTTTGGGCAGCCAAAAAGCTGAATTGATTGAAGGCTCTAAGTTGCATCAAATTTATGGCTCTAAGGTTATTACTGAGCGTCATCGTCACCGTTATGAGATGAACAACCGCTATATTGAGCCTTTAGAAGCAGCGGGTATGACCATCTCTGGTTATTCAGCCAAGCAGCATTTGGTTGAGTCAGTAGAGATTGCCGATCATCCTTGGTTTATCGGGGTTCAATTTCACCCTGAATTCACCAGCTCGCCTCGTGGTGGGCATCCTTTATTTGCTAGCTTTATTGAAGCGGCAATTAAAAACCAAAAATAAAATAGTGGTTTATTATAGATAATGTTATTAACCATAGACTGAGCAATTAACTGTTTGGTTCACTGGTTATTAGTATTTAACTAAAAAATAATGTGTTAATAAAAAAGAGGTTGGGATGTCCTAACCTCTTTTTTAATTTTTAAGCGAGTTTTAGTGTTTTGTATACAAGGTTTGTATTTGTCTCGGCATGTACTACAATCATTTACAGTGACAATATTGGATGTCTTGTCTATCAAACTTTTTATATAAAATAGGCCATCTTCTAAATTAGTCTATCTGTATCAAACTTTCCAGACCTAATAATTGTCGTGTTTCAGCCCGTTCATCTGGATAGATTAATAACTAGATTAGCGATAACGATGCGCTACTTTGACCAATAAATAGACTAAAATATCGATTTTATTACTTATTATAATTGACTCAATAAAACAGAGAAAACTATGACTGCGTTAACTCAAGCCCAATCACAAATTCAGCTGAATGACATGACGATTGCCAATGATAAGCCATTTGTCTTATTTGGTGGCATGAACGTTTTAGAATCTAAAGAGCTGGCATTCGAAATTGCAGAAGGCTATATCGATATCTGTAACCGCTTAGGTATTGGGTATGTATTCAAAGCCAGCTTTGATAAAGCCAACCGATCAAGCTTAAACTCATACCGTGGTCCAGGCCTAGAAAAAGGGGTGGATTGGTTGGGTCAAATCAAAGAAAAATATAATGTGCCCATCATCACTGACGTGCACGAACCTTATCAAGCCCAGCCTGTGGCAGAAGTGGCCGATATTATTCAGTTACCTGCTTTCTTAAGCCGCCAAACAGACTTAGTACAAGCCATGGCTAAGACAGGTGCCATTATTAATATTAAAAAAGCACAGTTTCTTGCTCCACACGAGATGCGTCACATCATTAACAAGTGCTTGGAGGCGGGTAATGATAAGATTATTTTGTGCGAACGTGGTACCTCATTTGGTTACAATAACCTAGTAGTAGATATGCTTGGCTTTGATACTATGAAACAGATGGACGTGCCAGTATTCTTCGATGTCACTCACAGTCTGCAACAGCCAGGCGCCCGTAGCGATAGTGCAGGTGGTCGTCGTGAGCAGATTACTACTTTGGCACGAGCTGGTATGGCAACCGGTCTAGCAGGATTATTCTTAGAAGCACATCCTGAGCCTGAAGTGGCAAAATGTGATGGCCCTTGTGCTTTAAGAATGAGTCAATTAGAGCCATTTTTGTCTCAGTTAAAGCAAATTGATGACTTAGTTAAAGGCTTTAGCGTACTAGATACGCATTAAGCTGAGTCGATGTAAGCCGGTAAATATAGACCAATTAAAATAAATAACTTAATTTAAATAGCTCAATTTAATGTAATTGATAGCTAAAAGGAGGGCAGTTATGGCGATTCAACAGGTACAATTTAGTATTAAAAATATCGATGATGCGGAAGGACT
Organism: Psychrobacter sanguinis; assembly: GCF_020736705.1. NCBI lineage: Bacteria > Pseudomonadati > Pseudomonadota > Gammaproteobacteria > Moraxellales > Moraxellaceae > Psychrobacter > Psychrobacter sanguinis. The sequence continues at coordinate 2,071,126 of NZ_CP085990.1, forward strand.
TGAAAGTGTCATTACTGCTCTAAAGAATATTGATGGGGTGCAAGCTGCTGAATTATCTCCTGAGAATGATGTGGGTACGGTTCGCTTTGAAGATACGCAAACCTCTATCCATGCTATTACTGCTGCAGTTAGCATGGTTGATTATGTGACTCAGCCCTTTCCAGTAGATGCCCCACAAAACCCAAAGAATTAATCTAAGGATTAAAGGTTAAGTAAGCCGGTAAAAATTAAATTTCCAATAAATCGATGAATAAGGAGCACATAATGGCGACTGAAACTCGTGTTATTAATGTTGAAGGGATGACTTGTGGTGGCTGTGTCAAAAGCGTAGACAGTGCTGTGAGTCAACTTCAAGGTGTGCAATCAGTAGATGTGGATCTTGAAGGGAATAAAGCTTCTGTGACTTATGATGCGTCAACTGTTGCTGTTGAAGCCATAGTAGAAGCTATTGAAGACGCAGGATTCGATGCCTCAGTGGCTGCTCAATAATCACTAAGCGCTTTTTAATAAATGGTTTAAACAATAGTTTAAAAAATGATTTCTCATCCGATATTTGCTTAATCCGTCAAAAGCCAGCTATTTGCTGGCTTTTTTCATTGAATAGTTTTTTTATATCTAAGGCAAATCAAATTACATTAGCCCATTATGTTAAGAGGCAGTAATTAGGCGCAGTATAGGCTCGAATTATCGCCAATTCATGCTGTGTTCACTATTTACTTTACTTTGTCTAGTCAGAGGCATACATTGCTTATCTATGCTTTCCTGTCTAGAATCCACCTTGATTGTCCTACCGACTGTCGTTAGTCTTTAAATTACTCTTTTTTGTTCCGTTAACCTTGGTGTTGTTATGTCCACTTCGCAAGCTACAAATAACGATAATCTTAATAAAAATAACTCTGAAAATAATCCTCAAAACACTTCTCAAAATGATCCACAGCACGATTCGAACAATACATCGAAAACTCCTGCGACTCATTTAGCTAAGACTCAGTTTCAAGTTGAAGGTATGTCCTGTCAAGCGTGTGCCACTCGTATCGAGAAGGTATTAAATAAAAAGCCAGCTATCGATTCAGCAAGTGTTAGCTTTGCAGGTGAGACCTTAAATGTCAGTTATGATGCCAGTCAAGCGACCGTGGATCAGATTAGCGAGTGGGTGAGCAAGACTGGGTTTACTGCGGTGCCTATGGTAGACAATCAAATTCCACAGTCCGTTGACACGTCTATGGATTGGCGACTGGTACTGATTTGGATCTGTATGATTCCATTTTTGATCGGTATGGCCGGTATGCTATTCGGTCAAGGCATGCATTGGATGCCTGCGTTATGGATTCAGTTCTTATTGGCTACTTTTGTTCAGTTTGGATTGGCGGGTCCTTTTTATCGCAGTGCCTGGGCATCTATCAAGGGTGGCCTAGCCAATATGGATGTGTTGGTGGTGATAGGTACCGTGACCATCTGGGCCTATTCTACCTATATCTGGCTACAAAGCTTAGGCATTAATCTGCTCGATAGCAGTAGCTTCGCTTTGAGCTGGTCAGAGATTACCAGTCATAGTGCCGCACATGTGCCTGTATATTTTGAGGCGGGGGTGATGATTATCGCCTTTGTTAAGCTTGGTAAATACTTAGAACAACGTACTAAAAAGCACAGTCTTAATAGTATCAATATGCTGCTTGAGCTCACACCAACGACGGTCGAAAGACTGGTAAAAGATGGTAAAGGACAAAATATAGCTGTAGAAAATAATACTACTGAGGCAAGCGTTGAGCGTATTGAGCTAAATGACGTGCAAAAGGGCGATATCTTACGCGCCAAACAAGGGTCACGAGTGGCCACCGATGGTATTGTGGTCTCAGGAGAAGGATGGTGTGATGAAAGCCACCTAACCGGAGAGTCAGTTCCCGTTACCAAAAATAAGGGTGATAGAGTGCTGGCAGGCGCAATGGTAGAAAATGGCAGTCTTAATTATCAGGTTACTGCCAAGGGCCGAGAGACTCAGCTTAGTGACATGGTAAAAGCCTTGAGTGAGGCTCAAGGCAGTAAAGCCGATTTAGCCCGTTTGGCAGACAAAGTGGCTGCGGTATTTGTGCCGGTAGTGGTGCTGATTGCACTCGTTACTTTTGGTCTGACCTTTTGGTTAACCGGTGCGATGGATAAAGCCATTTTGCACGCCGTTTCAGTATTGGTCATTGCTTGTCCTTGTGCGTTAGGTTTGGCAACACCAGCGGCAATCATGGCCGGTATGGGGGTTGCTGCGCGACATGGCGTATGGTTTAAAGATGCTCAAAGTTTAGAGATGGCAGGCAGCGTCGATACGGTTGTGTTTGATAAGACGGGGACGCTGACCAAGGGCAAACCTAATATTGTTGACTCAATGATGGTCAATAAAGAGATTAAAGCCGATGACGTGCTGCAGTTAGCGGCTAGTGTTGAAGTACATGCTAGCCACCCGTTGGCAACTGCTGTGGTCACAGCGGCTCAAGCCAAAAACTTACCTCTACTGCCGGTCAGTAAGGTAGATGTTGTTGCTGGCATGGGGATTAAAGCAGATGTCGAAGGCTTTGGCGAAGTTAGAGTGGGCACTCCAGAATTTGTGGGCTTAAATTTACCCAAAAGATTGCCTAAAGTTTGGCAAATAGCCAGTAACATTGCGGTTAGTATTGAAGGTATGCCACTGGGTATGTTTGCCTTAGCAGATGAATTAAAAGAAGAAAGTACTCAAGCGGTTCAGACGCTTAAAAATGATGGATTAGAGGTGGTGTTGCTCAGCGGTGATAAGCCCTCTGTAGTCGAGCATGTGGCTCAGGATTTGGGCATAGAGACGGCGCAAGGTTATTTAAAACCTCGTGATAAAGCACAGTGGATAGAAGCGCATCAAGCCGTGGGTCATAAAGTGGCAATGGTAGGAGATGGGGTGAATGATGCCCCTGCAATGGCCACGGCCGTCGCTAGCTTTGCAATGCTAGAGGGGACAGAAATTGCTAAGCACAGTGCTTCAGCCAGATTAATGGGCGACTCGATTATGCAGGTACATTCAGGAGTAGATATTGCCAAAGCCACGGTAAGAAATATTAAGCAAAATCTATTCTTTGCGTTTGTTTATAATTGCTTGGGTATTCCACTGGCTGCTTTCGGTCTGTTAAACCCTATGATTGCTGCCGCCGCTATGGCATTAAGCTCAATTTCAGTGCTTATGAATGCTTTGCGCTTGACCCGTTATAAGGTTTAACCTTTACCAAAAATTGCAGGGACTTATGTTTTTGGTTAATTATGCCAAAACAAGTCCCATAATATAGAATAAATCAATGACAGAGTGCGTGATACATCCAAGATTTTAGTAATTTGTGCTATCATTAGCCAAATTATTTAACACCTTATTTAATATCAAAGATTTGCTTTAAAATCCCTTAAACCTTTAGCGGTTTAGAAAGTTTTGGCAGTCGTAAAATTAGGTTTCGATTTTAATTACTCAGAGTGTTTGTTAGCCTGCTGTTAAAGTTAGCAACTAATGTTGGGTAATCTGCTCAAAACTTATTCTTTATCACTTAATTAAAGAGGCTTGTCGCTCTATGTACGCAGAAAGTATTACTAACGCAACTGAAATTCAAGATATTCGTGCTCGTGAAATCTTAGACTCACGTGGTAACCCAACTATTGAAGCGGACGTTATTTTAGCAGATGGTTCTATGGGCCGTGCTGCTGCTCCAAGTGGCGCCTCTACAGGCTCTCGTGAAGCATTAGAGTTACGTGATGGCGATAAGTCTCGTTACTTAGGTAAAGGGGTTATTAAAGCCGTTTCTAATGTTAATAGTCAGATCAGAAGTGCTTTACTAGAAAATGATGCCACTGATCAACAAGCGATTGATGACCGATTAATTGAGCTTGATGCGACTGAAAACAAAGACAATCTAGGGGCTAACGCTATGTTAGCTGTGTCATTAGCAACTGCTAAAGCAGCTGCTATTTCACAAACCATCCCTTTGCATCAGTACATTGCTAACTTACGTGGTCAGACTTCTTTAACCATGCCAGTACCGATGATGAATATCTTAAATGGTGGTGAACATGCAGATAACACCGTTGATATTCAAGAGTTTATGATTGAGCCAACTGGCTTCAGCAGCTTCTCAGAAGCCCTTCGTGCCGGTGTGGAAGTATTCCATAGCCTAAAATCAGTACTTAAAGCACAAGGCTTAAACACAGCAGTAGGTGATGAAGGTGGTTTTGCCCCAAACTTACGCAGTAACGAAGAAGCCATTACCGTTATCCTAGAAGCCATTGAAAAAACCGGCTATAAAGCAGGTAAAGATATTCATTTAGCGCTAGACTGTGCGGCCAGTGAATTCTACAAAAATGGTGAATATGTGTTAGCCGGTGAAGGCAACAAGACCTTCGACAGCCAAAGCTTCTCAGATTATCTAGTCAGATTAACGGAACAGTATCCAATCATTTCAATTGAAGATGGTCTAGATGAATCAGATTGGGATGGATGGGCGTACTTAACCAGTAAACTGGGCAAGAAAGTACAGTTGGTAGGTGATGACTTATTTGTTACCAATCCAAAAATCCTACAAGAAGGTATCGATAAAAATATTGCCAACGCTATCTTGATCAAGTTCAACCAAATCGGTACGTTATCTGAAACCTTGGATGCCATTTATTTAGCTAAGAAAAATGGTTATGCCACGGTTATCTCACACCGTTCAGGCGAGACAGAAGACAGCACCATTGCTGACTTAGCAGTAGGTACAGCAGCAGGTCAAATTAAGACTGGTTCTTTATGCCGTTCTGACCGTGTGGCCAAGTACAACCAGCTATTGCGTATCGAGCAGCAAGTACGTGCCAGCTACCGTGGTGGCGAAGAGTTCATCGGTTTACGTGGCTAATAAGTTCGCTAATTTTAGTTGAATTAGTGGTCTTTAGTTGGTTATAAGATTGAGTGGCTGTCCTAAGGATACCACTCAATCTTGCTATTAAAGCTGTGTAACTGATTACGCTACCATGATATAGAACACGATGATATGAAACGTAATGTTATAAAGTGAAATACACTAGATTTTGAGTGTAATATCTTATTTGCTGTTATACTTTTATCACCAGTCGCCGTAAAACCACCCACTTCAGGGTGTGGATATAAGGCGACATACACTGTCGTAAGAAGCAGTTGAAGGGTTGTAAGTTAAAATTAACTTGGCCATACTGAATATATGAAAACACTCAAACTACGCATCAAAGACAAACATGCAAACCAGCTAAACAAACTAGCTGGGAGTGTTAACTATGCGTGGAACTATGTTAATGCGTTAAGCTTTGAGCATTTAAGACGCACAGGTAAGTACTTTTCAGCGTATGATTTAAGCCAATACACCAAAGGTAGCGGTGAGTATTTAGGATTACACAGTCAGACCTTACAGGCCATTAACGAGACTCATGCTAAATCACGCAAGCAGTTTAAAAAAGCGAAACTTAACTGGCGTACTAATAGACCTGATGCCAAGCGTAAATCATTGGGATGGATCCCCTTTAAGAAATCTGCTATCAAGTATTTGCAAACAAGGCAGACAGGTAAGAAGGCACTTAAATCAACCATACAGCTATCCTTATCTAAAGGTCAAAAGCTCATCATCGATGTATTCGATAGCTACAACCTAAGCCTATATCAAATTAAGACCTTAGAGATAGTACAAGATAGTCGTAATCGTTGGTATGCGTGTATTACCGTTAAAGACTTTCCTAAGCAGGTAAGTGGTAAGGGCAGCGTTGGTATTGATTTGGGCTTAAAAGAGTCTGCTACTACCTCAATGGGTGATAAACTTACTATTAAGCAGACCCAAAAATGGTCTAAAAAGCTTGCTATCGCTCAGCGTGCTAACAATAAAAAACGTGTTAAAGCAATCCATTCCAAAATCAAAAACACAAGATTAGACTTAATTCATAAATTCACCAACCAATTAGTTAAGGATAGTGTCTTAATTGTGGTTGGTGATGTTAAATCACGTTCATTTACCAATAAAAAAAACAAGCTAGCTAAATCGACATATGATGCAGGATGGTTTGAACTTAAACGACAACTGGAATACAAATGCAAGCATGCAGGTTGTCAGCTTGAGATGGTAAATGAGAGTTACACTACCCAGACCTGTTCGTGCTGCCATAAAATAAGTGACAGTAGTCCGAAAGGTAGAGCAGGCTTGCGAATAAGAGGATGGACTTGTGCTGAGTGTGGCACATGGCATGATAGAGATATCAATGCTGCTAAGAACATCCTCGCGGTCGGGCTTGACCGTCTAGCTGTAGGAATCCCCTCGGTTTAGCGAGGGGAGGAGGTCAACAATGATTTGTAGCTAGTCGGAATGGTCGTATCTGTTTGTTATACCTTGCTATTTTAATGCTTACTTTTTAATTTATTCTAAGTCGTCTTATGAAATATTTTAGCCAATTCATATTGTTTTTGATTGCTCTTGCGGTATTGCTAGGTTTGCAGTATCAATATTGGCTGGGAAAAAGTGGACGAGCAGGCTTAGAACAGCTGCATACTGAAACTGAGATACAGCAGCAACTAAATGATCAAAAAATTGATGAAAATAAAGTACTGCGTGCTGATGTTAATGACTTAAAAACGGGATTAGAAGCAGTAGAAGAACACGCTCGCTTAGATTTAGGCCTAATTAAACCAGGTGAAACCTTTGTACAGCTATCCACTGCACCGGTGACTCATACCAATCAGCCGACGCCTCCAGTTAATCCTCAGGATGCGATAGAAAGTATTCCTTAGTCTTTGTTTCTTATCAATTGGCTATTGTACAGTCAATTATGAGCTTGAAATTAAGTTTTATTTCATTCTTTTCCTTCTTCATAAAAATCAAAAGTGATTTATTATGACCGCAAACCCACTTGACTCCATAACGGTTGATTCTGTCTTCCCCCAAGTATTCAGCTTAATCGTTGCTGCCGGAAAAGGCAGCCGCTTTGGTGCCGATATACCTAAGCAATACACGCCCGTACTCGGTAAAACCATTGTTGAGCAAAGTGTCAGTGCGTTAGCAGCTAGTGATTATATTAACCAAGTATTGTTGGTTATTGCTAAGGATGACGAGATTGCTCAAGATCTAGATTTTATGGTGTCGGTCACCTTTGTAGAAGGAGGTGCCGAACGTTGGCAGTCGGTAAAGTCAGGGGTAGAAGCTATTTTTGCGGCAGGGGCTAAAGATGAGGATTTAATCCTTATTCATGATGCAGCCAGACCTTGCGTATTGGCCAAGCATATTGATTTGGTGATTGAAACGGCAATGCAGGAGCCCTATGGCGCCATTTTAGGCGTACCTGTAGCAGACACCCTAAAGAGAGTAGGTGTAGAAGGCAATATTGAGGCCACAGTGGATCGAAGTAGCCTATGGCAGGCTCAAACCCCACAAGTGTTCAGAGCGGCTAAATTGCGTCAGGTTTTGGATTATGTGGCACAGCAAGGATTGATGATTACTGATGAAGCCAGTGCTTTTGAAGCGATGGGTTATACTATAAAAATAGTGCCTGGCAACAATCAGAATATAAAGCTAACCTATGCCGAAGATCTAACTTTAATTGAGAGCATTCTTAGTAGCCGTTAATGGCTGGTAATGGTGTATCGTGACAGATGAAACTATTAAGTGAATACAATAATCGGTATCAGATGACTAATTGTCAGATAGCCAATAGTTAATAAATAGATGCCAGAAAGCTAACAGCAACTCAGTCAATAAAGCCATCAAAATTTAGACATAAAAAAAGCCAAACTCAAAGAGTTTGGCTTTTTTCGCAAGCAATTATCAACTGGATAATGCTTACTTAGATAACACAAAATAGTGGTATCCCGTAGGGGATTCGAACCCCTGTTACCGCCGTGAAAGGGCGGGGTCCTAGGCCTCTAGACGAACGGGACACAGACCACTTCGACCGCTTTCACCGTTAATGTCGAAGTGGTGCATATTCTAATGGGGTTCGCTTAAGGTGTCAAGCATTTTTACTAAATTTTTTAAAACTTTTTATTTGGCCTGTCTTTTAGTAGACAATGCGGGTAAATAATTGGTTTATCACCAGTCGCCGTAAAACCACCCACTTCAGGGTGTGGATATAAGGCGACATACACTGTCGTAAGAAGCAGTTGAAGGGTTGTAAGTTAAAATTAACTTGGCCATACTGAATATATGAAAACACTCAAACTACGCATCAAAGACAAACATGCAAACCAGCTAAACAAACTAGCTGGGAGTGTTAACTATGCGTGGAACTATGTTAATGCGTTAAGCTTTGAGCATTTAAGACGCACAGGTAAGTACTTTTCAGCGTATGATTTAAGCCAATACACCAAAGGTAGCGGTGAGTATTTAGGATTACACAGTCAGACCTTACAGGCCATTAACGAGACTCATGCTAAATCACGCAAGCAGTTTAAAAAAGCGAAACTTAACTGGCGTACTAATAGACCTGATGCCAAGCGTAAATCATTGGGATGGATCCCCTTTAAGAAATCTGCTATCAAGTATTTGCAAACAAGGCAGACAGGTAAGAAGGCACTTAAATCAACCATACAGCTATCCTTATCTAAAGGTCAAAAGCTCATCATCGATGTATTCGATAGCTACAACCTAAGCCTATATCAAATTAAGACCTTAGAGATAGTACAAGATAGTCGTAATCGTTGGTATGCGTGTATTACCGTTAAAGACTTTCCTAAGCAGGTAAGTGGTAAGGGCAGCGTTGGTATTGATTTGGGCTTAAAAGAGTCTGCTACTACCTCAATGGGTGATAAACTTACTATTAAGCAGACCCAAAAATGGGCTAAAAAGCTTGCTGTCGCTCAGCGTGCTAACAATAAAAAACGTGTTAAAGCAATCCATTCCAAAATCAAAAACACAAGATTAGACTTAATTCATAAATTCACCACCCAATTAGTTAAGGATAATGTCTTAATTGTGGTTGGTGATGTTAAATCACGTTCATTTACCAATAAAAAAAACAAGCTAGCTAAATCGACATATGATGCAGGATGGTTTGAACTTAAACGACAACTGGAATACAAATGCAAGCATGCAGGTTGTCAGCTTGAGATGGTAAATGAGAGTTACACTACCCAGACCTGTTCGTGCTGCCATAAAATAAGTGACAGTAGTCCGAAAGGTAGAGCAGGCTTGCGAATAAGAGGATGGACTTGTGCTGAGTGTGGCACATGGCATGATAGAGATATCAATGCTGCTAAGAACATCCTCGCGGTCGGGCTTGACCGTCTAGCTGTAGGAATCCCCTCGGTTTAGCGAGGGGAGGAGGTCAACACTCAGTAAACAGTGGGGATACATAACTGCTCGTTTTAAATGATACCTAATCCATAGACTAGTTATCATGCTAATCGCACAGGCAAAAAGTATATAGCCAACTATAACTCCCCAAATCATATTAGTAGATTCCATGAGTTTCTCCTTAGAGAACAAGCCTATGTGATTTCCAAGGCTATTAATATTTTAACTGTCATAAAAAACAGTTAATCAAAAATATAGTCCATTAAAATAAAAGCTACTAATCGATATGAGATACTTCTATATATCTATCACTACTATACGTTTATATAGTTATAACCTAACTTTAGGTAGTGGATTAAGTTGTAATATGGCTATGTAGAGTTTTCTTTATTGACTATCTTTATTGACTATAAGTGCTTGGTGGTGGTTCAAAAAGTAGGCTGACATTAGACATATCCATGATTGATGTAAAAGAAAGCTAAATCAAAGGCTTTAAAGTGATTTTCCAGCTTTTTAGAAAAGTTACAACTTCGCCTAAATGCTCGCCTTACTCGATGTCTGATAGTGCAATTATTACCTTCAATACCGACCGTGAAAAACTTGCCAATGACTTGGGTAAAGCCCTTAAAACCGGTAACAAAGCTATCCCAGGTATCACTAGCGATTCTAGCACAACTTACGCCTAAGGCTTGCAGTTTAGCTTTAAGCTTTTTGACAGTGTTAAGGTCTCGTTTTCCCCACACATAGGCAACAATTTCACCTGTGTCACGGTGATAGGCATAAATTAGCCATTGTTTGTTGGTCTTCTTGCCTACGAATGTCCAAAGCTCATCGACTTCAAGACAGTCGTATTGCCTTTGCTTGGGGGTTATTTGGTAGTGACACTTTTTTAGGGTGGCCAGTACTTTGCCTTTGCTGATTCTCTCAACGCAAGCGATGTCTTTTATGCCACTGCCTCGAACCATAAGATGGCGTATTTTGCTATCTTTTTGGGAGTGACAGCCTTGGTACGTTAAGGCATGGTCGCCAATAAACTGCCGTTTGCAGTCTTTGCATTTATAGTTTTGTTTACCATAGCTTTTGAAGCCATTTTTCTTTATACTGTCACTTAGACAGGCTGGGCATTTGATGTATAGTGTGATTTGCATTTCACTATTTTATCAATTTCTCAGCCTGTTTTTTTTCAGCCTACTTTTTGAACCACCACCTAAGTGCTTTACCTCTTTCACTCTACTCCAGATTTCTCATTAGCTGTGTTATCTTCAAGTAGGGCATTGGTAAGCATCGGGTAACTGTTTAAGATATGACAAAACAGTTCCGCAGTCTTTTGGGTATCGTAAAGTGCAGAATGTGCTTCTGTCCCACTAAACTCGATACCTGCGGCTTTACACGCTCTTGCCAAGACAGTTTGACCAAAAGCAAGGGCAGAGAGGGTAACGGTGTCTAATACTGAAAACTGATGAAACGGGTTGTGATTTTTGCTATTGGTGCGTTCAATCGCCGCATTCAGAAAGGACAAATCAAAATGGGCATTATGACCCACTAATATGCATTTTAGGCAGTCGTTTTCTTTGCGTACTGCTTTTAGCTCTTTGAAAATACGACGTAACGCAGGCTGCTCTTCTTCTGCAATTGCTTTTCGCATTGGATTATTAGGATCAATACCGGTAAAGTCCAATGCTCGCTGCTCAAGGTTTGCACCTTCAAATGGATTGAGATGCGCATTCAAAGCCTCACCTGGAATAAATTTACCTTGCTCGTCCATAATGATGGGGATACAAGCAAGCTCCAATAAAGCATCGGTCTTCGCATCAAAGCCTGCAGTTTCCACATCGACTACCACCGGTAGAAACTTACGAAAACGATCCACCATTTTCAATACAGGTTGTTGGGCAAAGCCATTACCATTCGTGTTTTGATCAACAGCGGTGACATCAGAGCTACTTTCATTAGACGAGGTGTTAGTACACACTCGAGGCTCGCTACTGTTGCCGTTTTGGTATTCGTCGTCAGTTATATTAGATTGAGTCATAAATCAAAATCGCATTATAGATATAAAATAAGAAGTGGGCCTAGTCTTAAGGTCAGTAAAACGACATTAAATTACTAGGCCAATAAGCCAATTAATTATTAAACTGCTAAATCAGTCAATTTAAGCGTTAGCGTCCATTAATTGGATTTAATAGACCAAGGCAAGGTTTCACCCGCCATTAATGGGGTTAAGCTTTGATCGTTCATATATGGATAGCTTGAAGGCACTTGCATTGGTTCATTTACTAAAGTAATACTACTTTCGTTAACTGGTAAACCATAAAACTGAGCCCCAAAGCGGCTAGCAAAGCCTTCTAAGCGATCTATCTTGCCAACGCTGTCAAATGCAGTGGCGTATAAAGGTAGTGCAATAGACGCTGAATAGCACCCCGCGCAGCCACAAGCATTTTCTTTAGCTTGGGTCGCATGAGGGGCAGAATCTGTTCCCAAGAAGAATTTAGGGTTGCCACTGGTAGCCACATCAAGCAGTACCTGCTGATGCTGCTGACGTTTCAAAATAGGTAAGCAGTAAAAATGAGGTTTGACCCCGCCCACAAGCAAATGATTACGGTTAAACAAAAGATGTTGCGGGGTAATAGTGGCTGCTACGTGCTCATTCTGTGATAAAACGAAGTCTGCAGCATCACCTGTCGTAATATGCTCCACCACAATTTTTAGCTCAGGAAATTGAATAACAAGGCTATTTAGAGTGGTGTCAATAAACTGCTTTTCTCGGTCGAAGATATCAACGTGTGAATCGGTAGCTTCACCATGAATCAATAGGGGGATACCGTATTTTTGCATCGCCTCAAATACATCGTTACGACCACTTAGATTGGTAACGCCATCTGCTGAATTGGTCGTGGCGCCTGCCGGGTATAGTTTAACCGCTTGAACCACACCCGATTCCGCTGCTTGCTGAATATCCGCTACTGTGGTGGTATCGGTTAAATATAACGTCATTCGAGGATCAAAAGACTGTTTATATTTATCTTCAATATCCGCCTGTTGTAAGGCGTCAAGAATACGCTCAAGGTAAGCCTGAGCCTCTTTAGCGGTTTTGACAGGGGGGACTAAGTTTGGCATGCAGATGGCACGATTAAAACTTTGTGCGGCATGAGCCACAGTGGTTTTTAGAGAATCGCCATCACGCAAGTGGATGTGCCAGTCGTCTGGGCGCGGTAAGATAATTTGTCTTGGCGCAGCCTGGTTGTCATTAGTTTCTGAAGTTAAAGAAGGTGTAGAAGTCATAACTAGAAGCCATTGTTATTAATATATTGATATTAGTCGAGTCTGGGTGTTAACGCTATTCATCTAAACTTTAAGTAAGTTCTAAATAGGTTTTAAAGATACTAGTTTAAATCTTAACGCGATTAAATCGGTAATGAAGATAACCTTATAAAACGATATAAAAGCGATGTTAGTTAAAAAATGAATGAGTAAATAGGACTCTAATGATAACAGGTTTTGCTAATAAATTCGGCTATCAGCCTACTTTAGCGCAACATATTTATAATCAAAAACTGGCACTGTTCGATAGATAGAGACATATTAAAAGCAGGAATAAGCCTTTGCTTAGCTTTAGTTGCGCCTCTAAATAGTGTAAACTGAAATTGAATGAGTGCATTTATTTATAGACATATAAATAACGGGTGAGCACTCATTTTTAGGTAATTTTTTAGATAATTCTTTAAGTAAGAATATAGTGAAATGCCTTGGCAGAAAACTCAACTAATTTTACCCAATACTCAAATTATTTAATGCCCACGCGTAACAGTATAATTTCTCTTAGTTCACATTCACTCGATAAAGGATGCACTATGTCGATAGAAAAAGATAAAATCAATAAAATCGTTTTGGCATACTCAGGCGGTCTTGATACCTCAATTATTGCCAAATGGTTACAAGATACTTATGACGCTGAAGTAATTACTTTCACAGCAGATATTGGTCAGGGTGAAGAGGTTGAGCCTGCCCGTGCTAAAGCAGAAGCAATGGGTATCAAACACATCCATATCGAAGACTTACGTGCAGAATTTGCTCGTGATTATGTTTTCCCAATGTTCCGTGCCAATGCTATTTATGAAGGTGAGTATCTACTAGGTACTTCTATCGCTCGTCCTTTAATTGCCAAGCGTTTGGTAGAAATTGCCAAAGAACACAATGCAGATGCGATTAGCCATGGCGCTACTGGTAAAGGTAACGATCAGGTTAGATTTGAATTAGGCGCTACCGCACTGGCTCCTGATGTCAAAACTATTGCACCTTGGCGTGAATGGGATTTATCAAGCCGCGAAAGTCTAATGAAATATGCCGAAGAGCATAATATTCCTATCGACTTCTCAGCGAATAAAAAGAAATCACCTTATTCTATGGATGCCAACTTACTTCACATCTCTTATGAGGGTGATATCTTAGAAGACCCTTATGCTGAAGCTGAAGATGATATGTGGCGTTGGTCTGTTAGCCCAGAAGAGGCACCAGACACTCCAGAATATATCGAATTAGAATATGAAAAGGGCGACATCGTTGCGGTAAATGGTGAGAAACTAGAGCCTTACCAAGTCATGATTAAGCTAAATGAGCTAGGTGGCAAGCATGGTATTGGTCGTTTAGACATCGTTGAAAACCGTTATGTTGGTATGAAGTCACGTGGCTGCTACGAGACACCAGCAGGCACGATTATGTTAAAAGCGCACCGTGGTATAGAATCACTAACTCTAGACCGTGAAGCGGCTCATTTGAAAGATGAATTAATGCCACGTTACGCAAAAATCATCTATAACGGTTACTGGTTCAGCCCAGAGCGTCAAATGCTACAAGCATTAATCGACAAATCTCAAGAATACGTTAGCGGTACGGTACGCGTTAAACTATACAAAGGTAACGTCAGTGTTGTAGGCCGTAAATCACCTAACTCTTTATTTGATCAGAAGATTGCAACTTTTGAAGATGATGCGGGTGCTTACGATCAAAAAGATGCGGAAGGATTTATCCGTCTAAACGGCTTACGTTTATCAATCGAAGCCAGCAAAGGCCGTGATTTATCATAAGTATTTGATAAAAGCTAAGCTATAAACAAAAAAGCAGAAGTGAATCACTTCTGCTTTTTTTATGCATTAATTTTTAACGATTGATTAAGTACAAATATTGAGAGTAATAATAAAAATAGGTCTGGCTCTGTTAGCATTTACTCTTTAACAGGGTTAAGCAAGCATTTTTCAAGATAATGAATGTTTTGTGCCTGTGAGGCAAAAGCTGGGTCCTTTAAGATAAGATCACGATGCAGAGGGATGTTGGTTTTAATCCCTTCTATAATGAGCTCATCTAATGCTTGTAAAGTCTTAGCAATAGCTTGTTCACGGGTTTGACCATGACAAATCAATTTACCAATCAATGAATCGTAGTAAGAAGGAATCTCATAGCCTGGATAGAGATGAGAGTCGAAGCGAACCCCACAGCCACTAGGGCTGAAGTACTGTGTAATCTTACCAGGAGACGGAGCAAAGGTCTTAGGGTCTTCAGCATTAATACGACATTCAATAGCATGACCGTGTACATGAATTTCGTTTTGACGATAAGACAGACCATAACCTGCGGCGATTCTTAATTGTTCTACCACCACATCAATGCCTGTTACCATTTCAGTAATAGGATGCTCAACTTGAACACGGGTGTTCATTTCGATAAAGAAGAATTCACCATCTTCAAACAAGAATTCAAACGTACCCGCTCCGCGATAGCCAATATCTTCACAGGCTTTAACACAGGCTTGTAGTATAGGTTCGCGAATGTCATCAGGAATATCTGGGGCAGGGGCTTCTTCTAAAACCTTTTGATGGCGGCGCTGTAAAGAGCAGTCGCGGTCATATAAATGAATCGCATTGCCATTACCATCGCCTAATATCTGTACTTCAATGTGGCGTGGATTTTGCAGGTAACGCTCCATATAGACGCTATCATCACCAAACCAAAGTTCTGCTTCTTGCTTGGCGGCTTGTACCTGCTCATTAAGCTGATCAAAGCGCTCAACGATACGCATACCGCGGCCACCACCACCGGCGGCGGCTTTAATTAACAAAGGAAAACCAATGTTCTTAGCTTGCTCTTCGGCATTATGTAAAGTGACCGTACCCACTGAACCTGGTACCGTAGGCACGCCTGCTTGCTTCATAGCATTGATGGCAGATACTTTATTACCCATTAAGCGAATATGGTCGGGGTGGGGACCCACAAAGGTGATGCCTGCTTCTTCGATATTTTCGGCAAACTCAGCATTTTCAGCTAAGAAGCCATAGCCTGGATGAATGGCATCGCTACCAGTAATCTCAGCGGCAGTAATAATTGCGCCAGTATTGAGGTAGCTTTGGCTCGCATTGGGTTTGCCAATACAAATTGCCTCGTCCACAAAACGAAGATGCATGAGGTCTTCATCGGCAGTAGAGTAAACACCAACCGTCTTAATGCCCAGCTGCTTGCAGGCACGCACGATGCGTAGAGCAATTTCGCCACGGTTGGCGATAAGCAGTTTTTTAATCATCTAGGTGCCTATGCCTTAGCTTCTATAACGGATTACGGGTTGGCCAAACTGTATCACATCGCCATTTTCTACCAAAATAGCATCGATAATACCACTTTGAGTTGCCTCAAGTGGGTTCATGATTTTCATGGCTTCGATAATACCAAGCGTATCGCCCGCCTGAACTTTCTGACCAGGTGTCACAAATGGGGGATCATTTGGACTAGGCGCCGCATAAAAAACACCCACCATAGGTGATGTTTCCAAACTACCTAAATGTACGGCCTCAGAACTTGGCTCGTTAATATAAGTAGGGCTAGCAGCCATCATAGAGGGCATAGGGGTATGGTAATGTCGAGTTAAACTGACACTATCTTCCCCCGTTTTGACCTCTAAATTGACCAGGTCTTTTTCTTCCATTAGCTCAATGAGCGTACGAATTTTTTCAATGTCCATACGGTTGCCTACAGATGTTCTTATAATATTGCGTATATTGTAACAAATTTTGTCGCGTCTGATGAGTCACAAATGATGTATTTAAGTTTCTATATTGGATTTAGCACTAATATATCTTAACAAGATGCTAAATTTTGTATAACACGGTTCAGTTCAGTCTAATTATCTGGGCTTTATGTCCAATACTTGGCGTTGGCGATGTATGAGACGTACGGTCAATAATACTGAAGAAAGCGTTAATCCGGTAACCAAAGCAATCCAAAAGCCTTTTGCTCCGGTATCGGTAAAACGGACCAAATAAGTGCCTAAAGGTAGCGCAACTAGCCAATAGCAGAATAAGGTAATCCACATGGGTACTTGCGTGTCCTGCATACCTCTCAATATGCCAGCAATATTTACCTGCCAGCCATCTACCAGTTGATAGGCAATTGCAAACAACAGTAAAAACATAGCTTGAGCTTTAACTGCAGGGTTGTCAGTAAAGGCATTTGCTAAGTTTTCTCTAAACATCCAGATACCTAACATACTACATAAAGCAATACAGACGGTCCAAATAAGCCCTGTACGCTGTACCTGTTGTAATGCTAACCAGTTCTTTTCACCGTAGCGGTTAGATACCATAATAGTCAGTGCCATTGCGACTGACATAGGAATCATAAATAGCTGAGAGGTGACGGCCATGGCTACCTGATGCGAAGCAACGGCAATGGCACCCAAGGGGCTAATAACAATCGATGCCAAACTAAATAAACTGGCCTCAAAAAAAATCGACACGCCAATGGGTACGCCTAAGCGAAATAATTTGCCAATTTGCTTACGGTCTGGTTTGGCAAAGTTATAAAAGAAACGGGTTTCATCAAACTTCTGGTGTTTAGATTTAACCAGATAAATTGACAATAAAATTACGTTTATCCACAACACACAAGCGGTTGCCAAGCCGCAGCCTGCGCCGCCCAATTCCGGTAAGCCAAATAACCCATGAATAAAGATATAGTTAATGGGGATATTCACAAATAAACCAATCAGGCTAATTACGGTTACTGGCTCTGGTCGTCCAAGCGCCTCGCAATAACTACGCAATACTGCATAACAGGCAATGGCAGGGAAGCCCCAAGCGACAAATCTTAGATACTGCGCTGCTTTAGGCTGAATATCCGCAGGTACACCCATAACACCTAAAAGGTTGGGCGTTAAAGACACCACTAGTAAGCCAATGATACCAATCAGTATAGCCGCCCACAAAGATTGCTGGGTAATATGAGGCACATGATGGGGCGTTTTTTGACCTATTTGTTCCCCAATTAATGGCGTAGTTGCAATCAGCGTACCGGTTGCCAATAAAAATAGTGGTAGCCAAATCCCAGAGCCAATAGACACCGCCGCTAAGTCTAGTGCAGAGACCCCACCCGCCATAATAGCATCGACCACACCTAAAGCTGCTTGGCAGAACTGAGTGATTAAGATAGGTAGGACTAGAGTGCCCAAGCGCAAACTGTGCTGTTTAAATTCAGAAAAGGATAAATTAGGCAACATAAGCAAACTTCTGAAATTAGGATTTAAATGAGAGCCATATGACTTTTAAAAACTGTTATTAAAGAACGGTCTTAAAAAATAAGGTTAAAGAGCTGTCTTACTGTCTGTCTTAAAAAAGCTTAAAAAGCTTTTTATTTTGTCAGTCCTATTTTTAACGTACTGTTTTTTCCCGTCATAAAAACTTGTTTCCATATTATTTACGCTTCGCGTCGTATAAATTTCTTCGCATAATATAAATAAATAACCTGCCAGAGGGCAGGTTAGGGTCGGTGTCATGCTGTCAGTGCATTATTCACACGTTATAGAGTTTTTGTTATAAATACCGGGCTATATGGAATCTTAATAATAGGACTAGGCACTATTATCAATATACCCATTCAAATGCTCTACTATCTCTTTATTGAGCACGTATAATAAGCAGATTGATAAATTGTACTGCTTCTATCTTAAAAGCTTATTTGAGCCAGTTTTTTAAACCAATGTGGTCAATTTTATATTAATACCTTCAAAATGACAGTCAAAGTGCTTTAATTAAAATAAAAGCGTGACTATAACACTATCTGCCAACGAGTATAAGACCTTATCTTTATGTCATTATTAATAAATGTTTCGCAAATCCCATTAGCACTCTATATCCATATCCCTTGGTGTGTTAAAAAATGCCCCTATTGTGACTTTAACTCACACACACTACCAAATAATGACAGTCAAAGCCTTACTCAAACCGGTACTACAATAGCAGATGATCACTTTACCGTTTATGTTGATGCGTTGATCAAAGACATAGACTCACAGTTGTCCTTGATACAAGGGCGCGAAATTACGTCAATATTTATCGGCGGTGGTACCCCATCGTTATTACCGATTGAGCAGTATCAGCGTTTATTTAGTCACCTTAAGTCGGTATTGCCATTGGCTAAGGATTTAGAAGTTACCATGGAAGCCAATCCTGGTACTTTAGAGCATGCGCCTTTTGAAGAGTACTTAAAGGTAGGTATTAATCGATTATCGATGGGTGTTCAGAGTTTCTCTGATAGCAAGCTTAAAGCATTAGGACGTATTCATAACGCCAATCAAGCACAGCTCGCAACCCAAGCGGCCAAAAAAGCAGGATTTAAACGGGTCAATATTGATCTGATGCATGGCTTACCAAATCAAAACCTGGCCGAAGCTTTAACTGATATTGAGCAAGCACATCATGCTGGGGCGACCCATATTTCTTGGTATCAACTGACCATCGAGCCGAATACTGTGTTTTACAGAAATACCCCAGTGCTACCTGATGACAATGATTTAGCGGATATAGAAGAGCAAGGCAGTGCGTTATTAACCCAGCTTGGCTATCAAAATTATGAAGTCTCAGCTTGGGTTGGTGCCCAGGATATACCCTGCCGTCATAATGTGAACTATTGGCAGTTTGGCGACTACTTAGCCATTGGTGCTGGCGCGCATGGCAAAATAACGTTAGCCGATGACAGCAGCTACCCAGGATTTAACAGCGGTATTTACCGTTTTAGTAAGACCCGTTTGCCTAAAGATTATATGAGTTATCAAGGCTTTCCGAAGATGGTAGGCTTTTCTGCGATTGCTACTGAGGACCTTAGTGGCGAGTTTATGATGAATGCGTTACGCTTATCCTCTGGGGTACCTTTGTCTTTATATTCAGTAAGGACGGGATTGGCTACTGAGCAGATTATGCCGATTATTAAACGTTTACAACAGCAGGGGCTATTGGTAGACAATGAAGAATTTATCCAGCCCACCGTATTGGGACAGCGTTATCTTAACCAAGTTGTGCAAGCTTTTTTATAATAACGTGGCCTTAAGCATAAGCACTATATTTTTATCTTGCTGACTGGCTTTTATCTTCATATCTTATTTTTATACTCATGTTCTATTTCTAATTATCATATTTGTATCATCGGAGAGACCCTATCATGGCAGGTTATATTTTAGCATTGGATCAAGGCACCACTTCAAGCCGTGCCATCATTTATGATGAGAGAGCTCGGGCGATACAGATATCTCAAAAGCCGACGACCTTATCGACTCCGAAGGCCGGCTATGTTGAGCAAGATGCCATGCAAATTTGGCATACTCAAATTAGCTGTGCTCATGATGCCATTAACCAGGCAGGCTTGTTAGCGACGGACATAACTAGCCTAGCCATTACCAATCAACGTGAAACCATTGTGGTATGGGACAAACGAACCGGAAGACCATTAGCACCTGCCATTATCTGGCAGGACAGACGTTCTGATGACTGGTGCCAAAAGCTACGTCAGCAAAAAGTAAAAGGGTCAGACATGAGCATGGAACATCATGTACAGGCCATTACTGGACTGCGCCTAGATCCTTATTTTAGTGCCAGCAAAATTGTATGGTTGATGGAAAATCATCCTAACCTTAAAGACAGAGCTCAGCGTGGCGAAGTGGCAGTGGGCACGGTCGACAGTTGGTTGATGTTTAAGTTAACCGGCGGGGAGCATGTAATAGATGTCACCAATGCATCACGTACCTTGATGTATGACATTAATAAGTTGGAGTGGTCAGATGATCTCTTAAATAAGTTTGATCTCTGCAAGCAAATGTTGCCTAAAGTATTGCCCTCTGATGGGGATTTTGGGAAGACCAAAAAAGGACTGTTTGCCAAACAAATTCACATACAAGCTGTACTTGGGGATCAGCAAGCGGCATTATTTGGTCAAGGCTGTGTCTCTACCGGTATGGCAAAGAATACGTATGGCACAGGCTGCTTTATGCTAATGAATATCGGTAGTGAGGTACAACTTAGCCAACATCAATTACTTAGCACAGTGGGTTGGCAGCGCCGCAGTCCCAATGCTCAGTTAATTGCGGGAGTAAGTGAGCACACTTCATTATCAAAGTTGGTGAAGTCAGGTCAACGCATGCTAACGCCTGCTAAGCGTGAAGTAACCTATGCACTTGAAGGTAGTGTGTTTATGGCGGGCGCTATTGTGCAATGGTTACGTGACAATATGGGGCTGTTTAATAAGTCACAAGATATCGAAGACCTCGCCAAAGAAGTGGATAGTAGTGAGCAGGTGGTATTGGTTCCCGCCTTTACCGGATTAGGTGCCCCTTACTGGCGTTCAGACATTACGGCCAGTCTTTCAGGCATGACTCGAGGCAGCACTAAGGCCCATATTGCCCGTGCTGCTTTAGAATCTATCGCCTTTCAAACTTATGATGTGCTCACTGCCATGCAAAAGGACAGTCCAAGTCCCTTGACTGAACTTAGAGTGGATGGGGGTGCTGCCAACAATGATTTATTGATGCAGTTTCAAGCCGATATGCTAGGTGTTCCTGTTTTAAGACCCAAAGATACCGAAGTTACTGCTAAAGGTGCTGCACTATTGGCTGGTATTACCTCAGGTTTGTATGATGAATCTGCCATTGATGACAGTTGGGATTTAGACAAGTGTTTTGAGCCTACTATGAGCGCAGATGAACGTGAACAGCATTTGCATAAATGGCATCAAGCCATTGGTAAGACCTTGCAGTAAGAGCAGTAAGCTTATGATTTTAATGTGATAAATAAAGCAAAAAAACCAATAACCAACAATTAGTAATCAACTGCTAATAGTGAATTCGCCCTTATAATGCCAAAATAATAAGATCAGATTGGGTATTTATCATATAAATCCGATAATTAAAAAATCGATAATTAAAAAAATAAAGGACCGTTGACATGGAACAAAGTAATCCTGCTTCTAAGATGGATAAAATTTTTTATATAGCCACCAGTAATTTGCTAAATTTTGCCCTGCCTAACCGTAGTTATTATGCAAATATGCAGCCTTATACTGACCATCAGTATCAAAAAAAACTGACCGGCTTATATGATTTATTAAAAAATGCCAAAGCAGATATTTATGCTTTTCAGGAAGTGTGGGATGAAAAAGCATTGCAAGATTTAGCGGTGAAACTAGGCTTTGAGCCTTCACAAGTATTGGCACCTGTGGCCAGCAATGATCCATCTAGTGCTTTAACCGCAGGTCGAGGAGCGCAAGACACGCCAGCGCTAGGTATTATTTCAAAGCATAAAGTTTTGGAGTGGCAGCTACTGACTGACTTTCCAGATTTGGCAGTAATAGATGTCCCAGACGTGGGCCTTTACAAACGCTTTAATCGTCCGCCATTGGTAGCCACTATAGAAGTATACGGACAGCCTATCACCGTTATTACTGCACATTTGAAAAGTAAGCGCCCTCACTATCTCCGTGATGAGCAGGGCAACCGCTTAGAGGACTACGATGATCCATTATTGAGGGTACGTGCTAAGCTGAGAAGTCTGTGCATGCGGGCAGCAGAAGCGGCTGCATTGCGTTTATTTATGATAGATATACTGCATAATACCCGTCATCCATTAATTTTGTTGGGCGATATGAATGACGTTACTGACAGTGTAACTACCCAACTATTGGCTGAAACCAGTGAGGTTATTTATGACAAAGCCATGAGAGATGTGGCCTTGTTTGATGCGGCTCGAGTGCAGACCAGTTATGGATGGATGAAGGATGTCGCTTATACGCATTTGTATCAAGGCATGCCTGAGGTAATCGACCAATTGTTTGTATCAGAAGAGTTTTTGGTAGATGGTAAATTTTCACTGGGAGAGGTTGAGCGCGTCGATTATTTTAATGACCATCTCAAGCATGACTATGAAGATAGATACTCGGATCATGGTATTGTGCGAGCTAAAATTAAATTAAAATAATTCTTTATAAAATAATAATTTATATAGCCATTCTCTAAAAAATAACTTCCTTTGAAATTATTGCTAATAACGTTATATAGGATTTAATTTGCATTATTTAAAATAGAGGGGTTAAAGATTTCATATAGGTTTATATATTACTAGACACAATAGTATCTAATTTTGTTTCTTTATGTTAAGTTAAATATTCCTTTAATGTTAGGCCAAGGATTTAACTCAACATCAATAAATGTAAAGTTCTTTTTGTGGTACCTAGTTATACTAAAGCGCCTCTTTTTAGCGTCAACTAAATAACCACAAATAGAAAATGGTGTTAGAATAAACTATAGAACAATAGAGTTTAGGCCTTCCTAGCTACTACTAATCGAGAGGCTGTTTATGATAGAAGGTTGCAATCACCTAATAAATGATGTCTTAGTTGACTCTGAATTAGCAAAAAACATTGTGCCTAATAAGTTTAAACATACCAGCAAGCAGGGTAGAGTACGTCGTCAGAAACTGCTAATGGCGGCTAGAAGACTTAGTGAAAAACATAATATTGAAGATATTAGCCTAGCAGATGTGTGTGAAGAGGCGGGTATTCCCAGAGCTTCAGCGTATCATTTTTTCCCAAATGTAGAGTCTATTTTCTTAGCATTGCGTTTCTTGAATTATATGGACACGGTTCAAATATTGGAGAAAATTGAAGTGTCTAGTTTTGAGCGTTGGCAAGATTATGTGGCTGACATATTAAGAAAATCGGTCAAACTTTTTAATACAGATATTACTAAAAACAAGTTAATGTATGGCTCAAATACGCCAGACTTTGATGGCAGTGATTACGAAGATCGAGTAGACACTAATATGGTGAGTATGATTGTTGGTAAATTATCTGCTCACTATAATATGGTAAGTTTTAACGATATTGAAGAAAAGTTTCTCATTGTCTATACCATGACACATAGTATATTTGCTTTGTCATTTAAGCAGCATAATGAGATTACTGAAGACATGGGTGAAGAGGCGATAACGGCAGCGATTGCTTATTTACGCTGTTATTTACCTGAGTATCTACCTCTTAAGTAATGATTTTAGCTGATCAAGGAAGACTTACTCCGTTAGGTCTTTTTTATTGTTAAAATTTAAGCCAAACCATAAAAACCACCCAAAAGGGTAATGCCAGTCAGTTAAGGCTGACTGGTATTTTTTTTGGGATATTTTTGTGGCTTACCCTTAACCACCCTCGGGCAAGATCGCTTTCTGCGTTCAGGAATAACAAACAATTTTCCTTCCTCTAAAAGTGCATCTAACAACTTAGGGAAGAGTCCTGCAGCCTGTAAAGGCGCAAACCGTAACAGATCAACAATCGTAATAGACGCCATATGGAAGCTAATTCGTAGAGGGCTAACCTTAGCTCTAAGGACCATATAGCGCATCAAACGTCTTATCAGATTATAAGCAATCATAAGCCCCCAGAACTCTTGTAACACAAGCTGTGGCAGCTTACTTCTTAACAACAGCCCCTGCTGTAAATCAGAGTTAATCTCTCGATACGCCATCTCGATCTCCCAGCGCTGCAAGTAAAGCTGTGCCACTTTATCCTTAGTAAAGCGTTTATCATCTATTAAAGAGGTGATGTATCGTCTTGTCTTACCCTCATAACGACACTCAATTAATCGAGCTTGCCAAGTATCGGGTAGGTTTGGATTTTTCTTTTGTGCCTGAGGAGAGACGGGCATTTGTATTAAGTAGTCCCCTTCACTAAAGGTTTCAATCACAGTGTAACGCAGATTATCTTTAGCCCGCATGAGCCAGTGACTGTTTGGATGGGCTTGTTGCCAACTGATAAGTAGGTCTGCTGAGAAATAGGCTCTATCAAAGAGCGTAATGCTGTTGTCTTGAACATTTAGCTGACGGGCTAAGGTGATCTCTCCTTGACCCATATCTGCAAGGGTTGTGTCAATGATCTCATGCGTGTCAGTATTGATCAGACATACCGAACGCATTTGGGGATAGGGCGCCTCTTTAGTTCTGCCTTTGCTTGAGCTAAAGTGCTGAAGGTTCTCATCAGTGGATGGGAGTGAGTATACGACGCCATCTACAGCTTGGACGCTAAGTCCCATGAAGTCTTGCTGCTGGGCTCGTGATTCTGTTTGGTAGTGAGCACTTAGTTGATGAAATAGCTGCTTTAGAGGCTCATGCCCGAGGCGTTGTCTTGCTTGTACCACAGCGCTGGGTACGCAGGCCTGTGAGTCTATATTAAGCCGCATTTGCTCTGTGATATACCAAATTGAACGGTTACGATATAAAGCTGTGCCGATGACTATCCAAACAACGTGTTCGGCAGGTAGCTTACGTCTTCTAATGCTCGCTTTGCCCGTATATTCTAAAGCCTGCTGTATCCACTCAGGGTCTATTAATTCACTAAATTGTTCTAGGGTGTCTGGAATCCTTTTATGCGTCTCATTAATAGCGTCTTGTAGTCTCATAGTAAAATAGCCCATCTACTTATTAGATAGGCTATTTTATTACTTTTATTGAGTTTTTGCCTTAACTGACTGGCATTAACCCAAAAGGGTGGTTTTTTAATAAGACAATGAATTGCTACTATCAGTTTATTTCCAGGTGTAGGTTAAAGAGGTTAGGAAGTTGGTGCCGTCGGTATTGTAATACTCTGAGGTCTCATATTTTTCATTAAACACGTTATTTAGACGAGCAGTCATAGATAAGTTAGGAGTTAACTGATAATTACCACTAATATTTACTAAGTTGTAGCTATCAATCTCACCGCTATGACCAACAAAGTTATAGTAGTCACCAACATACTGATATTCTGCACGTAAGTCTAATCCAGTGAACTGATAACCGACATAAACCAGACCTTTATGTTTTGGACGAATAGGTAAATATTTACCATCATTGAATTCGCCACTATCATCTTTGGCTTTTTGATAGTCATAACTTAGACCAAACAAGTAGTCGTCTATAATCCAATCTGAAGTTAAAGTTAAGCCTTCGATTTTTGCTTTAGCAATATTTCCTTTGCGCCAATTATCCTTGCTATTATAATCAATCATATCTTCGATTTCATTATGATAGCCAGTTAAGCGAGTCGACTGAGTTGAATTGGCATACTCTAAAAAAGCTTCATAGTTATCACTGGTTTCGGGCTTTAAATCTGGATTACCAGCACCTCCATCGTATAAATCGTTAAAAGTAGGCACACGATAGCCTTTAGCGTAGTTCACCCCAGCACGTAATTCTGGAGTGAAACGATACGCAGCACCTAAACTATATGTGGTTTCACTATCAAAATCTGAGTAATCGTCATAACGTACGTTGGCTTGAGCATCATAATCGCCTTCAGATACGATGTAGCCTAAAAAGCCACTAGTCACTTTGCGGTCGTCAGCTTTGTATTTATCAGAATCAAGCTCTTGCTTTAGGTGCTCGGCACCATAAATTAGCTGACCTTTAGATAAGCTGTGACTACCAACGAGGTTAACTTGCTGTTGTTTAGTGTCATAAATACTTGGATTAGCACTGGTGGTTTTGCCTTTATCCATAGACTGACCGTAGCTTAACTTTAACGAAGAGTCTATATTATATTTCCAGTCTGCATAAACTTGTGCAGCACCATTTTTTTGGTCTGTATATGCTTCTATAGAACCATTATCAAAATCAACTTTTGATTCACTATATAAACCACTTAAGCCAACCTTCAAATTCGGGTTGAGTTGTTGACTAGCAGATAAGCTATAGTTATCACTTTCAAAACCATCTTTATCTCTATTGTAAGGTGAAAAAGAATCGCTTGGGTTTGGTAATGTAGCATTAATACCATTGGTTTTATTATGGCTTGCAGATAGACTCAAGCTAGTTCCCTGATCATTGCGGAATTGAGCGGTCGCTCCATATTGATATTGGTCGTTTGATCCTGCTCCTGCGGTTACCGAGAAGCTACTCTCATCCACATTTGCACCTTTGGTAAAGATTTGAATCACACCACCTACAGCATCAGCACCATAAATACTAGAACCTGAAGCACCGTATAAAACTTCGATACGATCGATTTGATCCGCAGGCAACAAACCTAAAGCAGCACCACCAGCGCTCAAAGAGCTGTAACGTATGCCATCAATCAGTACTAGAATGCTTTTATTATCATACCCACGCACATAAAAATTACTAACAGAGCCTGTACCACCATTTGAGTAGTAGCTAAAACCGGGTTGATTCTTAATAACATCTAGAGCTGTCTGGCCCTGATAGCGTTTTAAGTCTTCACTATCAATAATACGGGTTTGAGCAATAGTGTTATTCACAGCTGTTGGCGTACGCGTTGCAGTAACTGTCATCTTTGGAAAGATAGCAACCGGAATATCAGATTGTACAGATAAGTCATTTTCAGCCGCTACGGCAGGCAGGCAGGCCAAAGTCAAGGCCGCTAAAGCCAAAGCGCTTTTGTTAAGATGAGACTTATTTAGAGAAGCTTGAATGAGGCTTTTATACAACGTGCTATAAGTAGTAGTCATGTTCTAACCTAGTCAGTAAAGAAAAATAACATTTAAGAAATAATGGGGCTATTATCCCTTATATTTTTGAAAATTAAACAACAAATAGACGAATTTTCCTCATGTTTTGCTTAATAATTCTCAGTTCTAAGGTGTTTTCATAACAAAGCTAGACAAAATAGAAGCTTTTAACTTGTTATAGTTCGCCTGAGTTATGACTTTCATAAGTTTTACACCTTGTTAGCCATGACACGCGTGCTAAAATTAAGGCTTCCAGTTTTATATAATTTTCAAAATTTCAAACCAAACCCTTTAATACCCAAGCATTAGGCTGTTAAAAATGTCCTTTTATAATTTTAATCCTTCTCAATCTCACGGCAACGAAAAAACCAATGGTTCGCAAATCCTAGTGAGAATAATGTTTGGATTGGTTCTAGCGTTATTATTAACCTTTACGACTAAGGGTCAAGCTGCAGATGAGCAGTCAGCCTTAACCAATTCTGCATCACAGGGAAATAATGAAGAGTTAGTCGATCCTTTTGGACGGCAAACGCCAAGAAGTACTGTGCAAGGGTTTATTAAAGCACTGGCTGAGAATAATGCGTCTTTGGCAGCAAATTACTTAAGCTTAAACGCAGGAGAGAACTCTGTTGAGTCTGTGCGTCAGCTTAAGTTAGCGCTGGATATCGGAGGACGACTGGATGCCGAGCTACAAATCGACAATACCCCTTCAGGTAACTTAGCGGATCAACTGCCGCCAACGCTTGAGAAAGTAGGGACGATTACTGCGCCTGATCAAGTCATTGATATTATTTTGGTACGAAAAGAAGGCGAGCAAGGCGGTCAGTATTGGCAGGTCTCTAGCGAAACATTGCAAGATATTAGAAACTCCGATATTTCGGCCACACCGTCACTTATCGATAAATATACTCTAAAGCCGCTACAAGATAAGATGATCGGCGGTTACAACTTAGCAGACATCTTTGCAGTATTTTTATTGGCATTAATTTGTGTTGCCGCCTCTTATGTCTTCTTTGCGGTGCTTTATTTTATCTTAAGAATTTACTATCCCAAGGTGCGTAACAAGCCTCTACCGTTGGATCTTAAATTTGTACTTCCATTGGCATTAGTAATGACCTCATTAATTTTATATGAAGTCATGGTCTATGCAGGGGTTTCGGTGACGGTAAGGGAGCCTGTTAACCGTATTAAAGATATTGTGGGCTGGTTTGCATCAACGTGGCTATTATTGAGAGTTGTTGATGCTATCTTCAGTCGGGCAGAACGTCAAAGCTATAAGAAAAATCAAACTGAACGCGTTTCGATTTTAAGTCTACTGCATAAGATTATTAAGACGCTACTGCTGATCTTGGCCTCTATTTTCATCTTCGGTAATTTAGGGTTTGATTTAACCACTGGTATTGCGGCACTGGGTGTGGGTGGTTTGGCATTAGCCCTAGGTGCACAGAAAATGATCGAAAACTTGGTGGGTAGTGTGGTCGTGGTTGCAGATCAGCCCGTACGAGTGGGAGACTATTGTAAGTTTGGTGATTTAGAAGGTACAGTCGTTGACATTGGTATTCGTTCAACCCGATTACGAACTTTGAATAGAACCATTGTCACTGTCCCAAATGGTGAGTTTTCTTCGATGTCCATTGAGAACTTTGCCTCACGCGATATGTTCCACTTTTTGCATAACATCTATATAAAGCGTCATGTGGATGCGACTACATTAGAGAATTTCTTGAAAGAGATGGAAGAATTTGTGGTAAATCATGAATTAACTAACTCTGAATGGACACAAGTCAGAATATCTGAGCTACGCCAAGATTCTATGGTCATAGAATTTCGTGCTTATATCTATGCCTCAGGAGCAGATGAGTTCTATGATAAGCAAACCCAGCTGTTGATAGATATTTTGAAAGAAATCGAGAAGCATCCTGTTGAACATGCTCTAGCCACGCAAAGAATGATTTTAGAGTCCCCTGATGAAGATAAATCAACGGCCAAAGAAAAGATGGTATCGGTAATAGACACTACTAAAGACAGTGATTCGTAGGCTGTGACCAAATAGACAGATTAAATAAAAAAGCCACTATTGTTATAAATAGTGGCTTTTTTCATAGAAAACGATTTGAAAAACTACTGGTCATCTGATTTATTTTTCTTCAATAGCACCAATACTGCACCATTGCCACCGTCTTTTGGAGGGGCAGAGCAGAAGCCTAAGACTTCAGGTAATTGACGTAACCAGCCATTGACACAAGTTTTTAACACAGCATCTGAGCCTTTGCCATGTACGATTTTAACCACAGTTTCATTTTTACTGCGGGCTTGAGTGATTAGAGTAGTGACGGCATCACGTGCCTCATCAATGGTCGCCCCATGAATGTCTACTGCATCGTACCAACGCAGTTTGCCTTGCTTAAGTTGAGTGAATACTTTGTTTTGTAGAGTTGGTGTCTTATAGATAAGGTAGGATTCACCACTTACAGGGTTTAGTAAAGCTTGCATGTCTGACAAGCCTGCTCCCAGTATTTCTGTATCAGCACCTTGAGCTGCGGCACGTTTAGATAACGTCGCGGCATCAGGCTTAGTGGCTTTTGGTTTAGACACATCAGACAAAGTATTGTTGTCTTTAATCGGTTGAACTCCAGACATCGCTTGTAAGAACAAAACTTTATCGTCATCAACATGCTCACTGCCAAGTTGTTTAACCGTTTTCTCAACTTGCTTTTTGGTGGGTAGAGTAACGGGATCCGTGGGTTTTTCATTCTCAGGATCACTTGGAGAGGTCGCACGGCCTTTGCTTAATTCGCCCTTAAGCTCTTTAAGTTGGTCTTGCATTTCTTTTGAAAATAGAGATTTTGACATATAAATTACCGCTTAAATTTAATGAATTTAGAAAAGTTAAAATAGAAAGTCTATCAGGACTTATAGAGAGTTTAGCAAGCTTGCTAACGTTTCTCCTGGGTTATCTGTTTTCATAAACTGCTCACCGATTAGAAAACTACTAATCTGATTGTTTAGCATCAGCTGCATGTCTTGTGTGCTATGAATGCCACTTTCGGTGACTAAAAGCTGAGGGCGAGTAGACTGATTATCAACATACGCTTTGAGTTTAATTGAAGTCTCAAGGTCGGTATTAAACGTATTAAGGTCTCGGTTATTAATACCATAGATATTGTGCGCTGATTCAGGCAATTGCAAAGCACGTTCAAGCTCTTGCTGCGTATGAACTTCAATCAGTACATCCATGCCTAAGTCACAAGCCACTTTATGCAGCTCATGCAATACGTTATCGTCCAAGCAGGCTACGATTAATAAAATACAATCTGCACCCATCAAGTAAGACTCATAGATTTGATAAGCATCAATCATGAAGTCCTTACGGAGTACGGGTAAGTGACAAGCAGCCTTAGCTTGTTGGAGATAGTCGTTGTGGCCTTGGAAATACTGTTCATCAGTAAGTACCGACAAACATGCTGCTCCCGCCTGCTCATATTGTTTAGCAATCACGGCTGGATCAAAATTATGAGAGATAATGCCTTTAGAAGGAGACGCCTTTTTTACCTCAGCAATAATCCCAGGCTGCCCCGCTTCTTGCTTAGACAGTAAGGCCTTTGCAAAGCCACGACGCGGCGCAGTTTTTTGTTGCCACAAACGTTCGGCTTCCGCCTTAATATCGTTTAAATCTTTTTTCAACTTTGCTGCGGCAACTTCTGACTGTTTGGTGAGAACAATTTTTTTTAGGATAGAAGGAATGGCATCTTGGGTCATAATTTGCTCTTATGTTATGCTTAAATTTAGTGAGAAATTGCTCAATAATGAAAGTGTTTTAGGCCAGTAATTAGTTCTGGCCTAACATCATTAAGGTTAGTATCCAGTTTCAGGTCAAGAATAAATAGTCGGTTTTACCTTAGAAAGACTGTGTATAGGCAGCTAACGCAGTCATTTTTTCTAGGGCTTTACTACTACGAATAATGTTTTGCGCTTGGTTAACCCCATTAGGGAAATTGCTGGCAAGGCCCGACACGTAAATCGCTGCCCCCGCATTTAGGGCAATCATATCTCGAGCTTTCTCGACTTTATTTTGACTAATATCAAACTCATTACTGTCTTTACCAGACAAAGCAGCTTGAATCAGTTGCAAACTTTGTTCAGCAGAGTTGACGTCTAAGCCTACTAAAGTTTGTGAATCTATGCCTGCATCTTCTGGGAAAATATCATAGACGGTCACTTCGCCATCTTTTAGTTCAGCTACTTTAGTACTGGTGGCCAGACTTATTTCGTCCAAGCGGTCTTTTGAGCTGACTACCATCACATGCTCAGCACCTAGATTTTTAAATACATGGGCGAGTGGCTCACACATATTATCAGTGAAAACACCAACCACTAAGTTTTTAACCCCAGCTGGATTGGTTAAAGGACCTAGAATATTGAAAATAGTACGTACTTTTAGGGCTCGTCTAACGGGAATTGCATGTTTCATCGCAGTGTGATGATTTGGGGCAAATAAAAAGCCAATACCTTGCTCTTCAATACACTGACATGTTTGCTCTGGGGTGATATTTAGGTTTAGGCCTGCTTGTTCAAGTAAATCCGAACTACCTGACTTTGACGATACCCCACGGTTGCCATGCTTGGCTACGGTAGCCCCAGCGGCTGCCGCCACAAAAGCAGAGGCGGTAGAGACGTTAAATAGGTTGCTACCATCTCCGCCTGTACCCACGATATCTACCATGTTACGACAATTTTTAGGTTCAATAGTATGAGCAAAATCAAGCATCACACTGGCTGAAGCGGTGATTTCATCAATCGACTCACTCTTCATATTAAGCCCCGTTAACAGAGCTCCCATCATCGCATCAGGACAACGTCCATCCATAATGATAGTCATGATTTGACGCATTTCTTGTTGTGTTAAATCAATTCTTCGCAAGATACGCGCTAATGCAGTGGTTAGAATGTCGTGGATTTGTTCGTCTGATAAATGGGCAGTGGTTAACGGAGTATTTGGCATAATATTTAACACTAAGTAAGGTTAATTGGAAAAAAGAATTATTAAGTTTGAAGCGTGTTTTTATTATACACACTCAGACCAAGGTTGTTAGTGACTTAATAGATGATGTTGTACTAAAAAGTTTTCAAACAGTTTTAAACCCGCCTGACTCAGTATAGACTCTGGATGGAACTGAACCCCCTCAATAGGAAGATGTTTGTGGCGAATTCCCATAATTTCATTAAGATTGTCTTGGCTTTTGAACTCTTGACTATTGCGGCTATTATTTGAGGTCCACGCGCTAATTTTAAGCGTACTAGGCAATGAGCTTTTGTCAATGATAAGGGAATGATAGCGGGTAAACTCAGTGGGATTGTCCAAACCGCTGAAGACACCTTGTTGGTCATGGAATACTTGGGAGGTACGGCCATGCATAATTTGTGAGGCTCGAACTATAGTGGCCCCAAAAGACTGTGCAATGGCTTGATGCCCTAGACAGACACCTAGTAGTGGCAATTTATCGGCAAAGTGCTTAATACATTGTAAGGTAATACCTGCCTCGTCAGGCGTCCCTGGGCCTGGTCCCAGTACGATGGCTTTAGGATTGAGGGCAGTAATGTCAGCCACACTCACCGCATCATTTTCTACGACCACCACCTGTGTGCCCAATTGCTGTAGATATTGCACTATATTATAAGTAAAGCTATCGTAATTATCTAAAAGCAGAATCATAAGTAGGTATCACATTATTCAAAAAATAGAATTTAAAAAAACGTTAAAACGAACAAAATATTCTAAAAAGACCTCTAACAGACATTGGAATATGACAAAGGGTCTAAATCCATAGTCTGATTCTAATAGTGGTCGAAATTAGTTATGAAGGAAGATGTAGATAGTTAAAATAGAACAGATTATACCTATGCCAAGTGCTTTTCGGAACTTAGGATATCGGAACTTAAGATAAAGATTATCTAATCCTTGGAGTATTAGTGACACAGTAGAATCGATAATTTAATCCTTGCGTCATAATGGATAGGTAGGCCACTAAGCTGCTTATTCAAATTGTTAAATTATTAACTGCCAAAATATTAAACCAGTAAGCTATTAATAAACAGTATGTCATTTAATAAATAGATGATTGAATGGATGTATAAGTAACATATATTGGTAGTTGTGATGCTAAATGCACCATAATAAATAAAATTAATACTCTATTCGCACAAAATTGGTGCAAAAATATAAAATGGATTGCACTGTTTTTGAACCTATATATCTTATAGAATGGCAGATAAGCCAAAAACAGTGAAAAAACAGACTAATTTGCAAGCATTTAGCTTTTGTTTACCTACTGTAGGTTAAATTTTGAGAAATTTATTTAGCGTTGGCATGTGAGTTGCATCAATTAGAATATCAAAGCAGCAACAGGTTGCTTAAAGTCGAACTAAGCGTTTACGGCTTGAATTTAAATTGTCATTAAAATTTTAAATTACTGTTACCTAAACTGTTTTTTGATAAAATGAGAATGATATGCGAGCTTTTGAACATAATAAGCCTAAGTGCAGCATAATAAATTCAAATCAAGTTCAGATTAAACTACCCTCAAAAAAGTTCGTTGTGAACAATTAATGGAGAGACATACAATGTCAAACAAACTATTCGATCTAATCAAAGAGTCTAACGCCAAATGGGTAGACTTCCGTTTTACTGATACGATCGG
This sequence comes from Psychrobacter sanguinis, assembly GCF_020736705.1. Classification (NCBI taxonomy): domain Bacteria; kingdom Pseudomonadati; phylum Pseudomonadota; class Gammaproteobacteria; order Moraxellales; family Moraxellaceae; genus Psychrobacter; species Psychrobacter sanguinis. Next base: position 2,104,890 of record NZ_CP085990.1, read on the forward strand.
TAAAGAGCAACACATCAGCTATCCTGCTTCAAGCATCGATGAAGATGTATTAGAAGACGGCAAAATGTTTGATGGTTCATCAGTTGCTGGCTGGAAAGGCATTGAAGCCTCTGACATGATTTTACGTCCAGATCCAGAAACAGCGTTTATCGACCCATTCTTTGATGCAACGACTGTGGTAGTAACTTGTGACATCATCGAGCCAACCACTATGCAAGGCTATGATCGTGACCCACGCTCAATCGCACGCCGTGCAGAAGAATACTTAAAGTCTACAGGTATCGGTGATACTGCTTACTTTGGTCCAGAGCCAGAATTCTTCGTATTTGATGACGTAAAATGGTCTATCGACATGTCAGGTGCTCGTCATCGTATCACTGCTGAAGAAGCAGCTTGGTCAACTGATAACGACTACGAGTGGGGCAACATGGCTCACCGTCCACGCGTTAAAGGCGGTTACTTCCCAGTACCACCAGTAGATAGCTCACAAGATCTTCGTTCAGTAATGTGTCAGCGTTTAGAAGACATTATGGGTCCAGACCGTGTAGAAGTACATCACCACGAAGTAGCGTCTTGCCAGTCTGAAATCGGTGTGTCATTCAACACTATGGTTCGTAAAGCGGACGAAGTACAGCAATTTAAATATGTGGTACATAACGTTGCACACCAATTTGGTAAAACAGCGACTTTCATGCCAAAACCAATCGTAGGTGATAACGGTTCTGGTATGCACGTACACATGTCAATCTCTAAAGACGGCGTAAACACTTTCGCAGGTGACGAGTATGCTGGTCTGTCAGAAACTGCTTTATACTTTATCGGTGGTATCATCAAGCACGCTCGTGCATTGAACGCGATTGTTAACCCATCGACCAATAGTTATAAGCGTCTAGTACCACATTACGAAGCGCCAATTATGTTAGCTTACTCAGCGCGTAACCGTTCAGCGTCTATCCGTATTCCATATGTAAGCTCACCTAAAGGGGTTCGTGTTGAAGCTCGCTTCCCTGATCCAACTGCTAACCCATACTTAGCATTTGCGGCATTATTGATGGCCGGCCTTGATGGTATTCAAAACAAAATGCACCCAGGCGATGCAGCAGATAAGAACTTATATGACCTACCTCCAGAAGAAGAAGGTTCAATCCCAACGGTTGCTGAAAACTTAGAAGTTGCCCTTCAAGCTCTTAAAGATGACCATGACTTCTTATTGAAAGGTGATGTATTCACTAAAGATATGTTGGATGCCTTCATTGAACTTAAAACTGAAGAAGTTCGTCGTCTAAACACTACAGTTCATCCTGTTGAGTTTGATATGTATTACAGCCTATAATTGGCATGCTTTTTAACTTGAACTAGGTTATTAACCTAATAGAGTTAATCGGTAGGATTAAAAAACCCCAGCTTTCGAGCTGGGGTTTTTTTTATGATATATTTATAAAGGTTTATCTATACGCATTTATAAAAACCTGGCTATAGAAATGTGCCTGTAAAAATAACCATCTTATTGAGAATTTATCTAAATGGAATAAGTTCGATTGTACCACTGGCAGTAACGCCTAAACGCGTATTACCACCCTCAAACTCTTGAACAGGTACACTACTTTTTGCAGCAGCATCACGCATCATCATCATCGGACGTGGTTGATAGCCACCGCTTGAGTTAATAGAAACATTGATAATTTGATAGCCGCTCATGTCCCAAGTCTCAGCTAAAGACTTGGCTTGGTCTCTAAATTTTAAAGAGGCTTTTTTAATAAGGTCCTTTTCAAGCTGTTTTTGTTTCTCTTCAGAGACACCAAACTGAAGATTTTGCACTACTAGATTTTGTTGTAAGTTGGCAACAAGCTCACTGGTTTTAGCAAAGTCTTTGCTTTTTAGATCCACACTAACCGTACCGGTCCAACCCACAATCTTACCGTTATCATCATATTTAGGGTAGGTATTTTGCTGTCCGGTGGTAGTGGTAACTGTTGGATAGCGCTTAGCAATACTGAGCGCTTGATTCATCGCAGTATTAAGCTCTGTCGCTAGTTTTTTTGGGGTAGACGCTTGTGCTTGTTTATATAAAGTTGCTGTTACTTGGTCATTTTCAACTTCTTGGTTGGCTTCAACATTGAAGCTGATTTGGTTGTAGCCGGTTGGCTCAGCATTTGCAGCTTGAGCGAAAAGGGCAGCACTGCCTAATACAGATAGCATGGCAGCTTTAGACAGGGTATTGGAAAGTGATTTTGACATCATTGTATTCCTTACAAATTATAATGGTTAAAATTTTGATAATCATAAGCTGCTTTGTTTAGTCTATAGAAGGCATAAGCAGAGAACAGCCAATTGAAGCAAATAATATCATGTTACATATTTGCAGTAAGTGCAAACCCTGTGAATATTGTTACACAAATCTGCGCTTGCTTTATCTGTAATTGCCTATCTTTCCTATCTGCAAAATAGCACACAGTAAATGTTCGAATATGCTTGAAAACATTGAAAGTTTAGGTATAATACGTGCTTGGTGGCTCCATTGGTAGCCTCGCAACTTTGTACTATGAACCCCGCCAGGACCGGAAGGTAGCAACGGTAGTAGATACATAGTGTGCCGAGGATGTGCTAGTGGGGTCATCATTTTTTTGCCTAAAATTTATAAAAATCGTATGATTATTAATATGAAATAAAGGTCTGTCACAATAAAGTGTCAGGCCTTTTTTATGGCCGATAAAAAATAAATAAAAGCTAAGCGGTATAAAATAAGTCATGCAGTAAGGCTAAGTTAGATAGCGTAACTAGGAGCGTCTACTGTTTGCCACACTGAATGTTTACAATAGACTAAATATCAAAGGATAGATATTGAATTTTCGATAAATAAAAATAAGAGGTGATTATGAAAGCTGAGATTATTGCAGTAGGTACTGAGATTTTATTAGGTCAAATTGTGAATACCAATGCTCAATATATGGCCAAAGAATTGGCTGACCTAGGTGTGGACGTCTATTTTCAAGGGGTAGTGGGTGACAATATGGTCCGTGTCAAACAAGCCCTACAGATAGCGAGTGAACGTTCTGATTTAGTGGTATGTTGTGGTGGTTTAGGGCCTACCGAAGATGACTTAACCAAAGATGCCATTGCTGAATTTACGGAAGCAAAATTAGTCATTGATGAAGATGCTCAAAATAAAATACTTGAACTGTTTAAAGGAGGAAACGATTCTCTAATTGCCTCTAATAAAAGACAAGCCAATACCATTGAGGGCAGTCATCTTCTAAAAAATGCAGTGGGCTTGGCAGTGGGCTTTGTGCACAAATATCAAGATACTTATTATGCCGTACTTCCAGGTCCTCCCAGAGAAATGAAGGTGATGTTTAAACGTGAGCTCAAGCCTTTACTAGATAATATCTTGGGTACGCGTAAGAAACTTTATTCTAAGTATTTAAAGTTTGGCAATATTGGCGAGTCTGCCGTTGAAGATACACTAAAAGAATTAATTGCGCAGCAAAGCAATGTCTCCATAGCGCCTTATGCAGGGATTGGTGAAATCACCATTCGTCTTACAGTCAAAGCACATAGCTTAGAAGATGCAGAGAAAGACTTTGAAGGAACTGCCAAACAGATACGTCATTTGTTGGGAGATTATCTATATAGTGAAGAGAATGAATCGTTAGAGCAAGCTCTAAGTCAGCATCAGATAAATGACTTTGGGGTGTATGAGATTAATACCAATGCTTATTTGAGCAATAGAATATTAAGTACCGATGCTCCTTATGAAAATCTAAAGGTAAGTACCACTCGGGTAGAAAAAAAGACCATTAATGAGGCGCTAGCAGCCAATCAATTTGCAGAGTTTATTGAGCAAAATAACCTTAAAAATGCAATCGGTGTGTTTCATTGTCAAATATCACAAGCTTCTCTGACTCCTTCGGGAAGACCTCAAAAGAGATTTTTTATTGCTCTGTGTGTCGATGGCAATGTATCACTTATTGAAAGAACCTTCATCGGTGATATGCAGGCGGTGCAGATAAGAGCGGCTAAAACAGCGTTATTCTTATTCTTAAAGGCGTTTAAAGAGATAAGTTAAGATTATCTGTCACCAAAAAAAAGGAGCAAGCCTATACTATAAGCTTGCTCCTTTTTTATGAAAGTAGAGCTATTGATTTTGGATATGGGTTTCAATTAACGACTTATTATACCCATGAATGATTGAACCGTTAAATTGTAACAAGGGCACAGCTTGGCCACCCAGCATTTTGAATTGCTCATATCCTTCAGCGGACCTTTCTATGTCATATTCGCAATAATTCACATTATGTTTGGCTAATAATTGCTTAGTTTGCTTGCAGTAGCCACACCAGACAGCACTATAAAGCACGATATCGTTTTGCTCGGAGACATTACAAGCTAGAGCCTCAGGGACAGACTGAACTCTACTAGCATTAATCATATAAAAGCTTGCCATTAACACTGTAGCGGTCAACACTATAGTAAATAATGTGATGGGTTTCATACGTCACTTGATGGGTAGAATGTCTGCAGATGAGTATAGTTAAGATAGAGAGACAAGTCTAATCTAATCAGGCTAAAGAAACTTTATTGGTATATTTAGATATGACTCATTTCAATACCAACAATAATACCGGTATTCTATATAGCCTGCTATGGTTCGGGATATTCACTAAACCTCTCAAACGCCTATTAAAAAAGGCCTACCGAATATTACGGTAAGCCTTGATTAAGAAATTGGTGGAGATGGCGGGAGTTGAACCCGCGTCCGCCAGCATTACGCCTGTGGATCTACATGCTTAGTTTCTGTCTATGGTTTTAACCCGCACCGATCCGACAGTCAGGATGGATTGGGCGATCCTTTGAGTTTGAACCCTGAGAACTAAGGCAGTTCCCAGAGCGATCCCATATGCGTGCGCTATACTTAACTGACCAACTATGGGCAATCAGCAGTTAAGAAAGCAGGGGTTTAGGCTGCTAGAGCGTAACTTTCGTCGTTTGCAATTATAACAATATATGTTTGATTTACGAGAGGACATATACTCTCGGCATGCACCATCAGGTTTCATCACCAGCGTCGAAGCCAGAACATCCCCAATAGAACGAGCTATTATATAGCTAATATCAGATTATTACAAGAGGACTAAGTTTCAGCTTACATTAGGTAACATATTGATAAATTTAACTAAACGAATAACTTATTTGCACAAAAAAAGTCAGCCGAAGCTGACTTTTTCTTTAACAACTAAACTGTAGTAGGGCAGTAATTATTCTGCGTCTTCTTCAGCTTCTTGCTGTTGTGCTGCTTGATCACCATCTTCAGAAAGAATGGTAACTAAGATGCTAGCAAAGATATCGTGATGAAGCTGGATATCAACATTGTATTCACCCACTTGACGTAAAGTACCTTCTGGTAACTTAACTTCAGCGCGGTCAACTTCAAGGCCAGACTTAGTAAGTGCATCGGCGATATCGCGAGTACCGATAGAACCAAATAGCTTACCATCTTCACCAGATTTAGCGCGCATGATAACGTTAACATCAGTCAACGCGTCAGCACGTTTCTGTGCAGCGGCTAATTCTTCAGCTTCGATAGCTTCAAGTTCAGCACGACGAGCTTCAAATTTCTCAACGTTAGCTGGAGTAGCTGGTAACGCTTTACCTTGAGGAATTAGGTAGTTACGACCGTAACCTGATTTTACATCGACAGTTTCGCCAAGTTTACCAAGGTTGACGATACGCTGTAATAAAATAACTTGCATGAGTCACTCCTAAGTTGGCTTACTGATGATTGTCAGTGTATGGAAGCAATGCTAAGTAACGAGCTTGTTTGATAGCAGTTGCTAATTGACGCTGATATTTGTTAGACGTACCAGTGATACGGCTAGGAACAATTTTACCATTGTCGCTGATGTATTGTTTTAGTAGCTCTACATCTTTATAGTCGATGTGAGTGATACCTTCAGCGGTAAAACGGCAAAATTTACGACGGCGATAAAAACGTGCCATGGATCTTCTCCTTAAATGAGCTTAAATTATTCGTCAGAATCGTCGTTAGACTCATCATCCTGATCATTGTCATAGTTTTCACTACGTGGCGCTTTACGTGCACGCTTCTCATCAGCGCTTTTCGCTAATTGTGAAGGCTCAGTAATAGCGTCGTCACGACGTACAACTAGACTACGGATAATGGCGTCGTTATAACGGAACAGCTCTTCAAGCTCTTCTAGAGTCGCACCATCACACTCAATGTTGAATAACACATAGTGTGCTTTATGGATTTTGTTAATTGGGTAAGCCAATTGACGACGGCCCCAATCTTCAAGACGATGAACCATACCATTGTTGTCTTGAACTAATTTGATATATCGCTCAACCATGCCGACTACTTGGTCGCTTTGGTCAGGGTGTACGATAAGCACCACTTCGTAATGTCTCATTTAGGACTCCTTACGGATTAGTAGCCATTGACCCCATGTCAACAGCAAGGAGATTTATAACAGATGCACTTAACAAATAAAGTACATCTACATTGAAATAAATAGCTGTTACTCATTATAAAGTAACAATAAATTTACTAATTGCTATAAAGCGCGGGATTATAACAGTTATCGAGTTTTATAACAAGCTTTGTATCAAATGATTTCAATAATCAATAACTGATTGAGACTGTCCAAAAAAATGTTTACAGTAACCTGCTGCTAATATATTCATTATATTATCTGAACGTCTTTTAAAATTGATACTTTTTTAAGTTCTTATATTTTAAAGTCTTCGCAAGGTCAGCTGAGTTATCAGGTTGTAGTAAGGCTAAATGTTTAGGGATGTTCATCAGCAGATGCTGTAAGCGTTACAACAAAGCGTTATCAAAAGGTATAGAGGTTATGAAACGTAAAGCCATTATAATAGGCGCAACGGGTTTGGTTGGCAGAAGGTTGGTTAGCCAACTTAGCTTAATGTATGACAATCTGATTATTGTTGCTAGAAAGCCGCCAAAGCATATGTCAGCTCAAATGCAGTTTTATCAATTAGGCGACTTTAACAACCTAGAAGAGATCATGGGCAATATTTCTATTGGTCCAGATACAGATGCGTTTAGTTGTTTGGGAACGACCAAAAAACAAGCAGGAAGCGATGAGGCATTTAGACGTATTGATTATGACTATAATCTAAATTTTGCTAAATCTTGCCGCAAAAAAGGGGTACAAAGGTTCTTTATTTTATCGGCGTTAGGCGCGGATACTGAAAGCCGGTTTTTTTATAACCGAGTAAAAGGAGAGCTTGAGACCTCATTGGCCGAGTTAGGCTTTAATGAATTGGTTATCTTTCAGCCTTCTTTATTATTAGGTAAACATAAAGGTCGTTTATTGGAAAATACAGCACAAAGGGCTTATAAAATTATTGCGCCACTGGTACCGAAAACTTTGCGCTCACGACCCATTGAAGCCGAGCGAGTGGCAGCAGCTATTGCTCTAACGGCTCATAATATCAATGAACGTCATAAAGTATCAGATTTGGAAGCTAAGAGTGATAAAGTTACTATAATTGACAATCAACAAATGCTTGCGATGACTCGATTAAAGTCTTAAGCTAAATATTGAGTAAGTAGCAGGATTGTCCTAGCGGTACTCGCCGAAGTTTTTTGAATTAATAGCCGTAGTTTTTTGAATCAATAATAGCTTTATGAGCCAATAATAGTTTCATCAGCCAATAATAATTAAGGGAATAACCATGACCGAAATGACCAAAACAAACTTCGTAACTTGTGATTTATTGGATGCCAATCCAGAAAGCCAAGTCTGTCTACCAAATATTGAAGGCAAGTCTTTTTATAGCTTTGGCGGTAAAGATAAGTTTTGCGGTGAAATCGTCACTGTGAAATGCTTTGAGGACAACAGCCGAGTTAAAGAGTTGCTAAACTCTGATGGCCGCGATGCCAATGGCGAAGGTAAAATCTTGGTTGTCGATGGTGGTGGTTCTATGCGCTGTGCATTATTAGGCGATATGATTGCTCAATCTGCTATCGATAATGGTTGGACTGGGGTTGTGGTTTATGGCTGCGTGCGTGATGTAGACGACATGGCACAGATGGATATCGGGGTTATGGCGTTAGGCTGTATCCCTCGCAAATCAAACCGTCGTGGTGAAGGTCAGACTGATTTAGAGATTAGTTTTGGTGATTTAACTTTAAACTCAGGCATGTATGTTTATGCCGACAATAACGGTATTATTGCTAGCGAAAAACCGTTAATTTAGCTCATTGTGCATTTAATTCATTTAGTTAATCTGGGAATAACGCTGAGCTGAAATTGCCCTAAAATTAAAGCTCTATTATACGTCTCTAGCTGACTTATAAAGCCAACACAGCACCACACTGCTTTGTTGGCTTTTTTGATAAGCACATAGGATTAATAATCCAACTACAAATGACTAATTGAATAGTTTGGCAATACTATTTTTAATAGCAGTTCAATTTTTAATAGTGGTTTTAAGGACGTTTCAATAGTTTGTACCGCCCCTTCAAGTTCGTATAATAGAGGCTCTATTTTTAGTAGCTACGACATCTTTTAGCTTATTGGCCTTTGATAAGGAAAAATAACACAACATTATGCCTAAACTCTCTGAGCATCCTCTCACTAATATTTTTACTGCCACCAATGAAAAACTATTCCCTATAGAGAATTCGCAAAGGCGTTGGCTCTATCCCACGCATGCTGCCGCTGGTAGCCTTTGGTTGGCCAGTTTAACAGACTGTCCAGTAGCCAATGTTGCCAATCGTCTGAAAGTAGTGGTCACTAAAGACCAAAATCAGTTGAATCAAATTGAAACTGAACTTGCCTTTTGTGGGGTGGATGCCTATGTGTTCCCAGACTGGGAGACGCTAACCTATGATGAGCTGTCTCCCCATCAAGACATCGTTAGTGAGCGTATCAATCTACTAACTGAGATGCCCAAAAGCGGCATTTTATTGATTAGTATTCAGACCTTGATGCAGCGCGTTGCACCACCCAGTTGGCTTATCGGTCAGCACTTTGATTTAAGTGTGGGCGATGTCTTTGACATAAATGCTCAAAGAGAGATGTTGGCTTCAGCAGGCTACCGTGCCGTTGATAACGTATTTGAGCCTGGCGAATTTGCGGTACGAGGAAGTGTTATTGATATCTTTGCTATGGGTCAGCCCTTCCCATTACGCTTAGATTTATTCGACAATGAGATTGAAACCATCAAGTTTTTCAATCCACAGACGCAGCGTACCTTATCGACCCAAACTTTAGTCGATATCGTTGAAGCTCGATCTGATGCAGACAGTGCTAGCAAGCATGATTTAACCGTAGAATCATTGTCATTACTACATAAGCTGCCAGATGTCTCTAAGCCCATTACACAGTTCCAGATTTTACCAGCCAAAGAGTTTCCTTTGGAGGAGGGTAGAGAGACCTTCCGTAATAACTTCGCAGCGATGTTCCCCAATGTCAGTAGCCGTAAGTTTGAGCTACACAAAGACGTAATGGCAGGTATCGCCAGCAGTGGTCTTGAGTATTATCAGCCACTGTTCTTTGATTTAGAGGACTGGAGCAATACGGGTCATTTATTCAGTTATTTCCCCAACGATTCGCTGTTTATTATCGATGAAAATATAGCCGAGTCTCAAGCAGACTATTGGTCACAGATTCAGCGTCGTTATGAAGAGCGCCGTCATGATATCGATAAGCCTATCCTAGAGCCAAAACTGCTTTATTTACCAAGTAACGAGACCAACGAAAGGCTCAATGCTTATTCTCGTGTCATCTTAAGTCAAAATGATTTGGCTACCTCTGACAATAGCCAAACCGGTAAAGTGCATTTGCCAGCGATTATGCCGCCAGATTTGCCGGTAAGTCATCAAAAGGCTGAGCCTTTACTCGAGTTATTAGATTATGCTCAAGGGTACTGGGGTGAGGAGGATGCAGAGCAGCAGCAGACTATAGACAAACCTGTCCGCCGTCCTATTTTGGTAGTGGCAGAAACAGCAGGCCGTCGCGAAATTTTATTAGAGTTGTTCAGAGGTAAAATTCAAGTTCAGACCTTTGATGGGTTACAGCACTTCCTGCATAGTGAGCTTTATCAGCATCCGGCACAAAATCAAGGCGGAAAGCCCACAGTAGGACTTACCATTGCTCCCATTGAGCGTGGGGCAGTAATCGCCAATCATTTATCGATTATTAGTGAAACGCAACTGTTTGGTAGACAAGTTCTACAAACACGTCGTCGCCGTCAAAGCGATGTCTCTGAAGAGTTTTTGATTAAGAGTGTCACTGAACTGACAGAAGGCAGTCCTGTGGTGCATATTAATCAAGGTATTGGCCGTTATCATGGCCTTATTACCTTAGATGCGGGCGAGGGCGAACAAGAGTTTATCCATCTAAAATATGCCGATGATGCAAGCATTTATGTACCGGTAGCCAATTTACAGTTAATCAGCCGTTATAGTGGAGGCGACCCCGCATTGGCTCCCTTACATAAGATTGGCAGTGGTAAATGGGATAAGGCAAAACAAAAAGCGCTAGAACAAATTCATGATGTTGCTGCTGAGCTATTGAACATGCAGGCACGTCGTCAGGCAAAAGAAGGCATTCACTTTAAAGTAGACACAGCACAGTATGAACTGTTTGCCAGTCAGTTTGCCTTTGAAGAAACCCCTGACCAAGCTAATGCGATTGATGCGGTCATTCATGATATGAAACAAAGCAAACCTATGGACCGTTTAATATGCGGTGACGTAGGTTTTGGTAAGACCGAAGTGGCGATGCGTGCTGCCTTTATTGCGGTCAACAGTGGTTATCAAGTGGCAGTACTGGTGCCGACGACTTTGCTGGCAGGTCAGCATGAGGATAACTTTAAAGACCGCTTTGCTGATTGGCCCATCAAGGTAGAGACATTGTCTCGTTTTGGTGGTAAAAAATATCAAGACCAAGTATTGGAAGATTTGGCAGCAGGCAAAGTGGATATTGTCATCGGCACTCATAAACTACTGCAAAAAGATGTGAAATTTGCCAATCTCGGTCTGATGATTGTCGATGAAGAACATCGCTTCGGTGTGCGTCATAAAGAGCTGATTAAAGCATTACAAAGTGATGTCGATAGCTTGTCTATGACAGCCACACCGATCCCTAGAACATTGAATATGGCATTGACAGGCATGCGAGACATGTCAATTATTGCCACACCACCGGCAAGACGTTTGGCGATTAAAACCTTTGTGATGCAAAAGACCAATCAGCTGATGAAAGAGGCTATCTTGCGTGAGCTATTGCGGGGTGGTCAGGTTTATCTGCTACACAATGATGTCGCCAGTATTGAGCGTATGGCGGAGAATATCCGTGAGCTAGTACCTGAAGCTCGAGTCGGAGTAGCGCATGGTCAGATGAATGAGCGCGGGCTAGAGCAGGTGATGCAACAGTTTTATCATAAGAAGTTCAACGTGTTGGTATGTACCACCATTATTGAGACTGGTATCGACGTGCCTAACGCCAACACTATTATTATTGAGCGTGCCGATAAATTTGGTTTGGCCCAATTGCATCAGCTGCGTGGCCGAGTGGGACGGAGTCATCACCAAGCTTATTGTTATCTATTAGTGCCTTCTATTAAGGGCTTAAAAGGCGATGCTAAAAAACGCCTTAATGCCATTGAGCGTGCCAATACACTCGGCGCAGGCTTTATGCTAGCCAGTGAAGATTTGGAGATTCGCGGTGCGGGCGAGATACTCGGTAAGCAGCAAAGCGGTAATATGCAGGCCATTGGCTTTAGCTTATATATGGACATGCTTGAGCGTGCCACAAAAGCGATTAAAGCCGGTAAAGAGCCCGATTTAAATACGCCTTTGTCATTAACCAGCGACATTAACTTGCATTGTTCAGCGCTAATTCCTGAAGATTATGTCAATGATGTGCCGCAGCGTCTATTGTTCTATAAGCGCATCAGTAGTGCAGAAGACAAAGACACGTTGACCGATATTAGGACTGAGATGATTGATAGATTTGGTGGGTTGCCAGACCAAACCAAGCAGCTGTTTGCCATCCATCAATTGCGTGTTCAGGCGGAGCCATTGGAGATTTATAAGATAGATGCGACGACCAATAGTGTGGTACTAGAATTCGCTCCTGATACTCCAGTTGAGGCGTTGGCAATTATCCAACTGATTCAGTCGGATGGCAATCGCTACCGTATGAATGGGGCCTCCGGTATTCGCTATACCAATCCCGATAAGCTTAAGACCCCTCAGCAGCGTGTGGAGGTGGTACGAGAGCTCCTAAATCACTTCTCTAAACATGTGGCACAAAAGCAAAATAATAAATGAGGTTAGAAGTTACCCTACTGCGATAGGCTGAGCAGTAGGGTTAAAGAATAGAGGCTAACAATTAGTGAGTGATAAAAGAACGTAAAATTAAGAAGTTAAAAATAAAGAATAGTTACCTAAAACTACAGTTGTAAATATTAAAAACACAGTTGTAAATGAAATATGTCTATAGTCATTAAATCGTCATGTTGGTTTAATCTTAGTGTCATTAATTATTAGTATCTTAGACTCACCGAATACGAAGAGACAATAATTAATGATAAGGATAAGGAGACACTAACCATGAACTTAACTAACGATACCCTCAATACCATCTTTAATAACCTGGCCATTAGCTTTGCTGTAGATCTGGAAGAATTGCAAGTCCCTGATTGGATTGATGACGAAGTGGAAGACGCAGTAGAGATGTAAAGATGTCAGTTGATTATTGATAATGATAAAAAGACAATCAATAAATAAAAAATAGATAAAAATTAAAAAAAGAAAACTATAAAAAGAACAAATAAAAAAAATTAAGGACGATAATAAAAAAATCAGGACTAGAATAATAATTATAGAAAGTGCAAGTAGCTTGTAACACCGCCATTTCATCAGTACAAACAGGTCGGTAGTGATTAAATGGTAAAGCAGTCTTGAGACATCAAGGCTGCTTTTTTATATTTGGCTTATATTTTTTTATAGCTGTTGCATTATATTTAGGTGGTCAACAAATGATCGTTAATCAGCTATAAAATATTAAACATGCGTTAGCATCTATAATATCTGGCCAATACCTGATAAAATATCGGCTTGCAGAATCATTAAAATAATTAAGAGAGCCCATATGTTTCAACTTCATCCAACACTAGCTAAAGATTCGTTTTTAGTTGGAGATTTTCCGCTATCTACTTGTCGTCTAATTAATGACTGCCAGTTTCCTTGGTTGATTTTGGTACCTAGAGTGGCAGGTGTGCAAGAAATTTACGAATTATCGCCTGCTGATCAGGCTCAGTTTTTACGTGAGTCAAGCTGGTTATCTAGTCAGATGGCGAAGACGTTTAATGCCGATAAAATGAATGTTGCGGCTTTAGGCAACCAAGTGCCTCAATTGCATTTCCATCATATTGTACGCTATCAAAATGACCTAGCGTGGCCAAATCCAGTTTGGGGTACTCCTGCAGTCCCTTATACTCAAGAAGTTTATCTAGCGATGCAGCAGACACTTATGATGGCCCTACGTGGTCACAATCAAATGCCTTTTGATTGGCAAATGCAGTAATCAGTTAGTGCGTAAAAAAAGACACCCAATGGGTAATGCCAGTCAGTTAAGGCAAAAACTCAATAAAAGTAATAAAATAGCCTATCTAATAAGTAGATGGGCTATTTTACTATGAGACTACAAGACGCTATTAATGAGACGCATAAAAGGATTCCAGACACCCTAGAACAATTTAGTGAATTAATAGACCCTGAGTGGATACAGCAGGCTTTAGAATATACGGGCAAAGCGAGCATTAGAAGACGTAAGCTACCTGCCGAACACGTTGTTTGGATAGTCATCGGCACAGCTTTATATCGTAACCGTTCAATTTGGTATATCACAGAGCAAATGCGGCTTAATATAGACTCACAGGCCTGCGTACCCAGCGCTGTGGTACAAGCAAGACAACGCCTCGGGCATGAGCCTCTAAAGCAGCTATTTCATCAACTAAGTGCTCACTACCAAACAGAATCACGAGCCCAGCAGCAAGACTTCATGGGACTTAGCGTCCAAGCTGTAGATGGCGTCGTATACTCACTCCCATCCACTGATGAGAACCTTCAGCACTTTAGCTCAAGCAAAGGCAGAACTAAAGAGGCGCCCTATCCCCAAATGCGTTCGGTATGTCTGATCAATACTGACACGCATGAGATCATTGACACAACCCTTGCAGATATGGGTCAAGGAGAGATCACCTTAGCCCGTCAGCTAAATGTTCAAGACAACAGCATTACGCTCTTTGATAGAGCCTATTTCTCAGCAGACCTACTTATCAGTTGGCAACAAGCCCATCCAAACAGTCACTGGCTCATGCGGGCTAAAGATAATCTGCGTTACACTGTGATTGAAACCTTTAGTGAAGGGGACTACTTAATACAAATGCCCGTCTCTCCTCAGGCACAAAAGAAAAATCCAAACCTACCCGATACTTGGCAAGCTCGATTAATTGAGTGTCGTTATGAGGGTAAGACAAGACGATACATCACCTCTTTAATAGATGATAAACGCTTTACTAAGGATAAAGTGGCACAGCTTTACTTGCAGCGCTGGGAGATCGAGATGGCTTTTAGGGAAATTAAGTCTGATTTACAGCAGGGGCTGTTGTTAAGAAGTAAGCTGCCACAGCTTGTATTACAAGAATTCTGGGGGCTTATGATTGCTTATAATCTGATAAGACGTTTGATGCGATATATGGCTCTTAGAGCTAAGGTTAGCCCTCTACGAATTAGCTTTCATATGGCGTCTATTACGATTGTTGATCTGTTACGGTTTGCACCTTTACAGGCTGCAGGACTCTTCCCTAAGTTGTTAGATGCACTTTTAGAGGAAGGAAAATTGTTTGTTATTCCTGAACGCAGAAAGCGATCTTGCCCGAGGGTGGTTAAGGGTAAGCCACAAAAATATCCCAAAAAAAATACCAGTCAGCCTTAACTGACTGGCATTACACCCAATGGGTGTCTTTTTTTGTCTGCTAGATTTTATTAGTTAAATATAGCAAGCTCTATTAATGATTTTCACTGGCGTGGTTAAGCGTGTATTTTGGAATTTCAACGACCAAATCAGTGTCTTCAACCTGTACCTGACAAGACAGACGAGAGTCAGGCTCAAGACCCCATGCTCTATCTAGTAAGTCAGCTTCGATGTCGTCCATTTCTTCTAGACTATTAAAACCTTTACGTACCACAACGTGACAAGTTGTACAGGCTTTAGACATTTCACAAGCATGCTCAATTTTGAAGCCTTTTTCTAATAGACCTTTGCATAGATTTTGGCCACTTTCAAGCTCAACTTCAGCACCTTCTGGGCAAATCTCATGGTGAGGCAATAATGTAATTTTTGGCATAAAAAGTTCCAACTTCTCGTTATTAGTAAAATCTGTTTCAGTGTATTTCTATAGTAGGTCAGTATTAATGGCCTAGCACTAGTAGGTCCCTAGTAATAATAAATCGCTATTTAATCAGACCAAGTCTCAGTACTAGTACCCGCAAGTGATTGCTGTACACTTTGATCCATAATACGGGCGGCAAAAGTATCGCTTAATGGCTTTAACTTAGCTTGCTGTTGCTCAACATTAGCTTTGATCGCTTGCAGTTCTGCTTCTTGTTTAGCAGCAGTGTCTTGTTTAAGCGCTTCATCTAAACTTTGCATTGCTTGCTGTAGATTGCTGATTTCCTCTTCAGTTAAAAGCGAACCAAATTCTTGTAAAGCCGATTGCAATGCTAGAATTTCACGCTCAGCCTCTACTTTGGCTTCAATCAAGCTACGAGCCAACTTGTCTTGAGCCGCATTTTCAAATCCAGCACGCAATAGCTGTTCTTGCTGTTCATCGCTTAAACCATAAGAGGGGGTAATCTTAATGTCACTCTTCACCCCTGACGTCGCCTCAAATGCACTGACTGATAATTGACCATTGGCATCAATATCAAAGGTAACTTCGATACGTGCCAAGCCTGCCTTCATGGGAGGGATACCATACAATTCAAAGCGGCCTAGAGAACGGCAATTTTCAACCGTATCGCGTTCGCCTTGAACCACATGAATGACCATGCCAGTTTGACCATCTTGATAGGTAGTGAAGGTTTGCTTTTTAGCCACTGGGATAGGGGTATTGCGCGGAATAACCACTTCTACCAGCCCACCCATAGTTTCTAGACCCAAAGACAGCGGAGTAACATCGAGCAATAATACGTTGTTTGATTTGTCTTTTTTAATTAACTGTTCAGCCACTTGTGCCGCACCCAGTGCAACCACTTCATCAGGGTTTAGATGCGATAGGGGGGCTTTATCAAAAAACTCAGCGACTGCTTTTTGAATGACCGGCATACGAGTTGAGCCACCCACCATGATAATTTCATCTAGCTGTGACATGTCGATATTGGCGTCGCGCATGACCTGTTCACAAGTCGATAGGGTACGACGGGTAATAGGCTCAACAATTTGCACCAAATCCTCTGAAGTAAGACGACCTTGCCATTGGGTATTGGCAATATCTAAAGCTACTTCCACACTGTCTTCATGGGTCAAAGCTTGCTTATACGCTTCAGCTTGACGGGCGATATGAGTGCGCTGCTGAGCCGTCAGGTTTTTTGGACTTAAACCCGCTTGAGTGAGTAACCAGCCCATAATTTGACGATCCATATCGTCGCCACCCAGAGCACTATTACCGCCTGTGGCTAGAACCTCAAAAACCCCTTCAGTCATCTTTAATAAAGACACGTCAAAAGTACCACCACCTAGATCATAAATGAGGTAAATGTGTTCTTGTTTGTTCGAGTCGTCATTTTTGCTGTCTAAACCATAGGCAACAGCTGCGGCCGTAGGCTCATTTAATAGCCTAAGCACTTCAAGTCCCGCTAATTTTGCGGCATCTTTCGTAGCTTGGCGCTGTGCTTCATCAAAGTAGGCAGGTACAGTAATCACTGCCCCTTGAATACTACCGTCTGGCAAAGCGGATTGAGCTCTCTTCTGTAGGGTTTTAAGTATTTCAGCAGAGACAGCGACAGGAGAGATATCGCCTTGAGCCGTAACAAATGAAGGCATCGCATCAACATTAGTGTCACTAGACTTCAACTGATAGGGGTGTGAAAACTTAATATCTTTAACGCTACGACCCATAAAGCGTTTGGCAGAGATAATGGTATTAGCAGGATCCGTTTCAAAATAGCTCAATGCATCACTGCCCACAATAGGGGTATCGACACCCTCAGTATTGCCGTAATAAACCACAGAAGGTAATAAAGTATCTTTAGCAGTTTGGTCATTAGAGCTTAAAGAGGTTTCAAGTAATGCTGCCTTACCTGAGCGTACCACGGCTACCATAGAGCGGGTGGTGCCCAAATCGATACCTAAGGCATATTTATGCTCATGAGGGTTTGCACTTTGGTTTGGTTCAGCAATTTGTAATAAAGACATAAAACACTCAATCTAAGGCAGAATAAAAATTAAAAATTAAAATAAACTATATAAATTAAAGATATAAGTCATCGTCATCAGCTTCTTGCTGACTGTTATCTATGGCTATATCCATATCTTTTTTAAGCTTAACTAGAAACTTAAGTTTTTGAGTTGCATCCATAGCCACGGACCAATCTTGCTGTGCATAAGCTTCAGTAAATCGTTGAGACTGAGTCTCAATACGTTGATCTACAGTAGTTTTCAACTTAGTTATAGCAGGTAAATCACTCTCGGATTCGGCATCATCTAATGCCATTCGCATCTCCATGGCATCATCGAGAAAATCTAAATCTGCTATAGAATGATCAACATTCAGCTCTTGTCCAGACAGCTCTAGCAGATAATTAGCACGGCTATCAGGATTAATTAAGATGTCATAAGCATGGTTAATGACAGCTGAGTTTTGCTGTAAAGAAGCGCTTTCATTGCCACTTAATTTGTCAGGATGAAACTGACTTTGAAGTTGTCGCAAACGTTCGCTAAGCTTTGTGGTATCTATCTCAAAAGCAATAGGAAGTTCAAATAGGGCAAAAAAATTGGCAAAAGTAGGCGCGTTATCTGACATAGGCTTTGAATGCTATTGGTTGATGATTGTTTGTTTTGAAGCCAAATTTGGACACTGGGCTCTCAAAGAAAATACGACTGATTGTTGGTAAAACTATTACTTAGGGATTAATAATCAATAAACAAAACCAGTAATCAGTAATTGAAAATTAGTAACGCTATAATAAGTTAATAACGCCATAAATAGTTAAATAAAAATCAAAGCTGACGAACAATGTCGTCAGCTAGGGCAAATACTGCATTTAAATACAATAGCTTTTAAATAGAATAAATTGTTTCTATCATGATTTGAAGCAATCGTACGATTTTAAATTATGCAGCTTTTATAATTAAATGCGGCCTTTATAATTAAATTAAACACAGCATATTATAGAGAACCGTATAAATTTAACTCAGCGAAATAACCGATTAAATTATTAGGCTTAAACTGTAAACGACTCGCCACAGCCACATTCGCCTTTCTGATTGGGGTTAGTAAACTTAAAGCCTTCGTTAAGACCTTCAGTCACATAATCCATTAACAAGCCGTCTAGATAGACCATGCTTTTAGGATCAACAAAAATATTAACCCCATGGCTCTCAAACTTTTCATCTACTGAGTCTGGTTCATCGACAAATTCTAACACGTAGGCCAGTCCTGAACATCCAGCAGTACGAATACCCACACGAATGCCTTCACCATGACCACGGTTATTTAAATAATCTGTAACGTGTTTTGCGGCACGTTCGGTCAGTTCTATCATTAAGACTTTCCTAATGTTAAAAATTAAAAGAGATATTGCTTAAGCTTAATAAGATTGACTCATTAAGCTTTTGGATCACTTGCGTCTTAAACATAACACTCTATATTTAGACGCTAGCTATATTATTTAATAAATATATTTAAACGCTGATCATTTAAAGCTTAAGTGCTCTTAAAACGATACTTAAGCGTCAGTAGTGATGCCACTTTTGGTACGGTAATCATTGATAGCTGCTTTAATAGCGTCTTCTGCCAATACTGAACAGTGAACTTTCACTGGTGGTAAAGCAAGCTCTTCAGCGATATGCTTGTTTTTAATCTCAGCAGCTTGGTCTAGTGTTTTGCCTTTTAGCCACTCAGTTACTAATGAGCTTGAGGCAATAGCTGAACCACAGCCATAAGTTTTAAAGCGAGCATCTTCAATAATACCGTCATCGCCAACTTGGATTTGTAGACGCATAACGTCACCACAAGCTGGAGCACCAACCATACCAGTGCCAACGTTTTTGGCATCTTTGTCTAAATTACCAACGTTACGTGGGTTTTCATAATGGTCAATTACTTGATTACTATAAGCCATGGTGTTTCTCCTGGGGTTTAACCTAGATATAAGGGGACAATAAAATTATTGTCTAATGTGTTTAAATAATTCAGCATAAATTAGGGGATTTTTTAGGTAATAATGGTCTTAATTTAAAAGATTATTATTAAATGTTGTCAATTTTAAAGAATGCCCCTAATTACTATTATGCTTTTCTTGCTTAGTGTTCTGCCCACTCTACAGAGTTAAGGTCAACACCGTCTTTATACATATCCCATAGCGGAGATAGGTCTCTTAACTTATCAACAGCTTCGTGAATCTGAGTCAGAATCACATCAATATCTTCTTCTGTTGTATAACGGCCGAAACTAAAGCGGATAGAGCTATGAGCTAACTCATCAGGACGGCCAATAGCGCGTAGAACGTATGAAGGCTCTAAAGTGGCTGATGTACAAGCAGAACCTGAAGATACGGCCATGTCTTTAAGAGACATCATTAAAGATTCACCTTCAACAAAGTTAAAGCTGATGTTAATGATATTTGGGATACTGTTTTCTGCATCACCATTTAGATAAATTTCTTCAATATCCTGTACGCCTTGCCATAACTTGTCATGTAATTTTTGTGCATGAGCATGATCTTCTTCTAAGCGTTCAGCGGCAATGGCGAAAGCTTCACCCATACCCACGATTTGATGCGTCGGTAACGTACCAGAGCGCATACCACGCTCATGACCGCCACCATGCTGCTCAGCACGCAGACGAACACGAGGTTTACGACGTACAAATAGAGCGCCGATACCTTTAGGACCATAAATCTTATGACCTGAGAAGCTCATCAAGTCGATTTTTAGTTCTTCTAAATCAATCTTAATTTTGCCAGCGGCTTGGGCACCATCGACATGGAAGATAACACCAGCTTCACGAGTAATCTCACCGATGGCTTTAACATCAGTTACTGTTCCTAGCTCATTGTTTACCATCATCAATGAAACTAAGATAGTATCTTCTCGAAGAGCTTCTTTAACTTGCTCTGGTAAAATAAGACCAGTACTTGGCTGAGGTTCAATATAAGTAATTTCAAAACCTTCTTGCTCAAGCTGACGGCAAGTATCTAATACCGCTTTATGCTCAATTTTACTGGTAATAATGTGTTTACCACGACTTTCGTAGAAATGTGCCGCACCTTTAATTGCCAAGTTGTCAGATTCTGTTGCGCCAGAAGTAAATACAATTTCACGAGGATCTGCATTTATTAGATCAGCGATTTGTTGACGGGCATTTTCAACTGCTTCTTCAGCTTGCCAACCATAACCGTGTGAACGAGAAGCCGGGTTACCGAACATACCGTCAAAGGTCATGTACTCAGCCATCTTCTTAGCGACTTGTGGATCGACTGGGGTTGTAGCGGCATAGTCAAGATAGATTGGACGGTTTAAGTTACTCATGCTGGATTAACCTCACTGGCAGGGAATATTATATTGGGATTTGTTGTTCTATTTTTTTCAGTTCTTTCAGTTGCTGCTTCATGAAGTAATTGCTGACGGTGCGAAACGTCTTTTACATTCTCCATCTCTAACAACTGATCTAATGAAATGTTTTTTAAATATTGTTCAATGTGCATGGATAGGGCACACCATAAATCATGGGTAAGACACATTGCGCCGCCTTGACAGTTACCTTGACCGCCACACTGCATGGCATTAACAGATTCATCAACGGCGGTGATAATAGTCATCACATCAATTTCGTTTAGAGGCTTGGCTAAATGGTAACCACCTGAGGCACCTCGGGTACTAGTAACCAATCCTGCTTTACGCAATTTAGAAAATAACTGCTCTAAATAAGAAATAGAAATTGATTGGCGCTTGGCGATATCCGATAGGGAGACAGCACTTGATGAGTCACCATCTTGAATAGCCAGATCAAGTAGCGCAGTAACCGCGTATCTACCTCGAGTTGTTAAACGCATTTAATGTCTCCACGATTTCAGTCTAAATTAATTAAGTCCTATTATAGTTAATTCCGAGTAATACAGTCAAGATTAATTAGGGGCTTAATTGTAATGAAAACATACAGATTCAAATCAAGGTCATTTAGCCTGTGATTTTACTCAGTTAGAGACTAGGGTTTTTAGACCGCAGTATTATATCAAATTACCTAGTTTAATTTAGGATTAGATTAAGGTTTTATAGAGCAATGTACAGCTCGGCTATTCATTTGGACAGTTGCTTGGCCATTTATTCAGCCATTTCTTCAACTATCTATTAAAGACGGACATAATGATTCAGTTACTTTCTATTAAAGACGGACATAATGATTCAGTTACTTTAATTTGAGGCCATTGTATTGGTTTTTCAATACAGAAAGCCTGCTGTGAGCGCTTTTCTTTTATAATTAACTTATCTCTGTTTATCATCAACATAATAAGCTTTTAACTGTTTAATAATTATCTAATAATGATCTAATAAGCCCCACAAAAAACGCCCTAATTAAGCAATTATCTTAATTAGGGCGTTTTTTATGATATTTATTTAAAGACACATCAGTTGAGGGCATATCAAAGAAGGCACCTTCTCTGCAGAGCAGAAAATAGACTAGATTAACTTGCCCAACCGATTACAGCAGCGATGGCTATTAATGAAGCCACAATCAGGCCAATTAAGGTGATTTTTTGCTTACTATGTGCTTCTTTTAGACTAATCTCAAGTTCACGGTTCCGCATGCTTAGCGTATTTAATTGTTGCTGCTGTTCTTCAATACGGGCTTTATAGTCAGGTTTATTATCCTCTTTAGAGGTTTGTTTATTATGTTTATCCTTGCCTTTAAAGGTTTTAATAATACCTTGGAACAGACTGGCCACGCCTAACTGCGATAAGAAGTTACGTACTTCAGTGACTGTCTCAGTAGCACCGCGCATGGTTATTTTATTAATCTGAGTGACGTCATTGCTAAGTAGTGAATTAATCAGCTGATGCGCATAAGCATTAATTACCACATCGGGTTCTGTGACCGATTGAGGAAGGTGACTGTCTAATAATATACCTTTATTGGTAAAGGTCGCATAAAACTCAGTATGGGGTAAGTAGCTTCGGACACAAACGACCACATTTTTCTTGGCTAAAGGGTAGACGGCCTTACGTAGGTTTGAATCGAATCTTAAAACAAGTGTAATGGCGGACTCTGCAAATACCAGTACAATATTAAGTAGAGAGTTTGAAATTGAATTTTGACTCATACTAAACCTATTTGTATTTTTAAAAGTTAAATGCATCGTTTCGGTTAAGACCAATACATCGTTAACAGCTATATTTAATTTATGTGGATTAATTTACATTGCTAGCTAGATAGTCACGTCATTCAAGCTATAAATCCTTGAGACCATACACTGATTAAAGCCATAATAAGCGACTATCATACCTATACGCTACTATGGCATAAGTGACTAATATAGTAAGTGATTATTAGTAATAGTAAGTAATTAATTATTGTATGAAACTATTGCCATGTTAAATGACAGTGACATTAAATCTAAAATAATCATTGCTCATTGAGCGAAATGTTATCAACAATTAAATGCGATAAATAATAGCATAATGCAACCAGTACGCCATAGGTATGATTGTTATTAATCAAATTGAGGGTATTTTGTTAGTATAAATATACGATACTACTTGAACCTACAAGGTTTTGCAGGTATAAAGTCAATATATATGGTGTCTCAAGGCGTTTTGAGTGAGCAATTGAACAGTAAAATGTAAATTTGCTTGCACATTTATAATCGCCTTGCTATAACTGCATTAGAACCCCAATGTCCAGAAAATACTCAAAATTAAAAAAAGTGCATTTTTTTACGCTATTGTGTAGTATTTAAGGGCTTGGATATTGCTTATTTCGTTTTTAAGCGATAGAATTTACCTCCGAATTTAAATCATTTTAAAGGAAGTCTCTATGAATAAATCAGAATTAGTAGATAGCATCGCTGAGAAAAGTGGTCTGAACAAAACTCAAGCTGCTGACGCTCTAAATGCTATGATGGAAAGTGTTGGCGAAGCTTTAGAAAACAACGACACTATTTCATTAGTTGGTTTTGGTACATTCAGCGTTAAAGATCGCAAAGCGCGTACTGGCCGTAACCCTAAGACTGGTGATGAGCTTCAGATTCCAGCAAGCCGTGTACCACACTTTAAAGCAGGTAAAGGCCTTAAAGATCGTTTAAACTAAGCCGATTCTGCGCTAAGTAAAGCGAACACTATGTCTGATGACAGACAATAACGCACCTTAGGGTGCGTTTTTTTTGTGTCAGACCTTATTTTCACGTATGATATTGCGTTAACCTTTTATTAACTGATGACTGATAGGTACTATGGAATCGATACGTAATTTTCTTCAAAGTTGGCCTGGCAGAATTTTCTTAATGCTGTGTTTATCACCTTTGGTAATTTTGGGCCTTGAAAGCTATTTTACTGGGTCAGCAAATGCCAATGACGTGGCCACAGTAGGGGATCAGACCATTACTCGTGCAGAATACCAAGATGCGATTAATACTCGCAGAAATGAGCTGCTACAAAATGGTGTGGAAGCCAGTGCGATTAATACCAATGCGCTAAATCGTGAAGTCCTAAAGGGCTTGATTAATCGTGCCCTACTGAGAAACCAATCAGGCCAATTGGGAATGCACGTATCTGATAAGGTAATCAATGACTTGTTATTACAAGACCCTCAGTTTTTAGATGAAAATGGTCAATTTTCTAATGATCGTTTTGCATTCTCACTACAACAGCAAGGGATGACCAAAGATCAGTTGTTTGATCAGTACCGTCAACAGTTAAACCTAATGCAGCTGTATGCGGGTGTGGCACAAACGGCGATTTATCCAGAGTCTGAAATCAATGATCTACTTGCTCTACAGCTAGAAACCCGAGACGTTTGGGTATATCGTCTACCTTGGGAGCAGTATAAAGATAAGGTATCGGTTTCTGCTAAAGAAATTGAAAATTACTATAATGAACACAAAAATGACTTAAATAGCGTGGCTATGGTTGATTTGGCTTATATTCAACTAGACCCTGCTAAAGTCGCAGTTGATAAAGTAACGGAAAAAGAGATCCAGGCTCAGTACGATGCTTTTAAAGCCAACTATAAAGGTGCTGCTAATCAAAAGCTAAGTCAAATTTTAATTACTGGCGATAAGGCTGAACAAACCATTCAGCAAATACAAAAGCGTTTAAAACAAGGTGAAAGCTTTGCAGCCTTAGCCAAACAGTATTCAGAAGATCCGATTAGTGCGGCTAAAGGTGGTGATATCGGCACCTTTAATCCAGACGTGTTCGGTGCAGATGGTGCTAAAGTTGCTAAAGCCATTGAAGGACTCAATAAAGATCAGATTTCAGCGCCCGTAAAAACCAGCTTTGGCTATCAATTATTCAAAGTAACAGAAATGTCAGGTGATAGCGTTCCTAGCTTAGCAAGTATGCGTGAAGAGCTTGTCGCTCAGGCTCAGCGTCAAAAACGCGAGCAGTTAATTGCTGACAAGATTACCCGTATTAATGAGATGGCAATAGATGGCGTGGGTATTGAAGACATTGCACAGCAAGAAGAGTTGACCGTGCAGAAAATCAAAAACTACACTAAAGTAGGTAATAAGACGGCTCTGGGCCAGCCAGCGGTTATTGATGCCGCGTTTGATGATTTCGCGCTTCAAGATGAGTCGGTTAGTGCCAGTATTAAAGTAAACAATGGGACTATTTGGGTTCAACCTACCAACTATCGCCCCGTGAAACCATTAACATTGCAACAAGCTTCTGCAGATATTAAAAATATTTTGGTCAAACAAAAAGCCACTGAACAGGCTTTAGCAGCGGCGAGAAATATTAGCAAAACTGTTAATGATAAAGGCATGCAAGCGGTCCAGGCTAACTTTAAGTCTTTAGGCAATATCAACCGTAAAAACCCATTATTGTCTACTGATGAGCAAGCCATCGCCTTTAGTAAAGACAGCACCAATGGTAAGCAGCTAGCTGTTTCTGAAAAGACCAAAGAAGGGGCTACGGTACTGGTACTGGGTCCTATCAGTAAAGGGTCTATGAAAGATGTACCAGCCGCTGAGCTTTCGCAAGCAATGTTTGATATGAGAAGTATCCGTGGTCAAGAATACTTCAGCGATTATCTAGAGTATTTAAAAGGTGCCACTAAAGTCGAAGAGAACGAAAAAGTTATCAATGAAGTTGGTGGTGTTTAAACTCACCACAGAGTTGTGACATAGCATTTAGCATTGTCTGATAAGCTATTGCTTTATAAAAGATATGTATCATAAAACATAATCATAAAAAAACCGCCTCAAGTGAGGCGGTTTTTTTATTGAGTGCTTTTATTAAATTTTTATTAGGTGCTGTCATTAAACTTATTAATGACAGCTAAGCTCTACAATAGATTAAGCACTTTGCTCAATTAGTGGCGGAAATGACGCATGCCAGTGAAGACCATAGCGATGCCATGTTCGTTGGCAGCGGCAATAGTTTCATCATCACGGATAGAGCCACCTGGCTGAATAATGGCTTTAATACCTACTTCAGCAGCGTTATCAATACCGTCTCTGAATGGGAAGAAAGCATCTGATGCCATAACAGCCCCTTCAGTCTTAAGATTAGCATGTTCAGCTTTAATGGCAGCGATACGTGCTGAGTTAACACGGCTCATCTGACCGGCACCAATACCGATAGTACGTTGATCTTTACCATAAACAATGGCGTTAGACTTCACATATTTGGCCACAGTCCAAGTGAACAGAAGGTCATTTAATTGTTCAGGAGTAGGTTGTAGGTCAGTAACTACCGTTAAGTCATCTGCGGTAATTAGACCTAAATCTTGGTTTTGAATCAATAAACCACCAGTCACACGCTTATAGTCAAATTGAGCAGCACGATTTTGTGGGTTAGGTAACTCACCACAAGTTAAAACACGCACATTTTTCTTAGCTGCTGTAATCTCAAGTACGCCTTGCTCTAAGCTTGGGGCAATGATGACTTCAGCAAACTGAGTGTCAACGATGGCTTGAGCGGTTTGCTTGGTCAACGGACGGTTAAACGCGATGATGCCCCCAAATGAAGACTCAGGGTCGGTGCTAAAGGCAGTTTTGTAAGCTTGAGTCTGATCTGCATTAATAGCCACACCACAAGGGTTAGCGTGCTTAACGATAACACAGGCCGACTCACTAAATGACTTAACGCATTCTAAAGCCGCATCGGTATCAGCGATGTTGTTATAAGAAAGCTCTTTACCTTGATGCTGCTTAGCAGTAGAGATACTGCCTTCACCTGATCCATTTTCTTCAACGTAGAAAGCGGCTTGTTGATGAGGGTTTTCACCATAGCGTAAATCTTGTGCTTTTTTCATTTGCACATTAAAAGTACGGGCAAAGTTATCAGGCGCTTCAAAAGAATCCAAGCGGCTGCCTAAGAAGTTAGCAATCATGCCATCATAATGAGCGGTGTGTTCAAAAGCTTTAACTGCCAAATCAAAACGGGTTTTTTGCGATAGGCTACCAGCTTCTTTTAGCTCTTGTAAAATAGCATCGTAATCTGCTGGGTTGGTAACAATGGCCACATGCTCATGGTTTTTGGCAGCAGAGCGCACCATGGTTGGACCACCGATATCGATGTTTTCAATAGCGTCTGCTTTAGTGACATCTGGTTTGGCAACGGTTTGGGCAAAAGGGTATAAGTTTACTACCACCAAGTCGATTGGGCGAATACCATGTTCGCTCATAACCGCATCATCTTGACCACGGCGACCTAAAATACCGCCATGAATTTTTGGATGCAGGGTTTTAACACGGCCATCCATCATTTCAGCGAAGCCAGTGTAGTCTGCTACTTCAGTGACTGCAATGCCATTCTCAGAAAGTAGGCGATAAGTACCACCAGTTGACAATAAATCATATCCTGCTTCAAGTAAGCCTTTTGCGAAGCTTTCAATTTGAGCTTTGTCAGAAACAGAAATAAGAGCGTACGGCTTATCAGACATAGTTTTTCCCATAGTGTATACGATAAAAACGGTGATTGGATTCTGAAATCATCGTGGGTTTTTGAGTAATTGCCTTAATCTATAAAATTAAGACCCGAGTATATTAGAGCAAAATTGAAAATATGACAAAACTTTAACCGGTAAAGATTAAAGTTTTGTGTCGCCTTATTAACAAGGTGTCTAATATGAATGGTTTATTAAAATAAAGAAGGGGTAATTTGAACCATCAATCTCATCAATGCCAAACGGGAGGCAATAAATTGTTAATGCAATAATAGAATCACATTAAGTTATATTGCTCCATTTTCTTTCTCAAAGTTCCTCTATTCAGCCCCAGTATTAGCGCTGTTTTGGACTGGTTACCTTGGGTTTGCTTTAGTACCACTTCTAATAAAGGTTTTTCCACTTCTTGAAGGATGGTTTGGTACAGATTAGAAGTAGACTCTCCTTCAAGCTCTACGAAATATTGCTCAACGGCTTGTTGAACGTGATAACGAAGTGGTCTACGAGCCTCATTAGTCGCAGAGGCTTTATCCCTGTTATTAGAGGCAGTTAAACTGTTCAGATCGCTAAAAGAAGAAGGTTGATTGTCCATAGTGTTATAACAGATTTAATAGTTTTTAAAAAAATAATAAGAGAGGGTTTTGTATGGCCGGTTCACTAACTAAACTAAAAGCTGATGGGTTAGTTAGTTATACCACTCATTCAACTAGCTAGTTAACCAGTAAAGGTACCTGACAAGCGATGCCAGTGTGAATCATCCTGATTGTCATTTTTCTCGTAAGAGTGACGGGTATCTAAATCAAACCAAGGTTGATAGGCGCTAATAACGTCTTCTAGTTGTTCTGAGATTAGACCAGCCAGCACAATATTGCCTTTAGGTTTTATTAACGTGGCTAAGTAGGGTGCCAACTCCATTAAAGGCTTGGCTAAGATATTGGCAGCAATAATATCCGCTTTTGGTATCTCACCTGCTTTAAAAGCTGCGGCGAAGTCTTCTGGTAAATAAGCTTGTAACTGGTGATCTACGGCATTACGCTCAGCATTTTGTTTGGTTGCTAAGACTGCTTGAGGATCAATATCGACGCTATATACTTGCTTGGCACCCAGTAGAAGGGCAGCAATACCCAAGATACCTGAACCACAGCCATAGTCGATGACCACTTTGTCTGATAAGTCTTGATCGGTTAGCCAGTCCAAGCACAGACGAGTCGTGGCATGATAGCCGGTGCCGAAGGCTAAGCCTGGGTCCATCATAATGTTGACCGCATCAGGATTAGGTGGGCTCATCCATTTAGGCACAATCCAAAGGTTATTGGTACATTCGATCGGCGCATAATGTGACATCCACTCGCGCTCCCAGTCAGTATCAGCAAGGGCAGTGGTCCATACTCGTCTTGCATTAACCTGTACTGCAATGTCTTGTGCAGCCGATTCAATGTCTTGGGCATTATCAGCGGTAAATAGACCAGTTAAGATAACCTCATCCCACAATGGTGATTGTCCTGGAAGCGGCTCAAATAAGGGCTGATCTCCTGCATCTTCTAGACTTATTGAAAGTGCCCCTTCCTCTAATAAAAGGCTTTCTGCCAAGTCCACATCTTGTTTCGCACATTGCAGGTGTAGTTGCTGCCAATCCATAATTATCCTTAGGGTAAATAACTTAATAAAACGGTATATTTTAACGTGATAGTCGTTAGGTTGATAGCCTTTATCTTGAAAGTGCTGCTTTTGCTTCTTTAATGACGCGTGCATTCCCTTGTGCTTGTCCAGCTTTCAAAATAACTTGCCATAACGCTCTTTTTCTAGACTCAGTAGTGGCCACGACTAGGCCGCGACGGGCCATAGCTTCTGCTTTAAGCGGTTGGTTTTGTTTTAAAGCCACTTGGCCCAAATAAAAATAAACCGCTGAAGATTGAGGTGCCAAACGCTGAGCACGAGTGAAAGTAGACTGAGCGGCAGAAACTTGTCCTTGGCGTAATTGTTCTACCCCAGTATCCATCAGCTTTCTAAAAGCAGGGATATTGCTACCATCTTGAATAGTAGCGGATTTTTGTGCCGGTTTCTTTGAGTTTTGGCGGGCTTGCTCTAACAGGATCTGCTGGGTGGTTTTGGCATCTGGTGCACGAGGTTTGATGATAGACACTTCCTCCGCTGTGGGAGTTGCCACAGAAGGGGTAGGTCTGGTTTGACCGATAGTATTGTGATTTACAGATGCTGTATTGTTGGCTTCAGCTTCCTCTGTCGTACGGTCAGAATCTATATCTGATGTATCAAACTCGGACTCTTCTTCTACAATTATAATGTCTGATTCTGTTTCTGAAATAGGGTAGTCGTTGTCGTGGATATTACTAGGTTTGTTAGAGGGAGTGTTAGGAATACTATGAGGGGTATTGACCGTGTTTTCTACTTGAGTAACTGGCACTGAAGTAGAAGCTGAAGACAGACCCTCTGTGGTTTGACAGCCAGTCATTGTACCAATCATTATCAGGCTTAATGTTGAACCCATAAGCCAAGATGGCAACGTAAGTGTCTTTCGGAATACAGGGGATTGCATCGACATAATTTCAATCCAAATTGTAAATTAAATGGTAGAGAGTAGATTGAAGCTAACCCTATGAAGAATTAGCTTCAATTATATAATTTCAAAGCGTTAAACTTAATTTAAAACCATTCTAAGGCTTTATCATACCAAGTGTTGCCTGAATTCTCACTGTTATTGTCTGAACCATTGCCCGCATCGTCTGCAGAGGCACCATTCTGATTATTAACATTATCTCCATTATTAGACGGCATACCTTCTTGAACGCTGTCTAATTGACGACTTTGCTCCAGTAGGGATTTACGCTGGTCGTTTAACCATTCCATTTGCCTACGGGCTTGCTCCTGTTGATACAAAGCTATCGCACAATCGCTAGCTTCTTCAGGAAGATGGCTTGAAAGTACCGGTAGATATCGGGCACCCTCACAACTTTCATGAGACAGTTTGCCGGTGCCGTTTTCTAACCATAGCCATTCAACATTATCCGGCTGAACAAGTTCAACAGGAGTAAGGCGCAAGCGGCCCATAAAGTCTTTCCACACGGGTAACGCACCGCTGCCTCCGCTAAGACCAATAGGTTTGTTGTCATCACGACCGACCCAAACCACACTAACGTAGTTACCGCTATAGCCTGCAAACCAAGCATCGCGATAATCATTGGTGGTGCCTGTTTTACCCGCTAAATTGAGGTCACTTCCCAAAGATTTTAATGAGGTAGCTGTTCCGTTTCTGACCACTTCTTGTAGGGCATAATTGGTCAAATAGTTAACGTCGGGTGGCACACTGCGTTTAGTGTCTAGTCCAGAGCGTTGTAAAATACTGCCTTTGTCGTCAACCACGCTACGAATACTTATGATAGGGGTACGGAAACCACCAGCAGCCACAACCTGATACATGCCCAGCACTTGCATCGGGTTAAGCTCCACAGAACCTAAAAACAAAGAAGGATAAGTGGGGATTTTTTCGTTAATACCCAGACGGTGCATCTGATTGATAATAGTGCCCACTCCAAACTCAATCCCGGTATTGACGGCCGCTTGGTTATAAGATTTGGCCAAGGCTGTGGTCATTGGCACATAGCCATGATCCACACCATCATAGTTTTTAGGTGTCCAAGTTGTGCCATCTGACAAGGTTAAAGTAACCGGGTTGTCATTGACTGAGCTGGCAAGATTGTACTTGCCACTCTCGAGTGCTGTCATGTAAATAAAAGGCTTAAGCAATGAACCAACTTGACGTTTGGCATCGACAGCACGGTTGAACCCCGTAAATTCACTGCCACTGCCTACCGCTGCGACCAGTTCACCTGAAGCCGGGTTAGCACTCAACAACGCAGCTTGTAAGGGCTTGGTTTTGCTGCCTCGTTTGCGTAATGCGGACAGCTGTTTTTGTACCGCAGCATCAGCGGCAAATTGAGCCACAGGGTCCAAGGTACTAAACACCTTTAACCCTTCGTTTTTCAGATCTTCAGGGTGATAGTTTTCGTGTAATTCACGCTTTACAATATCTAGGAAGTCTGGAAACCGGCTTTTGCCAATGCTAGGCTTCTCAACCACATCAAGCGGTTTCGAAATCGCTTCTTCATAGGTTTCTTGATCAATTTTGCCGGTAGCCAACATGTTACCTAGTACAGTATTGCGTCTGTTCAAAGCACGCTCAGGGTTGCGACGAGGATTATAGTAACTGGTGCCTTTGGCCAAACCAACCAACATGGCTTGTTGATCGATACGTAATTCTTTTAAAGGCTGATTAAAGTAAAATTGGGCAGCCAATCCAAAGCCATTAATAGAGCGATTGCCATTCTGGCCTAAGTTAATTTCATTCAAATAGGTTTGTAAAATTTCATCTTTGCTGTAATGCATTTCTAACAAGATGGCCATAACCGCTTCGTTGGCTTTACGCTTTAAAGTACGGTCAGAGCTAAGATAGAAGTTTTTAACAAGCTGTTGGGTGATGGTTGAACCCCCCTGCATAGACCCACCTTTTAAGTTATTATAAAAGGCTCGGCCAATCCCTTTTAGAGATACGCCTTTGTGTTCATAAAAGCCTCTGTCTTCAGTAGAAACTAGGGCATCAATAAGCGGCTGAGGAATCTCAGAAATAGGCAATATAATACGATCTTCGTTATTGTCAGGGTAGATACCACCAATGGTGACCGGTTCAATACGCACGATACCAGTGTCATTGAGCTGGGTACTTTGAATACTGGTTATCTTTGAATCTTGGATTTTAATTTTGATAACTTGTTCAGGGTCAACATCGTTGGCACTATATTGAAAGCCCCGGGTATGAATGACATATTGACCAGAGGACTTGTTATAAGTACCGGTACGATCATAATTAGAGCTGGATTTGTAATTAAGCATCTCTAGCCAAGAGTCTAAATTCTTAGTGGTCAATGTCGCACCTTGATAGAGCTCAAGAGGCTGAGAGTATACTTTAGCTGGAAGATTCCAGCGCTTACCTTCAAACTTAGCGGTAATGATCCTATCTTGCTTAATTAAATACATAGCAAGCATTAACATACCGACGATGATAATAATCAGTAATACAAAACCAAGCACCGATCCTCGTTGTTGTTCAGGATTTGGGGTCTTGCCGGTGATTGAATTTGAAGAGGGTACTGAAGATTTAGAAAACTGAGTTTTTGCTTTAGAAGGTTTATGATGCACGATAGGTTTACCAACATAAAAAAAGACCTGATTATAATGACGGAAAATGGCCTTTTTTTCAATGTAAATGCCATTTAATACGCTGCTATTGCTCATTAAAGCCCACTTTTCATCCCTTTTTCATGTATCGACCTTTGTTGAGTAAGTTGATATCTGTTTTATGACCCTCATTAATCCACAATGACCAAGCATACGACCCTAATATTAAAAGCTTCCCTAAAAATAAAAGTATTAAACTGAATCAGTGGTCAGTCCTCTTCATATAACCGTCTTTAGTTGGTCAGACCTGATACAATAGACACTATCTTTACTGCGACAATTTGTTGTGAATACTGCTATGACCCATCCTAAAAATAGTTCTAGCCAGCCTGAAAATTCTAGCGCTGGTGCCACAC
This sequence comes from Psychrobacter sanguinis, assembly GCF_020736705.1. Classification (NCBI taxonomy): domain Bacteria; kingdom Pseudomonadati; phylum Pseudomonadota; class Gammaproteobacteria; order Moraxellales; family Moraxellaceae; genus Psychrobacter; species Psychrobacter sanguinis. Next base: position 2,137,892 of record NZ_CP085990.1, read on the forward strand.
CTCTTTCCAAAACGACTTCTGGTACAGAGTCTGCGATAGCACAAAAAAACCAAGCGCAATTTAATGACTTAGAAGACCTCAACAATCTGATACTGCCTCCTGAAGGCTGCTGCTTTCATTGCGGTGAACCTGTGCCTGAACCGCCGTTTACTGCTGAGGTGTTGGGTGAGTCCAGGTTAATGTGCTGTATGGGCTGTCAGTTAGCGGCTGAAAGTATCGTGGAAGCGGGACTTGAGCAATATTATTTAGACCGCTCAGAGATTAACCGTACCGCCAGTATGCCGACCGAGCTAGAGCGTCTAAGGGCTTATGATCACGAGGATATTCAAGCTCAGTTTGTGTACGCTGCTGATGGCAAGTCGGTAGCGGAGCTTTCAGTCAGTAACTTACGCTGTGCTGCGTGTACTTGGTTAATTGAAACTAGGCTTTATGAGCTACCTGGGGTAGACAAATGTCAAGTTAATTTGACCAATCAGCGCATGCGGGTCGTGTGGGAAGAAGATAAGCTACCGATTAGTGATATTTTGGCTACGATTAATCAGATAGGGTATGACGCGAAACCCTATCGCCAAGACACTCATGAGGCGATGCTGGCACGCAACAATAAGCAAATGATGATTCGGCTAGGCATTGCCGCCTTGGGCGCTATGCAGGCCATGATGTTTGCTGTCGGGATGTATTTTGGCAAATACTCCAGTTATAGCGGTATGTTGATAGAGCAGCGTGACTTCTTACGCTGGGTGTCGCTATTTGTTAGTGTGCCAGTCTTTTTCTATTGTGCGGTCCCGTTTTTTGCATCCGCTTGGTCGGCGATTAAGATTCGTCAAGTCAATATGGATGTGCCGGTTAGTATTGCTTTAATCGTGACTTTCTTTGCCAGTCTATATGCCACTGTCTCCGGTCATGGTGAAACTTATTATGACTCAGTCAGTATGTTTGTATTTTTCTTATTGGCAGGGCGTTATATCGAGCACAATGCGCGTCTGAAAGCCGCTAATATGGCCAATGACTTGGTAGTGGTAGAGCCGACATTGGTACAAAGAATTGGGTTTGAGTCACAGCTGGTACAACAAATTGATCAAGCCAACCAAACAACACAACAATCCGTAGAACAGAAAATTGAGACCGCAGAGCATCCGTTAGTATTGACTGAGACGCAGCAACAGAGACTGGCCGAGTTAGGGGCGCTTATTCACTCTGCTAAGCGGAGCAAACAATCCGAGCAGGCTCAATTAGAGAGCCACAGTGCAGTCAGGGCAGATCACGTAAAAGACAGTACTACGCTCAGTGACAGTGAAATGGTGACGGCTTCTACCTTGAGTATTGGTGATGTCATTATGATTGAGGCGGGCAGTGAGGTAGTTGCTGACGGTATCCTTTGTAGTGACACGGCGACGGTATCCCAAAGCCTATTAACTGGTGAGAGTCTGCTGATAGTCAAACACAGAGGCGATAGGGTTATTGGGGGTTCGCAAAATGACAGCCAACCTTTTGTGATGATAGTAACTGCGTTACCTGAGAACAGTCAAATTGCGCTTATCGACCGTTTAATGAATCGGGCTCTTAGTGAAAAGCCAAAAGTGGCTGAGCAAGCCGATAAATGGGCACGCTGGTTTGTGGCTAGGATTTTAGTATTGGCGGTCGTGGTATTTGTAGCCTGGTACTTTGTCGATCCCTCACAAGCGCTTTGGGCCACAGTCGCCGTACTGGTAGCCACTTGTCCTTGTGCGTTGTCTCTGGCCACTCCGATTGCCTTGACGGTCTCGACCAATAGGCTGGCAAGCTATGGTTTCTTAACCACACGCGGTCATACCATTCAGACCTTGGCCGAAATTACCCATGTGGCATTTGATAAAACAGGCACCTTGACCTACGGTAAGCCCAATCTTCTTTATATCGATGCATTAACCGCTCAAAAATCAGATAAAGATGATTTATTGGCTATCGCAGCGGCCTTAGAAGTGGGCAGTCGTCATCCGATTGCCACTGCTTTATTAGATGCCGCTTATCAACTGCATTTGCCCGCTGTCTCGGAGCTGACACACCATACTGCAGGTGGCGTTGAGGCGGTGGTCAATGACATTGGCGGCGGTTATAAATACCGTTTGGGACATGTTGACTTTGCTTTAAACAATACTTCAAACAGCGCTTCAAACGATAAGAGCTCAAGCTTAACTGTAGCAGAAAACCCAGCCAATAAAGTATCGCTACAACTGCAGAAGCATAAAGCCAGTACTGCAGTTATGCTGACCCGATGTGCGCCTAGTATTAATGCAGTCGGTTCTGAGAGTACGGCTGAGGTATGGGAGCCTGTGGCTTTATACTACTTTAATGACAGTGTCAGAGAAGGGGTGGCAGAGATGATTGCTGGGCTGCAAGCACAAAATATTGAAACTGTCATATTAACGGGTGATCCAAGTGAACACGCTCAAACTGTGGCCAAAGAGTTAGGAGTTAACCAAGTACACTTTGGCCTCTCGCCAAGCGATAAAGTGAATCACATTAAGCAGTTGCAACAACAAGGGCACGTGGTGATGATGGTAGGTGATGGCATTAATGATGCCCCAGTATTAGCCGCCGCTAATATCTCTACAGCTATTGCTGGCGCTGCTGATTTGGCACAAGTATCTAGTGATAGCGTCATCTTGAATGGCAAAGTATCGGCCGTATATGATGCTAAACGGGTAGCGGATAAAGCACAGCACATTATTAAGCAAAACCTTCGCTGGGCATTAACTTACAACACTGTAGTGCTACTACCCGCAGCCTTCGGCTATGTCCCGCCATGGTTAGCGGCAATTGGGATGTCAGTAAGCTCATTGGTCGTGGTATTAAATGCGTTACGACTGAAACGAGCCTAGTCTGAAATGGGTATAATCTAAAACGAGAATGGTCTAAAACGAGTCTAATAATTTATGCTCAGTATTTTTATCATAGACATAAAAAAAGGGTCGCAAATGCGACCCTTTTTATTATTGAAAATAGCGTTGTATAGCTGAATCAATATTAGTCATTGAAATGGCTTAACAAGCGCATAAACTCGAAATACATCCAAACCAGAGTGGCTAAAATACCAACACCAAATACCCACTCATAGTCTTCTGATACACCAGCAGCAACTGCACGTTCAACGTTATCAAAATCAAGCAGCAAGCTAAATGAAGCGATCACCACCACAAATAGGCTAAAGCCAATGGCCACTAAACCGCCAGTTTGGAATAAGAAAGGTAAGCTTGAGCCAAATAACACAAAGCCCCACTGCATAATGTAAATTAACAGGATGGCAAAAATAGCTGACATCATAATTGAGCGGAATTTCTCGTTTACCTTAATCATGCCTGAACGGTAAAGCCCTAACATTACTGCGGCAGTAACGAAAGTTGCCGCTAGCGCATTAGCAGGAATACTGGGGTCAATACCCATAAACATAAGGGATACACCACCTAAAAACAAGCCTTCCAAGATTGCATAAGGGGCTGCCAAAGCTTTGGCTTTTTGAGGTTTAAAGGTGATGAATAGAGCCAAACCAAAAGCAATAAACATACTGCCAAAGGTAATCATTTGGGCCATACCACCACTGATACCACCGCTGATAACAAAGAAGAAAAAGCCTAAAGCAGCAATTGCGCTAAGACCGAGCAAAAAGCTGGTTTTATGCACAACGCCCTTAACGGTCATTGATTTGCCGCCAACAGCAAGTTCTGTACGACTGACAATTGGGTTTGCCATATTAATTAGTTCCTTTAGTATTTAATTATTAATTCAATAATTATTCACAAGTTGTATAAACTCTAAACTTCTAAAATTAAGCCACTTAAACTTTAGGTATTAGTTAAGTCAGGGATTAGTTAATTATTAATCACTAATTTTAGCTAAATCTGACTTAACTCAGCCTTAAATGGATAGGTATAGTTAACGGTCATGATAACTTACTTCTATCAATTAGGTAAAGGTATGTTGAGACTTCAATACGTTAAGTGCTTGCAGTTTCCGCGACCTTGAAGATGTAAATATAAATAATGTGAATAATATGAATAGAGTTACCTATTTAATGGTTACGAGAGATCTGTATTTCAATGTGCTAACAGCAGATGCGAGTCATAACTTTGCCTCTAAGCTTGCTAAACTGTATGAAACTTGCAATATACGATTTAGTAGGCCAAATTTTATATTTTCTGACTCTCAAATTTGGCCATAGGGTAATGCAGGAAATGAGATAATGTGATACGCTTACACTCTATAAAAGCACTGTCTGAATACACAGCTTATCCTTATTAGATTAGCATTAGCACTATATCGAAGTTACACAATATTCTGTAGTTTGAAGGCTAAATGCTTTACTGCTAAGTCTTTTAAATCTTGAATAACCTAAAGTCTCAATCTTAATGACCCATTTACTGAAGCTTAAGCCTATGGAAAGCTCCGCGCAGTCTGATAAGTTGCCTAACCTATCAGATTCTACCCACTTTCATTCTATTAAAAACCCCGCCTTTAGGCGTATAGGTTTAATGGGCCGCGCCCGTAAACGGGGGGTTATTACTACTATTCATGAGATAGGGCAACGGATTAACGAAATGGGATTGAGTCTCTACGTTGATTCGGATACCGCGTCTTTACCTGATCTTGAGCTTGAAAAACTAAATCAATTACAGATAGTGAAACGTAGCCTACTTGGTGAAGTCTGTGACTTAGTCATTGTGGTAGGTGGAGATGGTTCTATTCTGCATGCGGCACAAGCATTGGCTCGTTACCGAGTACCTGTACTTGGGGTCAATAGGGGCCGATTAGGGTTTTTGACTGATGTGAATCCTGATGAGGTGGGGGTTAAGTTACGTCAAGTATTGATGGGCGATTATCAGCTCGATCAAAGGTTTTTATTGATGATGGAAATCCGTGAAGACCGCGAGGTTGTACATCAAGATATGGCCCTCAATGATGTGGTATTACATGCCGGTAAATCAGTGCATATGATTGATTTTCAACTCAAAATTGATGGCTTAGATGTTTATCGCCAACACAGTGATGGTCTAATTGTGGCGACGCCGACAGGGTCTACCGCCTATGCTTTGTCTGGAGGCGGGCCTATTATTCACCCAAGCTTAGATGCCATATGTTTGGTGCCGATGCATCCCCATACGTTGTCGAGCCGTCCCATTGTGGTCAGCGATAAAAGTGAAATCATGATTCGTATTCATGAGGACAATCGTACTCAGCCTATGGTCAGTGCAGATGGCAAACCTAGTGTGGCATTAGAGCAGCATCAAAGATTGTATATTCGAAAGCATCCGGACAAATTAACCTTATTACATCCTCCAGGATTTGATTTTTACGAGGCGTGTCGTACTAAGCTTAATTGGAATGTGCATGCTGAAGAATTTGCTTTAGATAGTGAAGATGACCAATAGTGAGATTTTAGTTTCTATTAGTTTCAACTATAAGTAGCACTAAATATCAGTCATACTAAATATGAGGTATAACATGAATAAAGAAGAAGTATTGGCAGCTATGACGCCTGAGCTAGTGGCCTCTTTTAAGACCGCCATTGAATTGGGCAAATGGCCTGATGGCAATAAGCTAACGCCAGAGCAACGTGAAACTTGTCTTCAAGCAGTGATGATATGGGAACATGAAAATCTGCCGCCACAAGAACGCGTGGGCTATATTCATAAGCCGGTTAAAAAAGACGGTACAGTGGTAGGAGAGGAATGTGATGTTGAACATGAACATCATTATCCAAACATGCCCAACCCTAAAGGCGCTATCCAGCCAGTGAAGTTTCGTTAATTCAATAGCATTTAATTATTTTCTGGCCAAAAAAAAGACTAACTTAAGTTAGTCTTTTTTTTTGGCCGATTACAAATGATAAGTGAACTAGATGTTTTTTACATCTACGTTTGGACGCGGTGTTAAGGGATTTTCTTCCATTAAGAACGCACTCCAACCCCAGTGTAAAAAGTTACGGATATTGGCGTGATCAGTCCCATTTGAGGTGGCAAGTACAGAATGATAATGCTCACCAAAGAGCTTTAAAGTATCAAGCTGGTTTAAACCATGGTGTTTGGCAAAACCAAAGATCTTTGCACTGCCTTCATTGGTACCTGGTTCATTAACCAAGTCCCCATTAATAAATTTAACAGGGGTATAACGATAAAAATCATCGATAAAGTTAATCACATCACTAAAGCCAATGGCTTTTTTGTCTAATCCGTTTAATAGTGCAGACACGTCAGAATGTCGGATACTCATAATGGCCTCATTATCAAATCAAAACTAATTATTAGATGCTAATGTTACGGTTGTCTCTTAGAGCATACGACCTAAGTACGATGCCGATAAGATAATGCTGTAAAACGATCAGCTATCTGTTGAAAAAGTCATCATCATCAAATGAAGTTGGAAAATTGCTTTGTTCCAAGTGCTGCATTTGTGACTGCATCGCACGTTCGTGCTGAATACGTTGATAGATTTCTTCACGATGGACGGCAATATCTTTAGGCGCATTGACACCAATACGAACTTGGTTGCCTTTTACACCCAACACAGTGACGCTTACTTCGTCACCAATCATTAAAGTTTCACCCACACGGCGAGTTAAAATTAACATGCGTCACACTCCTTATGTCGCAATTGAAAAAACTGGCAAATGCCAAATGATAAAATAGTCATAATGTTGCCCATTAAGTTTGCCCTTTAAAATAGGCGACCTTGATTGTCCAACACTACTTTGAAGTTATTCACTTAGTCCGAAGACTAAAATATCAGAACAACCCACTTTCCAAGGGAATAATAGTGTTCAAAATAGCATTGCTATGAATGATGTGTTTGCCCTAAGAGCTTGATTTTTCTCTTAAATACATCTGCATAGACCATATTCGAACAGAACATTATAAGGGTTTATAATACTCCCGGAAAACTAGACCAAAAAATTGTAGCAAATAAGATAGAATAACCTTTAGAAAAAGAGGTCTATCTAATGACAAAAGTACGTAAGCGTCACAATGCTGAATTTAAAAGCAAAGTCGCCGTTGAAGCCATCAAAGAACACAAAACCCTCAACGAGTTAACCGCAGAATATGGGGTTCATGCAACCCAAATCAGCAACTGGAAAAAGCAGGCTTTGGCAGTTATCCCTACTGCATTCAATACCAAACAGCAAGCCAACGAACAAGCCCAGCAAGCTATTATCGATGAACTACATAGGCAGCTAGGGCAAGTCATCAGTGAAAGAGACTGGCTTAAAAAAAAGTCCTTACAGCTACCCTGAGCACTCGTAAACAACTGCTAGAACCTGATAACAAGGATTTTAGTGTTCGTAAGCAATGTGAATTACTCAGTATCAACCGCTCAAGTCTGTACTATCAGCCAAAGCCCATCAGCGAGCTTGATATTACCCTGATGAACCTGCTTGACCAGCAGTACACCAAGACCCCATTTTATGGGGTTAAACGCATGACAGCGTATTTGAGGCAACTAGGCTATCAAGTGGGAGAAGATCGAGTTAGGCGCTTACTACGGCAAATGGGGCTAGACGCTATTTATCAGCATCCTAACACGAGTAAGCCTAACTCTGAGCATCAAGTTTACCCGTACTTGCTTAGGCATGTACCGATTAGCCGTTGTAATCAAGTATGGAGTACTGATATCACCTATATTCGCTTAGCCAAGGGCTTCGTGTATTTGATGGCGGTGATAGATTGGTACAGTCGTTATGTTCTAGACTGGTCGCTATCTACCACGCTTGAGGCGGATTTCTGCGTTGATACGGTAAGTAGCTTACTGCACAATGGGTTACGCTGTGAGATTTTTAATACGGATCAAGGCTCTCAGTTTACCAGCCCAAGATTTACCAGACCGCTCATTGAGCAGGGTATTGCCATCAGTATGGATGGTCGCGGTAGGGCACTGGATAATATCTTTGTGGAAAGGCTTTGGCGATCAGTGAAGTATGAATGCGTGTATTTGCGACAGTTTGAGACAGTCAGTCAGGCAAGAGCAGGTTTGAAAGAGTATTTCGAGTTTTACAATCATGAGCGTTTACATCAGTCGCTCGATTACCATACTCCTGCACAGGTTTATCTGGCTAACAATAGTTCGGATAATAAATCGTTTTATCAACCCAATTCTATCTTAATTTTATGATAATTTGGTCTAGACATTGGGGAGTACCTTAGTTAATGTTGTTACTGTCATTAGTAATCACTATATTTAACGCATTGACTCACTTTAATTACATTATAAAAATTAAAAGAGTCGCCACATAAATTAAATCTGATAAATTAAAAGAGTCACTAGGACTCTTAAAATTTATCAGATATGACAACCTAAAGACCAGTTATTTAATGTGAATATCCATAACGTTCAGGGCATTTAAAGATAAATACAACAAAAGCGCTATTTCACATTATGCTGCTAGCACGAGTAATAGTCATTAAATGTAATGGCCATTACCGTGGAGTCAAAGGCGTTATAAAAAACAGTTGGTTCTTAAAGACCCGCTACTTTACTTTCACCATCAGCACGATCTAGACCGAATGCAGTGTGTAAAGATTTAACTGCTTTTTCTAAATGCTGTTCTTTCATCAATACTGAGATTTTGATTTCACTGGTAGAAATCATCTGAATGTTGATGTTATTTTCAGCCAATACTTGGAACATTTTACTAGCAACACCCGCATGTGAACGCATACCAACACCGACTAAAGACACTTTCACCACGTCAGTGTTACCATGAATTTCTTTGGCACCGATATCTTGCTTGATGCCTTCAAGAATTTTCATAGCCTTTTCAAAATCTGGACGATTTACAGTGAAACTAAAATCAGTTAAACCTTGATCTGATAAGTTTTGCAAGATCATATCGATTTCGATATTAGCATCACTAATCGGGGTTAAGATAGAAGAGGCAACGCCTGGATTATCCGGCACACCGCGTACCACAATCTTTGCTTCGTCTCTGTTAAATGCGATACCTGAAATGACCGGCTGTTCCATGTCGTCTCCTTCGTCAACTGTAATCAGTGTGCCAACATTCTGGCGGAATTCTTCATCAAAGCTGCCATCTTGACCTTCGTCAAAACTAGACAGTACTCTCAAAGGTACTTGGTATTTACCAGCAAACTCGACGGCACGAATTTGTAATACTTTTGAACCAAGACTGGCCATTTCGAGCATTTCTTCAAAAGTGATTTTATCAAGTTTACGGGCTTTGGCGGTTACCCGTGGGTCAGTGGTATAAACCCCATCTACATCAGTGTAAATTTGACACTCATCAGCGCCAAGAGCGGCAGCCAATGCCACGCCCGTAGTGTCTGAACCACCACGACCTAACGTAGTAATATTGCCTTCTTCATCAATACCTTGGAAGCCAGCTACTACCACCACATTGCCTAAATCAAGCTGAGCTCTAATCTTTTCATCATCAATAGAAGCAATACGTGCTTTATTGTATTTATTATCGGTGTGAATGGCCACTTGACCACCGGTAAAAGAGCGGGCGCCAATGCCTAGCTCTTTGATAGCCATAGATAATAATGAAATAGAAACCTGTTCACCTGTAGAGACCATTTGGTCATACTCACGAGGATCTGGTGTGCTGCTAATTTGATTGGCAAGGTCGATTAATCGGTTAGTCTCACCGCTCATGGCTGATACGACAACAATCACTTGATGTCCATGGTCATGCCAGCGCTTGACTCGCTTTGCAACATTTTTGATACGGTCGATACTGCCCATCGACGTACCACCATATTTTTGTACAATCAATGTCATGTGAAACCCTTTGAATTGAAAGTTTTGGTTTTCACCATTATCTCTACTACTATCGCCCAAACTTATGCCGCTAAATGAGATGTCATCTTTATAGACAGTCACTATGGCATACGCAGTAAGAGAAAATAATAATAAAAAACGGTAATCCCTTGGTTTATTTAAAACTGTCTAAAACGTAGAGGTGTCAGTAAACGCTATTGATCAAACAATCAATTCACGGAATAACCCAAAACTATTTAGACAAACGTACTTTATAACACAACCGAACGTTACCATCAAAGAAAGCGAGACAAATTAATGATGGTAAATAGTTATAAATATCTAAACTTATTGCAATGGTTTGACGCGTCACTGAACGCGCTATGCGCACGTCCAGTGAGTTAGGCCAGTTAAGTAATTATGCATATTAAAGCTTAACCACTTTAAAACAGCATTCTAGCCTAATTGAGTGCCCAACCAAGTTGGCAACTGCGCCATAACGCCTTCTAATTTATCACTGCTTGGTGCACCGCCTTGAGCATAGTCAGGTTTACCACCACCTTTGCCACCAAGCTCTTCGGCTAAATGACGAATGATATCACCCGCTTTAATGTTGCCTGTTAGTGATTTACTGACTGAAGCGGCGAGCGCAAGTTGACCGTCTTTTTCACCCACTAACACAATAATAGTGTCTTGAAGCTTAGACTTCATGTCATCGATTAGACCGCGCATGGCTTTACCATCAATACCAGCAACTTTAGCAATCAGTACTTTTTTATCAGCGATGGTCTGTACATTGTCGACTAACGTAGCGGCTTGAGCACTGGCCATCTTTTGATTTAAGCGCTCAATTTCTTTTTCTAGCTCACGCAGTTTATCGGCCATGGTTTGTACACGGTCAGCCACTTCAGGACGTTTTGCTTTAAGCTGATTGGCTAGGGTAGTTAACTGACTGTCAGCTTGCTGTACATAACGCAGAGCACCCATACCAGTCAAAGCTTCAATACGGCGAATACCAGCGGCAATACCAGACTCTGAAGTGATTTTGAACAGGCCAATGTCACCGGTACGCTTCACGTGTAGGCCACCGCAAAGCTCGATAGAAAACGGTTTTTCAATGCCATCTTCAATTTCGGTGGTCCCCATGGTCAATACGCGAACCGTTTCACCGTATTTCTCACCAAATAAAGCGGCTGCCCCCTTGGCCATCGCTTCATCAATTTTCATCAGTTCAATCTGAGTCTCAATGTTGGCTTGAATCTGCTCATTAACCAAACGTTCAATCGTCGCCAAATCTTTTTGCGACACGGCTTGGTCGTATGAGAAGTCAAAACGTAGCACTTCACTGGACACCAAAGAACCTTTTTGAGATACCTCATTGCCCAATACCTTACGTAAGGCAGCATGCAATAAGTGAGTGGCAGAATGGTTTCTGGCACTGGCAGAGCGAATCGCAGACACTACTTGAGCATCAGCAGTCTGTTTGGTTTTTAGACTACCCATATTAACCACACCATGATGAATAATGGCTTGGCCCGATTTCTTAGTGTCTTCTACATTGAATACGCCAGAGCTAGTGCGGATTTCACCCATTTCACCAACTTGACCACCGCCTTCAGCATAGAAAGGAGTACGGTCTAAAACGATGACGCCTTCGTCACCTTCATTTAACTCATCAACTTCTTTACCTTGTTGGTAAAGACCAATGATATTGGCTTGAGTGTCGTCTAACTTTTCGTAACCAACGAATTCAGTAGGAGCATCTACTTTAATAGCAGCAGAGTAGTCCACATCAAATTTACCCGCATCACGAGCACGTTGACGTTGGATATTCATTTGCTCATCAAAGCCTGCTTCATCAATACTAATACCACGCTCACGAGTGATGTCAGCGGTTAAATCCACTGGGAAGCCATAAGTGTCATATAACTTAAAGGCGGCTTCACCGGATAAAACATCACCCGATTTTAAGCTACTGAGTTCGCTGTCTAATAGACGTAGACCTTGAGCAAGTGTCTTAGCAAATTGTACTTCTTCTTTTTCGATAGCTGCTTCGATAAAGGCTTGTTTGTCAACCAGCTGTGGGTAAGCTTCACCCATCTCTGCTACCAAAGGAGCGACCATTTTGTAGAAGAAGCTGTCTTCAGCACCCAGTTTATTACCATGTCTTACGGCACGGCGAATAATACGACGTAGCACATAACCACGGCCTTCATTACTTGGCAATACACCATCAGCAATCAAAAAACTTACCGCACGGATATGGTCAGCGATAACTTTTAAAGAAGCTTGCTCTTCGTTTTTGATACCTAATAGATCAGCAGCACTATTGATTAAATTGACGAATAAATCAATTTCATAGTTGCTGTGTACCCCTTGTAAGATAGCGCTGATACGTTCAAGACCCATGCCAGTATCTACGCTTGGTGCTGGTAGAGGCTCCATGGTGCCATCTGGCTGACGGTTGAACTGCATAAATACACAGTTCCATACTTCGATATAACGGTCACCATCTTCTTCAGGCGTACCAGGTAAGCCGCCTTCTACGTGTGCGCCATGGTCATAAAAAACTTCTGAGCAAGGACCACAAGGGCCAGTATCGCCCATGGCCCAGAAGTTATCTGACGCATAGGGTGCGCCTTTATTATCGCCAATACGGATAATACGCTCAGCAGGCAGGCCGATATCTTTATGCCAGATATCAAACGCCTCATCATCAGTCTCATAGATAGTGACATATAACTTGTCGGCATCCAAAGCTAACCAATCCGCTGAAGTTAAAAACTCCCACGCATAAGCAATGGCAGATTTTTTGAAATAGTCACCAAACGAGAAGTTACCCAACATTTCAAAGAAAGTATGGTGACGGGCGGTGTAACCCACGTTATCCAAATCATTGTGTTTACCGCCGGCACGCACACATTTTTGTGAGGTAACCGCACGGCTGTAATCGCGTTTATCGATGCCCAAAAAGCAGTCTTTAAATTGGTTCATACCGGCATTAGTGAACAACAAGGTTGGGTCGTTGTAAGGCACTAAGCTAGACGAGGGCACATGCGTGTGCTGCTTGCTGACAAAGAAGTCTATAAATGCTTTGCGCAGCTCAGCTGTGCTTAAAAATTTGCGAGTGGTAGGTGATACTGAGTTTGTAGAAGTGGGCGCAGACTGAGTCACATGAACTCCTTAAAGAATGGCGGTTAAGCTAAAGGGTTATTAACGATAAATTATAAAGGGATTTATACAGATAAAGTAGTTTTACAGCCGCAAAATAAGACATAGAGTGCTTACAAAGACGTTGCTATAAATAATAGCGTCAAAGTTTAGCATATTTAAAGCCAAAACATGACTATTGACTCAATATCAAGCAGTATACAAACAGCATATTCGTAAAATTACTGCCCATATAATTACTGCTAATAAAACTAATGGGCTCTTATATACTGTCTAATATCCTTTATTGGCTAAGGTTTCTCATCAGCTAAGCCTGCTTATAAGCTAAAATTATTCATTGGCTAAGATAGCGGCATCTGTTTTATCAATTTCATCTTTGTGATACGGGCTTGACTCAATAACAATCACTGGGATATATCTGAGTTGCAAACGTACCGGTTGATATTTTGGGTACTCTTCTTTAATTCTTATATTGATTTGCTGCTCTAAGTATTGGGCATCCGAAGATGAAGGCCGAGTTTCGCCGCGTATGACCGCTCTGACCGTTTGATAATCTTCTCTGGGTACAAACTGAGTGTTGGTCAAGGCATTGCCTTTATCAATGAAATAATCATTGACGCTTTCCTTGACTTCATTTTCAAACTTTTGCTTTTTGGTAATGGTATTAAAGTTATAGGTTAAATAGACGCCTATCCCTGCTAGCAATAACAAAGGCACCGCATTTCGGCGAAAAAATGCCACCATCGGGCTGCTTTTATAGTCATCTTCGACCAGTCGTCTAAACCCTGAAGACCATAACACTAAGGCGTTGGTAAATTGAATGGCAATAATGTTGGTAACGGCCAAAAGTAAAGCGCCTAAGCCTAACGAGCCCTCACCGTGAGCAAATAAAATACCACTGGCAGCCAAAGGCGGTACTAACGCGGTAGCAACAGCAACCCCGACAACAGCGACAGATAGCTGCGGTGAAATCATGGCATAAGCGCCTGCCGTACCGCCGGCTAGAGCAATCATTAAGTCCATTGAAGTGGGCTGGGTACGCGACAGTATTTCATTGGTAAGCGGCGAGTCTTGATGTATATATCCGATAATGAAGCCAATAAGCATCACCATCGTTGCACCGGCTAAGACAGTGAGTAATGACTTGCGTAATAGAGGCGCCCGGTAGTCAATGATGGCCAAGGCGGCTCCACTAATAGGCCCTAACATCATTGCTACCAGCATAGCGCCAATAACGACTGCTGCAGAGTTTACCACCAGTCCGTAACTGGCAATAATCGCCGATAATGCGTTCATAATAAAATACATTCGGCTTGGTAAAGCATTGGCCTCGATATCTACCCGAACGCCTGGATAGTCGATAGCTACTTTGTTTTTTTGCTCAGCCAAAAACTGTTTATAAGATTCGAGTTGTGCCTCTTTTTTGATTTTTAGCTGCTCTTCTTCTGTCAGTGGTTCTTCTTCCTTTTCCTTTTTATGTCTTCTACTTTTTTTCTTATCAGTATCAGTATCTGTGTCTGCATCATCAAGACTGACTTCAGCTACTTCATTGGCGGTATCAGAGTCAGTTTGGTAATCAGAGGGCGATAATTCCTCCACAGTCGGCAGTTCTTTAAAGTCTAATATTGCTGATGATTGGTCTGCAAGGGCATCTTTAGATCTGCTGTCATCCGTATTTCTGTCTGTTGCATTGATATCAGTTGAGTCGCTTGCAGAAACTTCTGCGTTGGCAGGTTCTTCGGTTTTCTGTAGATACTCATGAAGATTGACAGGATTTGCTTCTTGCTGAGCCAAATAATCTAAGCGCTGTTTTTCTTGTTCTGATAATGCTTCGCTTTCTTTAATAGTTTCGTTGACGGTTTTTTCAGCCTTGGCGGCATTGGGCTTGATGCCGGATTGAGACTCTATATTTTCCAAAGTTATCTGGTTTTCCGGCAGCTCACTGTCATCTGAGGAGGGCATGGTATTCACTGTCTGCGAATCATTGGCTTTTGCTTCAGAGGTAGCTGATAAATCGGATGAGTCTGTCTCAAGTGTAGCCACTGCCACATCCATTAGTGGCTTATTAATATAATCCGCCTCTATGATGATAAAGGGGCAATGACGGTGAACTTTTTTGTTAGGTACTGCCTCATACAGAGACTTAGTTAAGTCAAAATTTGCTGCATTGGTGACAAACTGAAAGTAAGGGGCTGGAATGTAAGAATCTTGCGACATTGAACGACCTTTATGAGAAACAATGTATAAAAAGCAAATGCCTATGAAAATCAATGATAAAAAATAGAAGGGTTCAATAAGAAAAATTGCTTAAATCTAGTTAATAATTAATAGATAGATTAAAGTTATTATAGTTGTCATTTTTGGTACTTATCATTATGAATAAGCAAACAGCATCACTTTAGATTATAACATTTCGAGTAATAAAGGTCGCTAAATTAGGGAGACCTGTCAAACCACGAAAATTTTAGCGAAAAACCTTATCAAAAATGTGGATTTGGTGTATAACTGTATTATTAATAATGAATCGTTAACTAATAATCATTTTTTAAGGTGAGGTATTGGACATGAACTGGCAATTATTGAGCATGATATGGGGTATGGCCGCAACTGTACTTATCGGTGTATTTATGATTACTGCTTTAGTGGTAGGGTTTGATGATATCCCTCATATTATCAGCACCGCTGTGGTAGGTGCATTAGTGGCCATTCCAATCGCTATTACCGTTACTAAGAAACTAAGCCGCATAAAATAAGTCGCATAAAATAATTTGTGTTAATCAGGTACCATAAAAAAGCCAACTCTTAGAAGTTGGCTTTTTTTATTTTGGCGTTAACTGCTTATTACATCAGAGTATCTTGCTGAATCTTCATGGTATCTTTATATCGTTTTAGTTTAGAATATAAAAATATGCCAAACATGATATTTAGTAGGCCGGTTACTAAAAACAGCTGTGGTAAAGACAGTTGTAATAAGTTTAGGATAACGATGGAGAAGATAGCAGACGTTACCATAAATATGGCATTGAAAATGTTATTGGCCCCGATAACTCGTGCGCCATGAGTCACTGGCGAATAGGCCTGCATTGCCGCATACAGTGGAACAATGTAAATGCCGCCACTAAATCCTAACAAAAATAAATCTGCAAAAACACGCCAGCTGCCGCTCACACTTGAAAGCTCGCTGATACCGAGTAAAGTGTTTGAATCAATATTCAAGCCAGATAGCGAGAAGTATAAATCAATAGCAAATAAGCTAAGCCCAGCAATACCAAAGGGTAGCAACCTAAAACTAACTTGGTTCTTAGTAAGGGTTTTACACAGTAAAGACCCTATGGCTACCCCAACAGAGAACAAGGTTAATAGAAAAATTACGACCGATTCATTACCATTTAATATCACTTTACTAAACTCAGGTGTCTGAGTTAAAAAAGTGGCACCGTAGAACCAAAACCAACTGTTGCCAATAATAATGAAAAATAATAAAGGCAACGAATATAGATATTTGATGGTATCCATACTGGTGCGCCAAATATTCCAATCAATCTTCATGTTGGGTTGAACCGCTGGCATGCTAGGTATGAACTTACTGGCTAACAGTCCTAAAGAGGCAATCAATAGAGCCATGGCGCTAACCCAGTACAAATGATTGTCCATTTGAATAAATAAACCGGCGACCATCATACCCATCAAAATGGATAAGGAAGTACCGGTTTGAAATAGGGCATTGGCGCCTACTAATTCGTCTTGGTGCATGGCTTGCGGTAGATAAGCATACTTGATAGGACCGAAAAAGGTAGATTGTGCTCCTAATAAAAATAAGGCGACAAATAATAGCCAGTAGATTTCGAATATAAGCCCAAAAGTGGCCAATACCATGATTACTACTTCTAGGACTTTGATATACCAAGTAAGCCGAGATTTTTCATATTTATCTGCCAATTGACCGGCTAAAGCTGAAAATAGGAAAAAAGGTAAAATAAACAACATGGCGGCTAAGTTATTCAGTAAACTAACTGAAGAACCTAATTTGGCTGCTGCACTATAGGTTAACAGTAGCAACAAAGCCTGTTTGAAAAAGTTATCGTTAAACGCCCCCAAAAATTGAGTAAAAAACATTGGGGTAAAGCGACGACTGCGAAAAAGCGAGAATTGTGATGCCATATATTGGCTTCCTAATATTAATGCTATTTAATTATTATGATGTTTATTAAGTCTTCGTTGAGCTGTGTAAAATTTTATTTATCTCTAAAATACGTTAAACATCTAAGTATAATAGCGATAATTTATCACACCTGAATTAAATTTGTTTTTTTGATTTATTAAAATCGCATTTGCATAGACATAACGTAGGCGTTAGTCTTTAGCCAATGGAACTACTTTAGCAAGTTAATATGGATAAGAGAGCAGCAATGCCTAATTTAGACACTACTTTGTCGCTGGCTAAGACGTCAGCTGACAATCAGTTACCTCCTTATGGCAAGTTCTACCACAGCAGCTTTAGCAATCGAAAGTTGCCTTTTCGCTATTCTAAACTGGCTTATGGATTATCAGTGTGTCTAATGACCCAGACTTTTGTCTCGGCAGTGGCCCACGCAGCTGAGCCGGTTAAGCCCACTGATCTACCAAAAGAGCAGAATGATCCTAATTTAGGCAAATCTCAAATACAAACCCAAGAGCAGTTAGAAGAGGCACTGATTGCCCTTAAGTTAAGAAAAGCGGTCGAACAAGGGATTATTGATCCCAGTGTCCTTGAAGACTATCAGCGTGAAACTTTGAACTCTCCGGTGCCTCGTCCCAACAGTCAGAAAAATACTAACGTTGCTAATAATTCAACAAATCAATCCACAAATCGACCTAATGAGAGCACTGAGGACACCTTTAAACGGGTTTTCTCTGATAGCCGCTTGCAAACAGATAATGCTGCTGGCAATCGTTTGGCAAATGCCCCAGTGATGCAGTCGCCACAGCAAATAGACCAAGCGTTGTCTCAAGTGGCGACGCAGGTATCTCATGATTTTCAAAAGCCCGTAGCACGTTTGGATTCGACTGAGCCGCCTTTAGGTTTTGATACTGATTTAGACGCCACAACACAGATTAACCCGACTAACAAACAGACGTTGGGTATTACCGATGAAGCGGTAACTGAGGAACAATTAAAAGGTACGCAGCCGGTATATCAAGCAAAAGATGTCGCTGTTAATCCCAACACTGCCCAAGCTAAGGCAGCAGAAACTGCTGCGCACCAAGCGGTTAAAAATACCGCCATTGGGCAGGTTGATAATCAAGTTAAAAAAACCAGTGGTGAGATTACTGATGACGTCGTGGTCGGAGCAGAGCAAAATGGCGCCGCTGACTCAAGTATTAATCCAGATGATTATTTGCCAGAATATCAAAATGATCCCAATCATGATTTGACAGCAATTGATACTGAAGATTACCCGGAAGATAGCGATAATTCAGAAGCAAAACCTGGATTTATTAAAGGGCTTTATAACCGCTTATTCAATGATGGTTATGCGGGCCTACCCAGAATCAAAGCCACAATTTATCGACAACAAGAAGACGGTAGCCCGCAGTCTAAGTCAAAGTTAGTCAAAGTTGATAAGAATACCCAGCCCGCGACCAATATTAAAGCGGCAATGGAGAATATCACCGTTGAGTCTATCTCTGATTTTACGGCGGTGACCCCAAAACTACACCAAGAAGCCCTAAATGCGGCTCAGGCTGTGGGATATTATGATATCAAGCTTAGCTTTAAAAGAATTGACTCCGATGAAGTGGCGGTCATTATTGAGCATCTAGGTGATCCTGTTAGGGTTAGTAGCCGAAATATTGACATACGTGGTGAGGGTAAAGACCTACCACAGTTTAAAGCCATTCAACAGGAGGCACCTCCGTCAAAAGAGGATGTCTTTAATCACGGTGTCTACAAACAGACCAAACAAAGAATCGAAACTACAACCGATCAGTTTGGGTTTTTTGATGGTCAATGGTTGAACAAATCAGTGGACGTTATCTTGCCGGATAACACTGCTGATGTGGACCTGGTTTATGATACCGGTGAACGTTATCATTTTGATAAAGTAGTTTTCTTTACTATTGATAAAGAAACGGGACAGCTAACGACAGATCCTGACAAACTGCCGGTCAAGCCAGAACTACTGCATCAGCTGCATAAGTTCGAGGTAGGCGATAAATACTATGCACCTGATGTGACTAAGTTTACCAATGATTTGTCTGCCACCCGTTATTTCAATGCGATCAACGTTGAAACGATTAGACCTAATACAGTGGGTGCTACTTTAGGCTTTGACAATGCTGTCAAGGAGAATGATTCGGCATCCAACGCTGAACAAGTGTTGAATGAAGGCAGTACAGGATCTACTGAGCTTGATAAAAATGGCCAACCTCTCGACTCTCAAGTAGCAGGGGGTATGGGCAATATCAACGAAGAATTTAAGCCCATTGAATATTCTGTTGACCAAGAAACTAGCGATAAACTGAACGAAATCACTGTCAAAGCAGAGCGTTTATCTCGACTACCTGACGATCGGGTCTTAGATGAATCTGAAGAAGAGGCCAAAAACTTATTGGGTAAAATCTCTAATGCGGTTAGTGATGCAGTGAAGAAGATTTTCCCAGATGATAAAGATCCTTTTGCTGATACTGATAATTTACCAACCGACCTGAGTAAAACCGTATTGGCAAATCGTAAAACTCCGCAACAAGTTGCCGACAGCAAAGCCGTTCCTCTTTACGTTTTTGTTACCGCCGATAAGCCTAGAGATGTCGACTTAGGTATTGGTTATGGTACCGATACTGGTGTACGAGCAGTTGCTCGTATGGAGCATAACTTGATTAATCGCGACGGTTATCAAGCGGGTGTTAGCGTGGGGGCGTCAAGAATCAATAAATCGGTGAATATACACGCCAGCCGTCCTTGGAAGCATCCACTGGATGACACACTCACCGCAAACTTGAGTTATGAACAAGAGACCATCGATCAAGGCAAAAACAACTTAGATTTAGATACCAATACCCTTAGGGCAGGGATATCACGTAATATTCGTAAAGATGAGGGATGGAATAGAACCTACTCTTTAAGATATCGACTTGATGACCTTGAAAGTGGGGTAAAAGGGCCAGATCGTGAAAATCTACCGGTTCCTTTTAACCGAGAAGGCGCTAATTTTAGCCAAGAAGCTTTATTACTGGGTTATCAGATTGATAAGACAGTGGCTGATAATGCCACTAATCCTACCAAAGGATGGCATCAATATTATTCAGTGGAAGCGGGGGCTGATAAAGCATTGTCTGATACCGATATGGCGATTGCTAGAGCAGGGGTTAGTGGGGTATATAGCTTCGGGGATATGAATAAGCACCAGGTTATAGCAAGTCTAGATGGGGGCTACATTTGGGCCAATGATTTTGAGGATGTACCCTATAAGTTACGATTCTTCGCCGGCGGTGACCGTAGTATTCGCGGTTACGATTATAAAAGTTTGTCAGCTACTGAAAAGGGTTATTTGGTGGGGGGTCAAGTCCTTGCTGTCGGTAGTACCGAGTATAACTATGAATTTAAACCAGGCTTTAGAGGGGCGGTCTTTGCCGATGTCGGTAACGCTTATGATACTAACTTTGAAGCAGAAACCAAACTTGGTGTGGGATTCGGTGTACGTTGGGCTTCTCCCGTAGGTATGGTACGAGTAGACTTAGCGGCAGGGGTATTAGAAGACAGTATTCCTGTTCGATTGCATTTCTTTATTGGCTCACCACTGCAATAATAAACAAAGCTTATGTAGTGTTAATAAAGCTTATGCTGTTGCCGTTATAACCAATATCATTTACTATGACTCGACTTTAGTCCTCTTGTGAAAACAGGCCATATTAACCCTAAATATTGTAAGCTTTAATGAGGTTTAGAGGGATTTGAACTGAGATTAATTCATTGATAAACCGCTCAGTTTTAACCCTCTTTAAACGATCAAGCTTTATGATGACTTACTTTATTTCTAACAAGTTACTGATTCCATGACCACTTCGCAAACCCCTGAACCTAATCAACAAAAAGATCCTGCTCAGCGTGATGCGGAGCGACTTAAGCATCATTATCCTTTGTCATTTTTGCTAAAGCTTTTGGCGCTGTTGTTGATTCTGTTTTTAATCGTATGTATTGCTTTTTACATCATGGCAGGGACCGAAAGAGGCACCAAGTTTATACTTGAAAGAATTGTTTCAAAGACTGGGGTTGAATTACAGTACGCTGAAGGTAATTTGCGCGATGGTATGTTGGTAAAGGACATCACCATGAGCGCTTCTGAAGATGTGGATATTCACTTCGTCAATACGTATGTCAAGATCGGCTGGCGTGCCATATTTGCCAGAGAAGTGCATCTAAGAGATGCGGATATTGAAACTATTGTTATTGAAAACCGTTTACCGCCGTCAGGCGATCCTTTCGAATATAAGACCTATGAGCTTCCGGTCAACTTACGTTTTGATAAAGCCCATATCAATAGAATTATCTACAACCAAGTCGGCAGAAAACCTGTTGAGGTTACTGATATTGAAGCAGATGATTTATATTGGGTGGGTACCAACCTAGATATCGGTCAAGCCACACTGCAATATAGTGATGTGGTACATATTGCTGACTTAGAAGGGTCAGTGGTGCTTGAAGGTAATTATCCTTTGGATGTGTCAGCGCTGGTCACGGTTAATCGCCTAGACAAGGTTTATATCGATCCTATTTATGTTGAAGCCACTGGTAGTGTGAAGCGCACCTATGGCAAAATCCGCAGTAAATATAATGACAGCAATGTAAATGGTGTCTTTACCGTACAAGGTCTTGATGACAACGCACCTTTTGAAGCCAAATTAAATTGGGATGAAATTGACCTACCATATGCTGAGGGTCAAGAAATTAGATTACAAAATGGTATGGCGACGGCGTCAGGCGTACTCTCTGATATTGAACTTAGAATTAATAGTCGATTGCTTGCCAAAGACATTCCTAGCGGCCATTATCAGGGCCGAGCCAATATCATTGATACCAAAAAAATGCTGCTACAACAGCTAACGGCTGAAACCCCAGAAGGCAACTTATTGGCCAGAGGTGTTTTGGATTGGGAAGATGATTTCACTACCAAAGCGATGATTTACAGTCGCAACTATAAACTACGTGGCTTACTGCCTAAGAGTGCAGCACCTTATGCACCCGAGTATCTAAATGGCGAGTTGGCGGTGGTCTATGATCTAAAAAATAAAGATGGCTTGATGCAAATTAATGGCAACTTGAAGCAGCGCGATGGAGAGCAGATCAAAGCCAAAGTGGTCAAAGGCGCTAAGCCCAATAATCCAAGGTTTGATGCGCCTTGGTATGTTGATGCCAGCTGGCAAAATCTACGTCGTAAAAATGTGCCTCAAGTGGGTGATATTGATAGCCCAAGCGGCGTGGCCAATGTCATGTTACGCGATGAGAAACTATGGGTGACGGCAGATGCTCAGATAAACAAATTGAATGTGGCACCAGCAGGTGACTACAAGGTGAAACTCTATAAGATCGATAACCTTATTAACCTACAGAACCTAAATTACGATGGGGTAATGGGTGATCTAGCGGGTAAAGGCAGTATCTTGTTGGCGACGAAGAAGTCACCATTGACTTGGAGTATTGACGCCAATACTAAGGGTCTACGTCCTCAAGCGTTCAAAGATTCTATTCCCGTCAATAAAGTCGTGGGCAAAATTAATGCGACAGGGAAAATGATAGATATCACCCGTCGTGTAAAAGGCAGGGTGGTTAAGGGTCAGCGTCATGTGTTTACCATTAATTCTTCTGATTTAATCTCTACCTTAACCGCTCAAGTCAATAGTACTGATCCCAAGAGTGGCAAAACAGTTTCGCAAAATCGCCATGTAGATATCATGGGGCGTGGTGATGGCGTGGTCGATATTTTAAATGGCACCCTACAGAATTTTGATGCGAGATTTAATGGTAAGGTCGCCACTCAAGGCTTACCGAAAGGTAACTTCATTGTGGATGCCAATGGCACCACAAACAATATCAATATTAAGAAGTTTAACCATAAAGGTGAGGCTGGAGACATTACGGCTTCAGGTAACGTGAATTTGAGCGATGGTATCAGGTGGGATATTAAGGCCAATACCAATCGATTTAATGTTGGCTTCTTTGCCCCACAGACAGAGGGTATTGTCACAGGTGATCTAAAAACTTCAGGTAAATGGCGTAATAATAAAACCAAGCTTGGCGACTTACGCGATTTTGAGGTCAAATTTAATGGGTCAATCGATACGCTTCAACTGCCCAAAGGTAAGCTGGTCTTAGATGCAGGCGGTGACGCCCAAGCCATTAACATTCGCAATCTAAGTCATGTGGGTGAAGCAGGTAGCATTATTGCCAAAGGCAAGCTTGATGTTAGAAATGGCGTCGCATGGAATGTAAATGCAGTCATGGATGACTTTAATCTTGGTTATTTTATTAAGGACGTACCGAGTAACATTACCGGCCGAGTTTCTAGTACTGGCTTATGGAAAGACAGTGTGCAGCGTATTGCTGTCGATAAGATGGCACTGCGTGGTGAAATTAACGGTCAACCTCTATTGGCGCAAGGTAATCTTAATGCCACTCTACATCTACCTAAAGACATGGGTCAGTATTTAGCGACCTTGAAGGCGACGGATGCCAGTGGTCAGGTTCAGAAGTTTAAGAGTGTGGTAGAAACCTTAAATGCCAATAATTTATTGCTGCAATGGGGAGACAACCAAGTTGTGGCAAATGGTAACACCGAGAATCTTGAAGCCAAAGTGGGCATTCGCGATTTACGTCAGATTAATAAAGACTTTGCAGGCTCTGTGCTAGGCGGCTTTACCTTGATGCAGCAAAAAGGCCAGGCACTGCCGACCATTTATGTGGACTTAACCGGTAATAAATTGGCGCTGCCAGGACTACTGCTAGAGAGGGGTGTGGTAAAAGGTAAGATTGTCGATTTGGCCAAGCGCCCAAGTACACTGGTGGTCATTGCAGATGGTTTACAGGCTTCAGGCAGTAAGTTTGAAAATGTGTACGCTGTATTTAATGGTACTGAGCAAGATCATACGCTGACCGTTAAAGGAGATACCACTAGTGCTAACAATAAAGTCGGTATCCAAGCCACTGTTAAAGGCGGCTTTAACCGTCAGAATAGTAGTTGGCGAGGCGTAGTAGGTGATGGAGAAATATCTACTGAATACGTTACCTTGGCTCAAAGTCAACCTGCTCAGCTTATTGCCTCGTTTGGCGGTAAATCTCCTGAAATTCAATTGGCTGCTCATTGTTGGGAGGCCACCGATCAGACTGGTAAGCTTTGTCTTCGTGAGAACCTAATTGCTTCTACTGCCAGAGGACAAGTTAACTTAGCCATACAACAAATTGACACCACCTTATTTGCGCCCTTTATGCCAAAAGATCTCAGTTGGCAGGCGAACTTAAATGGTAAGGCTGTTGTCGAATGGGGCAAAGGTATTGAGCCAGTTATTAATGCCACTTTATATTCGGACAATGGTAAGTTTGGCATGATCCAAGAAGGTCAGGATGAGCCAATTACTGTACCTTACAAGCGTATCTCTTTGATTGTTAGATCTTTTGAAGAAGGCTTGAAGTTACGTACTGATATTGATAATGGAAATGGCGCTAGAGGTTATGCTGACGTTGTGATTGATCCTTATAAAGAGGATAAACCAATATCAGGGGCGTTGGTGCTAAATGAATTGAATTTAGCCGTTTTCAAACCTTTCTTCCCAGGTATGCGTAAGCTGGCAGGTAATGTCACAATGGCAGGGGGTCTAGGGGGAACGTTAACCAGTCCGGTATTCTATGGGGATCTGAACTTAAGAGATGCCACAGTGGCCCTGTTAGATTTACCTGTTAATCTAACGGATATTAATGCCAAAGCCCGAATTAGAGGTCAAAGTGCTCAGCTCGAAGGGACCTTTATGAGTGGTGAGGGCGATGGACAACTTACTGGTATCGTAGATTGGAAACAAGAGCTGCAAGCCAAATTACGAGTGACAGGCGAGCGCTTGGTAATTACTCAGCCTCCACTGCTTTTTGCAGAGGTTAACCCAGATTTCAATATTGTCATTAAGCCAAAACAACAATATGTCAATATAGTGGGTGCGGTCTCAGTGCCAACAGCCACTATCAGACCGCCAGAAGCCAACGAAGATGTGGTTACCAAATCAGATGATGTGGTGGTGTTAAACCGTGCATTAATCGGCAACATTGAAGAGGTATTGGCTATCTCCAAACCTTGGTCAATCAATGCGGATATTGGGGTAGATCTGGGTAGTGATGTGAACTTCCGCGGGTTTGGGGCAGTATTACCATTGGCCGGCGCTGTTCATATTACTCAAAAAGGTCAAGGGGTAATGAATGCATTAGGCGTCGTTCAGGTGAGCCGCCGAAGTACCATCGATGTATTTGGTCAAAACCTTGATCTGAATTATGCTCAAGTACGTTTTAATGGCGATGTCGTTAACCCTCTTGTAAGTATTGAAGCCGCTAAAGAAATCGAAGGTCGTTCAGTCGGTGTGCGTGTTAAAGGTAGAGTTTCTGAACCCAACATCGTGGTATTCAACAATGCTGGTTTAACTCAGCAACAAGCTATGAATGCGCTAGTAACGGGTCGTATCTCGAATCCAGGGGCTACTCAGATTAGTGAGGAGGGCTTTAAGTCAGAGGTAACCAATAACTTGGCAGCGGCAGGCTTAAGCTTAGGATTGACCGGAACACGCAGCTTGACTAATAGTATTGGCGATGCGTTTGGTTTAGAGCGATTGACTATTGATGCTTCGGGTACCGATAGTGATACCAACGTTAACGTGACTGGCTATATTACCCCAGATTTGTATATTCGTTATGGGGTAGGTGTGTTTAACTCTCAAAGTAGCTTATCGTTACGTTATCAATTAACCCGCCGCATTTATGTGGAGGCCACTTCAGCAGCAGAAAATGCAGTAGACGTGGTGTACAGCTTTAATTTCTAGGACGTAGTTAATCTGAAGGCTGACTGCTATTGAATGAGTGCATTGTTTAATAAGCCAGTTAGCTAACCAGTCAATTAATAAGCAGTTAGTTAGCAAGCAAAGCAAAGAGGGGGCGACTTAAAGTCACCCCCTCTTTTTTTAACTGATTTCAATTGATTTTAACTGGATTATTTCGTTTTAATGTTTCTTCTCATAGGGTCGTTACACTATAAGTTAGCATCAGTATTAATAAATCAGTAAATCATTTGGTTAAAATTAATCGATTGTTGCGAGTCAAGCGCAGACGATACTCTTCGCCTTCATGTTGGATTCTCACTTCTTTAGTGAGGGCAAACAAGTGCTCAGACTGTAGCATAGGAAGTTGATTGTCACGTAAATGAAGTGCGCGTGAAATTATAGTGGCCATAAAGCTTAATCCTTAATTTTAGAAAGTT
The DNA here is from genome assembly GCF_020736705.1 of Psychrobacter sanguinis. NCBI lineage: Bacteria > Pseudomonadati > Pseudomonadota > Gammaproteobacteria > Moraxellales > Moraxellaceae > Psychrobacter > Psychrobacter sanguinis. The sequence continues at coordinate 2,164,294 of NZ_CP085990.1, forward strand.
AAGAGTTTTCTATGATTCAATGTATTGAGCTATAAACTGTATAACTGAATCACGCTATAGATAAAACGCCATAAGCAACTTATAGAATTTATCTAATTGATAATGATTATCATTAACTCAATTATTATTTATTATGAGCTCCATTGCAAGTGTTTTATTAAATAAAATGAATACGGTGTTTGATTTTAATCAATCAGTGATTTAAAGATGACAATAAATATAAGGAGAAAGAAAACAGTGATAAATATTGATGTGGCAGTGGCGGTCATTCATTATGGCGACCAGTACTTATTGGGATTTCGTAAACCTGAACAACATCAAGGCAATCGCTATGAGTTTGTTGGCGGTAAGATTGAAGACAATGAAACCGCTGAGCAGGCACTTATTAGGGAAGTGTTAGAGGAAATAGGACTAGATATATCGGCACGCTGTCTAATAAATCCGCTAGGCATACTGCGACATCATTACGCCAATATTGAGACCCCTCATAAGTCAAAGCGGGTTTGCCTACATATATTTCGAGTAGAACTAACAGAGCAGCACTATCTTGAATGTCGCGATCAGCAACAGGGATGTGAAGGGCAACAGTTGCAATGGGTCAGTCTAGAAGATTTAGTAGCCAATAAATATCGGTTGCCGGAGGCGAACAAAACCATTCTACAGTGGCTGAAGTTGCCTGATTTAATAAGCATTACTCAAGATGTTGACAGTGATTTAGAGCTAAAGACAGAAGCTAAGTCTCGAGCTGCCGCGGATAATGGCATTGATATGAACACTAATGTTGATACCAATACTACTGATGACAGTCGACGACAACAGTGGTTGCACTGGTATCAACAAAAGCTGCCACTACAAGCTTGTGTTTACTTGCGTTTGAAAAACTCTGATTTGCCACAGCGTGAGCAACTGTTAAGCTCATTACTGGCGAATCGCCCTGATATTATGCTCATTATAGATTGCCAGTTAGCCAATTATTTATACAGCAAAAACATTTTACCTCCGCAGGTCATTGCTCAGCATTTAACCCAAAAAGTGATTGATGAGACTTATCAAGAGGCTAACCTCACTGATGTCTGTAATAATCTGCTGGCAGGTTTGCCTTTAACGGTTAGCAGTCATAACCAAGAAACGGTGCTAAAAGTTAATCAACTGGCTCAGTATCGTTTAAAGCACGATTTATCGCCAGTGATAGGTGTTTTTGTATCTCCAGTGCAACAAACGGCCACTCATCCTGAAGCCGTGCCATTGGGCTGGGAAGGGTTTCAGAGGATTGCTAGTGTGAGTGAAGTACCGGTTATAGCCTTAGGTGGTATGAGTTCAGAAGACTTACAGCAAGTAAGACATCATCAAGGTGACAAAGTAGCAGGAATACGAAATTTTTTAACGTAACCTCACCAAAAAATCAAAAATCCACAGTGAATTTACAAACAGTATCGTAATACTACATTTTTTGGATAGTAAAGCTATAGGCCGAATATTATGATGGCTATATCAAAAAAAGCGACGACATTTCAGGGCTTTACTAACGATTGCTTTGAAAGTAATTAGTTTAAGAGCAGTGTTTTTAATTTCTTTCAAAAGCTTGCTAAGCCTGTTAAGCCAGCCGAAAAACAGCTGAGCCAACAAATACTACTAGTAACGCTTCATTTAACTGACGTAGGTTAAAGTAATGATTACCAGACCTACTGTTCAGTTACCTGCTATTGGCTCAAATGGTTAAGCTTTGAAACAATGCTTGAAAATACATTTTATTGAGATAGCGGAATTGGGTAGGCATTTTATTTATACAGCTTATTATTTAACTGTTTAATTTAATTATAGTCAGCCAAGACTAGACAAATGATTGTTCATTAATATTTACTTATTTATTGATCAAGGGCATATTCATCGATACTTGGGTTTAAATACTTATTTATATTGTGACCGCTTATCTTTTGATGACTGCAAATAATTATTTCATATTCCGCTTTTTGAATTGAACCTATAGATACATCGATACTCTTATGAATAAATACAGCCACGACATTCCAGATAGAGCCTTTATGAAGGCGTTACTTAAACACACAGGCATTGCTCTAGCGCTATTAGTGCCGTTAGCTGCTTACTCTACTTTCTCTCATGCTGAAGTGGGCACAGTTGGAGCTCAAATGAATGCCTCAGCAGGGGCTAATGCAGCTATGGCGACAGTACCTACCTCAGTAGATAGGGTGGATTTAAATAAATATGCAGGACAATGGTATGAAATTGCCCGTTTTCCTATGTATTTTCAGCGTAACTGTGCCTTTGATGTAACAGCCACTTATAACTTGAATAAAGATGACAGTGGCAAATTAAAGTCAGTTGATGTGATCAATGAGTGCCGTAAAGCAGATGGCTCAATGATGAAAGCCAAGGGTCTTGCAACGCCTGCTAATGATACAGGCAGTGAGCTTAAAGTGACCTTTCTACCAAGTTGGATTAGATGGTTGCCAGTAGGTAAAGCAGACTATTGGGTATTACAGCTTGATCAAAACTATAAAACTGCTTTGGTAGGAACACCAGACAATAAATATCTATGGATGTTGTCACGCACACCGACCATGGCTCAAACGACCTTTGATCAGTATAAAAATGTGGCGAAGATGCAAGGTTATGATATTAACAAGCTTGAAATAACTACGCATACCGGCATGCTTAAGACTATCGTAAAAGCTGATAATACAGCCCCTAATGATAAGACGGCGAATACCACAAATAACATGAATAAACAGCAGACGACACAGCAAAATCCAAATTCAAGTAATAAACAGACCAGTAGCTAATCTATTAACTTCTACCCGTTGAAGACAGAATGTTATAAACGAAGATAGTTATAAAAACAGGTATTGAGTTAGTTAGGTCAGCTAATTTGACCACATTGCTTACTATCGTGCTGGCTAAAATTGCCAATATGCTTTAAAATCAACTTCGAATTTAGCCTTAGATAGAATGACCATCACAAACCTGCTTTTGGCATCCATTAGCAGGTTTTGGCAATATCTAAAGCAACCTTATTTAATTTAGCTACTATTTTCACTTCACTAACCCCTTCACTTCATTTACCCAAAGGATGACTATTGTGAGTAATGCTAATACGCGCCGTGAGTTACATCAAGTTCATTTAGCCAAATATCAACAACAAGAAAATCAGGCTTATGAGCTCGTAAATCAACTGCATAATCTTTATAACCATAAAGACGTAAAAGTTAACTTATTTGGTGAAACACTTAATGGGCTTTCAACTGCAGACTTACTAACCAAAGTTCAGCAGACTGCTGACCGTAACGATGGTGAAGCATTAAGTCTTGATGATATTATCGCTACTGTAAAAGAAGTGGTAGACAATCAAGATATTAAAACTGCCGTGGTTGATGCTGGTCAATTGTTAAAAAACAAAGTAAGCGTTGTTGATGCGTTAGCAAAAGCAGATAAATCACAGCCAGCAGCCAGTGAAGCGACTGATGTTGTTCTTTATGGGTTTGGTCGTATTGGCCGTATCTTAACTCGTTTATTGCTTGAAGAGGCAGCGACTGATAAAGGCCTACAGTTAAAAGCGTTTGTGGTTCGTCCTGGTAAAGAAGGTGATATCGCAAAACGTGCTTCTTTATTAGAGCGTGATTCAGTTCACGGTACTTTCCCAGGCTCTATCATTGTAGATGAAGAGAACCAAGGTATTATCGTAAATGGTCGTTTCGTACAAGTTATCTATGCCAATGACCCAAGTGAAATCGACTATACCAGCTATGGTATTAACGATGCCATCGTTATTGATAACACCGGTATCTGGAAAGATGAAGCGGGTCTTGGTAAGCATTTACAAGCCAAAGGCGTTAAAAAAGTATTGTTAACAGCCCCTTCTAAAGGTGACATCAAAAACATCGTATATGGTGTCAACAATGACACTATTGGCGATGACACTATCGTCAGTGCTGCTAGCTGTACTACTAACGCTATCACTCCTTCGCTAAAAGTACTTAACGATGAGTTTGGCATTGTTAACGGTCATGTTGAAACTATCCATGCCTTTACTAACGACCAAAACTTAATTGATAACTATCATAAAGCTGACCGTCGTGGCCGTAGTGCGGTATTGAACATGGTAATTACCAGTACTGGTGCTGCTAAAGCAGTTGGTAAAGCTTTACCTGAATTAAATGGTAAACTAACAGGTAATGCGATCCGCGTTCCTACACCAAACGTTAGTATGGCTATTTTAAACTTGAATCTTGAGAAAGCACCTGAAAGTGCGGACGCACTAAATGCTTTCTTAAAGCAAGTTTCTCAAAGTGATGCATGGCAGTCACAAATTGCTTATACTGATTCTACAGAAGCTGTTTCATCAGACTTTGTCGGTACTAAGCAAGTAGGTATTGTTGATGCACAAGCGACTATCGTTACTGACAACCATGCGACTGTTTATGTATGGTATGACAACGAAGTAGGCTACAGCACTCAAGTATTAAGAGTGGCTGCTCAAATGGCAGGTGTTCATTACACTAATATTTCTGCTTAATCAAAGCGGTCTAAATCAGCTTTAAGCATTACTATTGGTAAAGAATATCAGTAAAGCCATTGCAAATAGTCATTTTTGAAAGTACGGTTTGAAATTTTTGTTGCTTCTTAATGAGATTGGCATCAAAAAATCAATTATTAATGTGCTTTGATAACAAAAGAATGACTGATACGATTTGCAACGATACCCGATAATCGTTATGGTTATCGGGTATTTTTATTAAAGGTATCAGTAGATATTAATTCTATTTAGTCAATCGTATCCATTTAATCAATAATAATGCTGTAGAATACGGCGTTATAAAAATCAACACTATTTTCTAGAATTGTTTTCACGAAAATATTATATTTCTAATAAGCAATGCTTCTGCGCTATGTGGAAGTCTGTAATTAGCCAATTTATGTTAGACCAATTTAAAAGAAGTTAAGGGAGCAAAACCAATGCGATTTATCGATGAAGCAATTGTTACTGTCAAAGCAGGGGATGGTGGTAACGGCATTGTGAGCTTTCGCCGTGAAAAATATGTTCCTCGTGGTGGGCCAGATGGCGGTGACGGCGGTAAAGGTGGCGATGTCATAGTCGTTGCTGATGACAATACAAATACTCTAGTGGATTACCGCTATACACGTCGCTATGATGCGGGCCGTGGCCAAAATGGACAAAGCAAAAACTGTTCAGGAAAAGGGGCCGATAACATATACCTACGTGTCCCTATCGGTACTACCATTATTAATAATGAGACCGGTGAAGTAGTGGGTGACTTGATTGAAATTGGTCAAGAAGTTCTAGTTGCCAAAGGCGGTGACGGTGGATTAGGTAACACTCATTTCAAAAGCTCAACCAACCAAGCCCCGCGTAAAGCCACTTCAGGATTCGAGGGCGAGCTAAAAGAGCTTAAGTTTGAGCTTAAAGTGGTGGCAGATGTTGGTTTGATTGGATTACCAAATGCTGGTAAATCGACATTTATTAGACAAGTGTCTTCTGCCAAACCAAAAGTAGCCGATTATCCGTTTACCACCCTTGTGCCAAACTTAGGCGTGGTAGATGTGGGCATACATCGTTCATTCGTAATGGCCGATATTCCAGGTTTAATCGAGGGTGCTTCTGAAGGGGCAGGTTTAGGAATTCGTTTCCTAAAGCACGTGGCCCGTACCCGTCGTCTATTGCATATCTTAGATATTAAACCTATTGACGGTAGTGATCCTGTCGAAAATGGCCACGTTATTTTAAATGAGTTAGAGCGATTCTCACCCGAATTGGCCAATTTGCCACAGATTTTAATTTTAAATAAAATCGATCAAGTGCCTGACGAAGATGAGTTAAATGAGCTTTGTCTACATATCGTGGCAGAACTAGGCTGGACAGGCGCTGTATTTAGAACGTCTACCTTAACCGGTCAAGGCGTAGATGATGTTAAATACCATCTAATGAATGAAATTGAGCGTGAAAAAGAGCGTGAAGAAGAAGATTCTTTATTTGCTGAAGCGCAACGAGAAAGGTTCGAACGTCTTGAAGCTGAGGTCCGTCTAAATACAGAAGAGCAGAAAGAAGCGTATCGTGCCGCACGACGTGCTGCTCGTGAAGCTGCCTTTAGATCAGACAATGGAGACGACGATGATGATGGCGTAGAAATTATTTACGCCCCATAGTCGCTCCTTCACTCATCTCGTTAGGTCATTAGTTAACAGTGATATGGTTAGCTATAAAAAGCATTATCTATAAACGATTGTCTAACTTACTGGCGAGATGAGTGATTTCTATCTTTACTAGATTCTTATATTTATATATTTACTAGGTTTTTATATTTACCAATAGTTAGCAGTGTTTACAAAGCATATTACTATTCTATTCATAAAATTTTGGGAAGAATTATGAGTGCTAATAACAATCAGAAAAACTCGAAAATTGCAAAACCAAAAGATGTCGAACCAAAAGCTACCAAATCAAAAGCTAGCAAACCAAAAGCCGTAAAATCTAAAGTCAGCATACCCAAGCCCACTGAATTAGATGATAGCCGCTTTGCCACTGAAAAAAGATCATTTGATTTACAGCGTGTCATTGTAAAAATCGGCTCCTCTTTATTGACTAATAACGGCAAAGGCTTGGATCGTACCGCGATATATGAATGGGCCAGTCAAATTGCTAAATTACACAATCAAGGCAAAGAAGTCATATTGGTTTCATCAGGGGCAGTAGCGGAAGGCTTAGTAAGAATGGGTCTGGAAGAACGCCCTAAGAAATTAGAAGCGCTGCAAGCCTGCGCTGCCATTGGTCAAATGGGATTGATAGAAACTTGGTCATCGGCTTTAATCCAAAGTGGAGTACGCAGTGCACAGATACTGTTGACCCATGATGATTTGTCTAACCGTGAGCGTTATCTTAATACCGCCAATACGCTACACAAGCTTTTGTCGTGGCGTGTACTGCCCGTTATTAATGAGAACGATACCATTACTGTGGACGAAATTAAATTCGGTGATAATGATACGCTAGGAGCGATGGCTGCAGCGATGGTTAGCGCTGATTTGTATATTATTTTAACCGACCAGGACGGGGTGTTTACTGATAATCCTCGTGAAAATCCTGATGCAAAAATGATTCGTCAAGAACGTGCCATGGCCGATTACCTATATGATATTGCAGGAGAGGGCGGCAAATTAGGTAGCGGTGGAATGCTGACTAAAATTAGAGCAGGCAGATTGGCCGCCATGGGCGGTTGTCCCACTGTGATTGCAAATGGCAGTCTTGATAAAGTAATTACCCGTATTGTTGATGGAGAATCGGTCGGTACGCTATTACAAACTAATCAACAAGATAAAATAATCGCCCGTAAACAGTGGTTGGCAGCGCATCTTAGAATGTCAGGCACCTTGTTTATTGACGCTGGTGCAGTACATGCTATTACCGTACAAGGCAAGAGTTTATTGCCTGTGGGCGTGGTTGATATCCAAGGTGACTTTGATGAAGGCGATGTGGTAGCCGTTGTCGATGAAACTACCAAAGAACGTATTGCAGTCGGCCAAGTGAATTTTTCTTCTGAAGAAGCCAGACGTGTGGCTCGCGAAAGAACCCATAATTTTGAAAAAATATTGGGCAGCTCAGAAGAGCGTGTGGTGATGATACACCGTGATGATATGGCCATTTTAAATAAATAAGGGCCGTTAGGTGTAGAGTGTGGCATAACCTGATACCATTGATAGGTAGTATTCTATTCTACCTATCCATTTCGATTATAATCTAGTGACTTTAAAGAGATAATAATGTCTATAATGAATTCTGATTCTGTTAACAATACTCACAATTTTGCACCGTTGAAAAACGATCGTTTGCTCAAAGCTCTACGCTTCGAAGAGGTGGACATGACGCCAGTATGGATGATGCGCCAAGCAGGCCGCTATCTTCCAGAATACAAGGCAACTCGAGCAGAGGCAGGTGATTTTATGAGTCTGTGTAAAGACACTGCGCGTGCAACAGAAGTCACGATGCAACCTTTAAGACGTTTTGATTTAGACGCCGCCATTTTATTCAGTGATATTTTGACAATACCAGATGCTATGGGATTGGGACTATATTTCGAAACCGGAGAAGGTCCTAAGTTTAAGCGCACTTTACGCACTGAAGCCGATTTTAATCAGCTTGAACCTTTTAATGCCAATGATTCTTTAGGGTATGTTATGGATGCCGTTACCAGTATCCGTAAAGAACTGAATGGTTTGGTGCCTTTGTTTGGTTTTTCAGGCAGTGCTTGGACTCTAGCGACGTATATGATCGAAGGTGGTAGTTCAAAAGATTACCGTTATACCAAAGGTCTTCTGTACAGCAAGCCTGAATTTTTACATCAAATTTTAGATCATATTACGTCAGCAATCATTGATTATTTGGACGCGCAAATTGTCGCAGGCGCCCAGCTTGTACAGCTGTTTGATAGTTGGGGTGGCGCTTTAGCACACCGTCAATTTAAAGAGTTCTCACATAAGTACAACAAACGTGTGGTGTCTGAGCTTAAACAGCGTCATCCTGATGTGCCTGTGGTGGTATTTACCAAGGGCGGTGGTCTGTGGTTAGATATTCAAGCAGATACTGAGGCAGATTGCTTAGGTTTGGATTGGACCATGCCACTAGATAAAGCCCGTGCTATTTTAGCGCAAAGTAATAAGCAAATCGCGGTTCAAGGTAACTTAGATCCTGCCACGTTATATGGCTCACCTGAACTTATTCGTCAATCGGTTAATGCTATGTTAGACGATGCTTATGCAGGCGGTGTTAAGACTGGCTATGTGGCTAACTTAGGCCATGGTATTACACAGTGGGTAAACCCTGAAAACGCCAAAGTATTTATTGATGCGGTGCATGAATACAAGCTCTAAACTTTGATAGGTTTAAAACCTTAATTGGTTTAAAACATGAACGGGCTTAAAACTTAGGTGGTACAAAATAGGCTTATTCGTGAATAAGCCTATTTTGTACTGGGTAGTTCCATAATAATGAAATACTTTGTCTAAGTGAATAAATGCATAGGCGACTAAAATAGTCGGGTTTAAGACATTGAATAGCATTAGATGATAACGTAAACTTCATAAATAGAATGACTCTTTGAAAAATAAGGATTATATTTAATCAGTCTAGGTTATCTTAATCTCAGTTATTTTAAATAGTAAGACGGATTTTATTTAATCGGCTTTTAATCAATCAGATAGGATGTGATATGTTACAGGCAGCCATTGTAGGTGGAACAGGGTATACAGGTATTGAACTTATAAGATTGTTATCTTCTCATCCAGAAGTAACCATCAAATGGTTAACGTCGCGATCCGAAGCGGGCAAGCCTGTTGCCAGTATTTTTCCGAGCCTACGTGGTATATCTGATTTAACGTATAGCGACTTAGGTGAAGATACGCTTGAAGCCCTTGCAACTTGTGATGTTGTATTTTTTGCCACTCCTCATGGTGTGGCGATGCAGCAAGCGCAAGATTTGGTAAACGCAGGGGTTAAAGTTATTGATTTAGCTGCTGACTTTAGGCTGCAGTCTTTAGAGCAGTTTGAACAATGGTATAAGCACAAGCATGCTTGCCCAGAGCTGCTAAAACAAGCTGCTTATGGTCTGCCTGAGATTAACCGTGAAGCCATCAAGTCAGCACAAGTGATTGGCAACCCTGGTTGTTATCCTACGACCGCTATATTAGGCTTAAAACCTATTATAGAAGCCCAAAATAATGAAAACGAGCCATTGATTGAGTCTCGCATCATTATTGATGCCAAATCAGGCATTTCTGGTGCAGGACGCCAAGCTAAGCTTGATCTTAATTATGCCGAAACTACCGATAATTTTAATGCTTATGGGGTAACTGGGCACCGTCACCTACCTGAAATTGAACAAGGGGTACACCAGTTATTAAACAGTAAATTTACCCACAATATTCGGTTTGTTCCTCATTTAGTACCGATGATTCGAGGTATGTTTACCACCATTCATTTGGGACTAACTGACGCTGGGTGTGCCTTGAACTTGCAGCAAGTTTATGAAGACGCTTATCAAAATGAGACGTTTATTGATGTGTTACCTTCAGGCGAATATCCAGATACTCGCAGCGTAAGAGCCAGTAATAGACTTAGAATTGCGGTATATCAAGACAATCAGACCAAGTCAGCGACTATTCTGGTTGTTCAAGATAACCTAGTAAAAGGGGCAGCAGGACAAGCAGTACAGTGTATGAATGTCATGTTTGGGTTTGATGAATCATTAGGATTGAACCATATCCCTGTGGTGCCTTAGATACCCTTTTAAAAGATAGCCTTTTAAATCGACATCAACTTTAGACGTTAGCTCTCGATACCTGTAATTGGTCAGGTATCTTCAATAAGATGTCAGATGTTTAAAAACCTATCTAAGTTTTTGATTGGTCGTCAATTATAAGTAAACTAAACAGTTTTAAATGTAGTTGTATATTAAAATACATGGCTTATGTTATTTGATATAAAAAATTGGCGACATAAATATTACATTGAATCCAATCTGCTGTTAGTTATTACATTGAGATTTAGGTATAATACCTTGCCTTAAATCTGCCATGGAATATGGCGGCCTAATTAATTGCCGATTCATAAGATACGAGTCTAGAACACATGCCCACCGAAATCAGCAAATCCACCCCGAAAAATGTGAAGCGATCATCCAATGGTGTGATGAGTCCGCTGATATTGGTTTTATTTGCGAGCGCCGTATTATTAACTGGCGTTATTGCTACTGCCTTTGGCCATAAATTTGGTTATTACAGAGGCTATCAAGCGTCGCAAGAAGACGCAAAGCTTAAGGGTGATGCACAGCAATTGACTGCTGAAGATATCAAGAAGATGAAGCAAAATGTTCAAGCATTAATTGCTCAATTGAATACTGCTAAGCAGGAGCGTGATATTAGCCTGAATAACTTAGGCCAAATGCGTCAAGATATGCAGCAGTTAGAAGTGACAAACTTACAGCTGATTCAGGTCAATCAGGTCTATGCTGACACTTTGGTAGAGCAAGGCGGCTTACCGTTACAAGTGGTGGGTGCTAAGATGGAGCCTTTACCTGAGAATGCCTTTGAATATCGTTTTGATGTGGCAATGTTAGCGAAGGATGGGCAACAACATCGTCTAAAACCGACCTTAACCTTATTGGATGAAGACAATTTAGTCGATGTACCTTTAGAGCCAAGTACCTACGATATTAAAGGTATTGCCCGTATTAGAGGTCGTTTTGTGATGCCAAAAGGTTTTAGACCTAAGCAGGCCAAATTGAACCTTGAGTCTAATGGTCAAAAAGTTGAGCAGATTTATAACTGGGAGTTGGCAAGTCCTGTAGATAAGATGCCACTTTCATTATCAGAAGTGCCAGAAACAGATCAGCGCCCTGTTACTGAAGGAAAAGGCAACACCAAAGGCAGTACACAAGGCGATACCCCTTAACTATTATTTATTCAGCGGCCCATAAGTTTACTAATTAATGATGCATATGATTAAAAGTACCAATACTATTTCTCAAACCAATAAGCAGATGTCAGGGGACTGGCATCATCCAGCGACTCTGCCTATTTTGCATCCGTTAAAGACACTGCCTTCTCGACTCATAGATGATGAGGTTGAAGAAGATGGTGAAGTTGAGGTAATGGTCGCTGAGCCTGATCTTGCTGAGCCGCCTATGTATGCGGTTGTGATGTACAATGATGACTATACACCGATGGAATTTGTGGTGTATATCCTACAGTCTGAATTTCGTCATGACACCACTAGTGCGGTTGAGATTATGCTTAATATTCACAATCAAGGTCGTGGTATTGCTGGTATTTATCCCAAAGACATTGCTGAGACTAAGGCTAAGAAAGTCAATCAGACGGCCCGCAAAGAAGGCTATCCACTTTTGACTCAGATTGAGCCTCATCAAAGCAGTTAATTTTAAGCCACCACCGACAATTGTCCGTTAATCACAATATATTTGCTTAACCATAAATCCCTCATAATCTAATCGCTTAAAATCTAGCTCCTTAACCGCTAACTTCTTGAAGTCTAATCCCTTAGATTCTAATCCCTTGAAAACTAACTATCGATACCCCATTTATTAAGGAATAATAATAGCGGTGTCAGCCTCATAAGCTGGGGCCACTTTCTCCTTATCCTTCTACTATTTTTTGTTTTCATTGCCTACTATTTTCTTCCCTTCTTTTTTGTTCCTTATTATCTTAGCTTGCATAACGCATTGAAATTGAGCGAAAAATTTGTGTTAGGTTTGAGTATCTATTAAACACATTGTCAGCAAGTTGACTTGATTTTTAGCATGGCAAACCCTACCTACTTAATAAGTGGATAAGATCTAAGTGAAAAAAGCAAGTTACAAAAAAATCGTGATATCAATAATATCATTGTCATTAACTACCCCAATTCCCTGTTAACTTGTTATAGTTAACTATCTATTAAAATTATACTCACAAAGATCTTACCAAATAAAAAATTACAATATTGACAGGATACCTCTATGTTAAGTCGTCATCTCGAAGTTTCCTTGCGTCTAGCCATGACGCTAGCTCGACAGAAGTCTCACGAGTATCTCACCGTTGAGCACTTACTATTGGCGTTGTTAGAAAACAATAATGCTGCCACTACCTTAAAGGCTTGCGGAGCTGATATTGCTAGCTTACGCTCGGACCTTGAAGCTTATATCGAAAAACATACACCGACTTTAGATGCGGATTTAGAACAAACGCCTCAGGCTACTCAGAGTTTTGATCGCATTTTGCAGCGTGCAATTTTTCATGTGCAGTCTATCGGCTCCGGTCGTCTGGTACAGGGCTCAGATATCTTAGTATCTATGTTCTCTGAACACGATACTTATGCGGTTTACTTGCTCAAAAAACAAGGGGTGAGTCGTCTTGAATTGACTCAGTACTTGTCTCATGGTTCAGACGGCGATGAAACTCGTGATTCAGGCCCTGAAGCAGAATCTGCTGAAGCTAAAGGGGCAAGAATGAAAAAAGACCCTCTAACTGAGTTTGCCCAAAACTTAAATAAAAGAGCGGCGGAAGGTAAGACAGATCCCTTAATTGGTCGTCAGAGCGAAATTGAGCGTACGGCACAAGTACTATGTCGTCGTCGCAAAAACAACCCGCTATTAGTGGGTGATCCAGGCGTGGGTAAAACCTCAATTGCTGAAGGTCTGGCTTGGTTAATTATCAATAATAAAGCTCCGAAACCTTTACAGGGCTGTGTTATTTATAGCCTAGATATTGGCTCTCTAATTGCGGGTACTAAATACCGTGGTGATTTTGAGAAGCGGATGAAAGGATTGCTTGATGCGTTAAAAGCCAAACCAAATGCTATTTTGTTTATTGACGAAATTCATATGATTATTGGTGCAGGATCATCTATGAGCAGTAATATGGATGTCTCGAACCTAATCAAGCCTGCTTTGGCCAACGGTGAATTAAGATGTATTGGGTCAACCACATTTACTGAGTATCGTCAGGTATTTGAAAAAGACCATGCGTTATCTCGTCGTTTCCAAAAGATTGATGTCAACGAGCCTAGCATTGATGACAGCATCGAAATTTTACGCGGCTTAAAACCGCGTTATGAAGAATTCCATAATGTGGAATATACTGATGCTGCCTTAGTGAGTGCAGTTAAATTATCTGCTAAACACATTCATGAACGTTTCTTGCCAGATAAGGCCATTGACGTTATTGATGAAGCAGGTGCTTACAAGCGTCTTGGTGTTACCCCAGATGCAGACCAAGTGGAAGACGAAAATCAGTTAATAAATGAGTTAAGTCATTCAGACTATGATCCTGTTAAAGATCAAGATGATGCGTCAATAACGGATGAGAAAGACGTTAATGATGATTTCGAATTGGACCTTGACTTAGAAAAAGACGCCCAAGCAAATGATTCAGCAGACGAAGACTTAGAAGCGGATGCTGAGCTTGAGCAAGATGACTCTAAAGCAGACTTAGATGAAGATAAGCAAGTAGCGCCTACGGTTATTGATGTAGAAGACATTGAAGCGATTATCTCTAAGTTGGCTCGAATTCCACCTAAATCAGTGTCTAACGATGATAAATCATTGTTACAACACTTAGAACGTGATTTGAACCGTTTAGTATTTGGTCAGAGTGAAGCGATTAAGACTTTGTCTGATGCTATTAAGTTATCAAGAGCAGGATTGAAGTCATCTGATAAGCCTATTGGTTCCTTCATGTTTGCTGGCCCAACAGGGGTAGGTAAAACTGAAGTTTCTAAACAGTTGGCGAATCTGATGGGCATAGAGCTTGTGCGATTTGACATGTCAGAGTACATGGAAGCGCATACTGCATCACGCTTAATCGGTGCGCCTCCAGGCTATGTTGGCTTTGATCAAGGTGGTCTATTAACTGAGAAAATCAATCAGCACCCACATTGTGTGTTATTGCTAGATGAGATTGAGAAGGCGCACCCAGACGTATTTAACTTGTTATTACAAGTTATGGATCACGGTTCATTAACTGATAATAACGGCCGTGTTGCCAGCTTCAAGCAAGTCATCTTGATTATGACCACAAACGTTGGTGCTGATAGCATTAGCCGTGCGTCAATGGGCTTTACTAAGCAAGATCATAGTAAAGATAACACTGAAGCGATGAATCGGGTATTCACCCCTGAATTCCGTAACCGGTTGGATGCGATTATTCAGTTTAACCCACTAGACTCTTCTATCATTGTTTCAGTGGTAGACAAGTTCTTAGTTGAGCTTCAAGCCCAGCTTGATGACAAGCAAGTGGTATTAGAGATTGACGATGAAGTTCGTGAATACTTGGCTGACAAAGGTTATGACCGTTTGATGGGTGCTCGTCCTATGCAACGTCTGATCCAAAACGAGATCAAAAAGCCATTGGCTAATATGGTATTGTTTGGTGACTTAGCGGAAGGTGGTGCAGTGCACGTGACGTTGAATGATGAGCCTTTTGAAAGTTCTGTAGACAACAGTGGTAAGGCGGCAGCAGAAGGCAGTCGTATTTTACTAACAGTGGTTGAGCAGCACGGTCAGCGTGGCGTAGAATACGCTGAAGGTTAAATCGTCAGAAGTCTAAATGGCTAAATAGTTGTTAGATGAGCTATAGCGATTTAGGCCAACGAACTAAGCACTAAATTAAGTATTGTTATTTCACTCCAAAAAGAGGTTACCCTAGGGTCGACCTCTTTTTTTATCCTTATTTAATTATCATAAAATTTGACAGAATATTGAATCAGTTAAGCCTTATAATTCTTAATATATAATCAAAATAAGAGTATTCCTATGCAGCTATTTGACACAGATCAGCCCCAAAAGAGTGACGCTGAAAAACAAGCTATTTTAGCGCGGGTGAAAATGCCTGAAGATTGGAAGTTAGCCTTAGCGGACGAACTGACTTCTCAAAATATGGACAACTTAAGAGAGTTCTTAAGACAAGAGTATAGTGCGGGAAAAACGATTTATCCCAAAGGCAGCCAGATGTTTAATGCTTTTAACTTAACACCACTGTCAGAAGTGAAAGTGGTTATTTTGGGTCAAGACCCTTATCACGGTCCTGGGCAAGCGATGGGTTTGTCTTTTTCTGTGCCCAAAATAATACCTAAACCGCCTTCGCTTAATAATATTTTGAAAGAGATGGCCGATGATATTGGTACAGTGCCTTCAAGACATGGCGACTTAACGCACTGGGCGAAACAAGGCGTGTTGCTTTTAAACGCTTCTTTGACCGTAGAAGAGGGTGATGCTGGCAGTCACCAAGGCAAAGGCTGGGAGCAATTTACCGATGCGGTTATTGATGTGATCAATAAGCAGACCGAGCATACTGTATTTATTCTTTGGGGAAGTAAGGCTAAGCTTAAAGGCAAGTTTATTGATACGGATAAACACCTTATTTTATCTGCTGTCCATCCTTCACCACTGGCAGCCAATAGAGGGGGGTTTTTTGGCACAAAACCTTTTTCTAAAGCCAATGAATACTTAATTCAACATGGCAAAAGTGCAATAGATTGGCAACTACCTCAGTAATACTAATTCTAGAAATTAACCTATTAAGGCAAACAGGCACAAACAAGACAACCAGTCGATTTAACTGGTTTGCCAAAGATGGATAATTTTCTAGAAAGGTATAATTCTTATTTAAAAGCTTTTGCTATGACTCATTTACAAGTACAAAATTTAAAGGCCATGACGACGGTCAATGGCCATACAGCTGATTTATCGACTACTGATTTATCCAAAGCCAAGTTTTGGTCGCTCAGTGATGTTAAATGTATGCAAGCTGCTTTAGAGTTGGCACAACAAGGCGCTTCTAAAGAAGAAGTCCCTGTGGGGGCGGTGTTGGTACAGGAAGGCAATATTATAGGCGAAGGGTTTAATCAGCCTATATTAACGTGCGACCCTACGGCCCATGCTGAAATAGTCGCGCTTCGTTCGGCCTGTTCTGCGTTAGAGAACTATAGGTTGCCTGCTAATACCACGCTATATGTGACATTAGAGCCTTGCACCATGTGCCTTGGCGCTCTAATCCATGCTCGATTGTCGCGGTTGGTATTTGCCACCCAAGAGCCTCGAGCTGGAATGGTGGGTAGCCAATTGAATTTGGTTGAAATGGATTTTTATAACCACAAAATAGCGGTTAATTACGGTCTGCTACAAGCCGATAGCCAGCAAATCTTAAAGTCGTTTTTTAAGGCAAGACGAACTAAAAAGAAAAACAGTTCGAGTTAATAATCGAGTTTTTAACAACGATTAAAGGCTAAAAAGATAATTGAACTTTTGTGGGTAAATCGTTAATTTTATCTAGTGATGCAGCGCTTTATTTGTTATAATCTTGCACTATTTGCGTTTACAGTCGTGTAGATGCCTCTTTATTAGTTAGTTAATACGCTATTAATAAAAAAATAACGAACAAATATAGCCGACAGTAGTGACCTACAAACGGCTAATATTATAAAATAAATAGTAGGTGATAAAAGATGAGCTTTCCAGTGATTACAATAGATGGCCCAAGTGGTGCAGGAAAAGGGACCGTCTGTTTGAAACTGGCTCAAGCTTTGGATTACCGCTTACTTGATTCGGGGGCTTTGTACCGAATTGTTGGTTTAAAAGCTTTTGAAGCAAAGTTGCTAACTAATACAGAGTTAGACAGTAAAGATGAAGAGAATATCGCTGAGCTAACCAACAAGTTACACATACAGTTTCTACCTCGTGAGACTGGCGAAGTTGATATCGTGGTTGATGGCAGTAATGTCGCCGGTGAGATAAGAAATGAAACGGTAGGGGGTTATGCCTCTAAAGTTGCCGCCCTGCCTAAAGTAAGAGCGGCATTATTAGCACTACAGAAAAATATGGCAAACGACTCAGGGTTAATCGCTGATGGTCGTGATATGGGTACAGTGGTATTTCCCAATGCGGATGCCAAAGTATATCTGACAGCCAGTGCGGAAGCGCGTGCCAATCGCCGCGTTGCTCAATTAGAGCAAGCAGGGCAAAGTGCGGATTACCAAGCCATATTGCAAAGCATTCAGCAACGAGATGAGCGTGACGAAAATAGAAGCGTTTCTCCTTCTAAACCTGCTGAAGACGCTTTGGTATTAGACAGCTCTCAGATGAATGCTGAAGATGTTTATTCGAAGATTAAAGAGTTCTGCCAAACTAAGGGTATTTGCTTTAGCGACTAAGCTATTTTGTTAGTTTAATTATCTCTTGAGAGTTTATTGATACTTTCTTAGATAACCTAACGGCATATTAGGCAGTTCATCAAACACGAGATGTGAATCGAGTTTGATACCACCCAAACAAATTTAACGTTTTTTTTAAATGGGGATGAAAAGAGTAAAACCAGCGTCAATCTTTTATCCTCATTAACTTGAACCGTACTGTGCTGGACAGGATACGGCTATATTAAGGTAATCATAATGGAATCATTTGCTGAACTATTTGAAGCGAGTCTAGAAGAGCAGGGTCTTGATATTGAGCGTGGCTCAGTAATCAGCGGTGCTGTTGTAGCAATCGATAGCGATTGGATTACAGTTGACACTGGTTTGAAGTCTGAGGGTGTTGTAGCTCGTGAAGAGTTCTTAGACGAAAATGGCGAGCTTGAAGTAGCAGTGGGCGATAGCGTTGATGTTGTTGTTGAAGCTGTTGACAACGGTATGGGTCAAACCCTACTGTCACGTGAAAAAGCAAAACGTGTTGAAACATGGAATGCGCTTGAGAAGCTATTTGAAGGTGATGAAATTGTTAAAGGTATCATCTCAAGCAAAGTAAAAGGCGGTTTTACTGTTGATATTGGTTCAGTACGTGCTTTCTTACCAGGTTCATTAGTTGATGTTCGTCCAATCCGTGACACTACGCACCTTGAAGGCAAAGAACTAGAATTCAAAATTATTAAATTAGACCAGAAACGTAACAACGTAGTTGTTAGCCGTAAAGCGGTTATGGAAGCTGAAAACTCAGCTGAGCGTGAAGAGCTACTTAATAAGCTTGAAGAAGGTATCGAAGTTGAAGGTATCGTTAAGAACCTAACTGACTATGGTGCATTCGTTGACCTAGGCGGTATCGATGGTCTACTACACATCACTGATATGGCATGGCGCCGTATTAAGCACCCATCTGAAGTTGTAGAAGTGGGTCAAGATCTTAAAGTTAAAGTACTTAAATTTGATCGTGAGCGTAACCGTGTAAGCTTAGGTCTTAAACAGTTAGGCACTGATCCTTGGGATAACGTAAGCGGTACTTACCCAGTAGGTAGCATCGTTAAAGCTCGCGTAACTAACCTAACTGATTATGGTTGTTTCGCTGAGATTTCTGACGGTATCGAAGGTCTAGTACACGTTTCAGAAATGGATCACACTAACAAAAACATCCACCCATCTAAAGTAGTTCAGATTGGTGATGAAGTTGACGTTATGATCCTTGATATCGATGAAGAGCGTCGTCGTATCAGCCTAGGTATCAAACAAACTCTACCAAACCCATGGGAAGAGTTCGATAAGAAGTTTGACCGTGGCGATAAGCTAACAGGTACTATCAAGTCAATCACTGACTTCGGTATCTTCATTGGTCTTGACGGTGGTATCGATGGTCTAGTTCATCTATCTGATATCTCTTGGAACGAAGCTGGCGAAGAAGCTATCCGTAACTACAACAAAGGCGACACTGTTGAAGCTATGGTTCTTTCAGTTGATGCTGAAGCCAACCGTATCAGCCTAGGTATCAAGCAGTTAAGCTCTGATCCGTTCAACGAGTACCTAGTAGGTAACGATCGCGGTTCAATCGTAACTGGTACTGTTAAAGAAGTTGACGCTAAAGGCGCAACTATTACTTTAGCAGATGAAGTTGAAGGTTACTTACGTGCCTCTGAAATCCAACGTGACAAAGTTGAAGATGCGACTAAACATCTAAACGAAGGCGACACTGTTGAAGCGAAAATCATCAGCGTTGACCGTAAATCACGTGGTATTAGCTTATCAATCAAAGCTAAAGATGAAGCTGAAGAGCGTCAAGCTATTAAAGAGCTTGGTAGCACTCAAGCTGCTCCAGAAGCACAGCCAAAAACTATCGGTGACCTAATCAAAGAACAGATGCAAGAAGACTAATCTTTGACTAAATATCGATAGCTATACGCTATGGTTATAAAGAGGAGTACCTTCGGGTACTCCTTTTTTATGTCGATTTACTTGCTATTTGGTTATAAATTGGAATAATAGTTCCACAGATGCCGCAACTTATGATTTAATATCAACATGCTATGGTTAATTCACTGTTTACAGAGCGGGGTAACCTGCTTATTTTTTAACAGAGTTTTCATAGTTTATTGACAGAGCTGTTATCACGAAGATAACGGTTATTTGCTTATAAGGTTCTTAAAGGACTATAACTTTAAAGCTATTTCAACTAATCATTTATTAAGGTCACAAGGATATGACAGAAGTTATAAATAAATCAGATTTGATTCAGGACGTCTCGGCTCGTTGCGACTATATCTCAGAGACAGAAGTCGATGATGCGGTCAGAGAAATTATCGAATTACTGTCTGAAAAATTAATTGAGAATAATCGGATTGAAGTGAGAGGTTTTGGTACTTTTTGTTTGCATCACCGTGAGGCCAGACAAGGCCGTAATCCTAAAACCGGTGAAATGGTTATGGTGCCACAAAAATCTATTCCGCATTTTAAACCAGGTAAAGCATTACGTGAGGGCGTTAACGACAAATGGATGTAAACGCCATAAATTTAATGCTATCCTGTAACTCTTATTTTTTATATGTTAATTACATTAGGTGTGTGACTTGAAAGCTCGATTTAGAACATCATCACGCTTTACCCGTAATACTATCATTTCATTGATTCTTATCGCCTCATTACCATTGGTTGCTTATGCAGCCGGTGGTAATGCAGAGGCTGACGCTGCCATTCAGACATACGCTTATGGTGTCCATGTCGCCTTATTGGTAGGCTTTATTGTACTATCGGTCTTTGTGTCCTTTATTTGTTCGGTATCAGAAGCGACACTACTGACTATGACGCCCTCTTATGTGGCATCAATCGCAGAAGAAAACCCTGCAAAATCAGCGATGTTAAAACATGTCAAAATAGACAATATTGATCAGTCTATTGCGGCTATTTTGACCTTAAATACAGTGGCCCATACTGTGGGGTCTTTAGGAGCAGGTGCTCAGGCCACAATTGTCTTCGGAAGTGAATGGTTTGGGGTGTTTTCTGCACTGATGACCCTTTTAATCTTGATTGGTTCGGAGATTATTCCTAAGACTATTGGTACCGTATACTGGAGACAGTTATCAGGTCCAGTTGCTTATTTTGTGAAAGGTATTATCTTCCTTTTATACCCTTTAATTTGGTTTTCAGAAAAAATTACCAAGTTATTAACACGGGGTAAAAAAGCGAATACCTTTAGCCGTAATGAATTTGCAGCGTTAGCCAGTGTTGGTGAGCAGTCAGGTCAAATAGATCCTCTAGAGTCAAGAATCATTCGAAACCTTTTGGCATTTGGTGCTATTAAGGTAGAAGATATTATGACGCCAAGATCAGTAATGCATGCTTTTGATCAGTCGATTACAGTGGCAGAATTACTGGCAAATCGTCCAAAACTAATGTTTTCAAGATTACCCATTTATGATGAAGACTTAGATAAAGTGACAGGTTTTGTCTTAAAGTCAGATATCTTATTGGCAAAAGCCAATAACCATATGGACAAGCCGTTAGAAAGCTACAAGCGTGAAATTACTTTTGTATTTTCTAAAATGAAGCTGTTTGACTTATTAGACTTGATGCTAAATAGCCGTATTCATATAGCCATTACAGTGGGAGAATATGGTGAAGTTAAAGGCCTGGTCACCTTAGAGGATGTACTAGAAACCTTACTCGGCTTAGAGATTGTCGATGAGGTAGATAGAGTAGAGGACATGCAGGCATTAGCACGCCAAATGATGCAGCGCCGCTCAGCACGTTTAGGCATGCTGGTTGAAGATGATGATACCATCATTGATTAAAAGCTACTTAGTGCTTAAGACTTAGTGTTTAAGATAGTGTAATAAAACAAAGGGTAATCTGGATAAGATTGCCCTTTACTTTTTTTATTTGTGACTAAATATTACAAGACGTTAATAATCAGCTAGGATAAGCCTAATTGAATTGTAGTAAGATAGAAGTTAGGTTAAGACGTTTAATTTCATGAAATTTATAGTCTTAAGCTTAAATCCATTACAATAATATAAAGGAAGTCATGATGATAAAGAGTTTATTTAGCTCTAGAAAATCTCTAGCGGGTATCTTAGCGCCAGTGGCTATTGTAGCGACTGTCGGTGTTGCCGCAACTTCTGCACAAGCAGCAATATCAGAAGCTGCTGTACAAAGCTATGCTGCCCAAATGAAACAAGCAGCAAATAGTAAAAACGTGAATAAAGTATCCAGCTTAGTAGCAGATGAGGCGCTAATTTCACTATCACGCCGAGGTAAAACCACCAGTTTAGACAAAGCAGCTTACTTGAAGCTATTGCAAGACAGTTGGGCAAAATCTAGTAACTATGCGTATGATATTTCAATTTCAAACGTAGTAATAAGTGGTGAACAAGCGAAAGCTGATGTCAAAACGGTTGAAACTTGGGTAAAAGATGGTCAGCAAAGAACGATGAGTACCACCTCACGCGCCACCTTAAAGTCAGATAATAACAATGCCGTGCTTTTAAGAGCAGTGTCACAAGTTACTATTGAATAATACGCCTTCATTATGTTCCATCGAAAAAGTTTGTAATATTTACAAACTTTTTCGTTTTTTGTATTTAGGAAATTGCTGATATACTCAGGCGTTGAGTATAAAGCCTGCAGTCTATTACTTAAAGTTTAATAGATTAAGGGTAAGCTTTTTGAACAGTTTTTAGACTGATTTTGGACTTTAATAGGGAAGTAACCACTGGTATATATAACTGTATATAAAGTGGTAATTGCTAAGGTTTTGATGCCCATAATCTAAAAAGCTATTCATAAAAGTTATTATAGATACAATTTTACATCAAAAGCCATTATACTTTGTGGCGCATGTTGTCCTTACTTACTCACAAACTATGTCTTAATATATAAAAATTTTAATATATAAAGTTGTTTTCACTTATTATACTGGGTTGTTATTGTCATGAACTTTAGAAAAACCTCTATTCGATTTTGTAAGCTACCTTTAGTTATTGCTATAGGCTCAGTAATTTTAGCCGGTTGTAACAGCACAGCACCAACTCAAGGTACACAACAGGTGACTCGTGTTCCTGTTGCACAAAACGAAGCGGTGTCCAATGTACCGGCTACCAGAGGTTATAGTACCTCATTGCTAGATGATGAGAGTCTATCGGAGCTTGAAAATTTATTAGAAGCCACGGATATGAAAATGGTGGAAGATGATAAGTTGGCCATTCAGCAATATGGTAACTTGTGGGACAGAATGCGAGCAGGTTTCCGCATGAACCAAAGCTATGGCTTCGGTCAGCAGCAAAGAATTGATGCTCAGAAGAACTGGTTTATCAGTCGTCAAGAGTATATTAACCGTCTAACCGCTCGTGCGAGTCGTTATTTATATCATACTGTACGTGAAGCGGAACGTCGTAATATTCCAACAGAATTGGCATTACTACCGGTTATCGAGAGTTCATACGATCCAACAGGTACTAGTAACGCGGCAGCGGCAGGCCTATGGCAGTTCATTCCTAGTACCGGCCGTATCTATGGTCTAAGCCAAACCCCAACCTATGATGGCCGCCGTGATGTTATTGAGTCAACACGTGCTGCTTATGACTTCTTAACGTCGTTACATAACCAGTTTGGCAGCTGGGAGTTGGCATTGGCCGCGTATAACGCTGGTCCAGGTCGTGTTCAAAAAGCCATTGATGCCAACCGTGCTAGAGGGTTACCAACAGATTATTGGTCTTTATCGCTGCCTACTGAAACCATGCATTATGTGCCACGCTTCATGGCGGTTGCTCAAATCATCAAAGATACCAACCAATATAGTATTTATTTACCTGCTATCGCCAACCGTCAGCATTTTAGAAGCGTCCCAGTCAATTATGGCGTGAGCTTGATGGAAGTTTCACAACTGACAGGCGTGGGTTATGATGAATTAAAAGCGCTTAACCCTTCATTAACCAGCGGTCGAGTGGATTCTTCAGGACCTAACCGTGTCATTATCCCCAACCAAGTTAACATCGTTGTAGACTCTAAGCTAAGCACTCTAAAAGGCAATGGTGGGGGTATCTCTCCTTATACTATCCCTGATTCTCAATATGAAGTGATGGCTAAGTCATCGGATGGTTTGGCTGATTTTGCAAGCAAAGCTCGTGCACCGCAACAAAATAGCAGCTATATTGCTCCAACGCCTTCATTCTCATCGGGTGCGACTATCACTAACACAGTGAGTGAACCGCCTATTAGTGCCACTGAGAAGAAAAGAATTGAGTCTGAATTGGCGGCTTCTAATACCTTGCCAACCACTTCTGCTCAGTTGACTAAGAACGTGACCATCGTTCAAGAGCCACCTTTGTCTCCTGAAGAGAAGAGCTTCATTTCGCAACAAATTCGCCAACAAGCACCAGAAGTGGGTGAGGTAGTAAGTCCGGTAGATGGTAATATCAAACTTGATGCCATTCAAACTCAACAATCTATTCTGGAAGCACGCGGTTTAGAGAAGAAAATTAGCTTTGATAAACCTGCTACTCAGCAACAAGACAGTACTCCGCCTAAACCAACAGGTACCCGTAGTGTTTATACCGTACAACGCGGTGACACCCTGTTAAATATCGCCACACGTGCTGGCTTAAACTGGCGTGATATCGCAGATTGGAACCAAATTAATCCCAACTCAACCTTGTTGGCAGGAACCAAGCTGTATCTATATAACGCTAAGCCTATTAAACCTTTAGACAGTTCAGTCGCTAAACCTGATGTCACTCAGAGTGACGCTCAGCCTAATACTTATATCGTACGCCCAGGCGATACGTTAGTGGGAACAGCAAACCGCGTCGGCTTGAGTGTGTCACGTTTGGCAAGCTACAACGGCTTGCCTACCAATGCTCAATTGCGCACTGGTCAAAAATTATGGCTCATCCCTGGTATGGTTAAAGAAACCACGACCAGCAGCTCTAGCAGTAGCACTTCATCAGCATATAGTGGTAAGACTAAGTCCTACACTGTCCAGCGCGGTGAAGGTCTAATTGGCTTAGCGTCACGCTTCAATATACCTGTCACCACATTAGCTGCCATGAATGATATGAGCCCTAATGAGCAATTATTGGTAGGACAGCGTCTGACTGTACCGGCCGATACTGCTTCATCAAGCAGTAGCACAAGCTCATCGAGTAGTAACAGTAAATCTTCTTCTAGCTCTAGCAGCTATAGCGGAGAAACTACTCGTTACACGGTCAAGTCAGGTGATACCCTAATTGGTATTGCCAATAAACTTGGGGTGGCTCATACCCAAATCGCTGATATTAATAACTTCTCAGCGACTACTCAGCTACAGCGTGGTCAAACCATTAAACTGCCTGTGGCCAAAGAGCAAGTTGCACGTAACTTGAATAATCAAACCATCAAGTATAAAGTGCAATCAGGAGATTCATTAACGGCGTTGGCAAATAAATACGACCTGTCTATAAGCGATCTTGCTAAGGCCAACAACTTAAGTGTGACCTCTAATCTGTTGGTAGGACAAGTGATTACGATTCCAGGCAGTAGTGGTAGCGCTTCGTCAAGCAGCAGCACCTCAAGTAATACTTCAAGTAGTTCTAGTAGCAGCTCAAAGTCTTCAAGTAGCAGTACTTCAAGCTCAAAAGTGAACTATACCGGAACCTATAAAGTAAAAGCGGGTGATGGTCTGATTAACCTTGCACGTGAGTACGGGGTATCAACAGCAGACTTAGCAGCCGCTAATGATATTAGCACTACCGCTGGTTTGTTCGTAGGTCAAACGCTGAAAGTACCTTCGAGTAAAGCAAGTGGTGGCTCCTCTTCGAGCGCTAGCTCGAGTGCTAGTTCATCAGCCCCTGCTTCTAAAGCAACCTCTACCAGTGGTAACTATACCGTTAAGTCAGGCGATTCACTGATTGCTTTAGCGGGTCAATACGGGGTAAGCGTTAGTCAGCTGGCAAGTGCTAATGGCTTGAGTAATAACGCGCAATTACAGATTGGTCAAAAGATTACCATTCCTGCGACCACCACTAATTATAAAGTGCAATCTGGAGATAGCTTGATTGGGTTGGCTAAGAAATATGGTATAAGCCCACAGAAGCTAGCAGAGTTGAATGGTATTAGTAGTACCGCGATGCTACAGTTGGGTCAAACCATTAAAGTTCCTGTTCAATAAACAGCACGTCAAAAGTTAGATCAAAAAAAAAGAGCTCAATTTGAGCTCTTTTTTTGTTTAAAAATTGATGGTCCTGCCATAAAGGTACTGCTTATAAAAGTTATGACAGTTATAACAGTTTGCGAACTTAAGTCGTTTGCGTTTTGAGAGACTCTAAATAGCTACGGATGTTAGTGACATAATGCATGCACTGAGTGTAGCGAGAGTTATAAATGGCATTTTCTGACATATAGGTATAGACATTCGACCAGCTGTTGGGATTTTGACCTTTATCGGCCAGTTTCTGTTGAATGCTTTTGACCGCATTGGGGCCCATATTGTAAGACGCTAAAGCAAACCATAAACGGTCTGGATTTGGCACGTCTTTGAACGTGGCTTTCATCTGCTCTAAATAGCGAGCGCCACCACCGATACTTTGATAAGGGTCTACTCGGTCTGAGACGCCCATAGCCTTAGCAGTGTTGTTGGTTAGCATCATTAACCCACGGACTCCTGTAGGCGAAATCGCATTGGCATCTAAATGCGACTCTTGATAGCCCATAGCCACTAAAAGCTGCCAGTCATGGTTGTAAGTGCTGGCTTGCTGCTGAAAAGAGTTTTTATAGTGAGGCAAATTGGTATTTAATGCCTGTTCAAAATGCTTACGGTTATAATCATCTTCTAATAAAGTTTGATCATAAAAATTGGCAATTTTGGTGGTACTAATCAACTGTCCATCATCACATAGGAAGTGACTGGCTTTAACGGCCAGAGGATCAGTATTGCTTCGGAAACTCCAATTGGTTTTTGGATGCAAACCATTAGTAGCAAGAGTACTGTCAAAGCCGCAGCTAATATTGATTGAGGCCACACCAGACTCTGTACTTAACTTAGTGCTGGCGGTGGTTAATGCCATATCTGCATCACCTTGGCGAACGGCTTTTAAGGCTTCTGCATCCGTGTCATATTGCTTGACCTTTAAGTCCACACCCAAATCATGGGCGTAAGAGCGGGCTATATCATAGCCAAACCCATGCTCAAATCTGTCTGTAGAAAAATACGTACTGCTGCCCTCTACAGAGGCCAACGTTAAGGTTTTTGACGCCATAACATTATCATACCAATTCTAAAAAATAACACTCAAGTCGCACCACTCCCGCTGAGTGATAGACCTAATTAAGTTAGTCTGATTACACAATGCATTCCAAGCGTCACATGCCGCATCGACAATCGCATCATAACTCTCAAAACAGCGATTAGATAACCAATGCTGTTTAAGGTACTGCCATACCTGTTCAGCAGGGTTAAGCTCAGGTGAGTAGGGAGGCAATTTAAGCATGGTCACATTGTCTTGATCCAAACTTGGTTGGTGCCATAGCGCCCCATCCATAACCACCACGGCATGCCGACCTTCGGGAACAGCTTTACTGATTTCCTCCATATGCAATGCCATAGCTTGCTTATTCACATAAGGTAGAACAAGTCCAACACTCTCACCTGTCGCCGGATTAAAGGCACCAAATAGATAAGTTGATTCAAACTGCTGCTGCCTGACTACTCGAGGTCTTTGTCCTTTATAGTGCCAAACCCTTGTGATAGAGCCTTGTTGGCCAATACGTGTTTCATCCTGAAACCATATATCAACTTGCTTGATATCAACACCATCAGGTAGAACTTGCTTTATCTGCTCAAGGAAGTTTTTTTATATGCCTCCATGACTTTAGGATCTGCCTTAGGATGCCGACTACGCGCAGATACCCAGCTCATACCAATACGTTTCATGAGAGGATAGATCGCTTTAGGGGTATAGTTGGCGTTAAATTGCTCCTTGGCGATTTGTGCGATGTCTTTTGCCGTGAGCCTACCACCACCTCTTTGCTGCTGAGCTTCTACTATCGCTTGTTTGAATGGTTCTATGTCTTTTTCTGCTAAAAGACTCTTTCTGCCTCTGCCAGCTGCGTCATAGACACTAGTGATACCATGCAACCAGTATTTCCTTCTTATGGTATAGACGCTTCTAGGGTTATAGCCAAAGTTCTCTGCTACGGTCGCTATAGGATGACCTTGACTCAGTTGATGCAGCATGAGTAGTCTGATTCGTGCTCTGGCATTGCCTTCTGTTTTAGATAATTGCAGAAAATCGTGGTCTGTGAGTTTATGATTTCTAGGGGTTTTTTTCGGCATGTGATTCTATTATGTTGTTGAGTTGGTTATATTGTACCTTATTTTTTGGAATTGGTATCATAAGCCTCTGCTTCTGTACTGAACAATGCCGTGGTCAAGCTTTTTGCGGGCAAAGATAATACCGCAATGCCAGAGAGAGTGGCTAGCATCTTAATCTTAGTAAACTTCTTGTTTACAGTAGGGCGTTTTGCAGTAAGCTCAGGGTAGTGTAGGGGTGTTAAAAAATGAGGAATATTTTTGGTATTATTAGAGGAATTGGTCGATAAATTATAAGTAAAGTATTGATTGTCTTTGCGATTGATCCAATGAGATAGTCGTTGCATGGATGTCTCCTTTGTCCAACCATCCATACTGTGTAGAGCTTAATACACCATTGTATTAAGGACTCTTTAAGCCACAGTTATGAGCAACATAGGCGTTATACGCATTCAATATATTAATCTATACTCTATGCAATGTGGCATAGCAGATTGTATGGTCAGTCATTAACAGACCCATTATTAATAATTATTGAAGCCAGTCAAAGTGGGCAAAAACACAAATAGCCACTTGTCTTGGAGGTATAACGTTTGATTTTTCCATTCACAACGCACTTATACCTTAATCACTTCAGCCCCGCTAAGGCAAAACCTGATTAAGGCCATTTCATTAAAGCACGGTATTAAATTGGGTGAAATCAAATATGTTACTAGCAAGACGAATTAAAACAGCGCTTAGATAAATATCAAAACTGAGGACAGCTTATGTAAAGCCGATGACAGTTTAGGATAAAACCACTCAGATACGACAACCCATATCACAAAGTTGTTTGTCCAAGAAGTTTATGACGACATTTTGAGAGTCTCTAAAATAACCATCTAACAGTGCACTAAAAGCACAACGATTAAAAATAGAGCTATCAAAATCAAGCATAGAATGGCCAATTATTAGCACTTTGGCTTTCTATGAACCGTCACTTGTCTAAGTGTTATTTTTAACAGGGGGCACAAAAAGATAAGTTAAACCAGATTATAAATATCTTAGTTAGTTATCTATTCGAGCTCCTATCATCAACTTGTTTAACGCTATCCATAGGCCAACAAACCAATAAAATTTGAATTGGTCATAGACATAAAAGATTAAGTCAAACAAGCCGAAATCCGCACCTGCGATAGTTTGTTAAATTTGGCAGTTCACGGCAAATCAAAACCAGCAATTGATACTGGTTCGCTTCTAACATTATATTGTGTCAGTATTACGAAAATTCAATGGGATATTCACACTGATTGGTAACCGTGCGATAAGCCTATTGATATTTACCGCAATTTTATGAGGTCGCTATACTTTTTATTTAAAAATATAGGAGATTTAAAGTTAAAAAATGCTTAAAACTCACGCTTAAAGTCATAAAATGCTGAAAGCTGTAGCGATGAATTAATCGATAGCCACAGCATTTTGCTCGCTAATTATATCAATAATCAAGTTTCAGGATTGTATGATAATTTTAATCAGCTATTTACAGCAGCGTAATAGACAGTAGCCTATTGCGATTAGACCTAGCTGGATTAAGCGGGATTGGGATCATCAATGAATGTCACCTCTAGCCCTAACGTACTTTCTATCACCTCACCTAAAGTCTGAATACCTCCCATCTCTGTTGCATGATGTCCGCAAGCTAAATAATCAATACCGAGCTCACGCGCCGAATGAGTGGTGCGCTCAGAGATTTCACCAGAAATGTATAGCTGACATCCCATATTGGCTGCTTGCTCAATCATGTCTTGGGCACCGCCAGTACAAATACCAACTTTAGAAATAATCGATTGATTGCCACTGATATGAGTTGGGATGCGCTGTAATCTTTGGCTGACTTTTTCAATGAAAGCCTCGATAGCGATAGGCTCACATTGGGCGATATTGCCTACGGGGTTCTTTTCATTAGGATACAAAGCCCCAGTGATTTTCAAATCTAGCAAGTTGGCAAGTGCCGTATTATTGCCAATCACAGGATGAGCATCTAAAGGCAGATGATAAGCCAATAATGAGATATTATTTTGAAATAGACTGCGGATACGTTTACCTTTCATGCCAGTGAGTGGCTCCGGCTCTCCTTTCCAAAAATAACCATGGTGCACTAAGATGGCATCTGCCTCTTGTTTGATGGCCGCTTCAATTAGATTTTGGGTCGCTGTCACCCCAGTGACAATCTTTTTGATAGGGGTGTCGGCATCTACCTGTAGGCCATTAGGGCAATAGTCTTTAAATTCACTGACTTTTAAGTAGTCGTTGCACCACTGCTCGAGATCTAAGGGGTTTATTTCTGTCATTATTGATTCCTTGTTGCCTGTTTGTTGATTAATAGTTTGGTGGTTAATGGGTAGAAAAATCACTTTATAACTTGCTAAATATTGAATAACTGAGATTGAACGGGTTTTATAACATAACGGTTTTAACGTGCTAAGGTGTATGGGGGTAACATGAATAGAACAATATACCCTGCAAAATTTGAGAGAGGTTCGCCAATAAATGACTAACAAATGTTAAACTAATGATATTTTAATTTATTGATAATTAATTAAACTACTAAAACATTCTCCATCTTCCTAAAATCCACTAAACCATGGACATATGGTGACAGGGTTTAGGTAACCTAGTTTGGTTAACCCATCAGTTATTTAGGAGTGGGTGGTTGAGCCATTAGTAAGTTTAGCGCATCGAGGAGTCACATGTCTGAATCGTCAAAAACCAGTGTCGTCTGGAAGATTTTACCCTGGTTATTATTGGCTGCGGTTTTAGTAGCTTTTATCTGGGTTTATATTGGACAGAAAACCAGTCAACAATCTGCTTGGGAGCCCCCGCGTAATGAGGCCAATTCTATCTCATTAGATAGGGATAAGCTCTCTGATAAACCAGAGCCTGTTTTGTCGTATCATGATGCGGTTGCCAAGGCATCGCGCTCAGTGGTTAATATTTATACCACTCAGAATATCCCACAGAATCCTTACATGGATGACCCGATATTGCGCCGTTTTTATGAATTTCATGGTCAAAACCCTCAAGCCAGTCAAGAAACCAACTTAGGGTCAGGGGTGATTGTCTCAGCGGATGGCTACATTGTAACCAATGCTCACGTAATTGCCAAAGCGGATGAAATCGTTGTGGCACTTAATGATGGTCGTAAGGCTGTTGCTAAAGTAGTGGGTACTGACCCTGACAGTGATTTGGCGGTGATTAAAGTAGACATGCAAGGCTTAGAGCCGTTGGCGTTTAGAGAGAAGCCTATTGAAGTGGGTGATGTGGCCTTAGCCATTGGTAACCCCTTCGGTGTGGGTCAGACGGTGACTCAAGGTATTATCTCTGCCACCGGTCGTACGGGGTTAGGGGTGAATACCTTTGAAGACTTTATCCAAACCGATGCTGCGATTAACCCAGGTAACTCTGGTGGCGCATTGGTAGATGCTCGAGGCGAATTGGTGGGTATTAACACCTTAATTTTCTCACGTTCAGGTGGCTCAATGGGAATTGGCTTTGCCATTCCGACTGCATTAGTTGAACAAGTGATGAATGCCATTATTAAAGATGGTAAAGTGAGCCGTGGCTGGCTAGGTATCGAAGTCCTGTCGCAGCTGCGTGACCCTTCACAGATAGATAGCACTACGGGCGTTGTGGTACGTAACATTATCCCTGGTAGCCCTGCTGCGAAGAGTGGATTGAAGGTAGGCGATGTGATTCTGTCTATCGACGGGGTAGAGATGACCGATTCTAATACACTGATTCAGCATGTGGCTCGCAAAATGCCTAATAGTGTGTTGGCGGTACAAGTAGTACGTGGCTCAAAGAATATGAATATTGATATTACCTTGGCTGAGCGTCCTACTCAAACAGAGGTTGCCGTACCTATGGAAATACCAGCAGATCCAGAGCTGCTATTAGAGCCTGATCCAAATGGCCCACCATTGACCGATGAGCAACGTGCTCAGCTTAGAGAAGAGTTAATTCAATTGTTTGAAAATGGCGCTCGACCAAAAGTAGACCCCATACCACAATAACTCTTCAGTAAGCATCCGACCAACCCCCTATTGCGGTGGCACCCAGCGATGAGGTAACAACTCATCCAGACCCTCTTGAGTAGGCAGGCGTCTTAGCACGTCTGTCAAATAAGCAGACACATCCAAACCATTTAAGCGAGCTGACTGAATGATTGACATAATATTCGCAGCCCGCTGCCCACTTCGCAGCGAACCGGCAAACAACCAGTTTTTACGCCCAAGTGCCCACGGACGCATCTGATTCTCCGCCCAATTATTATCAATCGGCAGCCTGCCATCATCTAGATACTGAGTCAGCGCCTGCCAACGTTTCAGGCAATAATCCATCGCCTTACTAATACTGGCATTTTTAGTGGTTAACTGCCTTTTTTCTTGTAACCATTGGTGCAGCTTATCGGCAATCGGTTTGGCTTTTTCTTGCCTGATTTGCCGAACTATTTGGGGATCTCTTGGCATTGGGGGTGTATTTTTTTCAAATCGCTCGTCAATCTCACGTTCAACAGCATACAACTGCCTAAATAACGTTAATGCCTCAATGCTCACGATACTTTGGCCAGTGATATGCAGTTCATGAAACTTACGCCGTGCATGGGCCAGACAACCGATTTCTGTCACACCTTGATGAAATAAGAACTTATACCCGCTGTAATCATCGCAAACCAGCTTACCGCGCCACTTATCTAAAAAGGCTTTAGGATGCTCATTACGACGGCTTTCAGCAAAGTCATAGACCACCGCTTTTAAGGAGCTGTGCTGTGGCGTAAGATACGCCCAGACATAGCCTTTTTTTAATGATTTACCACCTACCTTTACATGGTTCTTCATGATAGATACCGGGGTTTCATCGGCATGTAAGATAGGCTCAGACAGTAATAGTTCATGCAAGCGACTGACTAAAGGCTCAAGGGCAACGCCGCAGCGTCCTACCCAGTCTGCCATAGTAGCATCGGGGATATTTACCCCACTTCGCTGATAGATAATATTCTGCCGATATAACGGCTGATGGTCTGCATATTTGCTAATAAGGATGTGTGCAAGCAGCTCTGGGGTGGCGATGCTTTTGTTAATAATCTGCTTGGGGGTAGCCGCTTGATGAATGATGTCACACTCACGGCATACCCATTTAGGGTAGATGTGACGCTCAATATAAAACTGCTTAGGGATAATGCCAAGTTTGTCTTGTTTATCCTCCCCAATTCGCTTCATTTGACAGCCGCAGTCACAGACGGTGGTAAGTGGTTCATGAACCTGGGTTTTCACCTCAAGGTTGTCAGGAATCACTGTGTATTTAGCACGCTTTGTTTTTTTAGGCTGATCAGTAGCTGAAGCTGGCAGCTCATCTGTGTTCTCTTTGCCGGCTTTAAGCTCACCCTCATTAATGAGGGTTTCTGCCTCAGTACGATCAATCGCAGGCAGCTTGGCAAGCTCATCTTGGCTTAAGCCGCTAAGGTAGTCATCTCGGATTTGTTCAAGCTGCGCTAAGTCCTCTTGCGCGGCCTCATAGTTTAAGTGGGTTTGTCTGGCAGTGATGCCTTCGCTTTTTTGTCCATAGAGCCGGTGAATAAGCTGCTTTTGTTTTTCGATGAGTTCAAGCACTTGTTCATATAGCTTGTGGTTTTCCTCAACCACTTGGTTAAAAAGCTGCTGTAGTTGATCGTGACTTGTGTTCGTTTGAACAAGCTGTTGCTGCAGGTGCTCATTACGCTGTTCAAGCAGGTGGATTTTCACCAGAAGCTCGGCGTAAATGGGGTCTTTTGATAAGTCGGATAAGTTAGCAACAGTCATGGCGATATGTTGCCAGAGTTTTATTTGCCTGTCATCTGCTATTTATAGGATGGGGGTTAATTTATCTTTGCCCATGTTACGCCAAGGCAGTCCACTGATTAAGGCATTAAATTGTTCACGGTTGATGCTGATGCCAGTTTGAGTGGTGGTAAGCTGTTTGGTTAAGCCATGAAATTTATTGTCATCGAGCTGACGGCTACAAAGCCATACGCCAAGCCCATCATGAATGAATACTTTTAGGCGTGTGCCTGCTTTGTTGTAAAACAGGTAGGCACAGTGAGGGCGAATGCTTTGGTGTTCGGTGATGATGTGGGCCAGTAGTTTGCCACTACCACATCGCATGTCCATAGGTGCGGTGGATAGCCAGATGTGAGTGATGGGTATCATTGCAGTCCTCGTAGTAGGTCAATCAAGCTTTGAGTGTCTATTTGGCTAATGTTGAGGTTTATCGTCCCAGATGCTCGAGCTGTGATTTGCAGTTTGATGTTCTTTATGACGGATGCTGAGCGTAGATGCGCACCTTCAGGCTCAAGATGGATTGGGATAAAGTGCGGGTTTGGATCATGAGACCTGTTTATAGCACCAGGTAATGTGTCAGCTTGAGCATGTGCCCGCTGATACTGGCGTTTCCAGTTATGTAGAAGGTTTTGGTTAATGCCATGCTCTCGGGCAATGCTGGCAATTGATCGACCTGAGTCTGTCGCTTCTTTTACTAAAAGCGCTTTAAACTCAGCGCTGTAAGTTCTTCGTTTGGGTTTATTAGGGGGTTGTGTTGTCATGTTAGTGTCCACGATTATTTGTTCATGGACACTATCTCGCATTTTTTAATAGAAAAAAAGATGGGATGGTCGGATGCTTACACTCTTCAAATGCCCATGATGATATGAAAAAGTCCGCCATAGTGCGGACTTTTTTTGGTTATGTAGTTGGATAAAAGAATAGTTAGGCAAAATACTTAGACAAAACATTTAACCAAAAACGGTACTTTACTTAACTTCCTTTAGATGAATCATGCCTTTAACCTGACAGCAGCAGGCGAGAATCTCGCCTTTCTCAATCATTGCTAAAGGAGGCTCGGCATAAGTAATCGGAAAAGAGGAAGCCGTTAACTTTAGACGACAACTGCCACAATACCCTTCGCGGCATTGATAGTTAATGTCATGTCCGGTCCTTAATAGACCATCTAACAAGGTTTCATCGTCATGAAGATAAAAGCGAGTCTTCGAGGTAAATACCCAAGTCATAGTGGTGAGTCACTTAGTAATGGTTTATTTATGGAGCAATGTTTAGAAGCTTAGACAAAGTAAATAAGACAAAAAAGCGTGCAGTCATTTTTACAACAACAGCACGCTAATTTTAAATAAGTCATAAAGCATGCTGTCTCAAAAGCCCTAGCATGCTTATCACTTGTGTCACAGATTACAGTTCGAAATCGTCAAAGTCACTGTCTGATAAATCAGAATCAATCTGACCTACTAAATAAGAGCTAATTTCGGTCTCTTGCGGTGCAACTTGAACGTTGTCAGAAGATAACCAAGTATTAATCCAAGGAATAGGGTTGCTCTTAGAGTCTGGGAAGATACTAGGTAGGCCCACCGCTTCCATACGTAAGTTGGTAATGTACTCAACATACTGACACAAGATGTCTTTGTTCAGACCGATCATAGAGCCATCTTTGAACAAATAGCCAGCCCATTCTTTTTCTTGCTCTGCCGCTTTACGGAAGATTTCGATACTTTCTTCGCGGCAATCTTCAGCAATCTCCGCCATCTCTGGGTCATCTTTACCTGATGCCAAGATATTAATCATGTGCTGGGTGCTGGTCAAATGTAAGGCTTCATCGCGGGCAATCAGTTTAATAATTTTGGCGTTACCTTCCATAAGCTTACGTTCAGCGAAAGCAAATGAACAAGCAAATGACACGTAGAAACGAATGGCTTCTAAGACGTTAACCGCCACTAGGCATAGATACAATTGCTTTTTGAGCTTTCTTAAATCAACGTGCTTTTGTTCGCCATTGACCATATGGGTGCCAGGACCAAACAAGCTGTATAATTGCGAATTCTGATACAGTTCATCATAATAATGAGCGATGTCTGACGCACGCTGTAAGATGTGCTCATTGTCCATAATATCATCGAAAACTACGGCTGGGTCGTTCACAATGTTACGGATAATATGAGTATAACTGCGCGAGTGAATGGTCTCAGAGAATGACCATGTCTCAATCCATGTTTCAAGCTCAGGGATAGATACCAAAGGTAGCAACACGACGTTTGGACTGCGGCCTTGGATAGAGTCGAGTAGGGTCTGGTACTTTAGGTTACTGATAAAGATATGCTGTTCATGCGTCGACAAATTACCGTAGTCAATACGGTCTTTTGACACATCAACCTCTTCTGGACGCCAGAAAAATGATAACTGCTTTTCGATAAGCTGTTCAAAAATAGGATGCTTCTGTTGGTCATAGCGCGCCACGTTAACAGGTTGACCAAAGAACATCGGCTCTTTTAGCGCATCATTTTTAGTTTGGCAAAAGATTGAGTACGTCATGGTATTACCTTTTCATTATTTCATTTAATTACAGTTATGTTTAAATTAAAGCTTCTTATTGTTGGTGTATGTTTTGAGTCCTACTTACCATTAGTGCGGTATATCTAAAAGCATAGGCAGTGCAAAGGTCTTACCAATGTAATTTACGACTAATTATGAACTAAATATCTGGATCAATTTTTTCATTTAAAACGTTCAGATAAGCCTGTAAATCGATAGCTGGGATTGTACCAATAGCTTGTTGAAGATAGCGAGTTAATTGCATAAAAAAAGTTATTAAAGAGTTTTCAGGACGACTCAAGGTCAGTTTGTTAAACCTTCTTGTCTCATAATAATCATTTATACGCTTATTAAAGTTTTTCTGATTAATATCTTCTTGTCCAATATAATCTATAGAAAAACTACCAGACTCAACAGCACAACCTAAATCAAGTGTTTGTAGGCCTTTTAATTTTGATAAATTGTCTTCAATTGTTTTTACCTTCTTATATGTATTACTTGTTGCTAATATGCCACCAACTATTTTAGTAAGAGGTCTAGCTGGTAGTGGGTGTCCAGAACTAATCATAGATGTAGACGTTCTTTCTAAGGATCTAACACTAGCTATCTTATTTCCAGCATATTCTATGTGCCCATATATGTCAGGTTTAACTTCGAATACAGCATATACACCTTCAGCTGGTATATAGTGAAAGCCGTTCTGTGAGAAAATAAAGGGAGTAAAATAATTATCATAGATGACAATATCGATTTGGTCACTAGTATTACCTTTGTGATCTATAATGATTGCTTTATCGACACTATACCGATTGGGTAAATAGTGTGTTAACCATTCAATCCAAGCATTTTCTAAGGCGTCACCTTTTGAACCAGGATGTTCTATAAAGCTTCTGTTAGTATTTAATTGAGCTTTCATTTGTTCTTGCATACCGTTGAAAAGCTCTTCTAATGGAATATTATTCATAAACTTCTAATCTATCATTGTGGAGAACGAAAAATTTATAGTCCTGTAATTTATTCTTTGTAACGCTAAGAATAAGTAAAATAGGATTTTCAATTTGTATACTTTGATTTTTTTGGATATTTAGCATCGCGTTCAAATCTGCTGTGCTAAACCATGGTTCATTGTCTGGATGAGTATGCCATTCGCCAATATAATAAATTCCTTCATCAATAAATAGCTTTTGAAAATATTTTTCTGAATAATTATTTTCTCTTGTAAATTCTACTCTACTACTAGTAAAAGACGTTGCGAGTATCGACTTTTTAATGTAAAGCGTTTTTAAGTCTGTTGTATATCTACCCAGTAAAAAACCACCAAATTCTTTAGGATAGTAGGGGACGCTTGATTGATAAATGGATTCTAATAAACTATCTTCTATAATTAGTTTTAAGTTCTTATAACGTTTGATTATATTCAAAATTTCCTAACCTGTAGAGTTTCATCATTATCAATATAATCTATTACAAAACTATCTAGCTGTTTTTCAGCAACCATAATATTGATATGTTTTAATGCAAATTGTACAAGGGTAGATACATCATTGTATGACGCTTTAAATGTAGGATTCCAACAGCCTAGAGGGTTATATAAGTCATCAACATCATTAACTAATATTTTTTCAAATTGATGTCTTACAAAATTATATGTATTTGGTGATACACCACAAACTAATGACTTTGCGCGATTAGTTATTGATAAATTAATAGTACTAGCTGTTATCGCAAGACCGTCTAGAACGTACATTAAATCGTCATCTGTAGAGCAGTCAAAAATATAGTCATAAGCTGATAACTCTTTTTCAATAGTGTCTTTAAATTGTTTGCTATAAGTTTCCGACTTCAAACTTTCAGTGAAAAGAGTTTTGCTTATTTTGATTTCAACAAAAGGTGAAATGCTCGTAAGTATTTGAGCTAACTCTTCTACCTTATTAGTGTAAGCGAATTGAAATTCATATTCTGAACGACAAACATTCTCTGGTTTTTTAATGTCGTAATCAACTAGCAAAATATTTTTACATCCACAACGTACTAAAGTTTTAGCTACATTGCTACCAATTGCACCTACTCCAATTATTAAAATTTTTGAATTAGTTAAAGTCTCGTTAAATGCCCCTCTTCCAAAAAAATAAGGGTAAGAAGAGTTATTCGTTAAAGCCCAATTAATTTTTTTATCTTGTAAGGAATAAGTAGGTTTACCACTAGCATCTCTTTTAATATGAAAGATTGGCTCATCGATATTTAATAAGGCTACTTGCCAATGTATAGTGCTGTTTCTTATATTAAATCCGATAAATAATGGCAATGGTTTATGACTAGGATGACTTGATCTTATAGCTATAATATGTTGTGAAAGATAGCTTAAAAATTCTTGATTAATTGATTTAGAAAACTCTTGCCAGTTATCAAAAGAAAAGCGTTTATTAATTGCTGGAGAATTTTCGATAAATAAATATACCCCTTCGGTAGTTTCAACTTCTTTATTAGAATAATGAGAACTCCAATTACAATATTTAGTAACAGTAGACTTACTATAAAAAAAACTCTGTACTAAAAAGTTATTTATAGTTGATTTATCATACGGCCTTTTATTTAAATAATTAAGGTGAACTGTTCCGTATTCATCTTTGGAAAAATCGTGTTCAACTTCTGTGAACTGATAGGAGTAGAATTCGCCATTAAAATTTTCTGGTGTATATATTAAGTGCTCATAATGACTATCTGATTCTTGGTTAACAATATATTTGGTAATCCAGTTTTTGATAGCATCAAAGTCTTGCCTTAACTTTTTATTAAAGTCTATACAATGATGATTATGAAAACATACTGAACCATCGCTCATAACATGACTGTATTCAATAAGCTCTATATTTCTAAAGTATATTGTTTCAGATCCACTTACTTTAAGTGGATAATGAGAACATATGGAAACTTTAAAAGTTATTCCTTTCTCAATACCTTCAACATTAAAACAGATATTGAAATCTACCGCATCATCTTCAAATTTAAGGTCGTTTAATTCCGAAACATATTCAATACTATCAATCGCTTTTTTCAAATCTTCTTTAGAGAATCTCATATCTAACCAAAACGCTCAGTAGAAGAAGGGATAGATACAGGAGTAACACTAGCTACCCCGTAACTTAAGTCATCTTTATCAGAGCTTTCAGCAAACTCTTCATTCTTCTTAAAATATAATTCGATATTAATTTCGTTGTTATTTACATTAGTAAGTAATTTATTAAAGTCATAAGCTAATTTTTTACGTTGAGAAGAATCCAATGTACTCATTAAATCGTTATTAGAGTTACCTGGGTCAGGTAGTTTAAATGTTGAATCTTCTATGTTATCAACAACATATTGAAGTATAGTTTCAAGTTGTGTCCATAAACTTCCTGTTGGTGAGGTCTTATCGTAAGCTTTGATAACTAAAAGCTCGAAAAAGAAAGACTTATATTTTTTAGAATTTTGAAACTTCCATATCTTTAATAATCTAATTATCTTCCTTTCTGTTTCTTTACCTTTTATATGATCTATCTGACTTTGAATATTAGTTTTTAAGTAACCGGACTCAGAATTTGAGTCAGATATATGTAAGTTTAAATTTCCTGTATCTAGATATGTATCAGTTTTAGTTTCGCGCGCAGGAACAATATCAATTTCAATGTTATCTTCTTCAAACTTTAGTCCAATAGAGACAGTTTGTTTACGAACAGTAGTTTTTTCACCGAACTTAGCATCCAATTTTTCATAGACATCATTGAACATAGCTTCCAGGGTACTAAAGCTATCATGCTTAAAAGGTACTACTGAGTCTAAGTCGAATTTAGTATTGATGGCAGTATGTTTACTGTAAGAACCTGAATCAAAAGGACTATAAGTATTATTTTTATATTCGGATTTCAAAAACTCTTTTATCTCGTTTCTTCTATCTCTGTATTTATTAAACAAATCATTTATATGACTCATCCTATGTGATTCTAATACTTCTTGTAGGTATTCACTTTTGTAATCAGCCACTTAGTATTCTCCATAATTTAAAAAACTTTGTCCTTACGCCGAGGGACGAGGCACGGACATAGCCATTAACAATAGACTGCCCATGCCTCGCATATTTCTCCCCGTTTAAAAAGCTCCGATTTTGAGGCTCATCTTGTTCGCTTAAAGCTTACAAGCACCGCTGGCACAGCCATCATCGATATCGGCTTGAGCATCGTTAGCACCGTCACGAGTGTTGTGATAATACAGAGTCTTAACACCCAATTTATAAGCGGTTAATAAGTCTTTTAGCAGAACCTTCATTGGCACACGGTTGCCTTCAAAACGAGTTGGGTCATAGTTAGTATTGGCAGAGATACTCTGATCAATAAACTTCTGCATAACCGCTACCAGTTTTAAATAGCCATCATTGTTAGGCATTTGCCATAACAACTCATAGTTGTCTTTTAAGTTTAAGATATCAGGTACCACTTGCTTTAAGATACCGTCTTTAGACGCTTTAACAGACACCAGACCACGAGGTGGCTCAATACCATTGGTCGCGTTGGCAATCTGACTTGAAGTCTCAGAAGGCATTAACGCTGACAAAGTAGAGTTACGTAGACCATGCTCTTTAATCTCGCTACGTAGTGCTTCCCAATCCAACTGCAATGGCTCATTGCAAATCTTGTCTAAGTCCGCTTTATAAGTATCGATTGGTAAGATACCTTGTGAGTAAGTGGTCTCATTAAACGCTGGACAAGCGCCTTTTTCTTTCGCCAACTTGTTAGACGCTTTTAGTAAATAATACTGTAGCGCTTCAAACGTTTGATGGGTTAAGCCCAGTGCTGAACCATCTGAGTATTTCACACCGTTTTTAGCCAAGTAGTAAGCGTAGTTAATAACACCAACACCTAGCGTGCGACGATTCATGCTGCCATTTTCAGCGGCTTTAACCGGATAGTCTTGATAATCAAGTAGGGCGTCTAACGCACGAACGATTAGCTCAGCAGGCTCTTCGATATCGTCTAAGCTCTGTACTTCACCTAAGTTTACCGCTGACAATGTACATAAAGCGATTTCGCCTTTTTCGTCATTGATGTTGTCTAGTGGCTTAGTCGGTAACGCAATTTCCATACATAAGTTTGACTGACGGATAGGGGCCACAGCAGGATCAAATGGGCTGTGCGTGTTGCAATGGTCAACGTTTTGGATATAGATACGACCGGTGCTGGCACGCTCTTGCATCAATAAGCTGAATAGGTCAGCCGCAGGTACGTGACGTTTGCGGATATTCTCATCTTGCTCATACTCGGTGTATAGCTCTTCGAACTTGTCTTGGTCAGCGAAGAAGGCTTCGTATAGACCTGGCACGTCAGAAGGTGAGAATAGGGCGATGTCTTGACCTTTAATTAAGCGCGTGTATAGGGTACGGTTGATTTGAACCCCGTAGTCCATATGACGCACACGGTTGTCTTCTACACCGCGGTTGTTTTTTAGCACCAACAATGACTCTACTTCTAAATGCCATAAGGGATAGAATAAAGTCGCTGCACCACCACGGACGCCGCCTTGTGAACAACATTTAACGGCCGTTTGGAATAGCTTATAGAATGGGATACAACCGGTATGTTGCGCTTCACCGCCACGGATAGGGCTACCAAGGGCACGGATGTTACCGGCATTGATGCCGATACCGGCACGCTGTGAGACGTAGCGAACGATGGCGCTAGTAGTAGCGTTGATAGAGTCTAAGCTATCACCACACTCAATCAATACGCACGAGCTAAACTGACGCGATGGGGTGCGCACACCTGCCATGATAGGGGTCGGTAATGAGATTTTGAACTGTGAGCTGGCATCATAGAAGCGCTTCACATAGTGTAGACGCTCAGATTTGTCGTAAGAGGCGAATAGACACATACCTACTAACATGTATAAGAACTGAGGGCTCTCATAAACGGTCTTAGTCACTCGGTCTTGTACCAAGTATTTACCGGCCATCTGCTCAGCAGCGGCATAGGCTAGAGTCATGTCACGCCAGTGGTCGATGTACTCATTTAATTCATCAAACTCTTCACGTGAGTAATCTTGCAAAATATGCTCATCGTATTTACCAGCTGCAGTCAGCTTGGTGACATGATCAAATAAATGAGGTGGCTCAAATTGATTGTAGGCAATTTTGCGTAAATGGAAGATGGCCAAACGTGCGGCAAGATACTGATAGTCTGGTGTATCTTCTGAAATTAGATCGGCAGCAGCTTTGATAATAGTCTCATGAATATCACGAGTCTTAATACCATCATAAAACTGAATGTGAGATTTTAATTCTACTTGAGAAACGGAAACATTATCTAATCCTTCCGCGGCCCACGTTATGACCTTATGGATTTTATCTAAATCGATTGGCTCTAAACGGCCGTCTCGTTTCATTACTTTAAGGTTATCCATATGTGTCATTGCTGTCTCCGCTTGTTATCGCTAAATGTGGGATTAATGGAAGTATTACTGAAAAATTTCACTTGTTCCTATAGTGCCTGTCTTTAAATTGAAACACAAGATATAGGGTGCTTTTAGTAATGTAGGCACAATATAAAGGAAAAAAACAAAATTTACTATCTTGACAAATCGAGGCTTACTAGTTCAACTCAAATAATTGAAATGAATAATTAGCCACCAAAAATACTTGCAAATTTGCAACTGCTGAGACAGTGTTGCCTACAGCTTGTGTCAAGTAAAATTATCAATAAAAATGGGGCAAAAAAACTTTTTTCAATAAATTGTAAACGAAGGTTTTGGTCTGGGAATGTATTCAGGCAATCTCGCTAATCTGGAAAATAATTCACTATTAAAAAACACACAAATAAAAAGAGCAGTGGTTAACTGCTCTTTTTAAATGAGATTTTAGGACGGTCTAGTCTACTACTATATGAATATCTGTCTATAAATATCTAATGCCTGCTGTTTAGGCAAGCATAACGCCTATACCACTGTACGAACAGTATTGGCTTTGTCTAATGAGGCATATAACTCATTAACTTGCTGCGCATCTGTGAAGTACAATTTGGCACGGACTGAGGTAAAGCGGCCAGTGCTTGATTTCTTAACCACTAAGCTTTCCATGTCAAATTCTGGGAACTGAGTGCCTAAAATAAGCTTCACTTCATTTAGAAGCGTGTCATGTTCGCCTTCATGACCAATAATGCTCATCGGATAGTCCATTGGGAATTCCCAAAGATGATGATTTTGAATATCGGTCTTCTTAGCATCAGGATTTGATTGTAGCGTTAAACACTGGTTAATATTAATTTTTGGATTGTTGTTTGACATAATCATGTCTCCGTTAGGTATCCAGAGTTGTTTTGGATTTAGCACTAAAGACCAGTAAGTATCGATATAGGCTATTTTTAATCACAAAAAAAGCTGAGATGACTCAGCTTTTTTTATAAAAATGCAGTCATATTAATTAACGTTTAGTCATTCTCAAGGAATGAACGTAAATGTTCAGAGCGAGAAGGGTGACGCAATTTACGTAACGCTTTGGCTTCAATCTGACGGATACGCTCACGGGTAACATCAAACTGTTTACCGACTTCTTCCAAAGTGTGATCCGTTGGCATATCGATACCAAAACGCATACGTAGTACTTTCGCTTCACGTTCTGTTAAGTTACTTAATACGTCTCGAGTCGCTTCTTGTAGGCCCGCTGAGGTGGCATCTTCAACTGGACTAGAGATGGTTTGGTCTTCAATGAAATCGCCTAGGTGTGAATCTTCATCATCACCGATTGGTGTCTCCATAGATATGGGTTCTTTGGCAATTTTCAAGACCTTACGGACCTTAACTTCGTCCATTTCTAAACGTTCGCCTAATTCCTCAGGCGTTGGCTCACGGCCCATCTCTTGTAATAACTGACGTGACACACGGTTTATTTTGTTGATAGTCTCAATCATGTGTACCGGAATACGAATGGTACGGGCTTGGTCAGCAATTGAACGGGTAATGGCCTGACGAATCCACCAAGTAGCATAGGTTGAGAACTTATAACCACGGCGGTATTCAAACTTATCTACTGCCTTCATCAAACCAATATTACCTTCTTGAATAAGATCCAAGAACTGTAAACCGCGGTTGGTGTATTTTTTGGCGATAGATATTACCAGACGTAAGTTGGCTTCTACCATTTCTTTCTTAGCACGGCGGGCTTTGGCTTCGCCAATCGCCATACGACGCGCCACTTCCTTCATCTCGCCAATTTCCATGTCGAGCTTGTCTTCATGGTCACGGATACGGCGCTGTAATACAACGACATCATCAACGACTTTGGCTAGGCTATCTGCAAATTTAGGATTGCCTTTTAGACGATCGGTTAGCCAGTCAACGTTAGTCTCATTGCTTGGGAAAGTCTTACGGAATTCAGCACGTGGCATCTTACCGCGGCGAATAACCAAACGCATGATTTGACGCTCTTGCTTACGGACAT
Organism: Psychrobacter sanguinis; assembly: GCF_020736705.1. Lineage (NCBI taxonomy): Bacteria > Pseudomonadati > Pseudomonadota > Gammaproteobacteria > Moraxellales > Moraxellaceae > Psychrobacter > Psychrobacter sanguinis. Next base: position 2,209,197 of record NZ_CP085990.1, read on the forward strand.
CGTCATAGACGTCATGCATGATAGCCATTACGTTATCTGACATACGGTTGTTAAGCTTTAATAGCATGAAGCGATCAGCCAACTGCGCATACGCTTCTTCCGCTTGTGGGCTACCACGGCCATACTCTTCTAACGCTTGTTTGGCAGTAGCGAATAGCTCACGAATTTCTTCGACGCGCTGACGAACCAATTCAGGATCTAAGCCGCCTGCTTCTTCGGCATCTTCCTCTTCATCGGTCTCTTCTTCTTCTTCGTCCTCATCATCAAGCTCTTTAACTTTAGATTTAGTAGTGATGACTGGTAATTGTTCCTCATCGTCTTCAACCACAGGAGGTTCAATCTCTTCAGGATCTAAGAAACCAGTAATAACGTCTGAAAGTTTTTTCTCGCCGGCTTCAACTAAGTCATATTCATCAAGAATGAACTGTACTGTGCCTGGCCAGTAAGCCATAGCATGCTGAACATCACGGATACCTTCTTCGATACGCTTGGCGATAACAATCTCGCCTTCACGGGTCAATAGGTCTACCGTACCCATTTCACGCATATACATACGCACAGGGTCAGTGGTACGGCCTGGCTCAGTTTCTACTGCTGCTAGTACCGCAGCAGCTTCGTCAGTGGCCATCTCATCGTCATTGGCCCCATCGTTCATCAAGATATCATCAGCATCTGGTGCCGATTCAAAAATTTTAATACCAACATCCGTAAGCATTTGAACGATGTCTTCAATTTGGTCGCTTTCGGTAATTGAGGCGGGAAGTTGGTCATTCACCTCAGCATAAGTCAAATAGCCTTGCTCTTTACCCATTTGAATAAGGGTGGCTAATTGAGAGGTAGATTGAGAGGCTGCCTTATCGGTCATAATATCTCGCTTGCAATAGAAGATGTGGGTTAAAGGTAGAGTGGGGTGCAATTGCTTTTCAGATGGCCAGATTGTTGTCTTATTATTTTAGTTTTTGCAATAAAGCTATTTACTCTAAGTTGAGCAACCAAATCTGTAGCCAAAGAATAAAAATTTTAGTCCGATATTATAACATAATATCCAAAACAGCACCGCAAATACGGCTATCCGTCGTAAAAACTAATGCAGATATTTGCCTGATATTTGCTTAGGTACTACCCGGTGATATTAATGATATGGGGGCATTACCTATTTTTTAAAGCCATCAGGATTATTGTCTGCATAAACAATAGGTTAATAAAGTTTTTAAAAAGCTAGATTAACCCTCTTAAGTCATCTTACTGGTCTGTGTAGCCTGCTGCTGCTTTGACCAATTCATTAAGGTCTGTCGTTGGCGATTTAGGTGCCTGATAATAATAATATTTTTAGATTGTGACATTTGTTTTGATAACGCATTTAGCATCAGTTGCACCAATAAATCATCAACCAGCTCATCGACATCGATAATACCGCGCTGATTTAAATTGGACCAAAAAGAGTACCAACGTTTGGCCAATGTCTGCTGCATGGTCGCCGGAAGATTGGCTAGGATAAAGTGGGCGGCAGCATTGGTATCCTTGGGCAAATGAGGCGCTAAAGTGTTAATGGTCTCAGTAAGCTGTACCAAACTTGGACTGTCAAAATCTTGCCAACTGGGCAGTGGTGGCGCTTTAACAGAGGCTGTCGTATTAGATTTGATATTAGGCTTGAACGACGCATTAGCAGCAGTAGCAGTCTTGACAGGGGCATCAACAGAAGCCTTATCGCCATTTTGGTCAGTTTTTTGTGGTGAGCGCTCTTCACACAGCTCAATGGCTGCCACACCAGACTCTTGCCATATACGCTGAATAGGGTCTTCTTCCATTAAGTTTGGTGAAAACAACAAACACAGCTCAAGCATTCGGCTGACGGTCATGTCACTATCAAAGTCTAATAACACATCGTGAGCCGAGTTCTTTTGACCTTTTCGGCCACCTAGCTTCTGATAGATGTCATTATTAAGCAAATACTTGAAGCTTGAGCCTTTGGGCAAATTATTGGTCAACTGCCTGACTTGAGACATCAGCTTGGCTTTGCCTTCTGCCATACTCAAATCATAACGCTCACTGAGATAAGCGAAGATATATTGTGACAAAGGCATGGCTTTTTTAATTTGCTCACGCATCGCATCCACCCCTTGCAGGGCAATGTAGGTGTCAGGGTCATGACCACCAGGTAACGTCAAAAAGCGCAGCTCTTTGTCATCACTAAGTACGGGCAATGCCACCTCCAAAGTACGCCAAGCGGCTTTTTGACCGGCACTATCACCATCAAAACACAATGTTAAGGTAGGGTTTAATTGTAATAAGCGTGAAATTTGACTTTCGTTTATGGCAGTACCCATTGAGGCGACCGCACCATAAATGCCCGCTTGATACAAGGCGATGACATCCATATAGCCTTCGACCACAAGCCAATCATTGGCTTTGTGTTGTCGAGATTCATAGTAGCCATAGAGCACATGCTGCTTATGGAACACAGGCGAGTCACTTGAGTTAATATATTTGGGCTTTACCTCATTGTCTAAAGCACGCCCTGCAAAGCCAATGACTCGGCCTTGATTGTCACGAATGGGGAAGATAACTCGGTCACGAAGCAAGTCGTAATCGCGTCCTTTCTCAGACTGTCGCACCAAGCCTAATGCTTTTAGACCTTCTATATCTTGCGGAAAAGCCTGCTCTAAATGTTGCCAACCGGTGGGCGCATAACCAAGTTTAAACTCTTCAATAATATTGTCGCTCAAGCCACGCTCTTTGAAGTAGCTCATGGCCCGTGAGTTATGGCGTAAATTATGCTGATAAAACTCACTGATACTCACCAAAAGCTCATATAGATTGCCATCTTGAGCATTTTGGGCATTGTCTTGCATCGGCACAGAGCCTGAGGCAGGGTCAAAGCTGGCGAGGTCATCGGAATAGTAGCCCATATCCCAATCTGAAGGTGGGGCAGAGTTATAGTAACTGCCTTCATCAAAGTAGCCGGTGTCATTAACGCTGTTTGTATCCTCTACAGGAATGACGTCAACCGTTGGTGGCAACTCAGTATTACCTGACTCTGTTGGTTGCTGGGTAGAAGCTGGACCAGTAGACTGCGATTTACCAGCAGAAGATGATCGAGTTTGTGTATTGGGCTGAGACGAGGGGGCGTTAAAGTTTTTGGGTTGCGACTGAGGCTGCTTTTTTACCCCTTTTTTATAACGTAAATCTTTATTGTCCTCTTTGGGTATCTCAATACCGGTCTGACGAGACAACTCTGTTACCGCTTCCATAAAGGTTTGATTTTCATAATCGCGCAAAAAGCTGATGGCATTACCACCGACACCGCAACCAAAGCAGTTATAAACGTTCTTTTGTGGATTGACATAAAAAGAGGGCGTTTTTTCGCCATGAAAAGGACAGTTGCCTTTAAATTCTTTGCCGGCACGTTTTAAAGTGGTGTGTTTGCCAATAATCCCTACCAAATCGGCTTGGCTATTTAATTGATCAAGAATATGGTTAGGGATGCTCATAATTGCGTTTGGCCTTACCAAATATAGAACGATTTTAGGGAAGTTTTGCGCGACAGAATAAAATCTGTTTTTTTTAGACAGATAAGCCACTTTAAAGGGTTAGCTTGTAAAGTGGCTTAATGATATAACTTTGAGTGCATGAAAGGTAGGTAAACTCAGACTATAAAAGCCGACATACCGCTTAGATTCATCTTAGCTCATGCTTATTAATGCTTAGTGAATACTTACTAGATAGTTCACTAGGTAACCCATTGAATAATTCAACAGGATCAACAGCATTAGGTAACTCGCTAAACTAAACAGTTACTTAATGGGCACTAGACAAGTATCTAGTGGACTTATTGGTCAACGCTGTTATCAGGATACATCTGTTTTGGACTGGCAATACGGTTTTGAGGCTGAGTATTGGCTTCCTCTGGTAAACCGAGACCTAAGTTTACACCGCGGCGACCACTTTCAATAGGAGGTAAGTTTTGTCCAGAAGCTGCGGCATTATCTGTTGGTAGCTGTAACTGAGCTGCTTGTTGAATAACTTGCTGCTTAGTAGGACCCGTGTACGTAGATGTTTCAGCATCAGAGTCAGCACGTTTGTCAGAACGACCAAGCTTACCATAGGTCATTCTACTCAATAGGCTACCAGCACGATTATTACTGATACGAACTTTACCATCACGGGTTAGCCATTCAGGATAGTTGATCTGTAATAAGGTTTTGTATTGCTGAGCTAAGTCATTTAAGCCTAATTGCTCATTGGTATACGCTAAGATAGCGATAGCTTCAGGAACTTGCTGGCTTTGTGGGAAATATTGGAATACCCATTTTGCACGGTTTGCTGCAGCAACGTAGGCTTCACGCTTGATATACCAACGCGCAGCTGATAACTCACTTTCAGCAAACTGGTTATAGATATACGTCATACGCTGAGCGGCGTCTGGTGCATAGCTACTATTTGGGAATTTAGCCAATAACTCTTGGAAGTTACCAAAAGCCAAACGGTAGTATGAGGTATCACGATGCGCCTGTTGCAGCTTGGTGATATTCAGCAAACTGCTGGTACCAGCTTGCATGTTTGCCACGCCGCGCACATAGTAAGCATAATCGACTTGGTTATTGCGAGGATATAGCTTAATAAACTGCTCAGCACTGGTAACCGCTAAGGCATATTCGTTTGATTGGAATTGGCTATACATCAAGTCTAATAGCGCTTGTTCTGCGTACGCACCTGTCGGATAGAACGTACGAAGCTCTGACAATTGCTCTGCAGCGTAAATGTAACGCCCTTTGTCCATAGCATCAACCGCTTCTTTATAGTACTGAGCGTCTGTTTTTTCTGCAGTGGCTACCGCATCACTGTCTTTACCAGTAATGTTTTTTAGCGTCTGACAGCCTGTTAGGCTAAGCATACCGGCTGTTAATAAGGCGACAGTAAGCTTGGTCTTACGAGAAGCGTTAGGGGAATTAGGGGTTAATGCAGTAAATAACGAAGTTGAAGCACGCTGCATGGAAATCTCCGCAGAATATTTTAGTCAAATTTTAGTGGCTCTAGTGTAGCACGCTACCATAATATTTTGGTATAGGATTGTTGAGTGATTGCTACCTTAATCTATTTGGCGCCTTTGTTTATGGTCTGATACAGTATTATCTAAAAATAATTTAATTACTTTATAGTATCAAAATAACTTATATAACCGCATCGGCTATCTAGGTAATTCAATGAGAATAAGCCAAATCATGCTACACTTAGCATATTTATAAGAAACTCAATTTGGTCCAAATCACTATGTCAGCAAAAGAAACGTCAGCAAAAGAAACAAAGTCAACGAAAGTGTCCTCCTCAACGTCAGAAAAGACAGCAGCTACCTCAGAGAACTTATCCCCGTTGAAAAATAGCCCAAACTTAACAACCAATCAAGCAGGATCAACGGCTAAATCGGCTCAGTTAGATTCTGAGTCTACTTTAACAGATAATGAGAACCCTTCTATGTCGCATTCGGCAGATACACCATTAGACCCACAGGCACAGACAGTGAAGCCATCTGACCCTGAGTCCACTGCGGATTATGAGGACAGCTTGGGCGAAGCAGACTTTGATGACGAAGACTTTGAGGGTGAAGATTTAGAAGACCTAGAAGATTTGGAGGACTTAGAAGATCTAGAGTCTGATGAGTTAACATTAGAAAATGAGGCGTCTTTAAATCCAGTTTTAGAGGTTGAAGCTGAGTACACAGTGACCGATGACAAAGCAGGACAGCGCATTGATAAACTGGCGGCAGAGCTGTTTGCCGATCATTCTCGCTCGCAGCTACAAGAATGGCTAAAGTCAGGTAACTTAACGGTCAATGGCGAAGTAGAAAAACCAAAATACAGAGTTAGGGTGGGCGATAAGTTGTTGTTACAAGCCAAGCTTGAGCAGCATGGAACGGATGAACCTGAAGACATCGCTTTAGATATCATGTATGAAGATGACAGTGTGCTGGTAATTAACAAGCCTGTGGGCATGGTGGTACATCCTGGCGCTGGTAATTGGACAGGAACCTTGGTTAATGGTTTGTTATATCACTATCCCAATCAAGCCCATTTGCCAAGAGCTGGTCTGGTACACCGTATTGATAAAAATACTTCAGGACTGTTGGTCATTGGCAAGACTAAAGCGGCTCAAATGGAGCTGCAAGACCAACTAAGAGACAAAACTGTGTATCGTCATTATCAATGTATTGTTGCCGGTGATGTGGCAAGTCTGAAACGTCAGCGTACCATTGATGCTCCGATAGGCCGTCATCGTACCCAGCGTACTAAGATGACCGTGAGCAGTGTGGGCAAGCCTGCGGTCACTCATATCATGAACATTACTGCTTTAAACGACAACTATAGTCTGCTCGATGTACAGTTAGAAACCGGCCGTACTCACCAAATTCGTGTCCATTTAAGTCATATCGGTCATCCTATCATTGGAGATGATGTCTATGGTAATCGTCAGCAGTTAAGAGCCGGACTAACCCCAGAGCAGCGTGAAGCTATCCAAAAATTCCCGCGCCAGGCACTGCATGCCTATCAATTAGGGTTTGTTCATCCTGAGACAGGCGAGGATATTGAAGTCACCGCGCCGCTTCCTGATGACATTATAAAACTGGCTGAAATTCTAAGTGAATAAATGAGTAAAAGTGTCGCTTTGGGCCAAAGGCTAATATAGGTTTAATGTTCAAATAAGTTTAACGCTTAAATGAGCTATCAGGCTTAGCTTCTGTCCATTTCTGTCAATGAATATACGGGTATTAACATGTCAAATTTGCCCAAGGCTCAACCTTATCAAGTACTGGCTCATATTGATAACGTTTTGATAGTTCAAACCAATGCCGGTACGCTGTTAACAACGCCCGCTGATAGCACGTTTGATAAAACGGCTGTTAACACAACTGGTGAAGAGCCGAATCAGTCAAACAGCTTTGGCCAATTTAACTTGGGTCTGCATGTCAACGATGACCCTACCCAAGTGCTGCATAACAGAGCAGTGCTGTTACAGCTGTTGAATGAGTATCTGATAGCGCATGATTCTGAATCTGAACCTGAACATCAACATGAAAATGGCAAAGTAGCGGCTGTTGAAGCCATTTACTGGTTAAACCAAATTCACAGCAATCAGGTGATACGCGTTGATGCGACCGATCAGAAAGCACCCCATAAGCTGTCTTTGACGCCTCCTTCTGCCGATGCTTTGGTCACTGTAGCACCTCATCAAGCATTAGCAGTGATGACCGCTGACTGTGTACCTATTGTTATTTATGACCCCAATTCTCAGCAAGTAGCTGCCATTCATGCTGGCTGGCAGGGTTTAGCCAACGGGGTCATTTTCGAGACTTATCATGAGCTTAATAAGATTAAAGGCACTGTAACTGGCGATAAGCCTTTGCAAGCTTGGATAGGGGCTTGCATTAGCCAGTCTTGTTATGAAGTGTCTAATGACGTGGTCAATAAGCTGTTGTTGGGTTGTGAAAATGCAGGTATGAATCGCCAAGATATTGAACAACAGATTGTTGGCAAGCATGAAGATTCTAATAAAGCTTGGTTGGATTTACCCAAATTGGCTCAATTACAGTTAAATCAATTGGGCATAGAAGTGGTCGCTCCTCAGGCAGAAAGCAGCCCGTTAGACGCGTTGTCTGAAACTAAGGGAAGTCTCGCCTTAGCGTGTAGCTATGGCGATAATAGCTATTATTCTTATCGCAGAAAAACGCATTTGGCTGAGAAGAATACTGGACGTATGGCTTTATTAATTGTCAAACTGAATTAAGTCAGTATGCTCGGTTATATAATGTTGTCTAAATTTGCAAATTTGGTCTAGGTTAGGTTAAATAGGCCCTTTATTTAATATTAGGATGTTTCCCACTCATGACTGATAACTCTAGTTCTGTTAATTTAAATACAGTAGATGAGGCCCTTAAAATAGCCATCATCTATCACAGTAACTACGGGCATACCCGCAAAGTGGCTCATGCTATCGAAGAGGGTGCCCAAGCTTATGCCCAAGATAAGGTAGAAGTTCGAGCCTTGGATATCGATGAGATGGATTGGGAATTTGCCGATGCTGCGCAAATGATGGTGTTTGGTAGTGCCGTTTATATGGGCAGTATCACGGCTGAGTTTAAGACCTTTATGGACAGCACCTCTAAACGCTGGTTTCACCGTAAATGGCATGGTAAGTGGGCGGCAGGCTTTGCCAATTCAGGCGGTCTAAGTGGCGATAAGCTGGCGGCATTGCAGCAAATCTGCTTATTTAGTATGCAACATGGCATGAACTGGGCCGGTTTTCCGGTAATGCCTACGGGTCATAGCGAAACCGACATCAACCGCTTATCAAGCTTTTTGGGATTAATGACTCAATCGACAGATGCCTCTCCTGAGATTACCCCAGGGGAAGGTGACATTAATACGGCCAAACTATTTGGTGAGCACTTGGCGCAAACGCTATTGAATCAACCACCAAAACTGCATCACCATAAAGATTAGTCTGCTGACTCTATGTCAAGGTTGGCTTACTGACTTTGTTTTAAAGCCTCTTTAGAGCTGTTGTGAATATTACTATTGATAGTAGCTACTATTGATAGCAGCCACTACTTGTTATTCTTAACTATGACTGGTTGAGCACTACTGGGAGTCATTAAGTGGCTGGCTAACATAGGCTTAAAGTCAGCGGTAACCGGAATGGGGCTTTCCGCCATTTGAATATTTTGGCAGCCACTTAAGTTTATCGCCATAGAGGCTAACCCAAAAATTAACGTGGTTTTCTTAATAGTTAAAAACATACACAGTCACTTTATAATAAATCAATAGAAGAGTCTGACGGCGCTGAAAAGAGCCTATAAAAGGAGCGCATAGCAGAGGTCATAGTATATCAATATATACGAGGCGAAATGCTAAATCGTCACATGGTTATTTTTCTAAAGGCTACTTTCTACGTTATTTGTAATGGTGTATCTTGTTAGGATTTTAGAGTGTTTTGCCTATAGTAAATAATAAGCATTATCCCGTCTGGAACACAATGGCTCTATAAACTAGGGCTATTAATAAAAAAACCTCAGTCATAACTGAGGTTTTTTTGTGTAATAAGTATGGTTATTTATATTAGACTTAGCCAGTTTAGCCAGTAATTTGGCTTTAAGGCCTATTACTGGCCACTCGGCACCCAAGTTGGAGACTTCGCAATACCATCAGTAGGCAGAGTAATCACTTTACCTCCATCCAAATAACGGATGACTAAATTACCCTTTTTGGCACCTTGAGAGTAAACCACGCGCTCGCCAGTTGGTGAGAACCTAGGCGCTTCATCTAAGCCAGTCGCCCCAAAGTTAGCAATAATAGAGCCATTATTACTCATGATAGCCGCACTGCGCCCACTTAGGAAACCAATTTTGGTGCCATCAGGACTATAGCTAGGGTTGGTGGCATAGCCGCCACGTGAAATCTGTACGGGCGAACCTGAGAAATTATAACGATAAATGTTTGGACGATTAGGGCTGGCATGGTCTGAAGCGTAGACAAAGCTGCCGTTCGGCGCATAGCTTGGGGTTACTTGATCATAAGGACCGGCCATGACCAATTCTGGTTTACCGCCAGTGCTATTGACACGATAAATGTCTGCATCGCCATTTACGGTGCTTGAGAATAGGATTTTGGAACCATCGTATGAGAAGCTAGGTCTTAAACTACTGCCTTTCATGTCGACTAGACGAGTTAATTGGCTGGTTTTGAGATCATATTTCCATAAGTTAGCGCTGTTGTCTTTTAACTGAACAGAGTAAGCCACATAACGGCCGTCTGGAGATACGGCAGGACTATAGATAGTGGCATCAATGACTTGAGAAAGTAGACGCTTATTGCTGCCATCCGCATCTATCAATACCAAAGAGGAGGTTTTTGATTTACCACTGCCTTTTTCTTCTACATAAATAAGACGGGCATTAAGGTCTAGTTTTTTACCTGTGATTAGTTCATAAATACGGCTTGACGCTTTACGAGCGGCAGTTTTACTATCTGCCGCTGTAACAGTCTGTGTGCCTTTAATAATTCTACCTTTGGCCACTTCAATCACTTCAAAAGTGATACTGGCGTTACCGCCCACATTTTGACTGCTGCCAATAACCATATAAGGAATGCCCAGCTGCTGCCATGCTGGTAGGGTAGCGGCTAAATCATCGCGGCTGTGTGGTTGGCCAATTAAGCCTTGACTGGTCACTCTTAAAGGCATGGCTTCTAAATCTTTTTGGATAATAGAAGAAATACCACTGTCTCCCGCAAAAGGTACAAAAGCCACTTGATTTTGATTCACCTCTCCCTTTTTGGAGATGGTTAACTCTAGATCGTAATCTTCTTCTGCATGCGCACTAATGCCCACTAAGAGACCTGCTGATGCCAATAGGGCACAAGACAAACCAGTGGTTAAGCGCTTTTGGGAATGAGGAGTTAGGTGCTCAGTATTTGTCATTTTAATTTTTTTCATGGAGTTATAAAGCCTGTCTTAGAATTCGGATAAGAGGAGCATATAAAGGACAGCGCAAGAAGTAAAGGGAAAAACAGTAATTTACAACAGCCACCTGAGTCAATCAATGCTAATGATATTGATATATCATAAGCTACTCATACGGACAGCTTTAAACAGGTAACCTAATAAGATAGGCTAATTAAAGACAGTCGCATCAAAGATGAAGCCATTAATGATAAACCTAAATGGCCGGTCATCTTCTAACTCATTTGACCTATCTAATTTATCTACCCTACCTAACAACGAAAGTAAGCTTAAGTCTACGTTTGTTGGTACCGATAACGGGGGTAAGCGGACTGGCTCGATTGACCGCAGATTCTAGAGATTGCTTGAGCTCAGCATCAGAGGTATTGGCATTGACACTTAGCACATTGCCATTTTCATCGACCGTGACAGACACCGATACCGTTGAGCCGACTCTGCCCACTGGAGGTGTCCATTGCGGTTCAATTAAATTTACCAAGGCGCCAGTAATATCGCCACCACTAGATTTACTGTTGCCATTGCCAGTAGATTGAGCTGCCGTGCCGCCGCCTGAAGAAGATTTATTTTTATTGCCTTCTGTGCCAGAGGGGAAAGTCGCTGCTACCTGACCTTGTCCTTCGGTATTGGCTTTGACTTTAGGTGCACTATTAACAGGCTTAGATTCATCAGCAGACGCAGTACTTTCAGTCGCATCAGAGGTTTGCTCTGTACTAGGCATCTCGTCAAGCTCTGTCATTTCAGTAAAGACGGGGTCGCTACTACTGGCACTTACTGGATCTTGAGTAGGCTCTGCCACTTTATTAAAGATAGAGGAAATTCCTCTAGAAAAGGCGGAATCACCACCTATAAATGAGTTGTCATTGCTAGTGGCAGGGACAGAAGTACTATTCATCTCAGGTGTATTGGGAACACCCCCAGCGGCTAGAGTCTCGCGATTGGCCTTAATGTCCGCTTGCAAACTCGCTAACTCTTCCGGCGTAATAATAGTGGTCTCAATAGATTGGCTATCATCAAGTTTAGGCACTTGATGAGAGAAAATAATAAAGGCCAGTATTGATCCGTGTACAATAAGGCTTAAGGCAGCAGGCAAAACAATGCCATTGTCTTCAGGCTCTACAGGAACATAAACGTTGGGCGCTCGATTTAGCAAAGTTATAATCTCAAATTGTAAATTAAATGACGGTTTTGACTATAGGCTAGGGTGACCAAAGAATAAGGCAACCAAACTGCTTTTTAAATCACTGTTATTAATGTAATGACTCTTAAAGCAACTGTGATCAATTTAATAACTATTAAAGTAAGGTTAAAACATATCAAATTAATGAGCCGTTAAAACACTATCACAGTATTCGATCAAATTATCCGTTAGTTTATGTTAGACGGTAGTGGTTGACCGGTTAGTAAGCCTACTTTTTTGACCCCAGCTTTCTGTAGGTTGGCCATCAGCTGCATGACCATACCATACTGGTTATTCTGGTCTGCATTAATCATAACCTGAACCTCATTGCCACCCTCACTGTTCTGTAGAGCGATTAGATTTTCAATCAACGCCTCTTCCAGCACTGGGACATCAATATTATTCTCATAACTCATAAAAATCTCACCATTACTTTTTAATGAGATGATCACCGGCATTTGAGCCCCTGTGGATATATTCTCAGTACTGGCTTTAGGCAAATCTACATCTACTCCCGTGGTTAGCATAGGGGTAGTCACCATAAATATGACCAGGAGTACCAACATCACATCGATGTAAGGCACAACGTTCATAGAGGCATTAAGCTCTTTTTTATGTCTAGAAAAGGGGCTGGCTTTCATAACGTGCTCCTTTTATACCAGAGGGGACTGAATATTTTGAGCAGCAACCGCAGGATTATCTTGAGTAGACGTCGCTGTTTCGTGAGTCTCACGCTGTAGCATACCTGTCATCTCATCACAAAATAATGCACGGCTGTCGTAAATGCCGGCCGCTTTGGCAGTAAAATGGTTATACGCCAAGACCGCTGGGATAGCAGCAAATAGACCCATGGCTGTAGCGATTAAGGCCTCAGCAATACCTGGAGCGACAGCAGATAAACTAACTTGTGACGCTTCAGATAGACCGATAAAGGCATTCATAATCCCCCAAACTGTCCCAAACAAACCAATATAGGGAGATACAGAACCGATACTGGCCAATACAGCCAAGCCTGATTCTAATGACTGCTGCTGACGACCTAGACCCACACGAAGCTTACGTTCTACGCCATCGATAATATGGTCTTTAGGCTGACGTTTTTTGTTCATGCGTAAAAATTCTGAAAAGCCCACATAGAATATATTGGCCAATCCATGACGATCTGGTGAATTTTGAATGCCTTGATACATTTTGGCTAAGTCTTCACCGGACCAAAACCAATTCTCAAAATGTTGGTCTTGACGTTTGGCTGTACCCAATCGGGCACTCAAACGGAAGATAAGCACCCAGCAGAGAACAGAGGCGAGTAGCAAAATACCCATAACCACTTGAACCAGCAAACTGGCGTTGGTAACGAGACTAATAAGGTTGATAGAATTTGGCAATTCTGACATGAATGACTCACTCGAAGTTATAAAACACTAAATAAAATAGGACTTAAGAAAGTAATGGTTAAATCAAAGTATTAAAAGTTAACGCCTCATGTATCCGCTATATCCGGTGTACAAATTTGGAGCACGGACAAAATATGGCTGACGTTGCTACTTTAATACAAAGCTCATGTTTAATAAAAAGCTTATGGGTAATACAGTTGAGTTGCCCCATAACTTTAATGATCTTAAGTTAAACAAGAAAGCCAACCAAATAAATAGATAAGCTTAAAGAAGGTATAAGTAAGAGATTTAATATAGCAGGGCTACATTATACCTTAATAACCCTTAATTCTACTATATTCAAATGTGGTTAAAAAATTAAAGTATAGCAAGCATAGCTTGATTTTGAAGCCATAGTTTGCTCACTTTACAATACGCTTAATGGGTGAGTCAAAAAAGGCATGGCAAACGCTTGAAACTGTGTGAGTAGGGTCAATTACTGAAGAATTATTGGCCAAAGGTGTACTAGTTTCAATGCTAATCCTATATAATTTACCCTTTTTTATTATATTAACCCATTATTTCTCATTGTCTGTTTTTGGTTAAGCAAAAAATTGGGTTGCTTTGCTATCCTTAAGCAGCACCATCCTTTGGTTTTTCAACGCAAATATATTCAGGCTAATACCTATGAATGCAATTGAGCGCTATTTTGGCATTAACGGTCAAAACACCACGATAAGAACTGAAATCTTAGCGGGGATCACCACGTTTTTAACGATGGCATACATTATTTTTGTTAACCCTAATATTCTTGCAGATGCAGGAATGGATAGGGGTGCGGTGTTTGTGGCCACTTGTTTGGCTGCGGCGGTAGGCTGTTTTATCATGGGTATTTACGCCCGCCTACCTGTGGCTTTGGCACCTGGCATGGGTCTAAACGCCTTCTTTACCTATGGGGTTGTTTTAGGTATGGGTTATACCTGGCAAACCGCTTTAGGAGCAGTGTTTTTATCAGGGTGTATCTTCGTTTTCCTAAGCTTATTTAAGATTCGTGAATGGGTTATTACTGCGATTCCAAATAGCTTAAAACAAGGTATTGTTGCCGGTATTGGCGCTTTCCTAGCCTTTATTGCGCTAAAAAGTTCAGGCATTATTGTTGCCAACGAAGCCACTTTTGTTAGCTTAGGTGATTTACAGCAATTCTCGCCAATGATGGCCGCTTTGGGCTTCTTTTTAATCATTGGCTTGGTCTATCGTAATATTCCAGGTGCGGTAACCATTGGTATTCTAGCAGTATCTGTCATTGCAGTGATTACGGGTAACGTGGCCTTTGAAGGGGTGATGTCTATGCCGCCTGCCATTGCGCCTACTTTCTTGCAGTTAGACATTGCTGGTGCTTTTGACGTTGGCATGATTAGCGTTATTTTTGCCTTCTTATTCGTTGATTTGTTTGACACTTCAGGGACGCTAATTGGGGTGACCAATAAGGCGGGCTTGGTAGATAAGAATGGCGATATTCCTAATTTAGACAAAGCCTTATTGGCAGATTCTACTGCCACAGTAGCCGGTTCATTATTGGGTACGTCATCGACTACAAGTTTTGTAGAGAGTACAGCAGGGGTTGCTGCTGGAGGCCGTACAGGGCTTATGGCTGTGACGGTGGGGGTATTATTTTTACTTAGTATTTTCTTTGCTCCTCTAGCGGGTATGATCCCTGCTTATGCCACAGCAGGCGCTATTTTTTACGTCTCGGTATTAATGCTTTATACTCTAAAAGATATCGACTGGGAAGATTTAACAGAAGCAGCACCAGTGGCGGTAGTGCTACTAATGACACCTCTGACTTACTCGATTGCGGATGGTATCTCGTTAGGCTTTATCACTTATACTGTGGTAAAAGTATTGACCGGCAAATTCAATCAAGTCAGTGTGGCGGTTTGGGCGCTAACAATTATTCTATTGGCCAAAATCGTATTTTTGTAAACTCTTGCAATCTATGGCATTGAGCTTGATAACTGTGATAATATCTATGATAACATTTAGTTATCAAGCTCATAACCTCAAGCAACGCCGTAGAGGTTTTTCTTTTCAAGTGTAATTATTGCTTTTCTGCCAATAATTGAACTTGTCTCAAAAAAGAAGAAGGCATTAGTGAGTTTGTTATTACCTAGACCCTTTATTTGATTAGTTATGAATGTAATAACTGTTCAGGGTTAAAAAGTAAGACAGCTTATGTTCACTAAGTCTTAAAATTCTTTAATCATTACTTTTAGTCTTATTTAGTTCGAACTGAAACAGGCCGTCTTACCGCATATTATCGTGTGCGCTGAGACGGCGTTTTTGTTATGGGCTTTTTATAGTTAACAGCGGTATGGTTGGCCACAAAAATTAGTATGGCGCTTTGCCTTTTATATCCGCAATTTATTTACTGTCAATAATTTAAGCATCAATGGAGTTGATATGAGTTCGCCTAATCCTTTTTATCCAAAAAATCCGATTCAGTTTTCTGCCCAAGAGGTGTTAAATCCGGCGTTTATTGAACGTCCTGCCAGTGAGTTATTTAAATTAATATCCCCTCTATATAGTGCGGATGAGGACCAGTGGTTGGGTAACTTACTGCCATTGGCTGAACCACAGGTCAATGAGGGCGTTAGTGAGCGCGAGGCCATTAGCGAGCAGACCAAAAGCTTGGTTGAGCATGTGCGTAATAATGATAAAGCGGTCAAAATGGTGGACTCTTTATTATTAGAGTATAGCTTGGATACCCAAGAGGGTATCTTATTGATGAGCTTGGCTGAGGCACTCATTCGTGTACCTGATAATGCCACGGCAGATGCTCTGATTCGCGACAAAATGAGTGTGGCGGATTGGAAAAAACACTTAAAAGATGACAATGGATTTATCGTTAATGCCTCAACTTGGGGCCTTATGATGACCGGCCGTGTAGTCAGTGTGGACAGCTCAATGACTGCCGCAGGGTTTTTGGACCGCATGACCAAAAAAATGGGCGAGCCTGTGATTCGTAGTGCCATGCAGCGAGCGATGAAAATCATGGGTCATCAGTTTGTATTAGGCGAAACCATTGAAGAAGCCAACCGTAATAGTCAGCCCTATCGCAATAAGGGTTATACATATTCCTTTGATATGTTGGGAGAGGCGGCCGTAACTCATAAGGATGCGGAAAAGTACTTTAGTGACTATCTACATGCCATTCGTTCTGCGGCCCATGTCAAAGTAAAAGAGGGCATGCCCAAACCATCTGTATCTATTAAGCTGTCTGCTTTACATCCGCGTTATGAAGCCACACAAATAGATCAAGTATTGGGGTTATTACGTCAGCGTTGTATCTTATTGATTGAAGCGGCGCGTGAGGTTGATGTTGATATCAGTATTGATGCTGAAGAAGCCGATCGATTAGAAGTGTCTTTGAAATTATTTGAATCCTTATATCGTGACATCATGACTCAAGACTGGGATGGCCTAGGCATAGTGGTGCAAGGCTATTCAAAACGAGCGTTGGCAGTATTAGCTTGGCTCGCCAGTCTGGCAAAAGAAGTGGGTGATCGCATTCCTGTACGCTTGGTAAAAGGTGCTTATTGGGACTATGAAATCAAATTGGCACAGCAAAAAGGCATTACTGGCTATCCGGTATGGACCCGTAAAGAAGGTACTGATGTTGCTTATTTAGCCTGTGCTAGATTTTTGTTAACGGAGCAAATCCGTGGTGTGCTTTGGCCACAGTTTGCCACTCATAATGCCCACACTTTGTCCTCTGTGATGACCATGAGTCCGCACAGAGACTTTGAATTCCAGCGACTGCATGGCATGGGTGATGCGCTTTATGATCATATCTTGCAGGCATATAATATTCCCGTTCGTATTTACGCGCCAGTTGGCGCCCATAAAGACTTACTGCCTTACTTAGTACGTCGTTTGCTAGAAAATGGTGCCAACAGCTCATTTGTGCATCAGCTCCTCGACAAGAGTCACCCCGTAGAGAAGTTGACGGTGCATCCTTATGACAAGCTGACCGAGCATGATACCCTGCATAATTCGCGTATTCCTATGCCTTTGGAAATTTACGAAGATAGGCAGGCAAGCTTTGGCCCAAATATCTTTGTTGAGTCGCAGTGGCAGCCGTTCAAAGCCCAGATAGAAACGCATCTAAAAGACACCTGGTCTGCCAATTCAATTGTCAATGGCGAGCAGATCAGTAAAGAGACCTCACCAGGTTTGGCTACTCATAAAGTAGTGGCACCTTGGAATCATGACGTTAGCGTAGGAGAAGTGGTCTACGCCGATGCAGATATTGCGAAGCGTGCTATTGAAACGGCATTGGCTGGTCAAAGTCAGTGGCAACAAGTGGCCGTCACTGAGCGTGCTGCTATCTTAAAGCGTATCGCCGACTTGTATGAACAGAACTTTGCACAGCTGGTGGCCATGTGCCATAAAGAGGCAGGCAAGACTTTGCAGGACAGCATCGATGAAGTTCGTGAAGCAGTAGATTTCTGTCGTTACTATGCCGAAGAGGCCAAGCGATTAAGTCAGCAAACTAATACTTTTCTAGATTTGGCAGGCAATAAAATCACTCAAAAACGCCTCGCACGCGGTACATTTGTATGCATCAGTCCTTGGAACTTCCCATTGGCGATCTACACCGGACAGATTGTGGGCGCATTAGCGGCCGGTAATACAGTAGTGGCAAAACCTGCAGAACAGACCAGCTTGATTGCCTATTTTGCGGCACAGTTAATGTATCAAGCGGGTGTGCCTGAGTCTGTCTTACAGTTATTGATAGGAGCAGGTGAGGTCGGCGCTGCATTGACGTCATCGCCGGTTATTGATGGGGTAGTATTTACCGGCTCAACGCAGACCGCTCAGATGATTAATAAATCTCTATATTCTGATGAGAGACTATCAATGGCCCGCTCTGAGCAAAACACTGCTCAGGAACTGCCTATCTTGATAGCAGAGACTGGCGGTCAAAATGCGATGATTGTCGACTCAACTGCTTTGCCAGAACAAGTGGTGAAAGATGCTGTCTTATCAGCATTTGGCTCAGCAGGTCAGCGCTGCTCTGCTTGCCGAGTCCTATGTTTGCAAGAAGACATTGCAGATTCGGTAATTGAACTACTTAAAGGCAATATGGCAGAACTGGTAGTGGGCAACCCTTCAGTGGTCTCAACTGATGTGGGTCCTGTGATTGACAAAGACGCTCAAAAAGGACTGCGCGCTCATATTGAAGCCATGCGCAAAGACGGTCGCGCCCGTATTATTGCTCAAACTCCGATTGGGTCAGAGTCGGCCAATCATTTGAGTCACAGTACCTTTGTGCTACCTACTGCTATCGAGGTAGACAGTATTGACGTCATCGGTGGCGAGCACTTTGGTCCTATTTTACATGTTCTACGCTATAAAGCTGGCAAGCTTGATGAGTTGATTGATGAGATTAATGCCACAGGTTATGGTCTTACCCTAGGTATTCATAGTCGTATTGAAACGGTCGCCAATCATATTGAGCGCCGTACCAAAGTAGGTAACACCTATATTAACCGCAATCAAATTGGTGCAGTGGTCGGGGAACAGCCGTTTGGCGGCTGTGGTTTATCAGGGACAGGTCCGAAAGCTGGAGGACCTCGTTATGTGGCTAGATTGACTAAGTGGCAGACGGTGTAAAACACGACTCGCTCACTTTAACTAATAGACACATTATACGAATAGGCAATGATATTAAGGAAAACTCATGAATAAAGTTTTTAAACAAGACCAAGCCAAACAATGTGAAGCTTGGGCCCAGCTAGGCGCGGTGAATCGCAGTGTTATTTTGACTGAAGCCAGTAGAAAATTGGCTGATATTACTCCCAATAGTGAACAATCACAGCATTTGTTCAATCATTTATTGTCACAAGCACCGACACTAGATGAGGTCACTCGATTAACGGGGGCAACAGGTGAGTCGAATGACTTGTATTTAGCAGCTCGTGGTAAGGCGATGATATTAGGCACTGAAGCGGCCAATCCTATTGCTTTCTTGGGTCAGCTTATTGCTGCATTATTGACAGGTAATGAGGTGTTTTTACGCTTTCCAAGTCAGCAGCAGCTTTGCGAAGAAGCCATGGCCATTCTCAACCAATCAGGGGTTTATCCTGGCGTAATGAGTATTGCCAACGATTCGCAATTGACCACCTTGCTTAATATTAGTCGCCTCGCGGTGTTAGGCGCTGTGGGCAAGAAAGAAGAGTTACTACAA
Source organism: Psychrobacter sanguinis (assembly GCF_020736705.1). Classification (NCBI taxonomy): domain Bacteria; kingdom Pseudomonadati; phylum Pseudomonadota; class Gammaproteobacteria; order Moraxellales; family Moraxellaceae; genus Psychrobacter; species Psychrobacter sanguinis. The sequence goes on from NZ_CP085990.1 coordinate 2,228,509, forward strand.
ATTGGCAAAGATTTGTCTGAAACCGACGGAATTTTGACCCAATTGGTCCCTGTAACCGATTTAGAAGGCTGTAGCGAGATGTTTCAGCCAGATTATCTGGAACGGTTTTGTACCGAACGCGTTAAGACGGTTAATACCACAGCCATCGGTGGTAATGCCAGCTTAATTGAACTGGGTATGGGTTAAAGGGTAGGTATGGGTTAAATAATAAAAATACCAGTCGACACATTTTTGCTGTTTTATAAATAAATAGCCTAAGCAAGAAAGCAGCCTATACAGTGGGCTGCTTTTTTACTTTTACTGGATTTTTACGTCAATTTTTTACGTCAATACTAATACCAATTCTAAAAAATAACACTCAAGTCGCACCACTCCCGCTGAGTGATAGACCTAATTAAGTTAGTCTGATTACACAATGCATTCCAAGCGTCACATGCCGCATCGACAATCGCATCATAACTCTCAAAACAGCGATTAGATAACCAATGCTGTTTAAGGTACTGCCATACCTGTTCAGCAGGGTTAAGCTCAGGTGAGTAGGGAGGCAATTTAAGCATGGTCACATTGTCTTGATCCAAACTTGGTTGGTGCCATAGCGCCCCATCCATAACCACCACGGCATGCCGACCTTCGGGAACAGCTTTACTGATTTCCTCCATATGCAATGCCATAGCTTGCTTATTCACATAAGGTAGAACAAGTCCAACACTCTCACCTGTCGCCGGATTAAAGGCACCAAATAGATAAGTTGATTCAAACTGCTGCTGCCTGACTACTCGAGGTCTTTGTCCTTTATAGTGCCAAACCCTTGTGATAGAGCCTTGTTGGCCAATACGTGTTTCATCCTGAAACCATATATCAACTTGCTTGATATCAACACCATCAGGTAGAACTTGCTTTATCTGCTCAAGGAAGTTTTTTTATATGCCTCCATGACTTTAGGATCTGCCTTAGGATGCCGACTACGCGCAGATACCCAGCTCATACCAATACGTTTCATGAGAGGATAGATCGCTTTAGGGGTATAGTTGGCGTTAAATTGCTCCTTGGCGATTTGTGCGATGTCTTTTGCCGTGAGCCTACCACCACCTCTTTGCTGCTGAGCTTCTACTATCGCTTGTTTGAATGGTTCTATGTCTTTTTCTGCTAAAAGACTCTTTCTGCCTCTGCCAGCTGCGTCATAGACACTAGTGATACCATGCAACCAGTATTTCCTTCTTATGGTATAGACGCTTCTAGGGTTATAGCCAAAGTTCTCTGCTACGGTCGCTATAGGATGACCTTGACTCAGTTGATGCAGCATGAGTAGTCTGATTCGTGCTCTGGCATTGCCTTCTGTTTTAGATAATTGCAGAAAATCGTGGTCTGTGAGTTTATGATTTCTAGGGGTTTTTTTCGGCATGTGATTCTATTATGTTGTTGAGTTGGTTATATTGTACCTTATTTTTTGGAATTGGTATAAGGTTAGATTTCATACTGAATTTAACTCTGACATTAAATTAAGCGACATCATTTGACGCAAGTAAACCAATGTTAACGATTGTTATCTTGTTTAGTCGTTGAAAATTGCTTAACCTGATAACCATATATGAATGATAAAAGATTAAATATAAACAAAGGATACCGCTAAATTATGGAATCACTCTCATTTATACCTATGACGTTAGCCTCTGTTTTGGCATCGTTTTCTGCAGACAATGCCAATATTGAAGAGGCCGTTATTAGTACTCATGTGAGTCCTGAGATTGCAGGACTGTGGGAATTGGATTTGCAGGCAAAGCCTGATTTCGCTTTATCAAGCTCAAAGATGAAAACTGGGAACAATAAAGGCAATGCGAAAGATGAAGATTTAGAAAATTTGATTCTGGCAATTGAAGAGTCTCGCCGTTTGGCTTTTGAGGCAGAGACCGCTGCAGATGAGGCAGATAAAATGATGACTGCCTCTGTTGAAGATACTGCTTCTACTACGGCCAATGAGTCTAATCTTTCTGCCCAAGCCTCTAATCAATGCCGTGAGCGCTATAATTTTGGCGCAGACAACGTAGTGCTAACCACCAGTGGTGATGAATGGACGTATGGTAAATATGTGTACCATCACCAAGAAGAAGGGTTGCCCATTATTGCCATTAGTACCGTCTATGATAATAACGAACCTGACTGCTCTGGGATGCAAATTAACCAAAAGGGTGAGGCCATGATGGCGTACGTTGATTACCAACCTGAGAAGAATAAGATGCGTTGGTGTATCGATAATGAAGCGCAAAATTGCTTTTTAACGTTCAAACAATTGTTACCGTAAGCTTTTCACTTAGCTGTATTAGTACTTGAAGCCATTAACTTCTATAGCTTAAGTCATAAATGCTAGATACTAAGTGACAAAGGCTAGATTACTATTAGATCGACATATTTGACCTATAATAAAGCCATTAAATTGTCTGTTGTCTAGTTACTGATGAATGGTACAAAAATTAACGGGTTAAATATGCGATAATCCCTATTGCGAAACTGGGAAATATTAGTCACGATATTAGTGAAAAATAGGTGACCTGATAAAAAGCCACACAATATTTGCTGTGGCTTTCTTATATCAAAAATTGTTGATAGCGAGTCAGTAGCGTCTAATATATCAGTCAATTAATACATCAGTAACCTAATATATAACTAAGGCCAATTGCCTTAAAAATCTCCTTACGCCTTCTAACATTTAATAAAAAATAAGACCGTACTCATGAAACAAGCCACCGCACTGGACATTTTAAAAACCGGTAATAATGTATTTTTAACAGGCTCTGCAGGCTCAGGTAAGACTTATACACTTAATGAGTATATCCATTATTTACGGGCACGGCGCGTGCCAGTGGCAACCACTGCCAGTACCGGGATAGCTGCGACGCACATGAATGGCATAACCATTCATAGCTGGTCAGGTATTGGTATCAAAGATGATCTTAGTGAGCGAGACTTGGCCAACTTATCTCGCAAGAAGATTCTTAAAGATAGGCTAAGAGAGACCGCCGTGCTTATTATTGATGAGATTTCAATGTTGCACGCCAAACAATTAAATGCAGTCAATCAAGTATTAAAACACATGCGCCAAAGCGATGAGCCATTTGGCGGCATTCAAGTGGTAGTGGCGGGAGACTTTTTTCAGTTACCTCCAGTCGGTAATCGCGGTGAAACCAATCGTGAAAAATTCGCCTTTATGTCTCAAGCTTGGCTAGAGGCTGGTTTTAAAATCTGTTATTTAACTGAGCAGCATCGCCAAAATACTAAGGATGAGCAGCAGTCTATTAATCTCGATACCATCTTAAACCAAATACGAGGTGAAGAGGGAGTAAGTGCAGAAGCGATTCAGGCGTTACAGGACACCTTCTATCAAAATGTGGATATTAACAGGACCCGACTGTTTACCCATAACGTCAACGTTAATAAGATAAATGAGCACGAGCTGGCGCTATTAGATGGGGAAACGGTTACTTATAACGCCATTGCCCATGGCGACAACAAACTGGTAGAAAATTTGAAAAAGTCAGTACGTACCAGTGATGAACTGACTTTAAAAGTAGGTGCTAAAGTCATGTTTATCAAAAACAATAATGAGCTTGGCGTCTCTAACGGTACCATGGGAGAGCTAATAGGGTTTACTACCATAAAGCCGTTGAAATCTAGCAGTGATCGCAGTGCTAGTGTAGAAGACACTGACTATGATGACAGTGAAGAAGAGCAAACAGATGCAAATGTTGATGATAATGAGTCAGTAGCAACGGTTGAAAACACAGATAATGACCTAGAGACTGAGGCGGAAGATAACAATAAACCGTTAGTTTCCACTGATCGTTATCCTATTATCAAACTCAATGATGGCAGAAAAGTTATTGCTGAGGGAGAAGAGTGGGTAGTAGAAGATGAAAGTGGTGAAGTTTTAGCCAGTTATACTCAGATCCCATTGACCCTTGCCTGGGCGATTACCATCCATAAGTCACAAGGCATGACCTTAGACGCGGCTGAAATTGATTTGTCTAAGACCTTTGAGCTTGGTCAAGGCTATGTTGCACTGTCGCGTCTGAAATCGCTAGAAGGGCTAAAGCTATTGGGCATGAATGACTTAAGTCTACGTTTAGATCCTCTAGCTCGCGGAGCAGACTCTAGATTTCAAGTCCTGTCACTAGAAGCGCAACAAGCTTTCGAAGCGATTGAAGCTGAAGTATTGAAAGAGAAGCATGATCGATTTGTATTGACCTCAGGCGGTACCTTGAGCAAAGCTCAGATAGAAGGCTTTGAGAAAAGCTTAAAAAGTCGCAAAAAGAAACAGGCTCAAATGCTGGCGCAAAAGGACAAGCTTAGCAATCAGTTAAACGATAATTCAGACACTACTTTAATGGCGACTAAGATTTTGTTAGATGAAAGTCTGACTATTGCAGAAATTGCAGAAAGCAGAGGTTTGGCACAGTCTACTATTATGGGTCATGTGGCACGCTTGAAACGCCAAGACCCTAACTTAAACTGTGAGCACTTACGCCCTAATGTATTGATATTGGACAAAGTCAGTGAGGCGGTAGAGGCGATTGTGGCCGCTGCAGATCCTAATGACTTTCAAGCAGAACAAACGCTAGGCACAGCAAGCAGTACTCAGGCGGGCGAGTCATTTAGTAAAGACACCATCAAGTTACGTCCTATCTATGAATATTTAAAAGAGGAAGTAGACTATAATACCATTCGTTTGGCACTTATTTTTATCGACTAGTTATTGAGCGATATTTTTCCATAGCATCCTTTTTAATAGCATGTTTGCCTAACGCGTTTTTTGGACAATTGATGTCCTTTTATTCTTTTTTATAACTCGATTCTAAGTTGTATTTATGTCATTTTCTGCTGTATCCGCCGTCAGTCTATCTAGCCACTCTAAAGCCCCATTGCGTGTTTCTATTAATGGGTTTGGGCGAATAGGGCGTAACGTGCTACGTGCTTTGATTGAACGCTTCGAAGTACTGGGTAAACTGGTACATATTGTGGCCATAAACGATGTGGCAGATGCGGATACCTTATTGCATTTGTTGAGATTTGACAGTACCCATGGTCGACTTAGTAGCCTTGGGGTAGAGGCAAGTATCAAATCAGTAGGACTAGAGCACAATCAGCTATGCCTGACCAAGCAGGGAGAGACGTACTGCATAGATTTATTGACAGTAGAGTCGCCAGAGCAGCTGCCTTGGCAGTCTTTGAATGTAGACGTGGTTCTTGAGTGTACCGGACACTTTCGTTCTTATGAAGATGCCAGTCGCCATCTCACGGCAGGTGCGAAGCAGGTTATCGTGGGCGCTGCGCCATTTGATAAGGTTGATGCCAGTATTGTGATGGGCGTAAATGATCAGTTGCTAACTCGTGACCTGCCCATCATCTCTAGTGTGTCATGTACCACTCAGGCTCTAGTACCTCTGATTTACGTACTTGATAAGGCTTTTGGAACCGAGTCAGTGATGATGACCGAAATCCATGCCGTCACTGCTGACCAAAACGTATTGGACCAACCTCACCGAGACAAGCGTAGAGCACGTGCTTCAGGGCACAATATCATTCCCACGACCTCAAGTAGTATTGCTGCTACCGAGCGTACTCTGCCCAATATGCTGGGCAAGATTAATGGTCATTCCATTAGGGTGCCTACTATTGATGTGGCCGCCATTGATGTCAATTTTGTGTTCAAACAAGAAGTTGACTTAGAACAAGTAAGAACAGTGCTGAAAGCGGCGTGTGAGCCAGGAAGCTCTCTATATGGCATTATGGCTTATACCGACTTACCTTTGGTCTCTAGCGACTTTATACATCAGCCTGAGTCATTAATCATCGATGGTCAGCAGCTCATGCAGGTGGGTTCACAAGTGAAAGTGTTTGCGTGGTATGACAATGAGTGGGGTTACGCCAATCGACTGCTGGATATGTGCTTGTATTTACACCTTGCTAAATAAATCGTGACTTGGCGTAAGACGTTATCCGTCATCTGATGTTTTGACGCTCAAAGCAGGGTATGAACCAATAGGTATTTTATGACAATAAAAAAGGCCAACTTATTACTAAGTTAGCCTTTTTTGGTATTTGGCGGAGTCGGAGAGATTCGAACTCTCGAAGGGCTATGAACCCTTGCCGGTTTTCAAGACCGGTGCATTCAACCGCTCTGCCACGACTCCAATAGGTTGACTATTATAAGCATTTTTCGATTGAATGCAAGGGATGCAGGCTACAATTTTAATAAAATTTTATTCTAATAGATTTTAGGATTCTCGCTTTAATCTTAAGGCATAAAAAAAGCCAACTTATTGCTAAGTTGGCTTTCTAGTATCTGGCGGAGTCGGAGAGATTCGAACTCTCGAAGGGCTATGAACCCTTGCCGGTTTTCAAGACCGGTGCATTCAACCGCTCTGCCACGACTCCGTAGGTGCAGTATTATAGAGGGTTTCAATGTTATTGCAAGTATTATTTTTAATTTTTTTCAAAAAAATAGGTTTTGATTCAATGTCATAACAGATTATAGGATTGCTGACTTATGTCGATAAATTTGAGATCAACTATAACCATAGCAAGAGCCATTCTCTTGATTGACGAAACAGGCAGCGATAATCAAACAAGTATGATTAAACAACTAGGATCAAACAAGTATGGGTAGAGTAGACAAGCTCAAAACAGTTATGAGATTGAAGCAAGGGTTATACCCAGATTAATAAGACAAAGTTTAACTATTTCTTAGGCTCAAGCTGTTCTTCTAATAAGCCTTTAGTTGCGAAACTACTATGAGTATCAATAATGGCCTTTTCAATGATGGCAGGGCTGACACCATTGGCACGCAGTTTCTCAATAAACAATTCATCGTCAGCTAATGTATAGCCATCATGATCGCGGTCTAAACCCTGACGAATATATAAGCGGATTAAACCCTGAATGCGTTTAAAGCCATGCTCTTCGGCAGTCTCTTTTAACAAACCAATCACTTCTTCTGATAGTCTAATACTAATAGGACGGGTGATTTTTTGAGGATGATCAGAAAATTTATTACGAATGTGAGGAGGAATCATAGCCATGTCATTTCTTTTATAAGTTGGAATGAATATAAGGAAATTATAAACTAACACAAAATGTGGGGCTTAACTAGAGCGGGTCACTGGGTTGTCAGTATTGAGTTCTCAGGACTAAATAATAAGTCTTTGAGAATGAGGGCATAAAAAAAAGTCCTAATCAATGACTAGGACTTTTTATAAGGTTTTAATGGTTGAACTATAAGACTTAAAACCTTTTAGAATTTGGCTCCCTAACCTGGGCTCGAACCAGGGACACACGGATTAACAGTCCGATGCTCTACCAACTGAGCTATTAGGGAATAACTTGTTTGACGCCTTTGTTTAAGAAGGGGTCCTAACTAAGTGATGCGTATTCTAGCCAAGCTAAGGGTAGGTGTCAACCCTAAAATCATAAAAAAGTTTAAAACTTTCAAAATTTTGGTTTTTTTAAGCTTTTTGGGGTTATATAGACACTTTTTGGCTAATTTTAGGAGTAAGTTTTAAATTTAATAGCCATTTATGCAAGATCAAAAGACCAATAGATAAATCTAAAACCTTAGATGAATTCTATAAGATCAATTTTTATTTAATTAATAAAACCAAGTCGAAGTATAAAATCGAAAGGTAAGTGGAACCTAAAAATAATCAAAACTTAGAATTAAATAAAGTCTAGCAGTAATTAATAAACAAAAAAAAGTCCCTATCATTTAAGATAAGGACTTTGGCATATGCCATAAAAGTATTGCTTAATAGCAATGTTAGCATGTGACAATCAATCAGATGTTCATGCTAGAATTTGGCTCCCTAACCTGGGCTCGAACCAGGGACACACGGATTAACAGTCCGATGCTCTACCAACTGAGCTATTAGGGAATAGCTGGGTTAACGCGCTTATTGCTTAAGCTGTTTGCGTTAAGTGGGGCGTATTCTATCAAATAATTCTGTGACGTCAAGCCTTTTTTGAAAAAAAATCAAAATTTTACGAATTTTTATGTTTTTCTACAGTTTGGTGTGGTTTTTGCCTATAGAATGGTGGATAGATATTGCCTCAATGTTTATTTGAGTGCTTATATTTCTAATATTATATCTATCGTTGATTTATCTTTATTACTAATCACAAAAATATTAATTCTAACAAAGATTAATCTGCAAAATTATTAATTATTCTGTTTATTGAGGAAAACTATGTCACAAATTAATACGTCGTCCACAGCGGTTAAGGCACCTGTTAGACATGAACTATATATGTCAGTACTAATGACTCCTGATATGGCCAATTTTATTGGGAATGTTCATGGGGGCGATTTGCTAAAGATGCTTGACCAAGTTGCTTATGCGTGTGCCAGTCGTTATAGCGGTGGTTATGTAGTGACCTTATCTGTTGATCAAGTAATGTTTTTAGAGCCTATTTATGTGGGTGAGTTGGTGACATTCGCCGCTACTATTAACTATGTCGGTAGAACTTCAATGGAGGTGGGTATCCGTGTTGAAGCCGAAAATATTCAAGAGCGAACCGTCAGACATACCAACAGCTGCTTTTTTACAATGGTAGCAGTCGATGAGGCTGGTAAGCCAACACCCGTACCTGAGCTTGAAATTAAAAGTGAATTACAACAATGTCGTTATGATGCGGCTGTAGAACGTAAAAGATTACGTAAACAAAATGCGAATCGTCCGAGTTGTAGTTTAGATAAAAAACTACCCGGTAACATGAAAGGGGGTTTTAAACCCAGTGATGATGTCAACATTTAAGCGTATCTAACAGCGTTTAAATATTAAGAGCGTTTAAACGTCGGATATATGAGAATTAAGTAGCAGGTTACGGTATAGGCTGTAGATTTGAATTATAGACAGGCAAACTTATGCCTTATTAACTTATGTCTTATTGAAAGGCCAAATAGCCAAATTTTACAAGTTTAAAAGAGGTTTTATGAAAAGCAGCACAAGAAATATAGTTGCTACCTGCCAAAAACTGTTGGCGGTGTCGGCTATCAGTTTGATCGCTTGGCAATTACCTGCCCATGCAGAGGTCAAAAATAGTAGCTCTACTATCACTATCCGTCCTGTCGACTCTGTCAGTGCTAAAAGCATTGTAAATAAGCAGCAAGCACCTTCAGATGCCTCATTAATTAAGCTGCTTGAAATCACTCGTATGTCCGATATGATGCAATCCGTATCCGGTACACAAAGCGATATGATGGCGTCTATTATCGAGTCTACGCTTAAGCAAAAAGACGTAGAGCAGATGACTGCAAAGCAAAGACAAGAGATGACGCGAGTACTGACCCGTTATTCTCAGCAGATGCTTTTAGAGACCAATAAAGCAATAGTAGAGGTGGCACAAAAGCATTTTATTACTGTGGCAAAAAATCACTACACTCAAGCGGAAGTGGATGCTCAAATAGCTTTCTATAGTACAGAGGTGGGTCAAAGCATACTCGATAAGCAGCCTAAACTGATGCAAGAATATATGAAAGTTCTGACGCCTGAGATTATGGAGATAGCCAATGCTAGCCGTGAGAAGCTAACCCCGCAGTTGGAAAAAGACTTAAAGGCTATTTTTAAATAGGCTCTAATAGTTTGCAACAGCTTTAATATTTGAGTAGCAAGATATTGTAACTCTCCGTCAGTAGTAAAATGAGCAGTGTCCCCATAAAATGCGGCTAAAATCTTGCAATAAAAATCATTTAGGTCAATATTTATGTCAATCTCTCACCCGCTTTTAAAATCTGCATTTAAACCATTATTGACGATCGTCGCGATAACGTCTATATCTGCTGCATGGGTAATGCCTGCACAGGCAGAGCTTATTATCAGTAGTGGTGCAGGCAGTAACGGTTCTGCTATAGCCACGACTACAGCGGCTCAAAATTCTATCTCTACTCAAAACAGTACTACTCAAAACGGCACTACTCAAAACGGTATAGTGGTTAACCAACAAATACCTACGGATGCATCAGTACTTAAGCTTATGCAAGTGATGCATGTGGATGAGCAAATAGATGCCATTATAAATGGCCAGCAAGCCGTGAGTGATATTCTAGAGGAGCAAGGGAATAAATCTAGAGTAAATGAGGCTAAGTTAAATAAGCGTCAGCGTGAATTGGCAAAAAATATGCAAAGCGTGTTGGCGCAATATACAAAAATCCTAGCTGGGGGCGTGCAGGGTACAGCCAATAAAGAAGAGTTGACTCAAGCTTATTTGGCAGCGGCCAAAGCGCATTATAATCAGCAAGAAGTTAACGCGCTGATTGGTTTTTATGACACGCAGATAGGTCAAAGTATTCTTGAGAAAAATCCTAAAGTTACTTCTGAATTCCTAAAAGCTTCCTTGCCTGATGAAGCAGAAATGAAACAGACTACTGAGCAGCTTGAAGGGTTAATGCCACAAATTAAACAGCTGATAAAAGGTGTTTTTTAGGTTTTAAAGCAGTTAAATTATAAATATTTTAGTTTTGAAAACTTAAGTCTACCGCAAGGAGAGGAGCCGAAAGGTTGCCTCTCTTTTTAACGGGTTGCAGCAGTAAATTATTGATTTACAGTGGTAAATCGCCCTTTAAATTCTGGGGTTTAGCCCCATTATAAGAGCTATAAACAACCATAAGAAAAGATACCTATTATGCGAATGCCTGAACCAAGATCTTCCCGTCAATTAAATCAATTAGCCACTCAATTGCAAGATGAAGCTGAAATCACAGGCGTTAATGCCTCTGGTACTCAAATATCTAGCCGTGCGTTTGAAATGGTCACAGACTTTGAGCCTGCAGGCGATCAACCTCAAGCCATCGAGAAGTTGGTGAAAGGGATTGAAGCAGGTATGGATGCCCAGTTGTTACTTGGGGTAACAGGTTCTGGTAAGACTTATACCATGGCCAAAGTCATCAGTGAGACCCAGCGTCCAACGATAATTATGGCGCACAACAAGACATTAGCGGCTCAGCTGTACGGGGAATTTAAATCTTTCTTTCCTAATAACGCGGTTGAGTATTTCGTCAGTTATTATGATTACTATCAGCCTGAAGCGTATGTCGCTGCCAGTGATACCTTCATTGAAAAAGACAGTGCCATTAACGATCACATTGACCAAATGCGTCTGTCAGCCACCCGTGCTTTACTTGAGCGCCGTGACGCGATTATTATCTCCTCGGTATCGTCAATCTATGGCTTAGGTGACCCAGAAAGTTACCTGAAGATGCTATTGCACATTGTGGTCGGTGATGTCGTGGATCGTAATGCCTTAATTAAGCGATTGGTGGCCTTACAATATACTCGCAATGAGCTGGATTTTGAGCGTGGTACATATCGTCTGCGTGGCGAGCTATTGGACATATATCCTGCCGAATCAGAACAATTGGCCGTGCGTATCAGTATGTTTGATGATGAAGTTGAAAAGATCAGCTGGTTTGACCCACTAACTGGTAAGACGGTACGTAGCGTTCCGCGCATTACTATCTATCCTAAATCGCACTATGTAACACCGCGTGAGAAACTTGAAGCGGCTAGTAAGACCATTCGTGCAGAGTTGGATGAAAGACTGGAATACTTCCGTGCAAATGATAAGTTAATCGAAGCTCAGCGTATTAAAGAACGTACCCAATATGACCTAGAGATGATTCAACAGCTTGGTTACTGTAATGGTATCGAGAACTACTCGCAGCATTTATCAGGTCGTCCTGCAGGAGAAGCGCCGCCTACTTTATTTGATTATATTCCCCCTGACGCTTTGCTGTTTATTGATGAGTCTCATGTGACTGTGCCTCAAATTGGGGCAATGTACAAAGGCGACCGCTCGCGTAAAGAGAACTTAGTCAACTATGGTTTTCGTCTACCAAGTGCGATGGACAACCGTCCTATGAAGTTTGAAGAGTGGGAGAAAATCAAACCTACTACGATTTTCGTCTCTGCAACACCAGCACAGTATGAGCTAGAGCACAGTGAGCAAATCGTCGAGCAGGTAGTACGTCCAACCGGTTTGATTGACCCTGAGATTGAAATTCGTCCGGTATTAACTCAGGTTGATGATGTGTTATCGGAGATTACTAAGCGTCGTGAAGTTAATGAGCGGGTATTGATTACCACCTTAACCAAGCGTATGTCTGAAGATTTGACCGACTATCTGAAAGAATATGATGTCAAAGTGGCTTATCTGCATTCAGACATTGATACCGTAGAGCGAATGCAGATTATTCATGAGCTGCGTACGGGTGTGCACGATGTGTTAGTCGGTATTAACTTGCTACGTGAGGGTTTAGATATGCCCGAAGTGTCTTTAGTAGCTATATTTGATGCTGATAAAGAAGGCTTCTTGCGCTCTGAGCGTTCACTGATTCAGACCATTGGTCGTGCTGCGCGTAACTTAAATGGTAAGGCTATTTTATATGCCGATAAAATTACGCCTAGTATGGAAAAAGCGATTGAAGAAACTGACCGTCGTCGTGAGAAGCAAATTGCCTTTAACCTTGAGCATGGTATTATGCCTAAATCGGCTACCCGTAGTATCACTGATAAGATTGATACCGGTGAGGTAGAAGAAGATTTAAATGACAATCAGGCGATTCCAAGCAGTAGTGGATTACCCGATGTGGATATTGAGATTTTACGCAGTCCTGATTTATTGGCGAAAGAAATTAATCGTCTTGAGAAGCAGATGAAGCAATTCTCACGTGAGCTTAAATTTGAAGATGCGGCCAAAGTACGTGATAAAGTGCTTGAGCTTCGCGCTTATATTGTGCAGTAATTCAGTTTCAGTAGGTTTTTATAGTAATGATAAAGGTGAGTCATTAATTGACTCGCCTTTTTTTATGTCTACTTTCTTTGTGTCTAATCTAATATGATATGAAACCTGTATTCAGTCTATCTATAATTTGAATTATAAGCATTTGAATTAACTGTTTACGAATCAGATGTTGAGAGATGAAGAGCTCAAATCAGACATAATAATCCAACCCGTAATATTACCTAAAATAGCCTAAGCAGAAATACAAGCTTATATTCTTAGCATCAATATACACCTATACTTTTATCGACATTTCAGCTCTAAATTTCCCATTTTTAGCCCAATAATCACTTTACCGTTTAAATAAGTCTTATAGTTTTCGCATTTAAGCATCTGAGTTTTACCGTTATTAAAAGATTCTACTGAAAAAAGACAGCCGGTAGCATTGCCGTAAATATACTCATTGTCTTGAGCGCAATATGTATCGCCTATCGAAGGTTCGGAACTTAAATCAGGTGGGATTTGATTGGCAGGTGTGTCGGTCCAATCTTCAGGAACATCACCGACAGGCCGAGTAGCGATTGTGCTATCTGTCGTCACAGATAGATCACTAGATTGTGCCGAGTTTGGGGTAATCGGTTTATCAGATTTGTTGTTAGAGTTAGTAGAGCAGCCGCTTGCCACAAAAAACAGAGCGGTTATGGCAGTTAATAAAGGCAACTGTACTAAATAAAAGAGGAGTATTAAGGGAAGGCATGCTCATATTACAGTCCTTTATATTAAGAGATAGTAATTTTTTAACAGTATATTAAATAAATTTAAATTAATATTTTAATATGTTAAGGTTTTGGCCATGACCATGACTTAGATTAATCCTTTAAATTGCTGATTAATCAAATTGTTAACTGGCAAAGTCGTTAATCTGCTCGTTCTATGTTACTTAAGACCTAGCTAAGAATAATACTCAATGTAATATATTGAAGTTTTTTCAAGAGGAAGTTCGCTACTAAAAAAAGAATAAGAGTCTAAGACCCTTATCCTTTCTATTTTAATTACTTTAATAAATGGCTTAAGCTGCTATTGCATCTTTCAGGCTGACTATAACTTTATCGCCTTCTAAGCTCACGTCATAGCAATCCAGTTTAACCGTGTCATCATCTAAGCATTGCCCCGTGGCTAGGTCAAATCGCTGCTTGTAAATAGGGGAGGCAATATAGATAACTTCTTGCTCCTTAACGCTACCATCTTGCAATTCAGTCTTGATATGGGTGCCCCCAATTAGACCACGCGATAATACATTGGCGTTACTAAAAGGATCAAAGTTATCAATGGCGAAGAGTTGGTCATCTTTGGTACGAAAAACAGCCACTTGTTTGCCCTCTATCAGGGCACAAACGCCCCCTTCTGGGATGATATCATTAAGTTTACAAATTAATTGAGTGGTCATAAGACTTTCCTTGTGTCAGTGATTATGAAATAGGAGTTAGGTAACGCTAAACTATCGTTTCTAACACCTGTTTTTCGGTTTCAGTAGCAGGACGAATTTGCTCACGCTCAGTCACAAATACTACGTTGTCATCAGCCAATTCACTGTTAACAAAATGACGGAAACGTTTTAGCTTCTCTTTGTCAGTAATGGTGGCTTTCCACTCGCAAACATAATTATCAACCAATAACTGCATTTGCTCTTCTAATTCTTCGACAATACCTAAGCTGTCGTCGATAATGACCTGTTTTAGATAATCTAAGCCACCCTCTAAGCTTTCACGCCACTTTGAGGTGCGCTGTAATTTATCGGCAGTCTTGATATAGAACATGGTAATACGGTCAATGTACTGAATTAAGGTATCGGTATCGAGATCTGTGGCAAAAAGCTCGCCATGACGAGGCACCATGCCGCCGTTGCCAGCCACATAAAGGTTCCAACCATTTTCAGTGGCTATAATACCGAAATCTTTGGATTGAGCTTCAGCACATTCACGAGTACAACCTGAAACCCCCATCTTAATCTTATGCGGTGAACGCACGCCCTTATAACGGTCCTCAAGCCTGATGGCAAGCCCCATGCTGTCTTCTACGCCATAGCGGCACCAGTTATTACCCACACAAGATTTTACGGTGCGTAGAGATTTACCATACGCATGACCGGTTTCGAAACCTGCCTCGACTAAACGCTCCCAAATATCGGGCAACTGTTCTAATCGTGCCCCAAATAAGTCCACACGCTGTCCACCAGTTATTTTGGTATAAAGATTAAAATCTTTGGCGACCTGACCCAATACAATAAGTTTATCAGCGGTAATCTCACCACCAGCCACACGGGGCACAACTGAGTAGGTACCATCTTTCTGGATATTGCCTAAGTAATAATCGTTGGTCTCTTGCAGTGGAGCAAGCTCTGTCTTTAGGACATAATCGTTCCAACATGACGATAAGATAGAGGCCACAGCAGGCTTGCATATCTCACAGCCACGGCCGCTACCGTGCTCAGTTAATAGTTCATCAAAGGTTTTAATACCTTGTACTCTTACTAAGCTATAAAGCTCTTGACGAGAATAAGCAAAATGCTCACACAGATCATTATTGACCTCAAAACCTAGCTCGGTAAGCTGATGCGCCAAGACATCTTTTACCATTGGGGCACAGCCCCCACAGCCGGTACCGGCCTTAGTACCGCTTTTAACATCAGCAATTGAGTAAGCACCCTCATTGACCGCGCCACAAATAGCGCCTTTGGTAACATTAAAGCAAGAACAGATGGTGGCTGTATCGGGAAGGTTATCAACGCTCATAGAGGGCTTTTCAACATTAGGTAATATTAGGCTTTCGGGATGAGCAGGCAAGTCAATATCATTTAAAAACAACTGCAATAAATTATTGTAGTCTTCGGTATCACCGACCATGACAGCGCCCAATAGCTTTTTATTATCGCTATTGGTGACCAGCTTTTTATAAATTCCTTCGTTAGGATTCTGATAGACATAACTTAAACTACCTTCAGTTTTGCCGTGAGCATCACCGATACTACCGACATCGACATCCATAAGTTTAAGCTTGGTGCTCATATCAGCACCGGTAAAAGTTTGCTCAGTATCACCCGCTATTTGAGCGGCACAGATACTGGCCATGGTGTATCCAGGCGCTACTAGGCCAAAGATTTTATTGTCCCAAACCGCACACTCACCGATGGCGTAAATATCTTCATTATTGGTCTGGCAAAAATCATTGATTAAAATACCACCGCGGCCGCCCAAGGTAACACCGCACTCAGGGTTGTTTTTCATTATGGCATCTTGCGGACGGATGCCGGCACTAAACAAAATAAGGTCTGTATTAAGCTCCGTATCATCAGTGAACTTCATAGTTAAGAAGGTGCCTTTATCGAGATGTACCTCATCTTGGACATCTTTTTGATGGATGTCATGGTTTAAGGAAACGCTACGATTATGAATAATTTCTTGAGTGTTTTTACCAGTCAGTACGGTTACGCCCAACGCTTCGATTTTTTTCTTTAGAATCTCACCGCCAGCTGGGTCTAGTTGGACTCCCATAAGCTGAGGTGCAAATTCGACCACATAAGTTTCAAGACCTAAAGTAACCAAAGCTTTGGCGGCTTCTAACCCCAATAGACCACCGCCGACAACCACGCCCTTTTTAACGTTGGGTTTGTTTGCCGTGGTAAGAATGTCATCTAAGTCGGCGATAGTGCGGTACACGTGACAATGTGAGTGATTGCCACCTTCAATAGGTGGGACGAAAGGATAAGAGCCAGTGGCCAATACTAGTTTCTCGTAGGAAATACTTTCTCCGCCTTCCACAGTGATGCTGTGTGTGTCACTGTTAATGTCAACGATTCGTTTATTAAGATGAAGCTTAATGCCTGTGGCATCATAGTGAGCCATGTCCACCAAGTTTAGTTTGCTAGCATCTTTGTGCTCAAAGTAGCTCGATAAATAAACACGGTCATAAGCGGGGCGGTCTTCTTCAGCAAAGACATGAATGTCATATTTTTTATTTAAGCCAAGTTCAATTGCTTTCTCTACAAAATGATGACCAACCATGCCATTACCAACCACTATTAAATTGGCTTTATCTTTGCTGTTTGTTTTATTCATATCTGCCTTACTCATGATTATTCCTTTAGATGGGTGTCAGGTAGCAGGCTAGGGAAGGACCCTTTAAAAAAGCCGACTACTTAGTGCCTACCGTAATACATTCAATAATCATGCCAAGCATCACATATTGTTTTTAAAGGATTCTTTTTAAAACAATAAGTAAAAAGGATAGGTTTGATCGAACAACAACACAGAAATAATTAACCCAACCCTATGGGGAAAGGCAGCCAATGAGCTTATATAGCTAATAAGCATTCGTGGTAAATGTTCATATTTTTTGTATTGGACATCATTAAACACCCTAAATGTTCTCTTATAAAAGGAAGCAATAGCTTGATAGGGAGTTGGATGTTTTTTTATGAAAGGCGTTAATTTGGTGCTTAATAAAATTAAATTGTCATATAAGGGCTATTTCAGAGCAAAGCATTAAATCTTCTTTAAAGAGTTAACGATAAAATAAATAGCTAACTATAAAATTTATCTAAATAACAAATACATGGCACGTAGCTTGCAACAACCTTATTAAGTAAACATTAAGTTATATTTTATTTTTCTTATATTTTAAGGTCTAATTTAATGTAAATAAGTCTGTTTTTATTTGGAGACACAGACAATTTATTTCATAAAAGGAAGCAAGTATGTCGTCTGCAACCCCCGTACCACCCACAAAAGATAAGCTCAATGTCTTATCTTTTGCTGGTAAAAATAAAATCCTACATTTAGGGTGGATGGCCTTTTTCCTTACCTTTTTCGTTTGGTTTAACCATGCCCCTTTTCTTTCCGCTATTGGAGAAACTCTGGATTTAACCAAGCAACAAGTTAAAACCTTACTTATCTTAAACGTGGCTTTAACCATTCCTGCTCGCGTTATTATCGGGATGCTAACCGATAAGTTTGGACCACGGATCGTCTATACCTGTATTTTAGCGCTCGGAGTAATTCCCTGTTTTACGTTCGCGTTTGCCCAAGACTATACAACCCTTGCCTTATCACGTTTCATTTTAGGCTTCGTTGGGGCAGGCTTCGTGGTAGGTATTCGTTTAATCAGTGACTGGTTTCCTGCCAGCGAATTAGGTGCTGCAGAAGGCATCTATGGCGGTTGGGGTAACTTCGGTTCAGCAGCAGCAGCAATGCTATTACCGACACTGGCGATTGGCTTTGCGGCTTGGTTTGGTGGGGATGAAGGCTGGCGCTATGCTTGTGCCACTTCAGGCGTCGTTATGGGTCTATACAGTATTTTATTTTACAAATTCGTACGCGACACACCTAAGGGCTCAACTTATTTTAAACCTAAGAAGTCTGGTGCGATGGGGGTAACCTCTAAAGGTGATTTCTGGTTAATGATGGTGTTCAAACTTCCTATGTATTTAGCCTTGGCGCTACTGGCTTGGAAGCTGTCACCCACTGGTGTTAGTTTATTGAGTCAGACAGCGGTAAACTTTATCTACATTGGCTTAGCGCTACTGTATGTTTATGAGTTTGTGAGTAGCTATCGATTTAACAAAGAAGTATTCACCACAGAAGTACCAGAAGCACAGCGTTATGATTTCAAACAAGTCGGCGTGTTAAACATTTTATATTTTGCTACCTTTGGTTCTGAGTTGGCCGTGGTGTCAATGTTACCGCTTTTTTATCTAGAAACTTTTGAAGTATCCGTGGTTGCTGCGGGTCTATTAGCATCTTCGTATGCCTTTATGAATTTAATGTCTCGTCCAGGTGGCGGTTGGTTAAGTGATCGTTTTGGTCGTAAAAGCACGCTACTTATTTTGACAGCCGGTCTGGCCATTGGTTACTTCTTAATGGGAATGGTTGACTCGACTTGGCCGATCGCTTTGGCGTTGCTTATTACTATGTTTTGTTCATTCTTCGTGCAAGCAGGTGAGGGCGCAGTATTTGCGGTTATTCCTTTGATTAAACGCAGTATGACAGGTCAGTTCGCTGGCATGACCGGTGCTTATGGCAACGTAGGCTCTGTGGTCTATTTAACGGTTTTAAGCTTAGTGTCTTATCAAGTGTTCTTTATGGTTATTGCCGCTACTGCAGTGATTGGTTTCTTAGCTTTATTTTTATTAAAAGAACCTTCAGGTGTCATCGTAGAAGAGATGCCAGATGGTAGCTTTGCTGAAATTAGTGTGACTTAATTTAAAGACTATTCAGCTGGCTAAGTCTGGATAGATCACTTATCCAAGCTTATTGAGCGCTACATTTTAAGGTATAAAGTTTACAGTAAGCTTTATACCTTAACTGCTTTTTAGCTGAAATTTTTAAGCAATAAAAAAGTTATGGATGACGGAGCGATATTGCCAAATTTTAATAAGGAATAAAAGTGCCCACTATAGAGCTCTTATCGAATGAACCGAATAAAAAAACTGCTACTAGTACCGCTTTACCTGTCTCTAAAACGACTGTTAATAACCCCGAACGCAAAACTAATGAGCCCATTAAGTCTATTAAACCAAATCAAAAACACCAACAATCAACAGGTTGGTGGTTTGATTTTTATACCATGGCAGGACGTAAGTCTGAAAATCAAGACAGTTTATTGATTACCACCTGTTTATTAAGCTATTTAGAACAGATTGAACAGGACAAATTAGACCATATTCAACAGGACAATCAAGCCCATAGCCCCAAAATTAAGCTTAGACCAGAGCAGTTGCCGGTACTTGCTGTTTTGGCAGATGGGGTCAGTGCCTGCCAGTTTCCCAAACAGGCGAGTAAATTGGCGGTTGAGACTGTGGCCGAGCATGTTATTAAGGGCTTGATTCGTTTACAACATCAAGCTGTGGTAGAAACACGACAATTTAATGAGCAAAGTTTTAAAGTCATTTTTGATGATGAAAGTGTGGCAGGCATTATCAAGTCAGCAGTCATTAAAGCGAATGACGCAATGTACTTTTCGCAGTCTTATGAGCGGGTTGCCCCTTTATTGTCAACGCTATCTGGTGTGCTGTGCATTGGTGATAGGGTTTATCTGTTTCATACTGGTGATTCGCGCATCTACCGTTTGAGCGTAGATAGAACTACGGTGCTCAGTGAAGACCATCGTATCCATCATGGGCAAGATAAAGGGGCATTATCGGCAGCTCTAGGGGCAGATACCAGCGTTGATTTACAGCAAACAGTGTTTACCCTGCACCAAAACGAATATTTAGCCCTAATGACCGATGGCGTTTATGAACATCTTAATCCTGTTGACATGCAGTTTGAGTTTAGTGCAGCTGCTACCCAATTAGAAAATACTCCCAATTGGAACCTTCTTAAAAAATGGGATTTGAGTGAGCAATTCTGTCGCCATGCCTATCAAGAGGGCAGTAATGATAATCTAACTATTATTATGCTCGGTATGGGTCTTTCCTCAAGCATTAAGCTAAAGAATACTCGAAAAGATAAAGATAAAGATAAAGGCACATCCAGCTTAAAGAACATAGATAGCTCAATGAGTGTTGATGAGCCAAGTCAGGACAGCAGCCTGTTCTCCGAGGACGATAATGACAGTAATGTACCAGTACAATATAAGCTGCCCACAGGGCTACAGGTCAATGACAGTATTGATGGCTTTGAAGTAAAAGCTATTATTGCTCGGACGGCCCGTAGTGAAGTATATTTGGTAGAAGACAGTGCAGGACAAGAGTATGTCCTAAAGTCTCCCAGCCTAAGAACGGTCGAGGATGGAGAGTATCTGCGTAGCTTTTTGAAAGAACGCAAAATTGGATTAAGTCTATCAAGACACAGGCGGGCAGGTGAGCCCGCTTATAATCAAATCGACCCTACTGAGTCAATGGGGGGCTCTGCATTGGGTGAGTCAGGTTTATTACGCTATTACCCCGTACCTGCCAGCTCAACCTATTTGTACCACCTTACCGAATATATAGAAGGCGAGAGTCTGCGCGCCTTTATGGATCGAAATGGTCCTTGCGATGTGTGGCAAACCCATGATTTATTGACCAAAATTGGGATGGCAGTGCGGGTAATGCACCGCAATTATCTATTGCATCAGGATATTAAGCCAGAGAACTTATTATTAACCAAATCAGGGGCAGTAAAGCTGATTGATTTTGGGTCAGTGGCATCCTCTATCCTAAAAGACAATACTCGGCCACCAGTTGGCGATCTGCATTACGCTGCACCAGAATACTACACAGATGCACCTAAAGGAGTGCACTCTGATTTATTTTCGATTGCAGTCATAGGCTTTGAGTTACTCACAGGTAGCCGGCCATTTACCTCACAAATGCTCATGTCTGCCTCTGATGCTTTGGTCGTACCCTCGCGTTTACTGAATCAAAAACAAGTCCCAGCCACCAGTCAGCAAGCCTTACTGCGTGCTCTTCATCGTAATACCAACGTTCGTCATCAAGCGATTGGAGAATTTTTACAAGATTTTAATCCAGATCATAGTGCTTCTTTATCCGACCCAGAACCGCTGATCAAAAGAAATCCTTTATTGGTATGGCACGGCATTTGCTTGGTACAGAGTGTAATTATTGTTTTATTACTGATTAAGTTTCTACCCACCAGCTAGTTTATGGAGCGCGTTTGAGCCCGATAACTAAGTAGGTTGAGAAAAATAATTGGTGATGACTATTTCAATCGCCGCCTCAGTGGCTAAGGTCTCTCATGCCAGCTCCAGTCAACGCCCGCACCATCGCGCAGTCGCAATCTCTAGCAGATCAATTTAATGGCCTATCATTAGACAGTTCGTTAAGCGATTCATTAAGTCAATCACTAAGCGACTTATCAAACTTAAGCGACTTGTCAAATGAGGTAGTCATTGTGGGGGCAGGGATGGCAGGCAGTCGTTTGGCGATTCAGTTAGCCACTACGTGGCAACAACAGACTACTGCCGAAAGTCCTAAGATTACTTTGATTAGTAAAGAGTCTGAAGTGGGCTATAACCGAATTATGTTATCACCGGTCTTAGCAGGCGAGACCTCGTTTGAGGAGACTTATTTATATGACAAGAGTGACTATGAACGCTTGGGTATAACTGTATTAGCAGGTGTAGAAGTCGAGCGTATAGATACTGATAATCAAACGCTGACCTTAGATAATGGGCAGAGGATCGACTATGGCAAGCTGGTTATCGCAACAGGGTCAACTGCCCGAGTCATTCCTTTTACAAATCATGAGGCCAAAGGAGTACACGTTTTTCGAGATGTCGCCGATGTGACTGTACTTACTGACTATGCTAAGCAGGGTAAAACGGGATTGGTAATTGGGGGCGGTGTACTGGGTTTAGAAGCGGCTTGTGCGTTGTCATCACAAGGGGCGAACATGACCGTGATACATGTTGATAATTTTGTACTCAATCGCCAGTTGGACTTGCCTGCGGCATTAATGCTGCAACAAGAGCTTGCTCGTAGAGAAGTGGGTTTGGAAGTTTCGGCGATGACCACGGGTATTGAAGTGAATGCTAGCAATGAAGTGACAGGACTAAGCCTTAAAGATGGCAGAACGTTACCTGCTGATTTTATCGTTATGGCTGTGGGCATTATACCCAACACCCAACTAGCTGAAGATAGTGGTATAGAAGTTAATCGAGGTATTGTGGTAGACGAATATATGCACAGCAATTGTCAAAATGTCTATGCCATAGGCGAGTGTATAGAAATTAATGAGGAACTTTTCGGCATGGTGTCCTCAGTCAATCAGCATGTTGGTACTCTCGTCGCCGTATTGACTCAGCAAGCATCAAAATCAAAGTGGCCACCTTTTGTTAGCACCCCTTTATCATTAAAACTTAAAGTATCTGGCATTGCCGTCTTTTCATCAGGAAAAATTGAGTTTGATGAGTCAGAATTAGCGTCTATTGAACAAATTATTTATCGTCAGGTGAATAGCGATCAATACCATTGTCTTTACCTAAAAGATAATCGGTTGATAGGGGCTGTACTGTATGGAGAGACCAGTGATGGTAACTTCTATAGTCAGCTGATTAATGAACAAATTGATGTTTCTGAATTTAAAGACGCTTTGATCTTTGGGGCTGCTTATTGCCAATCATTATTGGATCAACAAGCTGAAGATAAGGAAAGTATAGCCGTTGATCCAGTGACCAATTCTGCGACAGCGCTTAATGAGAAGCCTAAGTCGGTGATTAAAGCCGACAATCAACCAAGTGATGATGAAGTGGCTTAACCAGAACAAGATGCCTTTTAATGCAGGCAATAAATACAATGTATAGCGTACCTAAGTTTCAGTTTTATAAGTGTTCTACCAGCAGATATCACTACAAAATAGCGAGAATATTATCAAAAATAGCCAAACCAGCCAGCCTAAAGCCAAAGCAAGTTTTAATAGCCCGAATATCCCAGACAGTATAGCTACTTTAACTTTGCCTAGCGATACTTCCGACTCTCACTCAGAGTTTGAGTCGAAACGGACGGTACGCACCACTTGTCCTTATTGCGGTGTGGGCTGTGGCGTATTGGCAACTATAGATAACATGACAGGACAGGTGAGTGTAAAAGGTGATCCAGAGCATCCTGCCAATTTTGGTAAGCTGTGTTCTAAGGGCAGTAATCTGGCCGAGACTTTAGGGACTGAGCGCCGGTTAACTCAACCTTATTATCAAAACAAAAAAGCTAGCATGCAGTTGGTGCAGTCAACTCAAGCGGCTCGATCAATCGAGCCTAAGTCATCGGCTAATAGTCTTAATCAGCAAAGCTCAGATTGGGATACTGTTTTGGACGATGTGGCCAGTCGCTTAAGTGATACTATCGCAAAACATGGGCCAGAAAGTGTGATGTTCTATGTGTCTGGTCAGCTACTGACTGAAGATTACTATGTGGCCAATAAGCTGATGAAAGGCTTTATCGGCAGTAATAATATTGATTCAAATTCTCGCCTGTGTATGTCGTCGGCGGTTGCCGGTCATAAAAGAGCTTTTGGTGCCGATTTAGTACCGGGTAGTTATACCGATTTTGAAGCCTGTGACTTATTGGTGCTAGTCGGCTCTAATATGGCGTGGTGCCATCCCATTTTGTTTGGTCGATTTTTGCAAGCCAAACAAGAAAACCCTAATAAAAAATTAATCGTTATTGATCCGAGACGGACTGATTCTTGCGAATTTGCCGATTTGCATTTGCCCATTGCGCCTGGTACTGATACTCACTTATATAATGGTTTGCTTAAATACTTAGAAGAAAATGGCTGCACCGATTCTGAATATGCCTCACAGTGTGATGGCGTAGAGCAGGCAGTGACTGCTGCTAATTTATGGGACATAGAGTCGGTTGCTAAAGCCACCCAGCTAGATGCTGAAAAGATTGAGCAGTTTTACAAGTTGGTCGCCGCCAATGACAAAACAGTAACAGCGTTTAGCATGGGAGTGAATCAGTCTAGTAGTGGCACTGATAAAGTGAATGCTATTATCAATAGCCATCTGCTGACAGGCCGCGTTGGTAAAAAAGGTGCAGGTCCTTTTTCATTGACGGGTCAACCGAATGCTATGGGCGGGCGTGAAGTAGGGGCATTGGCAAATCTACTGGCTGGCCATTTACAGTTAGATATTAAAGAGCATCGTCAGTCAGTGGGTAAGTTTTGGCAATCACCCCAACCCATAGCGCCTAAGGTAGGGGTTAAGGCTTGCGATGTAGCGGATGCCATCCTTGATGGAAAAGTAAAAGCGATTTGGATTGTGGCTACCAATCCTGTAGTGAGCCTACCTGAGGCAAATAAGTTTCGCCAAGCCTTAGCGGCCTGTGATTTGGTAATCGTCTCTGAATGCTCTAAAGACAGTGATACCTTACGCTGTGCTGATATTGTCTTGCCGGCGCAATCTTGGAGTGAGAAATCAGGCACAGTAACCAATTCTGAACGTCGAATATCTCGTCAGCGTTGTCTTGTATCAGGCGTAGGCGACTCAAAGCCAGATTGGTGGATTTTCTCACAAGTGGCAAAACGTATGGGATTTAAAGGGTTTGATTATACTGAACCTAGTGAAATTTTCTTAGAGCATGCCGCATTAACCAGTCATGAAAACATCAAATATCCAAGACAGTTAGATTTAATGGCTGAACTAGAAAAACACAATCAACCTTACGACTCTATGAGTCCTCTGCAATGGGGTGGGCAGCATATTAATATCATTGACCCTGATTTTAAGCATGCCAAGCCTAAGCTAGTTGCCATTACCCCGCCACAACAGGCTAGTGCTGTTAATAGATTTTCCCCTATCAACGATAATAATAAAACAAAGTCTAAGGCTGAAAAACAAACTAAAAAAAACACCCTAGGCCTGGGTTTAACCCAGAATGTTGATGACGGTTTAAAGCTACGCTTAATTACCGGTAGACTGCGTGACCAATGGCATACCATGACGCGGACTGCTTTAGCACCAAAGTTGAATCAACAACAGACTGTACCGACTTTGACTTTACATCCTCAAGATGCAGAGGCTTTGGGGGTTGATAATAATGATTTTGTTTCGATTAAAGCGGACACCACGCAAGTAACAGAGTGCTCAACGGTAGTGGCTCAAGTAGAGGTTAGCGAAGACATGCGTCTAGGCGATAGCTTTATGCCGATGCATTGGAGTGATGCCTTTGCCAGCTTGGCACGAGTGGGGACGCTTATTCCCACTAAAGTTGATCCCCTATCGGCACAACCTGAATTAAAAAATTCGGTCATAGTAGTTCAGCCATTGCCTATAAAATCAGTTGGCCGTATTTTGGTGCATCCTGAATGGCTAGCTCCTGCCTTGGTGCAGTTGCGTCAACTTACTGAATTGACGTCTGATCAATCACAGGCAGCAGTATCGGTGCCTAATTTAATATGGAGTATCAGTCGTCAGCAAGACAGTATCTTAATTAATTTAGCCACTGGTACTGAGCAGATGAGCGACGCTTGGTTGACCGCCGAATTTTGGCAGCAGTTTGTCGCGTCGGTTGTGAGCACACATCAGCGTTCTAATTCAGAAAACTTATATAGCTCAGATAAATTGGATAACCTAGATAAGCTAGATAAGTCTCATAGCCCTGATAGATTAGATGATGAGTGGGCTGAGCTTGACACTAGCATTATGATTTATGAAGCCGCTCAGCAATTACGCTATGTCGTTCGTCAACCTGCTGCCATAGAATTGGCGTCGTCTTCTGCTCAACTAGAAGAACAGCTAATGCTGGCAGTGTACATTGCACCGCAATCGGAACAGTTGCCTAGTATACATTGGCTGAATAGCTGCTTTGCTGATTTAAGTGACGTACCTTCTGTGAAATGGCTACTGGCCGGTAAACCCGCTAGTGGCTATGTTGACCCAGGCCCGTTAGTTTGTGCTTGTATGGGTGTGGGTGAAAATACCATTATTAATGCCATTACCTCTGAGGAATGTGATGATGCCATTAGCGTTGGTAAATTATGTCAGGCAGGCACTAATTGTGGCTCTTGTGTGGGTCAAATCAATGAGCTTATTAAACAATGTCGTTCCGATAAAACAGTAGAGCTGGCTTAAATGGTAGGATTATCCTAGTTTGATTTGAAGATAAAGAGTAACGCTGGCATGTCATTTGCAACGTCTTGGTTATCAGCACGGTTTAGAACTGAGTGAAACAACAGTTAAATTAGCCGGTTGCTAAAATACATGATGCCAGGAGCACACCAAGCATGACCCATTTTGATATTTCGACCCTAAATTCTGCACAGGTAATAAAGGGTCGCTCAAAGCTACCTTTAACACCTTATGACTATGGCAATGAATTACCCATAATTAAAGCGGAAGATAAGGTAAAACAAGCCAAAAAAGGGGTGGTGTATCTGGTGGGCGCCGGGTCTGGTGATCCTGAGCTGCTTACCCTAAAAGCTTATCGGATAATGCAACAGGCGGATGTCGTACTTTATGACAGCTTGGTTTCCGAAGATATCTTAGATATGTGCTCTCAACAAGCAACCAAAATTTTTGTCGGCAAACGCTGTGATAATCATGCGCTACCACAAGAGCAGATTAATCAACTGTTGGTGACCCATGCTCAAGCCGGGAAATGCGTGGTGCGTCTAAAAGGCGGAGATCCTTTTATTTTTGGTAGAGGCGGGGAAGAATTACAAACTGTCGTAGAAAACGGTGTATATTTTGAGTCTATTCCAGGTATTACCGCGGCCAGTAGTAGCTCAATTCCATTAACACATCGTCACTGTGCTCAATCGGTCAAGTTCGTAACTGCCTTCAAAAAGACCAATTGTCCCAATGAAGACTTCAGTGAAATGTTGGACCCGACGCAAACAGTAGTGTTGTATATGGGATTGAATCGCTTAGCGGGGTTAACTGATGGGTTAATACGAGCAGGTCGATCGGGAGATACTCCTTTTGCGGTGGTAAGCCATGCCAGTCTGCCGACACAACAGGTTTTGATTGGCACACTTGATGACATTGCAGCTAAGCAATTACTGGCAAAGTTACCGACACCCGCTTTATTAATTATGGGTGATGTGGTTAATTTGCATCAGCAGCTCTCTGATTATAATTTAGCGAATATAGAGGTTCAGCATAGATTTACGCAACAGCAAAAAGAGGCAGAGCTGATTGCTTAAGGGCGGCTTAGTGATTGCTTGTTTAACAAGCTATTTGGTGGCCTATTGAATGAGTTGTCTAATGAACTATTTAGTGATAACTTAAAAGGTTATGCGCATAAAAAAAGAGGGGGAGTATTCCCCCTCTTTTTTATTGGTCTAAATCTAAGGCTAATTCATATAAACGAAGTAGACCTAATTGATGAGCGACTAACTAATCCGTACGCCACTGGCTTTTACGCTATGCAGTCATACGCTATTAACGCTAACAAGTTTGGACTCTATTTGGTAAAACTAGCGTAGCAAGTCTGCAGAGATTTTGCCACAACCTTAGTAACCAACTGTGCACGGTATTGAGGGTCTAATGCAGCATTGGTCATATCTACCACAGTGATTTGCTGAGGTGCTTGCTCACTGACACAGCCGCAAATCTTAGTTTTTGCCACTTCTTCTTGCTCAGAGTTCATGGCCACTCGTGCAATACGCCACGCATTTTGCTTTTCAAGCTCACTACGGCACTGTGCATCTACCGCTGTTCTGAAGATATTCATACCTACGTTGGTGGCAGTACCCACAGTATTGCTTGCATCAGCAGTAGTGCCAGTAGCGGCACAGCCGGTTAATGCTATAGATGCCATCATGGCTGAAACTGCTAATAATTTTTTCATGAATCGTTCCTTGAGGGGAGTTAAAAAAAGTAGGCTACTTAAAAAATGAAAAATTATCAATATGAAGTTTGTCTACCCTCTAATTTTAACTCTCCCACCTTATAGTTAGTATTGAATTATTAACAGCAAATAACTAACCTTCAGCATTTTGTTTTAGCAATGGATATACCATGTTTTCAGGAGAAATGATCTGATCTAAAGTCTCCTGATCCAACAGCTTCTCTTCTAAAACGATATTGTAAATACTACCGCCGGTTTCTTGTGCTTTTTTGGCAATACGGGTAGATACTTCATAGCCCAAGTGAGGGTTTAGTGCGGTTACCAGACCAATATTACTTAACACCTGCTGACGACAATAGTCTTCATTCATTTCAATACCATCAATACAGCGAGTGGCAAACGTCTCACAAATATTACTTAACATCACAAGGCCGGTGAATAAGTTGAAAGCCATTACTGGTTCAAATACGTTGAGCTGCAGCTGACCGGCTTCAGAAGCCGTAGCGATCGTATGGTCAATGCCCATAATATGGAAACAAGCTTGGTTCACCACTTCTGGGATAACGGGGTTCACTTTACCTGGCATAATCGAGCTACCAGGCTGCATTTGAGGAATGCGGTATTGACCCAGACCAGCACGAGGGCCTGAAGACTGCAAACGGATATCGTTGGCGATTTTTGATAATCGAGTGGCTAACAGACGCAAATTACCCGATAACGCAACATAGGCACTAGTGTCTTGGGTGGCTTGAACCAAATCGTCAGAGGTATAGTAAGGCTTACCGGTGAGCTCTCTTAATACTTCAGCACAAGTTTGAGGGTAGTTAGTCGGCGCATTAATACCCGTACCAATAGCGGTGGCACCCATATTAATTTCATAAAGCAGCTCACGTACCTGTTCAATACGTTTCTTCTCCGCCTTAATCATGGTGGCAAAAGCATTGAACTCTTGGCCTGCAGTCATAGGTACCGCATCTTGCAAATGGGTGCGTCCCATTTTTAATCTATGGCCCAACTCTTCTTTTTTATTTAAGAAACTTTCAATCAACAGGTCCATTTTGCTCAATAGACGCTCACAATAGAAGTCTAAGGCAAGTTTCAGTGCCGTAGGATAAGAGTCATTGGTAGACTGAGACAAGTTCACATGGTTGTTAGGGTGTAGGTAGTGATATTCGCCTTTTTCATGCCCCATAATTTCCAAAGCACGGTTGGCAATAACCTCATTGACGTTCATGTTGGTCGACGTGCCTGCACCGCCTTGGAACATATCAATAATAAATTGGTCATGTAGCTTATCTGCGATTAAGTCATCACAAGCGGCGACAATCGCCTCTTTTTTGGCTTCATCTAGAACGCCAACTTTATGGTTGGTAATGGCTGCTGCTTTTTTAACTGTAGCAAATGCTCTAATGAAGGGAGAGAATTGATGCAAGCGTACTTTACTAATATTAAAGTTTTCATAGGCACGTAAAGTCTGAATACCATAGTAGGCATCTGAAGGAATATCACGTTCACCAAGTAAATCATGTTCATTTCTAGTAGAGGAGTTCATGCTTATTTTTTTCCTATTATCAAGGTAACTGGTAATAAGACTCATACCATAGCATAGATATTCTAAAAATTGAGTCGATAAAATACTTTTGAGCGTTTATAGAAACAAAGGTTATGGATGACTAATAATTTAAGGGGTTTTACAAACTAAAATTTTAGTTTGATAGGTTCAATTGTGTTTCTAAGCCACAGATTTTCTAAGTCACTGACTTTCCAAGCCACTAATTTTCCAAGCCACTAACCTTCAGAGTCTTTGAGTTTATGAACCTAATAAATAAAATGATTAGCCCAATGTTCCATTAAATAGCCAAAGTAGCGCATTAAGGGCGGCAATACCCACAATCATACTGATTAATAACTGGCGACTGAGATGGTAAATAAGCAACACCGAAATCAGCGCCCCAATTTGAGCCAGTAATAAATGCAACTCAGGACTATTAAAGCCGGTCGAGGCTGACACGTCCTTATAGGAGAGACTGGTTAAAATTAGTAATACCATGACGGATAGAGGCAGACTTTCATTCAGTCTATGTAGCCAAGGGGTGTCGAGCAGCTTTCTAGGGATTAAAGCGGGAAGGGCACGAGTAATGAAAGTGACACCAGCCATCGCCAAAGTTGCCAAAATAAGATAACTACTGGTCATTATTGACTCCTGTCACAGTGCGTTCTATCCAAAATCCACGACCTAAAATCAAAATCATACAAATGGTAATCGCCATTAATAATAGCCAGTTATCGGTAAATAATGAGGCGATAGCCAGTGATACGATGGCAATAACGATTGGAAAATAACGTTTGATACTTTGAAATTGCTCATACGCTAATATGGCAAATAGACAGACCAGTGCAAAGTCTAAATGCGGGATCAAATCACTTAGTGTACTGCCGATTAGCACCCCAATAGCACCCGCTACTACCCACCACATTTGATTAAACAAGCTTATGGGCAGCATCAATGCTTGTCGCGATTGCTGTGGCAAGCTGGTCATTACTGAAAAAGTTTCATCGGTAAGAGCAAATAGACAATAGGTTTTGGCCAACTTGTTGTGAGGCAAAGACTGCAACAAAGGCATGGCATAAAACACATGACGTAGATTAATCGCGGCAATATTGGTGGCAATATTGCCAATAGGTAAGCCTGCGCTGAGCATCGGCAGACACGCATATTGAGCAGCGCCAGCATAAAGCACGACACTCAGCATAATTGTCGCCCACACCGGAATACCGGCTACTTGAGCAAGCACACCGAAAGCAATGCCAGCAGGTAAATATCCCATGGCGACTGGGAGGCTTCTTTTGAACCCTTCGGCCCAGTGATGGCTATTCTGCTTATGCAGCGCCTGGTGTCTTGAATCCGTAGTCAAAGGACCTCCTTATATTTATCGTTTTATGCTTGGCATTAATCTTAAATTTTATTATCGAGCCACGCTTAAGTTTTAGTCGATTTTGATATCACCTATGGTTTGAGTCACATACCATAACTCATAATAGTAACTTTTTAGAAATGTTTAGTGACTTTTTAATCTATCAAAATTACAATAATTAATTATTATAGTAAATATTTACGGTCTATTTGACACAAAAGCTAATAACCTCTTATTTTTTAGAGGTTATCTAATAGTATTTCTCACACGTGTTATGAGTAATTTTTATAAGGACATTGTATGTCACAGTCTAATATGAAACCGACCCCGCCACCGGGTGCTAATGACAATTTAGACAGCCATCTACCCCATGATGGTAATGAGTACCTATTTACCGATACTTTTCCTAAAGGAACAGGAAAAGGTCTGATTATTACCGCTATTGCGGCTGTCATTAGTTTGATACTTTTTAATGTTCTACCTTTTGAAACCGATGTCAATAAGGGCTTGGCGATGTTGGTGTTCATCGGGATGCTATGGTTAACTGAAGCATTGCATGTCACCATTACTGCCATTCTGGTGGTCATTGTCGGCGTGGCAATCGGTATTCCAGAATTTGATACCAAGTCGGCCTTATCGAGTTTTGCAAACCCAACTATCTACCTGTTCTTTGGGGGATTTGCGTTAGCAGCTGCTTTACATGTGCAGAAGCTAGATGAAAAGATTGCTTTAAAATTAATCTCTTTGTCTGGTGGAAAATTAGGCAACGCCGTGGTGCTGATATTCTTTGCCACAGCAATGCTCTCTATGTGGATATCGAATACCGCAACAGCGGCCATGATGTTGCCCTTAGCGATTGGTATGTTGTCACAGGTAGATCGTCAAAAAGACCGTGGCACCTTTGTGTTTGTACTGCTGGGTATCGCCTATTCTGCAAGTTTGGGCGGGCTAGGAACCATTGTTGGTTCTCCGCCAAATGCTATTGCTGCCAAAGCATTAGACATCTCATTTGTGGATTGGATGAAGTTTGGTTTGCCCCTGACATTTGTACTAACGCCTTTATTATTAGGTGCGATGTATCTGGTATTAAAACCTAATTTAAATGTGCGTATCAGCAGCGTGAATCAACCTGAAATTCCTTGGACCACACCAAGAATTATTACCATCGTCGTATTTATAACAACGGCATTGTGCTGGATATTTGGTAATAAACTGGGTGAGATGCTAGACATTGCTGATATTGATTCTATTATCGCGCTATGTGCTGCAGTGGCTGTGGTGAGTTTTGGCTTGGTATCTTGGAAACAAGTTTCAGACAACACTGACTGGGGCGTGCTCATGTTATTCGGTGGTGGTATCGCTTTGTCTAACATATTGAAGTCTTCTGGTGCTTCTTTAGTGATGGGCGAAACTGTGGCCAACGCACTGATGACAACGCCTTTATTCTTAGTCATGTTAGCGGTTGCTGCTTTCATTATTTTCTTGACAGAGTTTGCGTCAAACACTGCTTCAGCAGCGTTACTAGTGCCTGTTTTTGTGGCGATTGCAGAGCAAATGGGTCTACCTACTGAAGTATTGGTGATGATTATTGGTATCGGCGCCTCTTGTGCCTTCATGTTGCCTGTGGCCACACCACCAAATGCCATCGTATTTGGTACGGGTCTGATCAAACAGTCTGAAATGGTCCGAGTGGGTATGGTATTAAATATCGTATCGTCACTAGTGGTCGCTTGTTGGGCTTATTTCTTCCTACTGTAAACTTCATAACTTTATAAGTTCTAAGCGAAAGAGTTACACAAAAAAATCCCCCGTAATATACGGGGGATTTTTTATGGCTAAGTTAAATGGATGATTCTATATACAAGTTGTCTAATAAGTTATCTAAACAAGGTGTCTAAATAATTAGCCTAAGAAAGCGTTGTACATCCAAACCAGTTTTTCTTGTTCTTGAACATAGCCATCTACTAGGTCTGCAGTGCCTTGGTCTTCCGCTTCTGCTGCGGTAGCAGAAACATTACGCTGCTCTTCGATAAGCTCTTGCAAGCCTGCAACCACACCGCGTACACACTCGTTACCATTGAATACGCCTTTGTCTTCTTTAATAGAACTATGTTGAGCAAAGTCGCTATAAGCATGAAGTGGTGTGCCACCCAGGGTTAGTACACGTTCTGCAATTTCATCGATTTGAAGTTGTAGGCTGGTGTACAACTCTTCAAATTTAGGGTGTAGCGAGAAGAAATGTTCACCTTTCACGTTCCAATGATAGCCACGCACGTTAATATAAAAAATGTGATAGCTTGAAAGTAGACCATTTAATTTTTCGATTACAGCGGTCATGTCTTTTTTTTCTAAACCAATTTGATTGGTACTCATAATAATTATCCTTTTTATTTAGTATTTTAATATGGGGTATGAATTGGGCTTATCCCCTTTGCCCTTGACGATTATTATAATAACAAAGCTTTTATAATAAGTTAAATATAACGTTTCAATAGTTATAATAGGTTTTACAAATGATAAGGTTTATTAACTGGATTCATTATCAAACTTAACGTCAGGACTAAAACCATTAAATTTAACAATAATTTTAAGTTAGAAACTGCATTCTACAGATAATCAGTGACAAAAAAATGACCCGAAGTGGGTCATTTTGTATAAGTAATGGGTCGTTTTGTATAAAGTGTCATCTAGGCTTTGCTTAAATAGCAGCTATCTTTTTATTGACCAATGGCTTGAGGTTGAAGACCTCTAATAGGCACAACTTCTTGTAAGTGAGTACGTACCGTATCAATAGGGAATTTTTGCGCTTTCAAACGTTTAGGGATAATTTGACTGCCTTGTTGACCTTGCATCTCAAACAGCATAAAGATGTAGTCATCGGTTTCTTCCCAGCTTTTAACCGCTGTCCAAGGAATCACTGCTTGCTGAGTCGCTGCACCACGCATTTGCATGCCACGCATGGCTTTATTGGCCTGTAGTCCAGCATTTGGTGAGGGCATCGCCATGATTAAGCCGTGTTTCTGTACACCAAGCTTTAACTGCTTCATTTCCTCTGGCATTTCTTGCTCAGCCATTTGTTTTTCAAACTCTCTTTTGACATACCATTTCATGCCTATGGTACGTACCAATAAATACACCACTACCAAAACAAGCATCAAGTAAAATATAAAAGTCGAGTATCCTGTGACATAGACAAGACCAGCAATAGAAACTGCTACGACAATGGCCATAATAATCCATTCTTTGACTTTAATATTCTTTAAGCCGAAAGAGGGGTTAGTTTGTTCAAATAACTCAAATTGTGCTTGATGAAACTCTTCTTCAGTCAAATTAATATCAACAGGTTGGAGGGTGTAAGGGTAAAGAGCCATATAATTACTCGGATAAGATGTTAATTGGGCAAAAAATAAAATGAGAATGACATGTTGGGGGTAATAGCACGATGTCATTGAGACAGTGCTATCTTACCGAAAACTGGGGGCAATTGGAACTTTAAACCCCGAAGTAAACGCTTAAATGTGCTTCGTGTCCGATAAAAATAAAAAGTGACCTTAGTCAGCAGGGCAGCATCTATGAGTAGAAAACAGCGGTTTGGCTATGACTAATTATAAAATTGTATACTTTTATAACGAATTTCAGGTCATATCGACGTTTTGCCGTGGTCAAAAATGCTCGGTCTTGGTATCATAGGCAACATTATTTTAGGGTTTACTTCGAGTGCTATTTTAACGATTGTCATTGCCTAGCTTGATGATTAAAAACAAACATAAGTAGTGCTTAAAGCTATTACCCCATTGTGGTTATGTTCAAGTTTCTGTCCAGGTTTTAAAAATTAGTTTTCTAAAAAAAGTTCTTACACTCCCAATAAAAGGTGTCGCATGATTGATCCTAAGTTATTACGCCAAGATTTAACGGAATTAAAAGCTAAGCTTGCCAAACGTGGTTATGAGCTAGATATGGATTTTTGGCAGCAAATGGAATCACAGCGCAAATCGCTACAGGTCATCACTGAAGATTTACAAGCCAAACGTAATGCTGGCGCGAAGCAAGTGGGTGTGCTTAAGAAAAATGGCGAAGATGCCAGTGAGTTACTTGCTGAGATGCAAGCAGTCAGTGGTGATATCAAAAAAGCGGAAGAAGACTTAAAAGCGCTACAAGATAAAATCAATGAAGCAGCATTGCAAATCCCAAATATCCCAGCCGATGATGTGCCAGAAGGCGAGTCAGAAGAAGACAACGTTGAAGTCCGTAAATGGGGCACACCAAAACAATTCGATTTTGAAATCAAAGACCATACCGATGTGGGTGAAGGCTTAGGTCAATTAGACTTTGCTGCTGCTGCTAAGTTAACCGGCAGCCGTTTTAATGTTTTAACGGGTCAATTGGCTCAATTGCACAGAGCTTTAATCCAATTCATGTTAAACACTCACACCGTTAAATATGGCTATACCGAGTGCTATGTGCCTTATATTGTGAACTCTGATAGCTTAAAGGGTACGGGTCAGTTGCCTAAATTTGAAGAAGATTTGTTCAAGTTAACCAACCACACTAATAACGATGGTATGGGGTTTTATTTAATCCCAACTGCCGAAGTGCCTATGACCAACTTGGTACGCGGTGAGCGTTTGGAAGCCAGTAAATTACCGCTTAAATTTACCGCACACACACCTTGCTTTAGAAGTGAGGCAGGCTCGCACGGCCGTGATACGCGCGGCTTAATTCGCCAGCATCAATTTGAAAAAGTTGAAATGGTGAACATTGCGACAGCAGCGCAGTCAGATGAGTTACTTGAACAAATGACTGCTCAAGCAGAGTATATTTTACAGCAGTTAGAGCTGCCATACCGTGTGGTAAAACTGTGTACTGGCGATATGGGCTTTAGTGCGCTACGTACTTACGATATTGAAGTATGGTTGCCAAGTCAGGATACCTACCGTGAGATTTCAAGCTGCTCAAACTGTGGTGACTTCCAAGCGCGCCGTATGGGTACTCGTGTCAAAGACGGTAAAAAGACAGAATTGGCGCACACCTTAAATGGTTCTGGCTTAGCCGTTGGCCGTACTTTATTGGCCATTATGGAAAACCATCAAAATGCTGATGGCAGTATCACCATTCCTGAAGTGTTGCGTCCATTTATGGGCGGTGCTGAAACCATTACCGCTTCAAATTTATTTTAAGGATTAGCTTTTTTTAATCTTATTTTTAATACTAACAGTTACCTTGTTCACCCTTGATTTTAGCGGAACAAATCTCGAATTATCGATGACTTGTCCTGCTAATGTTTACTAAAAATTATTTAGTTTTAATAGACCACCAAAACCTAGGATTTTTTATGTCAACACCTATATCTGAACGCAAACTAGCTAACGCCATTCGTGTGCTTTCTTTTGATGCGGTACAAAAGGCCAATTCAGGGCACCCAGGCGCACCAATGGGGATGGCTGATATTGCTGAAGTATTGTGGCGTAAATTTTTAAAACATAACCCAGCAAATCCGAACTGGCATAACCGTGACCGTTTTGTCTTGTCTAACGGCCATGGCTCAATGCTAATCTATTCATTATTACACCTAACAGGCTATGATGTTAGCATTGACGACTTAAAGAACTTCCGTCAATTGCATTCAAAAACGCCAGGTCACCCAGAATTAGGCTATACCCCAGGGGTTGAAACAACGACTGGTCCTTTGGGT
Source organism: Psychrobacter sanguinis (assembly GCF_020736705.1). Classification (NCBI taxonomy): domain Bacteria; kingdom Pseudomonadati; phylum Pseudomonadota; class Gammaproteobacteria; order Moraxellales; family Moraxellaceae; genus Psychrobacter; species Psychrobacter sanguinis. The sequence goes on from NZ_CP085990.1 coordinate 2,265,170, forward strand.
CAAGGTATTGCTAACGCTGTGGGCTTTGCTATTGCTGAAAAAACTTTGGCAGCTCAGTTTAACCGTGAAGGCCATAACATCATCGATCACCACACTTATGCTTTCTTAGGCGATGGCTGTTTGATGGAAGGTATCAGCCATGAAGTAGCCTCATTAGCCGGTACATTAGGTCTAGGTAAATTAGTATTCTTCTATGATGACAACGGTATTTCTATTGATGGTGAAGTAGAAGGTTGGTTCACTGACGATACTCAAAAACGTTTTGAGAGCTATGGTTGGCAAGTGATTAAAGTAGATGGCCATGATACCGATGCCATCACTAAAGCGACCGAAGAAGCCATTGCAGAAACCAGCAAACCAAGCTTGATTATATGTAAGACTATCATTGGTGTGGGTAGCCCTAACAAACAAGGTAAAGCGTCAAGCCATGGTGCGCCATTAGGCGATGACGAAATCACTTTAACCCGTAGTGAATTGGCTTGGACCCATGCCCCATTTGACTTAGATGATGAAATCTACGAAGGTTGGGATGCCAAAGCTAAGGGTGATGTGCTAGAGAAAAACTGGAATGCAGATTTCGAAGCTTACAAAAAAGCTTATCCAGAACTTGCCGCAGAACTATTACGCCGTCTAGAAGGTGAACTACCTGCTGACTTTGATGAGCAAGCGCAGGCTTATATCCAGCAGTGTCAAGAGCAGGGTGAAAACGTAGCTAGCCGTAAAGCCAGCTTCAATGCCATCAATACTTTCCAGCCATTATTACCAGAGCTTATGGGCGGCTCAGCAGACTTAGCAGGATCAAACTTAACCCTGTTTAAAGATGCCAAAGGTATTGAGAAAGACGCTGATGGTAACTATATTTACTACGGTGTTCGTGAATTTGGTATGACGGCCATTGCTAACGGTATTGCGTTACACGGTGGCTTTATCCCTTACGTGGCTACTTTCTTGATGTTTATGGAATATGCCCGTAATGCGGTACGTATGGGCGCATTAATGAAACAGCGCGTTATTCATGTTTATACGCATGACTCAATTGGCCTAGGTGAAGATGGTCCGACTCACCAACCTGTAGAGCAATTAACCAGCTTACGCACCACGCCAAACTTACATACTTGGCGTCCTTGTGACACCACAGAGTCGGCCACTGCTTGGGCAGAAGCTTTAAAAGCCAAAAATAATCCTTCAGCGCTAATCTTTAGCCGTCAAAACTTACCTCATCAACAGCGTGACAGCGAGCAAGTGGCAAATATTGCTAAAGGGGGTTATGTGTTGGCAAAAGAGCAGTCTGAATTACAAGCGATTATCATCGCAACTGGTTCAGAAGTTAGCTTAGCGATGAACGCTTATAACACCTTAAGCGAGCAAGGTGTGGGCGTTCGTGTGGTCTCTATGCCATGTGCAGAAGTATTTACCGCTCAAGATAGCGATTACCGTGAGGCAGTATTACCATCAAGCATTCGTGCTCGCGTTGCTGTAGAAGCAGCCCATGTTGATTACTGGTACAAGTTCGTCGGCCTAGACGGTAAAGTCATTGGTATGACCACTTATGGTGAGTCAGCGCCTGCTGAAGTTCTATTTAAAGAGTTTGGTATTACTGATGAAGCCGTGGTCGATGCGGTGAAAAGCCTAGTTTCATAGGTCTTAGACTATTCCGTAGGTTGGGTGAAGTTTACGATACCCATCACTCTTAATAGTTGAAAAAGAGCGGTCAGAATTATCTGACCGCTCTTTTTTTAATTTTAGACTTTTAAAGTTAATAGAATCTCTTTAAATCCTTCTTTGTAAAAGGGGATAGTCAGATTACTAGAGTCAACCTTAGCACTGTCTAAATTGGCCCTGTCTAAAACAGATGGTTCGTTTCCGTTCAGCATTATAGAATATAATAGTTGAATAAATAAATATTAGCAAAATCTGATTACTGTATATCTTTTAGATAATATCTAGCCAAACAAGTATGCTTACAGTATGTTTAGCTTAGAATGTCTTTTATAGTTATAAACTGACTTTTTTATTCTCGCTCTTATAGATAATGTTCTACATTTAACTCATTTTTAAGACACAGACAAGGAATACGTTATGTCAAATAACCGAACTCATAAACCTTCATTTGATTGGTCAGATCCCTTTTTACTACGTGATCAATTGACTGAAGAGGAGCAAATAGTACAAAAATCAGCCCATGATTTTTGTCAGACAGAATTAATGCCTGGTATTGTACAAGCCAACCGTCATGAAGTATTCGACCGAAATATTATGCGAAAAATGGGAGAGTTAGGTCTTTTAGGCATGACTATTGAAGGTTACGGGTGTGCCGGTTTGTCCCATGTGGCTTATGGCGTAGTTGCTAGAGAAATAGAATCGGTAGACTCAGGTTATCGCTCGGCAATGAGCGTGCAATCAAGTTTGGTCATGCATCCGATTTGGGCTTACGGCACAGAAGCACAAAAAGAAAAATATCTGCCAAAGTTAGCTTCAGGAGAATATGTGGGCTGCTTTGGCTTAACTGACCCAGACGCAGGCTCAGATCCTGGCTCAATGAAAACTCGTGCTAAAAAAGTAGACGGGGGCTACCAGCTTAAAGGTAGCAAAATGTGGATTACCAATAGTCCAATCGCTGATGTATTCGTGGTGTGGGCCAAAGACGATGAAGGTGAAATTCGCGGCTTTGTATTAGAAAAAGGCATGAAAGGCTTATCGGCACCGAAGATTGAAGGTAAGTTCTCACTGCGAGCTTCTATCACCGGTGAAATCGTAATGGACGATGTGTTTGTCCCTGAAGAAAACGCTTTTCCCGATATCCGTGGCTTAAAAGGTCCGTTTGGTTGCTTAAATAAAGCGCGTTATGGTATTGCTTGGGGTTCTATGGGCGCAGCAGAGTTTTGTTGGAAAGCAGCTCGTCAATATACTTTAGATCGCAAACAGTTTAACCGTCCGTTGGCAGCTACTCAGCTAGTACAGCTAAAGCTTGCCGATATGCAAACTGAGATTGCTTTAGGATTACAAGCGGCGCTGCGTGTTGGCCGCTTGATGGATGAGCACAATGCGGCGCCGGAAATGATTTCCATAATTAAGCGTAACAACTGTGGTAAGGCCTTAAACATCGCTCGTGTGGCACGTGATATGCACGGTGGTAATGGAGTTAGTGATGAATTTCATGTGATTCGCCACGTAATGAATCTTGAGGCAGTAAATACTTATGAAGGCACGCATGATGTGCATGCCCTTATCTTAGGTCGTGCTATTACAGGCATTCAAGCCTTCTCATAATTTAGTTCGTCATTCAAATAGGGATAAGAGGCAAGATTTATCTCCAGTTTTTTTCTCATAAGTAATTTACGCATGTTAAATAACTAAAAACTCTGCCAATGGGCAGAGTTTTTTATGTTCGATTGATACCAATAAACCAATATTAAGCATAAATTATTAAGCGTAAATCTCTTCCAAACGGATGCAGGAGACCAGTCGACCTTGCCATTCTCGAAGCTCTGGCTCTACTTGACTACATTCGGCTGTCGCATAAGGACAGCGCTTATGTAGGGCACAACCGGAAGGAGGGTTTAGCGGACTGGGTAGCTCACCATGTAATTTAAGCTCTTTTTTCTGCTCACCAATACTAGGAGCGGCAGATAATAGAGCAATGGTATAAGGATGTTGTGGGTTATTATAGATGGTCTCTTTAGGACCATGCTCAACCACTTGACCCAAGTACATCACCATTAAGTCATCTGCCACATGGCGTACCACGGACAAATCATGCGAGATAAATACATAAGCGGTATGATACTCATCTTGTAGATCCATGAACAAGTTAAGCACCTGAGCTTGAATCGACACATCTAAGGCTGAGGTAGGCTCATCGGCCACAACGATTTTAGGATTCAACATCATTGCCCGAGCCAGCGCAATACGTTGACGCTGACCCCCTGAAAACATATGCGGATAGCGACCTGAATGCTCAGGACGTAAACCTACCAAACGCATCATTTCATGGACACGGTCTTTCTTCTCCGCAGTAGACAGTTTCGTATGAATATCTAATGGCTCAGTTAACTGATAGCCAATGGTATGACGCGGGTTTAAGCTACCATAAGGGTTTTGGAAAACCATTTGAATTTCGGTACGCAACTCTTTTAATGCACGGCGGCTATAGTGGGGTGTGCCTTCACCGTTGATATATAGCTCGCCTTTGGTAGGCTGTTCAATCAAGGTCAGTTGTCGGGCTAAGGTAGATTTACCACAGCCAGATTCACCTACTACTGCTAAAGTTTTGCCCGCTTGTAATTCAAAAGAGATACCATTTAGCGCTTTAACATAAGCCTTTGGTTTGCCTAGCCCTTGAGAGACTGGGTAATGCTTATGCAGGTTATCTGCTTTTAAGACCACTTTAGAAGCGGGTGCAGTCTGAGCATGAGTTGTCTCAGTGTCAGGCATCGAAGTTAGGCTGTTGGTCATAGTGAGCTCCCCGTTTGTTCCGAGTGAGAATGTGGCATTGTCGTCGATGTGTGGGCAGGAAAGTCTGTCCGTATACAGCGCACCCGACCATTCGGGGTCGGTAATATGGGGGGCGGCACTTCACATTCAGGTTGTTTATAAGGGCAGCGGGGTGATAGCAGACACCCTTTAGGACGGTCGTATTGACTGGGCACTACGCCAGGTAAACTGTTCAAGCGTTCTTGACCGATAGCCAACTCTGGAATCGCTTGTAATAGGGCTTCAGTATAAGGGTGAGACGGATGTTCAAATATCTCAGGAACGGTATTGGTCTCTACCATTTGACCGGCATACATCACTGCCACATCACGCGCATTTTGAGCGACTAGACCTAGATCATGGGTAATCAACACCATAGCCATTTGTTTTTCACGTTGTAGTCGGCTTAACAAGTCCATGATTTGGGCTTGTACCGTCACGTCAAGAGCGGTGGTGGGCTCATCAGCGATTAATAGCTTTGGCTCACAGGCCAATGCCATGGCTATCATCACCCGCTGGCTCATGCCCCCTGATAATTGATGCGGATAGACTGACAGTCTGTTTTTGGCATCCGGAATCTCAACCAGCTCCAGTAGCTCTAAGATACGCTGGCGAGCCGCCGCACCTTTGAGCCCTAAATGGGTCTTTAAAACTTCTGCCAATTGGAATTCAACCGTAAAGCTTGGGTTTAAGCAGGACATGGCATTTTGAAAAATCATTGAGATATCTTTACCAATGATTTTACGACGCTCACGCTCTGATAAAGTCAGCATGTCTTTGCCATCAAATTGCATTCTAGTGGCACCGACTGTGGCGCTTGAAGGTAATAAGCCCATTAGTGCCATCATGGTGACCGACTTGCCAGAACCTGATTCGCCAACGACTGCTAAAACCTCACCTTGTTTTAGCTGAAGGGAAACATCATCGACTGCTCGAAACGCACGGGCTCCCTTGCCAAAAGTCACTGATAGATTTTCAATGTCCAAAAGTAGTGGTGAACTTGAGCTCAATTCAGTACCTTGACGGGGTCTAATAGTTGTAGAGTTTGTGGCGGCAGGGGTAGGGTTTAAAGTTGTCATTAGCTCACCTGCTTTAATTTAGGATCAAGGGCATCACGTAGCCCATCACCTGTTAAGTTGATAGATAAAGCGGCTAAGAAAATAGCCAGACCCGGCCAAATTGCCAACCAAACATTACTTTGAATGTACTGACGAGCTGTACCTAGCATGGCACCCCATTCTGCATCAGGTGGCTGGACACCAAAGCCTAAGAAACCAATGGCACCTGCTTCTAAAATAGCCGATGAGAAAATCATGGTTGCTTGCACAATAAGCGGGGCCATACAGTTAGGTAGGATAGTGATAAACAATAAGCGTAGTACACTGGCTCCCATCACTTTTGAGGCAGTAAAGTACTCACGCTGTAGCTCAACCATAGCCGTGGCTCGGGTTAATCGAATGAAAGGCGGGGTACAGACTAGGGCAATGGTAATAATAGTGTTGGTCATATTAGGGCCTAAGATAGCGGCAATAATAATCGCCAATAATAGGCTTGGATATGACATCAGAATATCATTGACCAACATTACCGCTTTGCCCCAAACTTTGGGCCAAAAAGCAGCACTAAGACCTAAGCTAATACCGGCAATCATTGCTAAAGTAGTGGCACTTAGGCCAATAAATAAAGAGTAGCGTGCCCCATACATGACACGGGACAAAGTATCACGGCCTGCATCATCGGTACCCAATAAGAACATCGAATCGCCGCCGCTTATAAAGGCAGGCGGTAGTTGTTCTTTTCCGGTAAACAGCTCATAAGGATCATGCGGTGCGATGCTAGGGGCTAAGAGAGCGATAATAACCATTAGAACCAAGACTAAAAGTCCAAGAACAGCGCCTCGGTTACGGCAAAACGTAGACACAAACAGTCGCCATGACGAAGGCGGTGCTGCTGCAAGGTCCATATCTTCGGGAAGTACGGTAGGCTTCATCAAATTTTCCTATTTTTGCTAATACTGTCGTTTTAAATGGATTTTATGGCCGTATAGGCACAAGTTATGAATAGGGTTAAATTTAAACCCACCTAAGAGGTATGCCTGATACGGGGGTTAATTAACCCGTATAAGATATCGACCAATAAACTGACCAATATCAGCGCAGTCGCTACCAATAAAATCCCATTTTGAACAATAGGGTAATCACGTGTGAAAAATCCGTCGAGAAGCCAGTTACCCACACCCGGCCAACTAAAGATGGTTTCGGTAATAATGGCGCCGGCCAGTAAAGTTGCCATTTGCAGACCCACTACCGTCACGACAGTAATTAATGCGTTACGCATCACATGAATCAAAATTACGCGCTTTGGTGACAATCCTTTGGCGCGAGCCGTACGTACATAATCTTCATCAAGCACTTCAAGCATGGCGGAACGTGTCATACGTGCAATCATCGCTAGAGGAATGGTAGATAAAGCGATAGAGGGCAGAATAAAGTGTTTTACCACGTTCCAAAAAGCCCCAGGCACTCCTGAGGTTAATGAGCCTAGCAGCCAAGAACCATACAAAGGCTTAACGTCCAAAAACTGAGCCACAGATATAACACCAGACACCGGTAACAGCCCTAAATAGTGAGCAAAAATACCAGTTAAGATAGGACCTAATAAGTATATAGGCATTGAGTAGCCTGCTAGAGCGCCTGACATCAAGGTATAGTCCACCCAGCTTCCACGGCGTAGGGCCGCTATAATGCCTAAACTCACACCAATAATACTGGCGATGGTAATGGCACATACTGCCAATTCTAAGGTAGGTACGAAGTGGGCAAAAAAGTCTTGCAGAACAGGGGTCCGGGTTCTAAAAGAAGCGCCAAAGTCCCCTTGCATGATGCCAGTAATATAATCCCAGTACTGAATGGGTAACGGCTTGTCTAGCCCAAGACGAGCAAGAGCTTGCGCGTGCATGGCAGGATCGACCATACGTTCACCCATCATGATCTCCACCGCGTCGCCAGGGACGAGTCGGATTAGGGTAAAGGTCGATAGGGTCAAGCCAATATAAACAGGAATGAGAATGAGAATTCGACGTAGAATATACAATAGCATGGGCGCGCTCGATTTTTAAAAGAAAGAGTTTGCTATAACACTAGGGTGAAAGGAGATGGCTGAGTCTGAGGTATCAAATAGGGCATTTGAGACACGATTTCAGAGTTGGCTATCATCAAAATCAAAAAGGCTGGAACAGAAAGGTTTCTGAACCAGCCATCTTACCTAAATTATAGAGTTAGGTTCTTTACTGGTATGAAAATAACCGATTATTCGATATCCACACCATCAAAGCGTATAGAGCCTAATGGGCTGATTTTGTAATCTTTCACATTAGGTGTGGTCAACACGGTCACAACTGAGTTGGCCACTGTGGTCCAAGGCAATTCTTGCTTGAAAATAACCTGAGCTTGTTTGTAGTTAGCAATGCGCTGCTCTTGATTGGTGTTTGAGCGGGCATCCATGATGAGCTTATCAAAGTCTTTGTTACACCAACGGGCGTAGTTGTTGCCATTGACTGCATCACAAGACAATAAAACGCCTAACCAGTTATCAGGGTCACCATTGTCGCCTGTCCAACCGGCTAGAATGATGTCATGCTCGCCTTTGTTGGCGCGTTTTAGATACTCGCCCCATTCAAAGGTTTTTAGATTGGCTTTAACCCCAATCTTGGCCCAGTCCGCTTGTAGCATTTCAGCCATCAACTTAGCGTTAGGGTTATAAGGACGTTGAACAGGCATATACCATAGATCAATGTCAAAGCCTTTAACACCTGCTTCAGCCATTAAGGCTTTGGCTTTTTCAACATCATAAGGTGCGTCTTTTAACTGATCATTGAAGCCCCACTGAGTAGGTGGCATTGGGTTAGCCGTTTTTACCCCAGCGCCTTGATACACTGCATCAATTAAGGCGTCTTTGTTGATCGCCATATCTAAGGCAGCGCGGACTTTGACGTCTTTTAGTTCAGGTCTCTCGGTGTTATATGCAATATAACCCACGTTGAAGCCTGGCTCTTCTAGGACGTTGGCTTTGCCAGAAGCTTTGGCAGATTCTACTTCCGAAGGGTTAGCATAAGCTGAAACATGACATTCGCCAGCTTGTACTTTTTGGGCACGTACCGCAGAGTCTTTGGTGATAACGAATACTAAGTTATCAATATGAATATCGTCTTTATTCCAGTAATCTGGATTTTTGGTATAACGAATTTGTGAGTCTTTTTGATATGAAGTAAAGACGAAAGGACCAGTACCAACAGGTTTGGTATTAAGGTCAGCCGCTTTGCCCGCATCTAGTAAAGACTGAGCATATTCTGCTGAGTCGATGTAAGCAAATGGCATTGCTAGGTTTTGTAAGAAAGGCGCATTGACTTCTTTTAGAGTAACTTTAACCGTATAGTCGTCTACTTTTTCAATATTGGCAATATTATCCGGTAGACCCATATCTACTGAATACGGAAATTCTGCAGGGTAAGCCTTGTTGAATTCGAAGTTAGGATCAGTCAGACGTTTTAGAGTGAATACCACGTCGTCTGCATTGAAGTCACGGGTAGGCGTGAAGAAGTCAGTTTTACCAAATTTGACCCCTTTACGTAGATGTAGGGTATAAGTTTTACCATCTTCACTGATGTCCCATTTTTCAGCTAGAGCTGGCTGAATCTCTGTTTCACCACGTTTGAATTCGACTAATCCGTTATAGATAGGATAGGCGCTGGCGTCAAAATCGGTACCCGCTGTATATTGTGCAGGGTCAAAGCCTGCAGGGCTACCTTCTGAACAGTAGATGAGAGTTTTGGCACCTTCAGCGCCACCTGCTGTAGTGGCTTTTTCCCCACCACCACAAGCGGAGATACCAATAGTAGCGGCTGCCAATAAACTTAATTTAAAAATAGGGTATTTCATAAAAACTTCCTGTGTCGCTAGTTGACCTGATTTCTCGGACATTAAATCAAGCCAAACAACACTAGCTATACAGGTAGAGTTTGTTGTGCCAATTAAATCCGTCTAGTTCAGGCAAATAGTAAAATTATGAGTAAAAAAATCAGTAAAACCCAGTACTTAAGACCACTAACTGGCTACTGAATTTTCTATTACCTAACATCCGTAAATTTCAAAACGATTTAAATAAGGTCATTTATAGGGTACTTAAATCGACCTATAACTAATAATTGGGTAAAGGCGACCTATTTATCATCGATGTTTAAGAATATACTATGTTAATAGGATGTTACGCAAGGTATCAAGTCAGTAAATTTCATGAAATATTAACTTAATTGTAATTTTTAAGTCGTTTTACATTGAATAGTTATATCAACAATATCTTTAAGAAGGTTTAGGACAACAAAAAAACTCTGCCAATGGGCAGAGTTTTTTTTAACATAGTTGAAATTAGACCACTAGAACGGTAGTTATTTATTTGATGAACTATTTATTTACCGAACTATTTATTTACCGAACTGTGTGGTCTGTAGTTAGAATGAGACGTTTTAGCAAAGGTGAGTTTAACCACTTGCCAAGCCACACAAACGGCACCGGTAATAAATACCATATCACCGAGGAAACGAACCCATCTTAGGGTCACCAGTAAGTCTTGTTGTAAGAAGCCTTCACTGCGCGCATACCATAGACCCTCAGTGATTGAAGCGTGAGCTTGGAAAATACCGATAGGTAGCAAACTGGTAGCAATCATTAATACTAGGCCTAGGTTCAGCATCCAGAAGCCTGTTTTCATCAACTTATCGCTGAACACATAGTCGGGACGGATATAACGCATGACCAGTAATACGAACCCCAGTGCCAAGAAACCGTATACCCCAAACAGTGCGGCATGTGAATGAACTGCAGTGGTATTTAGACCTTGTAAGTAGAATAATGAGACCGGTGGGTTAATCATAAATCCGAAGACACCCGCACCTAACATATTCCAGAAAGACACAGCGACGAAGCACATAATTGGCCATTTAAGCTTTTGCATCCAAGGGGATTGGTGCTGCATAGACCAGTGCTCATAACCTTCATAGCCTAGTACGATTAGCGGCACAACTTCTAGTGCGCTAAAGGAGGCCCCAATGGCCATCACTGGCGTGGTGGTGCCAGAGAAATATAAATGATGGAAAGTTCCTGGGACTCCACCTAGTAGGAATAACGCTGCGGAAGCAATAGATGTGGCAGTAGCAATTTTTTTGCTGACGAGACCTAGGTTATAAAATATAAAGGCAAGCGATACCGTGGCGAACACCTCAAAGAAGCCTTCAACCCATAAGTGAACTACCCACCAGCGCCAGTATTCCATAATAGTTAAGTGAGTGTGCTCACCATAGAATAAACCTGAGCCATAGAATAAACCCACGCAAACTACCGAGGCGAAGAATATGGCCAGTAAATTTTTATCGCCTTCCTTTTTAAAGGCAGGCATAACGCCTCGTGACATTAATACTAGCCAGATTAAAATACCTACCCATTTTAGAATTTGCCAGAAACGGCCTAAGTCGATAAATTCATAACCTTGATGACCAAACCAGAAGTTGTATTTGGCTGGCAGGATTTCAGCAATGGCAAGATATTGACTGATAAAAGAACCGACACAAACTATGATCAAGGCGACCCAAAGGACATCAACACCGAGCTTTTGAAATTTAGGATCTTTACCGCCATTGATGATTGGGGTCAGGAATAATCCAGCCATTAAGAAGGCCGTAGCGATCCAGAAGAGAGCAGATTGGATATGCCAAGTGCGTACTAAAGAGTAGGGGAGGTAGTCCGCGACGGGTATACCATAGAAATTTTGTCCCTCTACTGTATAGTGCGCGACGAAGCCACCGATTAAGACTTGGAAAATAAATAGCGCAACAACTAAAAAACCATATTTTGCCAACGCTTTTTGAGAAGGGGTTAACGCAATTTTAGTAAGAGGATCCGCTTCTGGCGTGACCAGTTTAGGATCCATATTATCTTCTCTGCGTAGGAATGCCCAGCCCCAGATAAGCAGGCCCACGCCGGCTATTAAAAACACCACACTGGCAACGGACCACATAATATTTTCAGTAGTAGGCTTATTATCAATAAGAGGTTCGTGCGGCCAGTTATTGGTATAGGTTGCATTTGTACCAGGGCGTTCTGCTGACGCTATCCAAGTGGTCCAGAAGAAGAAGTTGGTTAAACGCTGTCTCGATTCTTCGCTAGTAATGGTATTATTTTTCATCGCAAAGTTTTCACGAGTCTTCTGAAACTCTGGATCATCCCCATAGACACTCATATAATAGGGTGTAATCTTATTTATTGCCGCAATACGAGTCTGTGATAAGACTACCGTATTGTTTTCATCAACAGCACTACCGCGATACTCTCTTTTGACCTGCGCTTCTAAGACCGCTTTTTGATCTTCGCTGGCTGCCTCATAATCTACACCATAGAGCTCATTAGACTTAATATTGAGCCAAGCCACCAGCTCTCTATGTAGCCAATCTGCTGTCCAATCTGGTGCTTGATAAGCCCCATGACCTAATACAGAACCTAACTGCTGACCGCCAGTGCGCTGCCAAGCAGATTGCCCCGCTAAGATATCTTCTTTCGTCAAAATAACCTGACCGTTATCGTCAACAAATTGGTCAGGGATGGGTGGCGCTGTCCGATAAATTTCGACACCGCCCCAACCTAATAGCGAGAATGTGACAATAAGGATAGCGATTAAGCCCCACCAGTATTTCTTGTATTCACCCATATCATGCTCCTAGAAATAAATTATAAGATTCATTTTTAATGAATGTTTAAAGTTAAAATTAAGCATTAAAAGCTTTTAATACCCTAGTATTCTCTAGAAATTAATCAATTGGCTTGTCTCACTTTATATCACTACGCCTGTTCCAATTAGACAGAGTAGAGTGCCACAGAACCATAAATTAAGCATTTGAGCGGATTATAACATCCATTTAAAATGAATGTTAATAATTGTTTTTTAGATTTAAATGATTAACTAGGATAAATCAAGCTATCAAAGGGATAGAAAGAATAATAGATATAATTATTATTTTTCTGAAAAGTTACTGAATAGTAAGTAAATGGTAGTTAAGCATCGATTGTCTTTCTGAGAAAAATATTAGAAAAAGGATATTGTAATATCTGTAATTTTGCAGTAACATTCGCATCGTTATTTATAAATGATAATCATTATTATTAACTTTATCGTTAATATGAAATCCCTTAAATATTTTTGTGAAATTTAGTCCAAAACAAGAGTAGACATTATGCGTATACCTCATTGCAACCCTTTATCTCCTTTATCCATCGCTATAGCCACGGTACTTTGTACTCAAATTGCTAATGCGGCAACTGATGTTCCTACTATGACGATGCAAAAGATAACCGTCACCTCCGATGGCTCAGTACGTGGAAGAGTGCAACAAGACGAAGTGTATACTGATGAATATACGCCTGCTCAACAAGCCAACCATTTAAGTGACTTTTTAGAAGTTGTGCCTGGTGTAAGCGTCGGCGGTACCTCTTCTGTTAACCAACGTATTCGTGTGCGTGGCCTAGATGATACCAATCTAAAAGTATCCATTGATGGGGCGCGTCAAGAAGGGTCTTTGTTTTACCACATGGGTGATGTAACCATTGATCCAGACCTGTTAAAGCAAACCGAGGTGGCTGTGGGTAATAACTCAGTAACCTTAGGTAATGATGCCTTAGGCGGTGCAGTAGCCTTTAAAACAGTAGATGCCACTGATTTACTAAAACCAGGTCAAAAAATCGGTGCCAAGCTGCATGCAGGTTATGCCAGTAATAACGATGAAGTATTAACGTCAGCGACGATATTTGCTGCACCGACAGACAATATTGACTTATTGGCTTACTATGGTAAGCGGGATGTGGAATCTGGTGAAGATGGTGAGGGCCGTGAACTATTTGAGGACAGTAAAGGAGAGAATATTTTATTAAAAGCGGGCGCTACTGTCGCTGATGATCATCATATTGGTGCTAGCTTTAGTCGTACTGAAAAGAAAGGTATCTTTCCATTTCGCCCAGATTTTCCTTCAAGACCTGAAGACCCTATCCCGCAGCAAGTTAAACGCGACACTTACAATGTAGATTATGGTTTTAATCCTGCCAATCCACTCATTGACGTTTCTGCCAATGCTTATCAAACTAAGACCCGAATTTTACGTGATTCAGATGATAAAGCTGGTTATGAGTTTGATGCTGAAGTAAAAACGACTGGTGCTAAAATTGAAAATATTAGTATGATTGAGAGCAGTGTTGGCAACCACAATTTAATCGCTGGTGTGGAGCATTATAAAAAAGAATCAGCAATGAGCCGAGACTTTACTAAGGCAAGCAGTGATGAGGCCAAAAATACTTCTGTATATCTAGAAGACCAATGGCGCTTGGACAAACTTACCTTAACGCCTGGTGTTCGTTATGATCGTTATGAGTCACCTAAATTTGTATCAGATGGCAAGACTTATAATAATGTAGTAGGTGCATTAGCAGCCAGCTATGAAATCGCCCCAAACACACAAGTATTTGCCAGCTACACTCAACTGTTTAATGGTCCAGATTTAAGCCAGACCATCTTTAACTCAGATGGCGAGAATACTTTTGTAAATAGAGGTCTGAAGCCAGAAGAAGGTGACAACTCAGAGGTAGGTATCAGCACCATATTGCGTGGCCTAACTTTAGACAATAATGCGCTGCAGTTAAGTGCCAAGTACTTTAAAACCAATATCGAAAACTATCTACAGTTTGTGCGTTCAGGCAATGGACGTGTGGGTCTAAACTGTGATACAGGCAGTCTAGGCGGCAATTGTCAGGGTTCTGTCAATTCTGATGAAGACTATGAAATCAAAGGGGTAGAGTTGGCAGCCAACTATACAGCCAATAATTTTGGTATGGAGCTGAGTTATTCTCGAGCTCGTAGTGAAGGTGATAAAACAGGTAATAGCATTCCTTCTGTCAGTGGCGGCACTGCAGACTCAGGCGACCGTTACATGTTCAATTTAAATTATGATCCCACTAAAGAGCTAGGTCTAGGTTGGCGCAGTACCTATGTGGCTTCAATCACAGATAACAACGGTATTAGTAAGCCAAGCTATGATGTACATGATGTCTATATGAGTTATGCGCCTCGTCAGTTTCAGGATATAAAAGCCACACTTGGTGTCTATAATATATTTGATGAGACCTATGCCAATCACGCTTCACGCCTAAGTGAAAGCGATGCGACAACTGACTTTGAACCAGGTCGTAACATCAAGGCCTCTTTAACCTACCAGTTCTAATTAACGGATCAGCACTTAGCTACAACATAAAAATCCCGCTATCTTTAAGATAGCGGGATTTTTATGTTGTAGCTCTGGCTGTTTTTAATCATCTATTATAGCGTGGCACCGTCTTTTAAAAACACTTGGCCTGTTAGCGTCTTATACAAGGCACAAACCATGATGACCATACCCAGTAATCCTAAGGCAGGATACAATACATTAATTAGCGTACTGAATGGGAATAAAGAGGCCAATAAAGATAAAGCCACCAAGCTAATGGTTAAAGTACGAAACCTAGCCGGGTGTTTGTGTGAGTCGTAAAAACGAATAACACAGCCGTATAAGTTGGTCACTGCAGTAGTAAATATAGCAATAACTAAGACGACACTAAATAGGATACCAATCGTTGGGCTGATATTGGTGGCAATCTGCAAGAAAGGAATCTGATACTCAATGACATTGCTCAGATCAGACAATAAGGCCACCGTGATAAACAATAAGCATAGTCCCAATGAGAAACCACCCAATATCCCCGCTTGTCTGAGCGTCTTTAAACTAGATTCTTTGCCGCCCATCGCCGTCAATGTAGAGGTGGCGAGACTAACGTTATAAGACACATAAACCACGGCTGAAGTCCACCATAGCGGAGTAGCTAAAGTAGGGGTTAGGTTTTGAAGGCTATTGTCGACTGTGGACAATTGGTCGAAATGAGAAGACAGTGTGATGACCGAGATGCCAATAACACTAAAAATGATAATAGGAGAGACAATACCTAAAGCCCGTACGGAAGAGGAGAATCCAAAAATAACGGTCGCCAGTGTCATAGCAGCAATGATTAGCTTACCTACGATGACGGGTAACCCCCAGTATTCATGAATCGCAGCACCGCCGCCTGAAAACATAATACTGACACAGCCGAACATGAAAAACAGCAGAACATAGTCGCCTACAAAGCCTAATTTATTACCACACAAATAATTCAATACATCCCGATGACTGCAAGTCTGAAGTCTATTGCCAAGCTCCATAAATACTGAGCCATACCAAATAAACATTATTGTTGTAAGGATAGCGCCAATAATACCTACCAGACCATAGCCGGCAAAAAACTGCAGCACTTCCTGCCCACTGGCATAGCCGGCACCAATCACAGCGCCTACATAGACACCAGCATAACTAATGGCCTTTAAAATCGAGCTACTCATATTTTTTACATCCCTATTAAAACTATCTGCTGTACAGCAGTTGAATTGAATTTTCGAATTGAAATTTATACCAATTCCAAAAAATAAGGTACAATATAACCAACTCAACAACATAATAGAATCACATGCCGAAAAAAACCCCTAGAAATCATAAACTCACAGACCACGATTTTCTGCAATTATCTAAAACAGAAGGCAATGCCAGAGCACGAATCAGACTACTCATGCTGCATCAACTGAGTCAAGGTCATCCTATAGCGACCGTAGCAGAGAACTTTGGCTATAACCCTAGAAGCGTCTATACCATAAGAAGGAAATACTGGTTGCATGGTATCACTAGTGTCTATGACGCAGCTGGCAGAGGCAGAAAGAGTCTTTTAGCAGAAAAAGACATAGAACCATTCAAACAAGCGATAGTAGAAGCTCAGCAGCAAAGAGGTGGTGGTAGGCTCACGGCAAAAGACATCGCACAAATCGCCAAGGAGCAATTTAACGCCAACTATACCCCTAAAGCGATCTATCCTCTCATGAAACGTATTGGTATGAGCTGGGTATCTGCGCGTAGTCGGCATCCTAAGGCAGATCCTAAAGTCATGGAGGCATATAAAAAAACTTCCTTGAGCAGATAAAGCAAGTTCTACCTGATGGTGTTGATATCAAGCAAGTTGATATATGGTTTCAGGATGAAACACGTATTGGCCAACAAGGCTCTATCACAAGGGTTTGGCACTATAAAGGACAAAGACCTCGAGTAGTCAGGCAGCAGCAGTTTGAATCAACTTATCTATTTGGTGCCTTTAATCCGGCGACAGGTGAGAGTGTTGGACTTGTTCTACCTTATGTGAATAAGCAAGCTATGGCATTGCATATGGAGGAAATCAGTAAAGCTGTTCCCGAAGGTCGGCATGCCGTGGTGGTTATGGATGGGGCGCTATGGCACCAACCAAGTTTGGATCAAGACAATGTGACCATGCTTAAATTGCCTCCCTACTCACCTGAGCTTAACCCTGCTGAACAGGTATGGCAGTACCTTAAACAGCATTGGTTATCTAATCGCTGTTTTGAGAGTTATGATGCGATTGTCGATGCGGCATGTGACGCTTGGAATGCATTGTGTAATCAGACTAACTTAATTAGGTCTATCACTCAGCGGGAGTGGTGCGACTTGAGTGTTATTTTTTAGAATTGGTATTAAAACTAGTTGCTTTGTTCTAGTTAACTGATAATTAATTTTGCGGGGTATATTAACAGTAAGTTATAAGAATACAAGGTGTCAGCTTAAACAGTAGCAATTAGAGCGGGTATAAAGAGTAGATATAAAGGGCAGTTATAAAGTAAGGAGGGCTATAAGGGGAGGACATATAGCTAGGCCGGATATGAATCTATGAACTCAAGAAAATAAAAAAAGAGGCCTGATATTAATCAGACCTCAGTTTATTTAGCTAAGCAGTCAAAACGTAGCCCCTCATTTATAATTTGAGATCGTTATAAGTTAAGAGTGCTGCTGAATCCATTTCTGCATCATATCAATTTCAGACTTTTGGGCATCAATGATGTCCTGAGCTAGTTTTCTCATTTGCTTGTCTTTCCCGTACTTAATTTGCACCTCAGCCATGGCCACAGCACCTTGGTGGTGAGGTAACATGCCTTTGGCAAACGCCATGTCGGCATCTTCACTTAGGATGCCTTGCATCATGTCCTCATGCATCGATTTCATACTATCAGCATAAGCTTTATGCATGCCTTTGGTATAATCTTGCTCCTCAGTATCGGGATGGGTCTCTAGCCAGTTCTCCATTTGTTTAATCTCAGATCCTTGGGCAGCAATGATATCTTCTGCCAGCTTGCGCATGGTTTGATCTTTACCATACTTAAGTTGGATTTCGGCCATATCTACTGCTCCTTCATGATGAGGGATCATACCCTTGGCAAATGCCACATCTGCATCGTTGGCTTGGCTGCCCTCGGTCATATCTTCATGCATGTCATCCATACTGCCTATATATTCTTTACCGAAGTCTGTACTGGCAACGGGCATAGTCATGTCATGATTATTGTGTTCATCATTAGTATTATGAACATTGTGGCTATCATCATGATCTGTATTGTTATGGCCGTCCTTTGGGGTTTCGGTATTAACCTGAGTATCAGATTCTTTAGTACTCTCGTTAGAGGCGGGCTGGCAGGCCGCTAATGCCAGTATGGAAGAGCAAAGACCCACTAGGCCAAGTTGTTTGGTTTTTGACAGTTTAGTGGCGATAGTTTTGGTTGTGCCGAGGGCGGTACGGTTATCTAAATTAGGGTTGTTCATGATATCTCCAAATTCAAAGATGATTTATTTTATATTAAGTAGATTAAAGCACGCTAATTCGGTTAAGGTCATCAAATAATATTCAATCATAATCACACCTTATAATACAGATAACCTAATGAATTTGGGTGGAAATCTTCCTTTTTATACAGCTACCAGGAGCGGACTGTAAGTGAGTTTTTGCGAGCAATGAGTGCTTCTTGTTAATATGACTATTAACTATTAACTACTAACTACTAACACGGCTATTAATAGTCGCCATTAAGCTAATGATAAATAATAAATGACATAAGGTGAAATATGTATCAGCAGATTATAGATTTTTGTTTTCAAGAAGTAGGAACTCAGAAATTTTTTGAAAAAGATAAAGCATTCGATGAGTTACTCACACAGCGTTTTAAGACTACTTTAGAGCGTGCTACAAGAGCAGAGTTGTTTGCTTGGCGACAGCAACCCGAAGGTCGTCTGGCAGAGATTATTGTACTATAGTCATAGCCCTTAAAAACAGTCACACAGCCAAAGAAAATAGAAGAATAACGTATCGATACAATCTATTCCCCAATCTTGACGCTTTTTCTTAACCCAAGCCCAAGTTTGCTCAATAGGGTTTAAGTCAGGACTATAAGGCGGTAACCATAGAATAGTGTGTCCTGAATCTTCAATGGTTTTTTGAATATCAAGGCCCTTATGGAAAGTTGCATTATCCATAACGATCACACTATTAAGGGGAAGTTGTGGTAATAACAGTTGCTGAGCCCAGCTATGGAATACATCACTATTAACACTACAGTCGTAAAGACCTACTGCGAATAACTGATTATTGTAAATAGCACCTATAGCATTGGTTTGGTTTTTTAGTTGCCAGTTATGCTCGCCAAAGCACTTCTCACCTTTTTTGGCATAGCCGTAAGGTCTGTAATCATGTGCCTTGAAGCCACTTTCATCTAAGTAAACGACAGGACGGTTATCTTTTTCATACCAGGCTAACTGCTCAGCGAATAACTGACGTTTTTCTTCATCTGATTTAGGATGATGCAGTGTCTTTTTTTTGAGTAATACCAAGTCGCTTCAGTGCACGACTGATGCTTCTTTGGCTACAGTTAAGACGTCTTGCTCGTTCTATTTGATAAGCATCTGGATAAAGCTCAACATCTGCTTTAAGACTATCGCTATCCACCTTGTAAACAGTATAGACGTAAGCTTTACGCTCAATGTTCTTTTTCCAACGCTGAATTGTCGTTGTACTGATTTGATATTCTTCGGCAAGCTCTCGATAACTGTAACCTTCGTCAAGCTTGTCTAATATCATTTGTCTGTAGTCTTTTGAATATGCCATCTTATCAGTGTATCTTATTTATGGGGCTATGACTATAGACCAGTTTTCGAGGAATATCTATCGCGATACTGCGAAGGCTTTTGCGCAAGATAAAATGGCTTTGGTATTGGCTCAAGAGGCAGTAGCAGCAGGGGTATTGCAACAGCTAGACAGTGTGGAGGCACGTCAATTGTTATTAATGCCTTATATGCATAGCGAGTCAAAGCTCATCCATGAGCAAGCAGAACAACTGTTTAAGCAATATACTAACGAAGAAGTTTATGGCTTCGAAATCCGTCATAAAGTTATTATTGATCGCTTCGGCCGTTATCCTCATCGTAATGAGATTTTAGGTCGACAGTCTACTGCTGAGGAGTTAGAGTTTTTAACTCAGCCAAACTCTTCGTTTTAATTCTGACTGATTCAGACTGATTGGTACGGATTTAGAGTAGTTTGACTTTCAACAGTGTCATTTTGCCGGAATAAGCTCACCTGAAATGGTAATGGGGATGGTAGTACCAAATATGCCAGGGAATGCTGTTACCCCATAGTCATGGCGGTTGATTACTCCAGTGGCTTTAAAATTTAAGGCAGTACTCTGAGCATTGGCATCGGTTAAAGTTACTTTAACAGTCATGGGTTTGGTTTGCCCTAATGCGGTGAAATTTCCGGTAACAAAGCCTTCTCGTGGATTAATTAGTTTAACCTTGGTAGAGACAAATTTTAGGGTAGGGTACTGTCGGGTATTTAACAGCTCTTTTCTACGAATAAAGTAGTCACGGGGCTTAAGGTCAGTATCAATACTATCAGTATAGACGGTAAAGCGTATCTCAGTATTTTGAGGTTTGGTTTCATCATAATTGATAACCCCCTCCATTTTCTTGAACTTACCCTTAATAATGGCATTTTTTAGGTAAGAAACCTCAAAGTTGACTTTAGTCTTTGACGGATTTAACTGCCATTTCTGAGGAGGGGCAGCAGCGGTAGCCATAAGGGGTAGGCACAAAAGGGCAGAGGTACTTAAGGTCTTAATAAAACGGGTGGTAGCGGGGGTAAACATGATGAAAATTCCAATAATCAGTAACCATACTGAGTTCAAAATATTAAACAATAATAAATACTTAAATGATTCCTAGGTGCTTATTCTATCATGTCTATCTTGTAGTCCCGGCATAAAGTAAATTCCTTCTTGCATAGTATGGCAACATAAAAAGTAGCCAAAATGTAAGAAAAGTGCCAGTTGGAAGGTAGTGCAAGCAAAATGCAATACAAAATAAAATCAACACATAATAAAAGTTATGTTATATTATAACATTAGTTTCTTTCATAGACTTAGTATATTAGATACAGTACCCAGATGTTTGAAATATTTTGTATTGCAACAACTT
Organism: Psychrobacter sanguinis; assembly: GCF_020736705.1. Classification (NCBI taxonomy): domain Bacteria; kingdom Pseudomonadati; phylum Pseudomonadota; class Gammaproteobacteria; order Moraxellales; family Moraxellaceae; genus Psychrobacter; species Psychrobacter sanguinis. The sequence continues at coordinate 2,286,156 of NZ_CP085990.1, forward strand.
ATCATTCTTACTAAGACTCTGAAAACGATAAACCTCAATCAGGAATGTAAATAATAATAATTCTTATTTACATTAAGAGGCTTTTATTGTAATATTTGCGCTTGAAAATAGGTACCAATGAAGCGGATAAATTCAAGCTTTACAATGGTGTAAGTCTGCTAAAGGGCTATTTGTGAGTTGACCTATTAAGTAATTGTTTATTAAGTGACCTATTAATTCACTCTCTATTAGATAACTGTGTTCCTCCCATAAACCTGGCTTTATTTATATGACAAAAAGAACCAGCGACAAATCTAGCCTTATTAAAGTGAATACTGCTACTGTTATTGCCGTATTGGCCTTGCATATAGGTATTGCAGCGGCATTAACTCATATGCAAATGCCAGAGCAAATAGTAGAAAAACCAGAAGAAATAAAGCCGGTGGAAATACAGTTATTATCATTAGAAGAAACGCCTGAACCTATACCAAAAGCTGAGCTGCCAAAAGAAGTAGAACAACCTACTCCGGTACCACAGCCAGTGCTAGCTTCTGAGCAACCAACAAACAGTGAGACTAAGCCACAAACTAAACCTCAAAATGAGCCCAAACCTGAACCACCCCCTAAGCCAAAATCTGAAGACCCTAAACCTCAAACTAAATCCGAGTCACACGCTGAGCCTGAGCCATTGGATAAACCTCAACCGCCCAATAAACCTGATCCAGAACCGCAGCTCATCAAGGATATCGAGTCTCAGACAAAACCTGTTCCTGAATCAAAAGTTGAGCCAGTCGTTGAGCCAGAAACTCTTACTACAAAAGATTTGACACCAATTATCGATAGCAATGAACATCAGCGTTTGATTGAACAGATGGTCCGAGAAAAAGCCGCTCAAGAAAAAGCCGCTCAAGAAAAAGCCGCTCAAGAAAAAGCCGCTCAAGAGAAAGCAGCACAAGAGAAAGCAGCACAAGAGAAAGCAGCACAAGAGAAAGCAGCACAAGAGAAAGCAGCACAAGAGAAAGCGGCACAAGAAAAAGCGGCACAAGAAAAAGCGGCACAAGAAAAAGCGGCACAAGAAAAAGCGGCACAAGAAAAAGCGGCTGCCAATAACACACCAAAGAGCTTCTCAGAGAGTCAAGCCCGCTGGAAGCGAAAGCCAAAACTTATATTGCCGCAGCAGGTAGACAGAAGAGCTCGGTTAGGCGAGATATTTAGTCTTACTTTAGAAGTGATAGTGGATAAACAAGGCAATGTCACTAAGGTTACAGTGACGAAATCTTCAGGCAATCAAATTGTGGATAATGCCACCGTTACAGAAGTAAAAAGAAGTAAGCTGCATCCTTTTACAGAAGATAATCTGCCCGTCGTTGGTAAGATTATTCTGCCTGTTGAATACGTCAAAAAATAAAGACAAGTTTTTAGAAAGTAGCAAATTAGAACCTAGCAAATTGGGATGAGCCTATTTTATTTAGAGTCATTCGTTAAAGAGAGATAACCCCCAAATATTAGTAAGGATTTAACATGGATTTTGCAGCCTACTGGCAATATACCGATGTTGTTACCAAATTTTTGTTTTTTAGCCTTTTGGCATTGTCTATTGCCTCTTGGATTACAGGGCTACTGCGTCTTTATCAAAGCAGTCAGCTCAAGGACAAAGTTGCTTCTGGCTTAGAACAAGCGGTAGGCGCTGAGTCAAAAAATATCGCATCTTTGCAAAGCGCTGAACGTAAGACGGTGGTAGAACAGGTATTGTTAAAAGAGATTGGTCGCTATCGGTTTGAAAGTGAAAAAGGGTTAGCGATATTAGGCACTACTGCCGCCATTGCCCCTTTTATAGGTCTGTTTGGGACAGTATGGGGTATTTTTCATGCGTTACATAGTATTGGAGAGTCAGGTCAGGCAGGGTTGAGTCAAGTCGCAGGTCCTGTGGGAGAGGCGTTAATCATGACGGGATTGGGTTTGGCGGTGGCCATTCCTGCGGTTATTTTCTATAACATTGCAGTGCGTATCAATCGCAAAACCTTATTCATTGCCAACGATACTGCCTATGGATTATTGGCTGCAACAGCGAAATCTCAAGAAACAGATTTAATGTCAACGTCGATCACACAGGCTAAAATTTCAAAAGATAACGCTTATACCAAAAGTTTAAACCCTTCTACCGCCAATCATTAAAGACAGTCGGTAAAGACATCCCCAGATAGGAGTGTGACATGGCTTTTCAATTAGGCGATGATGATATGCAAGCCATGAATGAGATTAATCTCATTCCTTTAATTGATATCATGTTGGTATTGATGATTATATTTTTGGTTACGGCGACCGTTATGAATCCTTCAGTACCACTAGATTTGCCGCAAACCAGTGCCACAGTGCAGCAAACCCCACCGAAAGTGATTCAAATTAGTATCGATAAAGATGCCGGTATATATTGGGACGATGAACCAATAACCCTGCAGCAATTATCAAGCCGATTGGCTGAGCAGTCGAAACAGCAGACTGAGCCTTCTATTCATTTACGCGCAGATAAGGATGCCCGTTATGAAACCGTGGCTCAAGTGTTGGCATTGGCGAGTCAGGCCGAGATGACTAAGATTGCTTTCATTAGTGAGTGAATAGAGACGTTAATCAATAAAAAAAGTCGCCTTAAATAGAGCGACGATTATTTAACCCTACTAGATCAAAGTTTAGTAGGGTTATTTTATGGCGATATCTCAATATTCTCGCTAAGACTACTAGAGTATTACTGAAACACGGTTGCCTTGTCCCTCGTTTGTCTGCCTATAACTATAGTTAACTGAAGATTGAATAATTTATGTCAGTAAAAATACGTCAAGTTTGTTTTTGGATTCATCGCTATAGCGGGTTAACGATGGCTGTATTCTTATTTATAGCCGGTATTACGGGAGCCTTACTGGCGTTTCATGAAGAATTAGATGATTGGTTCAATCATAAGTTAGTCTATGTAGAGATAGAAAATCGGCCGCAACTACCTATCTCCACCTTGCATGATAAAGTGATTAAAACCTATCCAAAGTATAAATTTTCTAGTATGCCTGTGACATTACAACCCAATAAATCAGTAGTATTCGAGGTGGATAGGGTCAGAAAACAGCAGCCAGATGATAAAAATATCGCGCTCTTTCAAGAAGTTTATGTTAACCCTTATACTGCAGAAATTATTGGCATCCGTGATAAAGAAGCATGGGCTTGGAACAATACCATGTGGAAAGTATTTTGGTTGCACCGAGAGCTGTTACTAGGACAAACAGGCAAGCTAATACTAGGCGTTGTCGCCTTGGTATGGACCTTGAATTGTTTCATTGGGTTTTATTTAACCCTACCACGTATTATTAAAACTAAAAAAGGCAATAACGGCAATAAAAGCAGCGTGAAAAGAGCATCATTGTTGAAACGCTGGCTACCGGCATGGAAGATACGCCGAAAGACTAACTTTTTTAAGCTAAATTATGATGTACATCAAGCGTTTGGGCTTTGGCTCTGGATGATACTATTTGTGATTGCTTGGTCGAGTGTGGGCTTTAACTTAAACTCAGTTTATCAACCTGTGATGCAGACGGTAGTGGGTCTGCAACCTTTTGAACAAGACAATAAAAATCAATCGAAACCTGGACAAGACAATCAGCCAACTATAAATAGTTCCAGGAAATCGAATAATGAAACAACGCCAATCAAAATAACCAAAGCACAGAGTATCGATTATCTTTTGGCTCAGGCCGATAAAGTAAGTGCTGACCAAGGGTTAAAGGTCGAACAAGCACTTGGTTTACGCTGGATAGAGGAAGATAAACAATGGCAAATGCGCTTTAAGACCAATAAAGATATAGGAACCAAAGTTGGGGCCTCTTCAGTGACGATAGATGCCATAACCGGAAAAGTGGAGAGAACCCATTTCGGTCATCAAAGTCTCATCAGCAATAAGATAAATGAATGGCTGATGAGTCTGCATATGGGGCATATAGGTATAGGCTTAGTACATACTCTTTATCAAGTATTTCTGTCGATAATTGGTATGGCAGTGTCGACGCTATCTTTCACAGGTGTTTATCTATGGTGGCGAGGCAGGAAAGTACGTCAGCGTAATGCACTCAGAAGTATTCAAGACACAAATAAGCGTCCACTTTGAGTATCGTAAGTTTCGATATTCTTTTGATTAACCGCTTTAACTATCTGTTTTAATCTATGTCCTCAATTGCCTTTTTAATTAACTATCAACACTGACAATTAAAAGCTGCCAAAATTTAAAAGCTACGGTTATGTCAATATAACCGTAGCTTTATTCACTTTTATGAGCCTATCTATAAAGAATAATATATAGAAAGTTAAGAGTGACAAACTATTCCTTACGCCAATAGCCTTTAATAACCATATCGGTACGATCTAATTTCAATCTTTGTTTCAGTAAAGCCTTCAAAGCTTTGCTAGTGTTGACCTCTATAGCGCCCCAAACCTTTTCAATAACAATTGGATGCTGTGCCAGATAGTCCTCTATTGTACTGTCAATAAGCTGAGCTAGAGGTTGACCTTGATCCATATCGCCAATAACTAAAGGCAATATTTCTAGCCTATCGTCTATTAATTCATTGACCTCTCTATGTTGTAAATACTCTTGATCAGACGCCTGTTGGGTAATATAAATAATCAAAGGCGGTACGGGGTTTTGCCAAAGCTCAAGTAGTCTGACAACCGTGGGTATCGAAGTTTCATCCGCTATCAATAACGCTTGGCCTTGGTTTAAATGCGTTACTTTTTCAGGTACTTCTCGCATAGTCTTAACTGTCTTTTGCGAGTTAGCAGCAGCCAACCATTGTGCTCCTAAGGTTTCTCCGTGCAAAAAAACATCAATCCAAGCTTGGTTCTGTCCGGTTTGCGGGTCAAGTATGGCTTTACGCAATGTGTAGTAACGATGCAGTCGTTTGGAATTGATAGTGGTGGAACCTGATTGGTCATTGCCATGACTATTACCGCCGTCATCACTATTACTGCTGACATTGCCATTACCATTGTCGATGCTAAAAGGGTAATTGTGCTCTATATCAAATAAATAAGCATAACCAGGTTCTGTAACAGGAAGAGACTGACTAGAGACTGCATTATCTTGAGGCAACGTCAGTACCAAGCGATACATATTCTCAGTGACCGCAAAGCCTTGCTCAACATGGAACAATTGCTCTGTCAGTTTAATGCTCTTTTTATGAAGTTTTTTGTCGGCTTGCTGCTTTAATAAAATGTACTGATATTGCAGATCTTCGATATCCGATAAAGGGGTAGGAAACCTCATAAAGTAAGTGGCGTTCTGCGATTCGCTTTGAGTAGTAGGCGGAGCTAGTTCGGAAACTTGTAAGCTAATCCCTTCGCTATAAATATCTAATAATTTTATATCATGATGCTTGCTACATACGTTACTAAGCAGGGAAAAGGCTTTGATAAACCCCATCAAATCTTCAAAATGCTCTTCATTCATATGCTCAATTATGCGGTGCTTGTGCTCACTGTTCAGAACAGTAAATTGTGAATCAAAGCGGTAAGGCTCAACTTGTTGTAATACAGGATTGGTCATACCTTGTTCCCAAGTCATTAATAAATTGCAGAAAATAATTGTTAATGATAATTGTTTTCATTAGTATTTGCTAGTAGAATTCAGCTGCTGCTATAAAATTTACGATGGCTTAAACAATCAGTGCTGTCCTAATCTAGTTAACTGTCTAAATTTAATTAAAAGTGAGTACGATATGTTGTGTGCGAATCAAATTAGCATCGAACGTCAAGGTAATCTTCTGCTAGACAAAGTGAGCTGTGAGATAGCACCCAACCAGTTAGTAGCATTAGTCGGTCACAATGGATCAGGAAAATCCACGCTGATCAAATCACTGGCAGGTGAGATGACAATTACAGAGGGCAGTATTAGTTTAGACAATCGAAATATCGGAACTTTTGGTCACAAGCAGCTGGCACAAAAAATGGCTTATTTGCCGCAGCAACTGCCAGATGCAGCAGGTTTTACGGTACGTGAGCTGGTGATGTTGGGGCGTTATCCACATCAAAAATGGCTACAAAAGCCCACAGATTTTGATAAACAAAAAGTTCAGCAAGCTTTGCAGTTGACCCAAGTAGAGCCTTTCGCTGATCGTATTACTGCTACCTTATCAGGGGGAGAGCGAGCAAGGGCTTGGCTAGCCATGTGCTTAGCTCAAGACACAGAGTATCTGCTGCTTGATGAGCCGTTAGCAGCATTAGACATGCATTATCAACTGGAAATCATCCAGTTAATTCGGCGTTTGGTCGATGAGCAGGGCTTAGGGGTGGTCATGATTATTCACGATATTAACCTAGCCGCTCAATATGCAGACCACATCATAGCCTTAAAAAAAGGGCAGATTTGTCACAGTGGTAATGTCATGACTACCATGCAGCCTCCTGTGTTAAGCAACATCTTCAATGTCAATATGAAACTGCTGGCACACCCAGATACAGGGCTACCGGTGGCAATCGTTTGATCGTTCTCTCCTATTTTGACCACTTATAAGATCTGCTTTTATGTCTCTTAATTCGAAGAATAACCTGTCTATTCTCAACGCTAACGCTATGGCCAATCATCAGTTAGTAATTTTAATGTTGCTATTGATGACATTAAGTTTAAGCGCTTGTGATCAATCCCAAGTGCAACAAAACAATACCGATCAAACCAAACTTGAGCAAATCGACTCTCAATCATTAGTAGACGCCTCAAAACAATCTAGCTTAAAGGTGGTATCACCGGATTGGGGTAATGCCGCCACTCTTGTCGCCATGGGCTATCCTCCATTAGCGACCGGTGATATTAGAGTCTGGGATCAATGGGTAGGCGAACCTAAATTACCCAATACGGTGGTAGATCTTGGCATCCGCTATCAGCCCAATACGGAATTGGTTGCTCAGTTACCGGTAGATATGGTGGTTGATAACGCTTTCTATCAACATGCGCGTAGCATTTATGGAAATAACGTGCCGGCCGAATCGGTATCATTTATTGCTAAAGATAAAATTGCCAACTGGTCGGACTACAGTGAACCCACACGTCAATTGGGCAAAATCATAAACCATCCACAGATGGCTGAGGCCTATATCAACAACAGTAAAGCTGAAATTGCTCAAGCTAGGAAGAAATTTAACCAACGCTATCCGCAGGCTAAGGAATTTGCCGTAGTACAATTTATTGATGCCAATAATCTACGAATGTATGCCAGTAACAGTCTATTTCAGCCCGCACTTGGCCAAATGGGTAAAAAACTTGTTTCCAAGGCAGAGGGTAATGGATGGGGGTTTGTGCAGATTACTATGGCAGACTTGGCTCGTCTTGATAAGGACGTTTGTTTGTTAGTGATAAATCCGCTTAGCTCGATAACCCGTTCAGAGATTGAAAAAAGTTTAATTTGGCAACGTTTGGATTATGGCAACACCCGCTGTTATGGCGAGCTACCTCCGGTTTGGATTTATGGGGGCATGGCCTCTTTAGTCACCTTAGCCAACAACCTAGCTGACGTTAATTTAAGCGGTGGAGTAGCTCAATGAAAACGACCTCTTATTCTAATTCATCTGAATCAAGTCTGACTACTCAAATAAAAGCAGACAAGTCCACTTTAATAACTTGGCTAGTCGTTAGTGGGTTGCTTTTATTGCTATGCGGCTGGAGCAGTCACAGCTTAATTGAGCAACAGTGGTCATTACCATGGCGTAAGCTGCTGACACCCAGCCAGCAATTAGACATTGTTGATATGGCCATACAATTAAAGTTATTGGCCACCAGCAGTGTGGCATTAACGGCGGGCGGTCTGCTCGGGGTAGTCAGTATACTATTGCAACAATTGGTCAAAAATCCTTTGGCCTCTGATACCACGTTAGGTGTCGGGGTTGGGGCACAATTGGCCATATTGTTAGTGACGTTGTTTGTGCCCAGTTTGGCCATTCATGGCGGGTTTTTTGTGGCGTTTGTCGGAGCTTTGCTGAGCATGAGTTTGGTATTTTTGCTGGCTACGCCAAGTCGATTTAACCCGCTTATCTTGATACTGGCTGGGTTGGTGGTCAATATTTTATTGTCTGCTGTCGCTGCTGTATTGGTGTTGTTCTTTACCGAGCGTAGCGTGGGCATGATGTCATGGGCTGCTGGATTTTTGACCCAAAGTAGTTGGTCTGCCTCCATAACGCTGGCGGTGGCTACCGCAATCTTGGGCCTCATTAGCTTGTTTTTACTAAAGCCTCTTACCTTGATGAGCCTTGATGATGCTCAGGCCAAAAGATTGGGTGTGCCCATTAATGTTATTCGAGCAATTGTGGTATTGATAGCTGCGGTAGTCACTGCTTTGGTGGTCAGTGAAGTGGGTCTTATCGGCTTTATTGGTTTGGGAGCAGCCAGCTTGGTCAACGCCTTAGGCATTCATCATATTGGTAAAAGATTGGTTGCCGCTTTTGGTTTTGGTGCTCTTATATTGTGGTTGACCAGCAATATTGTTTTATTGCTTGAGCCGGTATTAGGAATGATTATTCCGGCTGGGACGATGACAGGTATTCTTGGTGCCCCCTTGATTATTTGGCTGATTTTGCAAAGACGACGCCAAAGTATTGAAGTCGTCACGCCAATGATAGTAAGAACACCAAGCCAAGTTAACTTTTGGTATTGGGGTCTAGGGTTGGCCTTACTTACCGCTATGGCAAATTTATTGGTACAGGATATTGACGGATGGGGATTAAGTACTGAATGGGCATTGACCGCTCAATATCGATTACCGCGTAGTTTAAGTGCAGCGGCCACAGGGGTGATGCTCGCCACTGCCGGGGTATTATTACAGACTTTAACTCGCAACCCTATGGCCAGTCCTGAAGTTCTGGGGGTGAGTTCGGGCGCTGCCCTTGGAGTAGTACTGGGATTTTTATTCTTGCCAAGTTTGGGCATAGCAGCCGGGGCAGGTAGCTTACTGCTCACCGGACTATTGGGTGCGAGTGCAGTATTAATACTGATTATTTGGCTGGCAAGGCGGGTCAGTTCTGGTTATCTGCTATTGGTGGGTATTGGTATTGCGGCCATGATGGATGGGGTGATGCACTTAGTGAAACTCTCTGGTGATCCAAGTTTACAAGCAATGCTGAGCTGGTTATCAGGTACGACGTATAGTACCGAGCCTGCCACCGTTTGGTATCTGATGGCTATCGCAGCACTGTTATACACATTAAGCTTAGTGATGATTAAGCCACTGCGGGTTATGGGCTTAGCTCCTTCGGTAGCGCGTAACTTGGGGGTGGCAGTTAATTGGGTGACTTTAGCCATATTGGTACTGGTAGCGGCCTTGAGTACCGCAAGCACTTTGGCGGTCGGACCTCTAAGCTTTGTGGGACTAATGGTACCTCACTTGGCGACTTCAATCGGTGCAGTCAAACTTGAACGTCAATTACCGATGGCGGCCCTTATGGGGGCTGGGGTAATGGTAGTGGCAGATTGGATTGGCCGTTATGTGATATTTCCTTATGAGTTACCTGCTGGCACAGTGGCAGCGCTGATTGGTGGTGGCTATTTCTTATGGCTAATCCGACGTATTCCTGCCGCACATCGTTAATAGTCACTATTTGATGAGTAATAATAAGCATAAAAATTGTTAGTAAAGAAAAAACTAATATTAAAATAATAAAAACATTTAAATGATATTGATTATCATTTACAATAAGAGCCGATACAAAGAACAATAATTTCAGTATCAGTATCAGTATCAGTATCAGTATCAGTATCAGTATCAGTACCGATTGAATTGTCTTTTAGACGTTCTGATAAAAATTTACCTAAATCTATAATTATTGAGCGAACTCTTATGAGCAGCCCTAACAAACTTGCACTATCTGTATTAACCTTATGTATTGGTCAACAACTCTATGCCGCCGAAACAGCAACCGCTGCTTCGGCTTCTTTATATGTAAAAGAAACACCGCCCATAGCGGTATTTGATAAGATTACGGTACCCAGTCAATCTAAGACGGGTACCGCTTTAGCTCAAAAAATCAGTGAAATGCCAGCTGTGACTCAAGTTATTTATCAACAGGATATTGAGCAGCAAGTCACTGGTAGTCGTATGACGTCTGATATATTGGCACAGCTTGTCCCTAGTTTGGGTACTGGCAGTGGCTCTACCAGTAATTATGGGACGACTATGCGTGGGCGCCCAGTTCAGTATTTGATTAATGGGGTGCCATTAAGCGGTTCGCGTAGCTTATCAAGAGAGTTAAATAGTATTGACCCTTCACAGATAGAGCGGATTGAAGTTTTGTCAGGGTCTACCAGTATTTATGGGGCTGGAGCGGCAGGGGGATTGATCAATATTGTCACTAAGTCTTACTCAGAGGAAGGGTTAACCGGCCAAACTAGATTAGGGGTAAATAGTAATCGTGATTTTGAATCCGATTCTTTTGGTTACCATGTCGGTCAGAGCATTGGCTATAGTAGCGAGAAAGCCTATGGTCGTTTAGATGTCGACTGGGAATCTAAGGGCGGTAAGTTTGACAGTCATGGCAATCGAGTTAGCCCAGACGTGTTCCAGACCGATCAGCAAGACACAGATTCTATAAGTATTAACGCCAACTTGGGTGCCTACTTGACTGACACCCAAAGCATTAATTTGGCAGCCACGTATTATGAAGATGAACAAGATACCGATTATGGCTTTGACTATGGTCCAGGATTATCGGTTCTGTTTGGTGCAAAACCTTCGCTTAAAGCCATTAAAGGGGTTAAGTTGGATGACCAGCCTAGGACCGAAAAGACCACAGTGAACCTAAATTATAATAACAGTGATTTAATGGGTTCAAACTTAAGTATTACCGGCTATTATAGAAACGAAGAAGGGCGCTATTATCCTTCAGGCAAACAAGTCGCCGGTTACAATTTAGTCGCACAGTCTGAAGCGGATATTGATGTCTCTGGAGTGCGAGCGGTAATGCAAACCGACACTGAGGTTGGTGGCCGAGATACTTTGTTTAGTTATGGCGTAGATTTTGAACGTGAAAAAAGTGAACAAACTTATTACGGTCAAGATTTTATGACAGTTTATGCCAGTAATGGCCTTGTTTATAAACCGAACGGAATCGGTTATAACGCTGGCCCTAAGACCACCACTGATAAGCTAGGTGTCTTTATAAATACGGATGTTGATCTAAGCGATAAATGGCATGGTAGCGCAGGGGTTCGTTATCAAGAGTTAGAAGCTGAAACTGATGCTTTTATTCCTATGTATGAGCAAGTAAAAGCAGAAAACGAACCAACCTATCAAGCAGGCGTGGTTGCTGCCGGCGAAGCAGATCATAATAAAACTTTGTTTAACCTAGGTACCAGTTATCAAATAACCCCAAAAGACCTTATCTTTGCTAACTATTCGCAAGGATTTACCACAGCTGATGTCCAACGAGCATTGCGTGATGTCAAAAAGGGCTATGTGGTCAATGCAGACAATGTTCAGCCGATTACTATTGATAACTATGAATTAGGCTGGCAAGGTAATTACGGCGATACCCAAGCTAAGCTTACCGGATTTTATAATGAATCAGATAAGACCATCCAATTCACTAAAGACTACACCGTAGAGGTAACAGATACTGATGAGCGTGTCTATGGTGCCGAAGCTTCACTATCTCACAATCTAAGCAAAGACTGGCAAATTGGGGGCACAGCCTCTTATACCAGAGGTCAGTTCAAGAACGAGGGTGACTGGGTAGAGCTCGACGCCACTCGCATTACCCCGCTTAAAGGCACCGCTTATGTCCAGTATAACTTCGATGGGGGTAGCAATCTGCGTCTACAAGCTTTGGCCATTGATGGGACGGATAAAGCTTATAAAGAACAAACTGCCATTGATCCGAAGTCTAATGCTCAACCAGTGACTGGCTATGCGACTGTCGATTTATTGGGTCAGGTGCAATTGGGCAAAGGCCGTCTAGACTATGGTGTTTACAACTTATTGAATAAAGATTATCTTTCGGTTTATCATCAGACCACCTATTCAGACGGAAATCGTTTGCCAGCAGCGGGTACTAACTACGGTATCAGCTATACTATTGATTACTAAGTTGCCTGACTCAACGATAAAAGTTAGACAGTTATAGTTATGCTCTTAAAAAGGTTAAAGTGCTCTTGTTGCTATGGGCATTTTGACCTTTTTTAACATTTTTCTTTATGATCTATTGGTATAACTTGTTTTTATGGCGCATTTTTATAACCTATTTCTATAACATCGATATGGCATCAGCGCTGGCTTGCTTTCTTTGTTCAGGGTTAAGCTCTATAAGTTTGCCTTGTTTCATAAGTAGCAGTCGGTCAGCATGCTCAAAGTAACTGTCATCATGACTAATGATAAATAAGGTTTTGCCTAAGGCCTTTAGTTCAGGGATTAAACTTTGATAAAAGGTTCGGCGAAAGGCGGGGTCTTGATCGGCTGCCCATTCATCTAACAATAAAATATCCTTATCTTCTACCACTGTGGTCAGCATTGCTAAGCGCTTGCGTTGACCTTGCGAAAGCTTGTCTGTAGATAATTTACTGCCTTCAATACTGACTTTGTTTTGTAGCTGTAGGCGGTGTTGCCAATGGTGAACCAGACTCATATCTGGGGGATTACCTTCAGGACCAATTAGCTGTTTAAAAATATATTGATCACTGAAAATAGCCGAGAAAAGCTGACGATACTCAGCTCGGTTGGTGTCAGTAATAGGACGTCCATCGATGCTCAGTTGCCCCCTTGTGGGGGTAAAAATACCAGTAAGCACTTTGGCTAGCGTTGATTTGCCACTGCCATTTGCGCCTATTAAAAACATCACATCGCCTTTGTTCAAGGTTAAATTCACTTGTTTTAAAATCATATCTTGGCTTGAGTACTGATAATCGAGGTTACGCAGTTCAATACTTTGCCAGTTATTGTCCGTGTTGGCTGTTACAAACTGAGGTTCATAATCTGCCAACTGTAAAGATTGGATTTTATCGAGCGCCACTTGCGCAGTTTGTAAAGTGGGATACGCACCCACAGCATGCAAAATAGGCGACTGCATAAACAATAAGGTTAAGGCAAAGGTAGTTGCAATACCAAGTGATAGCCCTAGATAACTCGCCACTGCAAAAATAACCCCAATGGCAGCAAACATCATAATATTTGACCAATTCACAGCAGACAGATGATAAGTATCCGCCTTAATAATGGTTTTCTTGTAAGCGGTGGCATGGCGAATCAGGTCTTGGATGTATAAATTCTTAGCACGATGCTGATTAAGCGCCAGCTCTTTACGGCCTTCAATAACAGCTTGATAATCTTGATAAAGCGCATCGTTAATATCGCGGATATGGGTTAGATTTTGATAGACATGTTTGACCAATAAAGTGCTTATCCAAATGGTCGTAACAATCCACAGCATAATAATCAGTAGCAATGGCCAAGATAGACTGCCTAGATACAAGGACACTGCTAACGATAAAATAATGCCTTGCACCAACTCCGGCATTCTGACAAAGGCGGTGGTTAAAGCTTGAATGTCCGTTGACAGACTGGCCATTAGAGGCGCACTTCCCAAATGATCTACCTGAGCCACTGGGGTGTCTAAAATTTGCTTAACTAACTGAGTTCTAAGCTGATAAACAAATTGATGACCCAAATAGGTCAGTGCATATTGGGAGGTAAAAGAAGTAGCAAGTAGTAGCAATACTAAACCTGCAAATTGCGCGAAGCTTAGCCAAGATAACGCCTCAAAAACCTGACTGCTCAAAAACGTGTGATTGATATAGGCAATGATACCGACACTCACCGCCGCATTGAGTAAATTTAAAGCAATGACCTTAATGAAACCTAAGCGATATTGGGTCCAGATAAGGGCATACAAGGAAGGTGAAGAGATGGACGACATAGCAACTCGATAAGTAACTTATGGGTAAGCGGTGGGGGTTAAAAAACAGGCCATTAATCAATAAAAGGGAGTAGGTCACGCCTAATCCCTTTGTTGGGTATTTAATGATTTGCTTGACTGACTAATTAATAAGCAAATAGACAAATAAATTCGTTAATTCAGTATCAATTCGCTTATTTGTACTAGAAGTCAAAAGTGGCTGATACTTTTAGCGCAGTTGGCTCACCAGCATTAAGATAGCCTTGGCCAGGATAGCCACCCACTGATTGCCAGTAGTCTTCACCTGTGACGTTGGTTACCATGCCTTTTAAAGTCACCTCTTGCTTACCTAATTGAGTACGATAGCGGGCACCCAGATCTAAGGTAGTATAGCCATCAACTTTTAAGGTATTGGCTGCATCTGCGTAGCGACTGCCGGTATGAATCACATCACCGGTTAAGGTTAAGCCAGAGACAGCCGCAACGTCATACTCTACGTTTAAATTACTTTGTAGTTTAGGAATACCAATCACGCGCTTGCCATCTAAATCCTGTAAACCAGTATCGGTTTGTTTGGCGTCTAAGTAGCTAACCCCCGCATTAAGTCGCATATTCTCAGCGGGGCTACCAAAGACAGTTAGCTCAACGCCTTGATGGCGATTTTCACCGGCTTCCACAAAGGTATTGGCATCATTAACATAAGCGCGAGGCTGAGTAGTGCGATACAGTGCTAGGCTACTGCCTACTGTACCGTTGTCGTATTTTAGGCCGATTTCAGATTGCTTAGTCACGTAAGGGGCTAAGGTTTCACCCGCATTGGTGACCGCTTTATCCAATGAGGTAGCAGGGGCAGTTTCACCCTTACCTAAGCTTTCAATATAGTTGCCGTATAACGACCAATCTTTGTTGGGTTGGTACACTATACCGATGCTCGGCGTCCATTCACTTTGGTCATATTCAGAGGTTTGGGCTTGGGTGTTGTAATCATAGCTATGGGTTTCAATATTCTGATGGCGCACGCCCAAAGTGGCCTTCAATTTATCATCCATTAAACTGACGGTATCTGCTAGCGCCACGCTGGTTAGCTGAGTCTCAGCAGTACGCTTTGGATCATTGAGATTGCCACCGGAAAAGGCACCCTTAGACCAGTTATTATTTTTATAAGCGGTCGGTCGATATAAGTTGGTGGCCAATTGATTGGCAGAGTCAAAAGTATAAGCACCTTTTTCTTCTTGATCATAAAGATCCCCAGCTAAGGTCCAGTTATGCTGAGTGTTGCCGAGTTGCAGTTTGCCACGTAAGCCGAGCTGCGCGCTTTGAACCTTATCTTCGCGGGTGTTGTCAAAGCGATAAGTACTGCCTGTGCCGTCGGCATTGGTTACCGTAAGATTGGCTAAAGAATTCTCTTCCTCACCTTTTCGCGCGCCGTAAGCGGCGTAACCCGTTAAGTTATCTTGAAAGTCGTATTCAGCGCGCATAGTACCAAACAGATCTTTTTCGTTAGAGTAACTCCAAGGCTGGGCCCAGTTTGTATCGCCTTTGGGTGCTTCAGGAACAGCAGTTACCCCACTTAAAGTAACATTGGGGCGTGTCTCATTTAGCTTATTGTCTTGCCAACCTAAGTCAGCAGAAACACGATATCTGTCGCCTCGGTAATCTAGACCAAGTGCGGCCAATCCTAATTTGGCAGACTCATTATCAACTGCACTGTCACCGTCTTGGTAAGCAGCATTAAAGCGAACTCCACTAGCATCATCTTCCCCAAAGCGGTCGCTGATATCAATGCCCACTCGCCCTTGATTACCTGCGCCGTAGCCTAAAGTTAACTGGCGCAATGGCTCATTGCCGGCACGTTTTGGTAGTAAGTTAATGGTACCGCCAGCATTTCCACCACTGGGGGCAGCGCCATTTAGCATGGCAGAAGCACCGCGTTGAAGCTCTACACGCTCAAATAACTCTGTGGCAATGTATTGGCGCGGTAACATACCATACAGTCCATTAAACATTGTGTCATCA
Source organism: Psychrobacter sanguinis (assembly GCF_020736705.1). Lineage (NCBI taxonomy): Bacteria > Pseudomonadati > Pseudomonadota > Gammaproteobacteria > Moraxellales > Moraxellaceae > Psychrobacter > Psychrobacter sanguinis. The sequence goes on from NZ_CP085990.1 coordinate 2,302,053, forward strand.
GAATTGGTCACAAGACCTCGGATTAAATAAGCTTCTTGAAAATTACCAAAGCCTCTCGCCACACGAACCGTCGGATCTTTCTTGAGTAAGTCGCCAACGCTATGAGCTTGTTGGTTTTTGATAAATTCATTGGTATAGGCAGTGGTTGAAAAAGGGGTGTCCATAATGTCTTGGTTGCCAAGCAAACCAACACGGCTACCAGTGGCAACTTGTCCACCTTCATAGGCTATAGGCAAACCTTGTGCTGAAGCATCTGCACTACTATTAACCACGATAGTATCAAATACAGCCACGGGCACTTCTTTTGAGTCCGCAGTCATATCAGATGCCGCCCACACTAATGGGCTACTCCCGAGCATTACTGCTGATGCTGAAAAAATGCCTAGATATTTTAATGAACCCGTTCTATGAGCCTGATGAATGTGCAGGAGTGCAGAAAATAAAGGAGACAGTTGCATGACAAATTCCAGTCTGTTGATGAAATTGATTATTATAATGATAATGATTTTCATTACAATAAATTTTAACACAGACAGACTAAAACTTTTATGAATATCGCCTTTTTATTAGGGAGGGAGAGATGACGATCTAAGATTGTGTGATTTACAGTTTAGCAATAGGCAAATCAGTTGAATAATGAGGGTAAAACCAACCCAACCATAGACTCATTATTCAACTGAAGTAAAAGAGGTGAGGACTCACTGGGACAGGTTAAGAACGCCGCAGAGCAGGGAATCGTTTAATCATAAATAAGATAAGCAATAGTGCTACCAAACTTATCACCGCTCCCACATAACCAATACTGGACAAAGAAATGTGAGTCACGGCATAACCGCCGAATAGGGCACCGGTACCTATGCCTAAGTTAATAATGCCGGAGAACATAGACATCAGCATGTCTTGAGCATGTTGGTCTACCATTAGTACTTTAGCCTGCATCGAAATAATAAGCAGCATTAAAGCTGTTCCCCATAGCGTTGCATTTAGACTAAGTGCCCAAACCGAATTAACTGCCAATAGTAAACTCAGCATAGATAACAGCATGATGATAATAGAGACAAACATTAGTAGAGTGCTGTGTCTGTCACCCCAGCGGCTAAAGATAACACTGCCTATGATGCCCGCTCCGCCAAATAGTAACAATATAAACGTGGCGAAGTTTTCACTGATAGAGCCGATTTCACGCATGAACGGCTCGATATACGAATAGGCCGTATAGTGTGCAGTGAATACCGTGAAAATCAGTAAATACAAGCAGACTAACATTGGGTTTTTCAGTAGTTCAGGGACTTTTCTAAAAGACCCTTTAAACATACTGGGTAATGTAGGTAATAGTCTTGCTTGCAATATAAACACCACCAACGCAATAAAGCCAATACCGCCAAAGGTAGTGCGCCAACCATACCATTGACCGATGATTCGGCCTAAAGGAACGCCAAGTACCATGGCCAATGAGGTGCCAGTGGCTACCACACTTAAGGCAAATGCTTTCTTGCCTTCAGGGGCTACACGAATAGCAATGGCAGCGGTAATTGACCAAAATATCGCATGAGAAAAAGCAATACCCACGCGGCTGATCAGTAAAACATTAAAACTCCAGGCAACAACTGACAAGATATGACTAACAATAAAGACGGCAAATATGCCCAGCAATAGCTTTTTACGCTCCAGTTTACTGATGAGTAGCATTAGAGGCAATGACATGGCAGCTACAATCCAAGCATATAAGGTAAGCATCCAACCGGTTTCAGCGGTGGTAATGGAGAAATCTTGGGCAATATCACTTAATAAAGCCACCGGTACAAATTCGGTGGTGTTCATTACAAAGGCACTAATACCCATTAGAAGAACTTGAATATATTGTGTTCGGCGAGAGAGAGTCTCTGCTTGAGGAATATGTGTCATAAAATCAAATACAAAAAGGGGCTAATTAGTGATAATCAGCCTATGAGAAAAATAGAAAATTTATGAGGGGGTGAGAGAACAGACAAGATAACAAGTTCAGCCGCTAAGTTAAAGAGGCTTTTTGCTACTGTTTTTCAGAGGGTATAAACTTTTTCTTTCATATCTTTTCACACAGACAGGATACGAGTATCTAATAGAGGTAACTAACAAGTGTTTGGTAGGGATTAAATGCCAAGTAAATCTGTAATTACCAAACTATAGTAATAAAAAACGATAAAAATCTTCATAAATATTTAATTTATTTTAATCAAATTGTAACATTACTTAATTTTTAGAACGATTGTTCATAATAAAAATAAACAAATGTCGTTATTTAGATAAATTTAATAGTTAAATATACTATTGATAACTTTTTATTAAAAATAACTTTTAAATATTATTAAATTAAATTATACTTCATTCAGTTTCTAGGAAATTAATTGTTTAAATATGTAAATATTCAACATTAGTTTTGTATTACTTTTATACGAATGTACTCAATTTACTGTCAAATTGTTACTTGTTGAATTTTTTATGTGATTAATAATAGGGAATTGTCTCTTTATTTAGCCTTTTATTATTAATACTCATAACTTATATTTATATGTTAGTTAGTAAAAATTATAATTAATAATAAAATATATTTTTGTTTATAAATAAAAACTAAATAAAGTAAATTTGAAAAATCTTACTCGTTGCGTGAACCAAGGGAATATGGATATGAAATTTAAGTATTTAACATTAGCATTAGCTGCAGCAATGGCTACTACAGGTCTAACTGCTTGTGGAGGTGACGATAATAGTAATTATTCTGATCCTGTAACTGATCCTGTAGATGAAACAGACCCTACTGATCCTACGGATAATGCAGGTGATGCAGCTGAAGCATTTGATATTTCTAAAAAATCATCTGTAGTGGGTCAAAATTATATCCGTGGCAGTAGTTCTGATTTTGATAAATCACCAGATACAAATGTAAAAGGCACTGATAATGGTAACTCTACAGTATTAGGCGCTGAGACACTGCAAAACAAAAAAATGACCAACATTGTTGTTGCTCAGTATGACGATGTTTCTGTTACTGATGCTGAAGGCAATGCTAACAACGTTAAATATATCTTGGGTGAAAAACCAAAAGCTACCCCAGATGTAAATGCTCTAGACTCTATCCAAACTAATAATGATGCAAGTCATGCTAGTGGAACACTTTCTCCATTTATAATGGTTACTAAAGATATAGACGATAAATTTGTATCAACAGGTCAAGAGTCTAAAGTAGATTCTAAAAACTCTAAGTTCACTCAGACTGGAACGGCATTTGTTGCTTCTACAGACACTGATAATGATGCAAGAGTTTACGGTAAACTTTCTAATAAAAACAACACCTTAAACAACAGTTCAAGATATATTTACAATGATACAAACACTGTAGATTTAGGTACTAATAGTCAGTTTAAAGTTACCCCTATTAAACTTAATCATGTTCAATATGGTCGAGTTACGGGTAATTTAGAAGGCGTAACAGCAGATACCATCGCTGGTCGCAGCTATATCCAAGCAGATTTCGCCAATAAGAACTTTAATGGCAATACCACTCAAACGGATATCTACTTCTACCGTGGCTTAAGTCAAACTGCCATTGCTGCTATGCCTAAATCAGGTACCTTCGAGTACGCTGGACATGCCTTAATGTACGGTATCGATAATAGCTATACCGGTGAAGATGCCAATGGTCAATCTAACTCAGTTGCTTTTGGCGCAAATGCTGAAGCAATAGGTAACTTTGTAAATGCGACTTATGATGCTGATAACAAAACTGTAGACGGTTCGATTTACAATGTATGGAATATGGATACTGACAAAACTGAAGTTAAAAGTGTAAGTTTAGTTGCATTTGGCGGTGACGTTATCGGTAATACTATTAAAGGTAATGCCAATCTAACTTATGATGAGGCTAATACTGCATCATTTAAAGGTAGTTTCTACGGTCATAACGCTAAAGAAATGGGTGGTTCATTCAACTCAATTAGTGATAAGTATGGTAAAGCGGAGTGGGGTGGTGTTTTCGGAGCTAAGCAAATTGATAAACCTGCTACTGGCCCTGTGTTCATTCCACCAATCAATGCTGTTGAATAACATATAGTATTTACTTATAGAATAAGACCTTTTTATATTTGACATTTGGCCACCCTAGGGTGGCCTTTTGTATAGTTGGTAAACATATTTCACACTGGAGAGATAATGATTCATTCTCAATATAAAAAAATATATGGTTTTATGCTGCTAATATTAAGTTCAATATCAACAGTGAGCTTCGCAAATGAAGTGCCTACGGATTCTATTGCACCACAAGATCATTCACTCGAATCTTATCAAAATATTGATAAAGTAATTGAACCAATCGAAAATATAAAATTAGCGACTAATCTACCTTCTGAAAGTAAAAGCCCTAAATTGTCTAAGGAAGAAAGTAAAGATTATCTTAAGCAAAACCCTGAAGAGTTCGAAGAACTTCTAAGTTTACTATTGGTTCAAGGGAATGCAGAAACTCTTAAAGAACTTTTGCCTATATATCAGCAGGTACCTAATTACGATCCGTCTGTAATTGACTGGGGCAACGCTATTATAGCTACCCAAAATGGAGATTTTGATAAAGCAGTTGCTCTATATCGAACCCTTAATTCTCAACTTCCAAATGTTGCTATATTAAGATTTCAAATGGCAATGGCGCTATTTTATAACCAACAGTTTGAAGCGGCTAAATTGGAATTTGAAAAGCTGCGTAGTGGTACAGAATCTGAAGAAGACATAGCGGTTATAAATAAATATTTAGAAGCTATTAATGATCAGGACAGCTGGGATGTATATGCCTCTGTATCCTATTTAGATGATTCAAATATAACCAATTCACCTGAACAAGGTACTCAGCTTGATAACGGCAATAGTCAAGTGACTTATTCCTCCCCACGTCAAGAGGGCAAGGGACTAAACTATTATTTGAGTGCTGATAAAAAATGGAGAAAGGACAATAAGCTTTTCACTGTGCTTCATTTAAATAGCTTTGGTAAATATTATTGGGATAACAAAAATTTTAATGATGTTACTGCCGGTATTGGGACTGGTTTTGGCTATCAAAATGCAGCGACAGAAGTTGAAATTGGTCCTTTTTACAACAAGCGTTGGTATGGTCAAGGCAACAAAGGAGATGGTGATTTACATCCCTATGCAGAAACTATCGGCCTGATGACCCATATAAATCAATGGATTAATCCTAAGTTTCGATACCAAGGTGTTTTAAGATATGGAAAGACCAGTTATATAGAGCAATATGATCATAATGATGGTAAAGATCTATACTTATCGAATACCGGTATTTACTTTCCAAATGGTCAACAGTTTTGGATATTTGGTTTAGATTATTCAAATAAAAACTCTGAAGACGATTCTGCAACTTTTGATCGTACCGGTTTAAGGTTAGGTTGGGGTCAAACATGGCCAAAGGGGTACTCTACTAAATTTAATATAGGGTATGCGCAACGAGATTATAAAGCTGAAGATTTCTTCGGTATTAAACGTGAAAATGAAGAGTACAGTACAGGACTATCTTTTTGGAAACGTGATTTTACCGTATTCGGTTTAACCCCCCGTCTTGAGTTAGATTATTACAAAGTTGAAAGTAACTCTCCATTCGAAGAATACGATAAAACCAATGTATCAGTTGAACTCACTAAGTCTTTTTGATGTAGAAGGTTGCTACTAACCGCCAATTAAACTCATGCTTATGTGTGAGTTTTCGCTACATATAACAACCAAAGTAGGCGAACAATAAATTAATATAATTATCAATATTTAATGGTCATTTTTTATTTACGGCACAGTAACAGTCAAGGTGTCAGAAAAACATATCTTCTATTTAATCTCTCTCTTTTCTAGGCCTAATTCATGCGAAAAACTTTTCCAATATTTGTAGCAACGAGATTTATCCAATCAAAGAATACAAATGGATTTTTATCTTTTATCGCTTGGATCTCAATGATTGGTCTAGTGCTTGGTATTACTGCTCTAATTATAGTCACTTCAGTGCTAAACGGCTTTCAACAAGCCTTAGATCAGAAAATATTGGGAATGGTGCCCCACACTTCGATTATTAACCGAAAAGGATTCGATAATTGGGAGCAATATGCTAGAGAAATAATAAATAATGATTCAAATGTCATTGGTGTAGCGCCTTTTATAACTACCAGAGGTATGATCTCTATCGATGATGAAGTGCATGGCAGTATAATCAATGGTATTGATTCTAACTTACAAAGCCAAGTCTCAATTCTGCCCAAAGTAATGGTTGATGGGACGCTAAGTAGTTTACAGCCTAAAAGATATAATATTATATTGGGCAAGAGTTTGGTGGAAGAAAGAGGGCTGTCGTTAGGAGATAAGGTCTCGGTGATGCTCACTAAGCCTAATAACTCCAGTATCGGAATTACACCTATATTTCATACATTTACTTTGTCTGGCGTATTCAGTGTAAGCCAGGAGGTTGACTCTTGGATGAGTTACATCAACATTGAAGATGCGGCTGCCATTAAAGGAATATCCAACAAACCCACTGGCTTAAGACTAAAGTTAAAAGACCTTATGGCTGCTGAGCTAAGTGCCAAAAAATCAGCAATGGTCCTAGGTGAAAATGACGCTGACTCAACAACGGCAACTTGGCAACGGACTCATCAAAATCTATTTGACAGTATTCAACGACAAAAGAGGATGATGGCATTATTGCTGTTTTTGATTATTGTAGTCGCTATATTTAATATCATATCGGCTTTGGTAATGATGACTACAGAAAAAAAGTCTGAAATAGCAATCCTCAAAACCATTGGTGCATCAAAACAGACCATTATGAAGATATTCTTGGCTCAAGGGTTCTTGATCGGCGCTTTAGGTACTGTCGTTGGCTTAGTATTCGGGGTTGGCCTTACTTTGATTATTGAAGAGGTTTCAAGATGGGTAAATACGACTTTTAATTTAGGATTGTTTGATAGTTATTATGTCACAGCATTACCTGCCAAAATCAATATTGTAGAAATTTCATTGATTGTGATTGTTAGTTTAATTGTGTGTGCCTTGGCGTCAATATATCCCGCATTAAAGGCAGCGAATAGCCTTCCAGTAGAAGGACTTAAATATGATTAACAATAAGTCGGTCTAAGCTATTTTGTCCCCGTCTGATAATACTGATGCTTAGTTTAGCTAGCTAATAGTCACTCAGTAGCCAAGGTGCTGCCATTAATACGTTTAACGGAGATTCTCCTATAGTAGGCTGCCATTACCAAGGATATGCTCTGTCATTCAGGTTAAAGCTTATTTCAAAACAATCATTTAGTTTTAAATTTATCAAGCAAATAAAGAACGCGAGTCAGATATCATTGAACTAGCAGCATAGATTGCGGACTGATTAGAATAAGACATTCAAACCTAATGAGACATTCCGGCCCATTTGCGGTACGAAAGGCAAAAATGAATTGTGTACATAAATGTCCTCATTTAATAAGTTATTGGCGCGTAATGATACGGTGTAATCTAACGGATGCTTGCCATTGTGCCAGGTGTTCTTATAGTCCACCCCAACGTTTAATAGTGAGTAGCCGCTAGTGGCCTCTTCAGGTATTTCTACAACTTTTAGCCGGGTTTCCTCTCTTGGTATATTGGCAATTATCGCCGTAGAGGTTTTGTTTTGGGCAAAGACTCGGGTGAAGTCCAAGGAAGTAGACCAGTTATTGTTATAGTCATTATTTAAGCGGAAGCCCAATCGCATTGGTGACATACGCGGCGCGTTGCGTTGTGGACGGTCAACTTTGTCTACACCGACCAACTCATAGTCTGGATAACCACACCATTCTTCATAATCAGGGTCATTTGGCGTGGCACCACATTCCTCGGGTGGCATATATTTGGTCACTTCGTCATAGATGTTATTGCCATAAATTGGGGCAAAGCCATAGAGTTTGCCGCGCACATAGTCACCAAATAAAGTGGCTCTATGACCTGGCAGATATTCGTAGCGGACTTCTGCTTCTAAGCCCTTAATCTTAGCTTTGGACTGGGTCATGCGACGCATATACAGATTGCCATCTTTGTGTAGATTTTCAGCATGGACATAATTATCAAAGTGGTTGCTGTAAGCGCTGGCTTTGTAATGCCATTTGTCACCCGTAAACTGAAGGCCTAGCTCAAAGTTATCTGATTCTTCCTTATTGAGGTCTTTATTGCCATATAAAAATGAGTTAGTCGCTAAATTTTTGCCATGATAATAAAGCTCCATTGGCGTGGGTAGACGCTCATTATGTGAAAAGCTCATATCCAGGCGATACTCAGGGGTTATGTCCCAAATAGAACCTAAGGCATATGAGAAAGCGGATTCTTTATAAGGTGTTAAATCTGGCTGTTCAGGTATTGATAACTGACTATGAAGTTTGTTTTGAGCTTCAATCTCGCCCATGTCATAGGTAACGGGTATTTTCGATTGCTCATAACGCAGTCCTGTTTCAAACAGCCAGTCATTAAGCTTATATTGCTCAACCCCAAATAGACTTAATTGTTGGTGTTTATTTTCAACTAAAAGACGGCGATTTTCAGTACGTTCTTGTTTAGAAGGGATAAGCGCACTGCTTTTATGAGATTGACTCTGAATGCCCCAGACCCCTTGTAGATTCTCGGTAGGCGTATGATAGGCTTCTAGCTTGGCGTTATAACCTTGGTTGTCAAAATAAGAGGGATTTGCTTTTATAAATACGCTACCATCTGGCTTCGATGAATCAGGCAGTGTTTTACCGTGGTTATGTTCTTCATGATGATAATCATGGTAAGCCACATTCAAACGTACTTTTTCGATAGAAGGAATGGGGTCAAGTAGTTCACCTTGTAAGTAATAGCTTTTGCTTTTCATATCGACCCAAGGTCCGCCTTGCGTATGATCATGATTGTGTCCATAAGGATTATCATGGCTGTGAGGGGCATCTAGATCATGATCGGTACCACAGTGAAAGTGAAAAGAGTCTGCTAAATCATTATCGCCCATTAAATGGGGATAAGCATTTAAATAAGGTCTATTTTTACCAATACCTTGTGGATAGACCACGTGCCCACTACATTCGTCAAACTTATGGTTGTGACCGACTAGACCATAATTGTCTTCACGCTGACTGTAAGCCACCCCAATGTGACCGCTATCACCGATATAAGATAAACCGACTGTACCGACGTTGGATTTGTTATGTGAGTCTGGCAAATAGTTTAAGGGTTCTCCTAGCTTAATCTCAGGCACTTCATAGTTATTCGCCTTACGAGTTAAGCCCTCAACCCGCAGTGCCACCCGGTCAGTTAAGCCAAAAGTTACGCCAGCTGTTGCCACTCTTTCATCATTATTCTCATTGAAGCGTAGCGCAGCCTCCCCGTTATAGTCTTCAGGAACTTCAGTAGGAATACGTCCATCTACCACATTAATGACTCCAGCAGGCGAGGCGGTACTATAAAGTAGAGTAGAGGCACCCCGTATCAGTTCCACTCTATCTGCCAATAAGGTGTCCACGCCCACCGCATGATCTGGTGATAAGGTAGACATGTCAATGGCATCCAGCCCGTTTTGCAAGATTTTAACGCGAACCCCTTCTTGGCCGCGTATCACGGGTGTAGAGGAGCCACCCCCAAAAGGATTGCTATGCACACCAAGTTCGTCGGCTAAGGCATTACCCAGTGTGGCAGAACGCTGCTGTAGCTTTTCTTTGTTAATAATGACGTCGCTGGCTTTTTGGGCATTGTCAAAAGCTAAGCCAGTTGGGACATGCTTGGAAGAGGAGGCAACGCTGATGGTCTCAAAAATGGCAGTGGGTATTGATACAGGATTAAGGGTTGGATTAGGTTCAGAAGGCTGCTTTGAAGCTAAAATTGGGGACATCAACTTTTGGCCTTGAGTATTTGCAGTAGAGCTAATGGCCGCTTGTGCCAGTGGGACGTGGGAAATATAGGACAACATAATGGCAGAGACAGCATAAGATAAAGGTTTTATTTTCATAGCAATTAAAGGCTTTTGATAACGGTGATAAAAAATCCCAGACAGGCAGCCTGTTGAGAGCGAAAGTGAATCAAACCTGGCCAGCTTTAATTCTAGAACTTAATACAATGTTATAGTATAACATAACATTATAAAATAATTACAATAGCTAAATCTCCTTTCTCCAATCCTAAGCATCTTGCGAAACCTACTGTTGTGGAAATTTAAGTAAAAAAAAGCCCAATAATTAATTATTGGGCTTAAGGTAAGTAGATGGCCTAGTGGGTCGACATACTCTCAAGAGTATCAAAGCCTTGTTGATTGCCAAAATATAAGGCTTCAGTGGGTTGGTCTCTAAAAAAGCGCAGTTCGTTGCCTTTTTTATCGGTCACGGTAAATTCATTGAGTAGTTTTTCCCAATGCACTCTTTTTTGGTCTTCATTATGATTGGTATTGAAGGTTGGTCTCAAGATATATGAGATATCTCGACTTTCCTCTGGTGTCATTAATTTGACCAAATCTTTGTGTTCGCTGAGATGACGGCAAATTCTTTCGATATCATCCAACGTTTCTTTGGTCTCAGTTAATTTTATAATTAACATGAGCGTTGCTCCTTATAATGTTTCGCTTTCATTTTAATTGAGAAAAATAAGTTTAAACAATAGGGAATAGCGACTATTTTTACTTTGACTGACTCATTCGTCTTCTCAGTAACCATATAATTACAATAACTATCGCTGCTCCCAAGAATATTTTGGAATAAGGGGCAAGAAATTTTTCGATGACCTCATAATTTTGCCCAAAATGATACCCTGCTAAGGTCAGTAAGGTAGTCCAAATAGCGGCGCCAGCAGTGGTCAAAATAATAAAGGGAAGCAGCGGCATTTTATTCATGCCAGCAGGGATAGAGATCAATGAGCGAATGCCGGGCACCATACGGCCAAAAAATACCGCTTTTTTACCGTGTTTGTTAAACCAGTCATCAGCCGATATGACATCATCAGGCTTTACAAAGACATATTTTCCATATTTCTCGGTAAAGTCAATCAGCCTTTCTTTATTAAAAAGGCTACCGAAGTAATATAAGGGAAGTGCCCCTAAGACACTGCCTAATGTACCGGCGACAATAACCAATAATAAATTTAAATCCCCTCGAGCCACCGCAAAGCCTGCTGCGGGCATGATAACTTCTGACGGTATCGGGGGAAATACGTTTTCGGCGAACATGGCAAAGATAATACCTAAGTAGCCAAATTTGGCCATTATGGCCAGTACCCATTCACTAATTTGATTCATTTTATAATCTTATAAATTTTATGAAGATTTATAATAACTTAGCAGACAATAAGATAGCGTTAAGGATTTAGTCATTAACGGTTAATATTTATTACCAGAATTAAGACAGTGTTTATTATTCTCTATCTATTCAGACTGCACACTGACTACATCCCTATACGCTATCTTATGGCTTAACTTATTACTTACTTGACTTATTGCTTAATTAATTTGTTACTGCCTTAACTAATTGTTCTCTTGTTGACAGCTTTACTATCGACGACTTTGGCTTACTAGTGGGCTTTGGCACTTGCCCGTTGTTTAAAGACCACTAAGCAGAACACAATAAATACTAGGGCGTGTCCTCAATTTAACTTACAGTGAATAATAGTACAAGCTAGGTAAAGCATAGATTTAAAATTGCGTGCTAACTTTTCATAGCGTGTTGCTATACTGCGAAAATGCTTTAATCGAGCGAACATATTTTCAACTAGATGGCGTAATTTATAAAGGTAACTGTCAAACTCTGGGTTAGGTTGTTTCGTCTTTTTTCTTCTAGGAATAACCGCTTTCATGCCATGTTCTATCGCTTTATCTCTGATTTTCTGCGAATCGTATCCTTTGTCAGCTATAAAATATTCTGCCTGTTCAATCACTTCTATTAGGTCGTTTGCAACTTGACTGTCGTGCACTTCACCCCCAGTGATTTTAAAATCGATCGGATTTCCATGCGCGTCCACACATAAGTGTATTTTTGTCGTGTTTCCGCCACGACTGAGTCCAATTGCTCGCTCTTCACCACGCCGAGCTCCACTTGCATGTTGATGACACCGTACATAACTTCCGTCAATGAATACCCATTCTTTATCAGTTTGTGTTCGTAGGTCAAAAAAAAATTCTGCCATAGCCCTTTTGTAGACCATCGATTAAAGCGGTTATAAGCGGTTTTCCATGAACCTAGTTCGGTAGGTATGTCTCGCCATGGAGAACCTGTTCTTAGTTTCCAAAGTATGGCTTCCATTACGGTGCGGTCATTCTTCCATTGATGGCAACCGTGAGCCTTCATTGTTGTTTGTAGTTGTTCCCATATGTTGTCAGTTATTACTGTTCTCGCCATGGTTTGAGTTTCCCTATATTTTATTGATATATAGGATTAAAATAAGGCTTTATCTGTATTTTTCAAATTAGGGACACGCCCTAGTAGAGCGGCAGAAGCACCAAAACGACTTAACGCCAATCCGCCATGGTCAATAGGTTTGTCCAAAAAGTCACCCAATACGGCACCTAGAGGACGGGTAAGTACAAACGCACTCCAGAACAACAATGTTTTTGATATTTTTGTCCAGAAATGTGCTAACGCTATTAAGACCAATAAGCTACCAAAGATAATAGCACTGGTGGTATAGCCCATACCTTTGGTGTCAGCAACCCAGTCACCCAGTGCGGTACCTAGGGTTTGAGAGAACATAATGGTTGCCCAGTAAAATATTTCTGATTTGGGGTTGTTAATACTGCCGACAGAAATACTGCCCATGCTTTTGTACCAGGTAAATAAACTCAGACAAAGCAGGCCTAATAGTAAAGCAGAACCACCGGCATAACCGATACCCAAAGAGCGAGTGACAAAGTCAGCAATCGTTGTGCCTAGTGTGGTAGTGGCGATAATAGTCGCCCAATATAACCACTTATTAAAACGATCCGCTTTGATTTGGGTAGCCACGGCTATCGCAAAAATGACTGCAAATATCCCAGTACTTACCAGATAACCTAAATTTAGTGACATAGACAGGGCATCGCCAGCTGTCTCGCCTAAGGTAGTAGAAGCAATTTTGATGAGCCAGAAGATTAAGGTAACTTCAGGAACTTTGGAAAGTGCAGCATGTACAGCAGAGGAATTTGAGGGTTTGTAAGAAGGGTTAGTAGTCACACTACTGCCTTCAACGCCATTGTTATTGGTAATAATAGCCATATCTTAACTCACTGTGACCATCAACAGACGGCATGTCATGTTGGAGAGAAGGTAAATTAACAGTGAGGCAGTTAAGAATTTGTTAAGAAAATTCAATGAGGAACACTTAAAGTGTTAAACATCATAAAAAATTACTTTTCTAAATAAAAACAGCAATAATCGGTGGTGGTTCAAAAAGTAGGCTGACATTAGACATATCCATGATTGATGTAAAAGAAAGCTAAATCAAAGGCTTTAAAGTGATTTTCCAGCTTTTTAGAAAAGTTACAACTTCGCCTAAATGCTCGCCTTACTCGATGTCTGATAGTGCAATTATTACCTTCAATACCGACCGTGAAAAACTTGCCAATGACTTGGGTAAAGCCCTTAAAACCGGTAACAAAGCTATCCCAGGTATCACTAGCGATTCTAGCACAACTTACGCCTAAGGCTTGCAGTTTAGCTTTAAGCTTTTTGACAGTGTTAAGGTCTCGTTTTCCCCACACATAGGCAACAATTTCACCTGTGTCACGGTGATAGGCATAAATTAGCCATTGTTTGTTGGTCTTCTTGCCTACGAATGTCCAAAGCTCATCGACTTCAAGACAGTCGTATTGCCTTTGCTTGGGGGTTATTTGGTAGTGACACTTTTTTAGGGTGGCCAGTACTTTGCCTTTGCTGATTCTCTCAACGCAAGCGATGTCTTTTATGCCACTGCCTCGAACCATAAGATGGCGTATTTTGCTATCTTTTTGGGAGTGACAGCCTTGGTACGTTAAGGCATGGTCGCCAATAAACTGCCGTTTGCAGTCTTTGCATTTATAGTTTTGTTTACCATAGCTTTTGAAGCCATTTTTCTTTATACTGTCACTTAGACAGGCTGGGCATTTGATGTATAGTGTGATTTGCATTTCACTATTTTATCAATTTCTCAGCCTGTTTTTTTTCAGCCTACTTTTTGAACCACCACCCAATAATCAACAAAATCGCTAGAATATGAAGCTATGGCTATTAGGAGTGATGATTTAGGCGTTCATTGAGGGAAGCTTTGATTGGTGTACTGTATATCATAGATTTAGTTTACGACCAAAGGATTATGAATCCTGTTAATCACGTCAACAATCAAAAACAATTATTAATGATCAGCAATATATTTTGGCTTCAATCCTTTGATTTACATAGGTTATAAGAAAATATTGGGTGGGCAAGACAACAATGAGCAATATGTAACAACAAATTTCGAGTACATAAAAAGTATATAAAATACCAAACAACGATGAGCAACAATGGTTTTATAACTTAGATTTGCGGTGGCACAGGTGTACGATTATGAGGGTTCGGTTGAATAATGCATTAGTTAGGCATACAAAAAAAGCCAGCGTACCGCTGGCTTTTTTTGTATATGGCTTCATAAATTTAAGCTGTCTGATGGTGTTCGCCATTAGCAATATATTCGTCTAAATACTTTTTGAGATATCTAATATGCCCCCCAATCTTACTATATCGAATTGCTTTTGGTTTGTGCGATCGTAGATATTGTAACGTGCTTGATGACTTGCCCAGGTAGGCCGCTGCATACTCTGGAGTGAATGGTGTCTCTGGCGGTGCGTACATCACTGCTATACGCATTTGTTCAATCTCTTGAGCCGTGTATTTTGACCATGGTTTACGTGCAATCATTTCAACTCCTTAATATTTTTTGCCACCGTCTTTTTTACGGTTTTCAATCTTGTGATCAGCGCGACTGTCGTTATAATTAAGCTTATCAACAAACGCGTTGGCCAATTCCAGGTTGTGCCCACCGGCATAATCAAATATACGAATAAGGGCATCGGCAAATTCGACATCTTCCATACCGTAGGCTGGCAAGTGATCATCTTTTAAGCCCTTGCGGTGACCTTCCATTGCTTCAGCAATCTCACTGACTATTAGCATCATCATCTCACCTTTGTTGCGAGTTAGAGGTTCACCAGTTGATAGATCAGTCCACCAGCCATTTGCTGCAGCTCGTGAGTGGCATGCATCAACAAGACTTTGTATGCTAGTAGTTAATAATTCACGCTCAGTTGGGGCTTTGAACCAATTTTGTAGTTTCTCCTCAAAATGATTTTGTGCCCAATTTTTAGCACCATCAAGGCTGATAAATCCAGTTGCGGTTTGCGGTGGCTCAACTGCTTTTTCAGTAGTTGGAGTAACCTCGTTATAGTTCCAGTATTTAACTAGGTACTTACCGGTTTCCACGTTTTTCCTGATTTCATATTCAGTAAAAGGGCTGTGAGCCTTACTGTCGTTATGCCAAAATAAATCGATTGCCTTGTTTGTCATATTATTTGCCTTCAATTACGTTAATCATATTATCCAGGCTGTCACAATGTAGTGCAGTCACCAAGTTGCCGTTATCCCAAGACTCTTTATTAAGAACAAGTTTTACAATTTCCTGATAACGAGGGTCGTTTTCATCGTCAAAGTGTATGGCAAAAATGCAATTAACCTGTTTAGGCGTTTTAACTAATGCCTCAGTTTGATCGTTTTGGCTTCTAGCTAAGCTCATTGTAAGACATCCCATTCTTCTAAAAAGTCATCGACGCATGCTTTGTTTGTCATTACCAAGCCATCTTGCAAGTACTGGTAGATCACGCAGCCATCACTTGCATCTAAGACCGTGCAAGTGATATTTTTTGATCTATGTTTATATACCATCATGCTATCCATTCGAACCAAAAACTGATTGCGTTGGTTTCTTATTCATTATCTTCATCCTCGATAATTAAATATGCACCACTATCTAATATGTTGCCTATATGGCTCTCATATACTTCATTTATCTCGGTATCTGTGGGTACAGTGCCTGACTCAATGCTCACAACTTCCGTAACTGTTCGCCCACCTACTGACGCCCAAACTATTACCTTATGCTTAGTCATATCAATCCTCCTTAAACAAAGCCAAGCTACTGTTAACAGCTTGGCTGGCTCGATTGACTAGCTCTTTTAGGCGCTCTTCGTTGCCGGCCATACTCGCAAGCTCTTGTTCGAGCGCACAAACCCTAAACTCTAGTTCATCTACCTCATAAGATAGGTTATGATTTTCATCTTGCAATTTTCTGAGTTGTCCGGACTCTTCAGGGTTTAAGTTTCGCTCTAAGCGGCAGGCAAGGGCATATGCTAGTGAGTCATAACCTTCATCTAATGCGAGTGCTATCAATTCAAATTCAGATGCATTAGCAAATCGGCGGTTGGTTAATAAGTCCATTTATGCCTCCTCAGTTTTAGGGTAGTCATTTACCTTGGTGAACTTTTTATGCACCTCAGATTCGAGCACCCAACCAGCTTTTCTGCCAAGCTTATAGTTGATAGACACCACGTTTTTTATCTCTTTATTCTGTTTGATGGCCAAGGCAACCATTCTTAAAATCACAACTCTTGAATGGCGAGGTAGGTACTCATCAACCCGTACAAATTGACCTGATAACAGCCTTTGAGCGATTTCTTCGATGGTTTGATGGTAAGCAACCTGTGAGGAAACGCTTTTAGGCAATGGTTCACGGAGTTGACGAACAGCTTCAGCATTAGCTTTTGTTAAAAAGATATCGTAAAAAGCGCTCTCTAACATCCAGCCAAGATTAATTTTAGTCTCAGTCTGGATTGTGATAACCTCAAAGCCACGGGCTTTTAAATCAGAAGTGATTTTGGATAAGATGACACGCATTGTAGAAGGTGCATACATGCTTTTATAGTCAGATACTCTGACGAGCTCGCCGTTAAAAAGCCGTGATTTAATCTGGCCTCTTAACCCTTCAAATGATTCATCTGAGACATCAATCATTTTATTTTTAGGCTTTGGCACGTTGCCAGCAGCAGTAATAAGCGCAGCTTGTAGATCTTGCTCTTGCTTTTTATTCTCAGCCTGTCGCTTTTTGATATCCTTGGTATTTACATTGTTAAAATAAGAGTCGCCCTTCACTAAATTATCGGGTAGCGAATCGATTCTTCCGTTTTCTGCTAACCACTCTTCGACAACCTCAATTGGCGTTCCTTGATTGGCTTTAACAGCTGATAAATTTGTTTGTATTAGCATTATTAATCCCCTAATAAGATAATAAATAAGGTGCCAGTTTCTCGATACTGGCATCGGCCTTGCCCTAAGCGCTTTAAAGCCCCCATGCATTTGCATGGTCAGGAGTAACTTAGTCTTAGCTGCATGTGATTTTTTGTCAGTTAACCCCACGCTTATTAACTGCTCGCACCATCATCATGCCTTGGCGCACCGCGTAACCCAGCGGTAGGGATGATAGGTATGTAGCTAGCCTCCAAAGGCAGGTGCAAACGGGATATCATCATCACTGGGCCCTGGCGTTGCTGCTGCTGTCATCTGGTTGTTAAAGCTTTGTTGCTGCACTGGTTGTTGCTGAATTTGTTGGGGCGCTGCTTGGCGCTTATAGGTAGCAGGATTTTGCTGTGTTACAGGTTGCGGAGCATTTTGCGTAAACTGGTTGTGTGTAGTAGCGATACCCGCCTGGCTATTCGCTTTTTCTAATGATTTTTCACTAGACTTAATCGTAGCTTCTAACACTCGAGTAAACTCATCCGGATTGGCTGGCTGGTTATTTGCCTTCTCGATGGGTAATTGTCTAGTCTTGGCATCAAAAACATTGAAAAGATTTAAGCCGCCTTTTTTAACTTCGCCTTGGTTGCTGTTAAAGTAATAATTTTCAGCTAAAAACATACCTACTTTTTTACCGGAAAGTTCTGGTGCTACGAATCCGGTTCTAGTGACATCTTTTCTAACATCAAAGTCATACTCTTGGTATTGACCTTGAGCTTGAGAAATGGCTGGCACGTTGGCACATAACATCATCGCGTGGATTAGGTTTTCACCACTCCAATGTTCGCCAGCGCTATTGCCATAGTAAATATCTATATGAGCAGAGCTGCGCTCTGAGTTGATGATATGAAGAGACAAATAATAGGTCTCGCTACCATCTTGTTTCGCATTGGTCTTCCAAGCGGCGCTTTGTATTTGATATATCTCAGCGGTATTGCCTGAAACATAGGCCGATTGCCCAACTTTGGTTGCTTTTGATTTATCTAAAGCCCATTGATTTTGCATTGTTTTATCCTCTTAAGTTATGCAGTTTGCAATTGTTGTAATTGATCCTGTGCGGGTAGGGAGCCTGTTTTAGGGATACCGTAGTATTCGCAAATTGCGTCATCTACGGCGTTTAAATCATTTGGAATAAGATCGCTATCAAACATACCCTCGGGTGATTTGACTGTGTTAAACCCATTGTTTTGCGTCATGAAAAAGTGGCCATCGTCACGCACTGCCGTCTGTAAAACCATGGTTACCATGCCTTCCAAGACAATTTTGTCATCAAGCATTTTTCCAATCGTTTTGATTTTAGTCCGGCCATTTTCTTCTTGGACATGAGCTAGTATGTAAATACGAGTATCATTACTAACTTGAGTAATTGCCGTATTAATGACGTTCCACGCGTTATAAGCCATTATGTTGTAGCGTTGAAAGGCGGCATCGCCTTTATACTGTTGATTGGCGCCTTTGATGTATTCATTGCCCATGATGTACTGAAAGTCATCAATGACAATAATGGGCGCTTTGACCTTTGGAAGTATTGAACAGATTTGATCAGGATTATCTGTTGCTATTTTTTTAATGTCTTTACCGCCGCGAAATGGGAGTGGCTTATTCATTACGTTGATTAAGCCGGCAAGGTCGGGATCGAGATTTTTTAGGCTGTAAGATTTACCTTCACCTGAATTACCTAGAATCATTGTCACTATCGCCATTATTTTCACTCCTATAGTTTTGCTGGTGGTCCGGCTGCTTAGATTCGAGCTCTCGTTGCTCTTCTAACATTTGCAGCCATTCCCAGTCGGCCTGTGGGGCCTGGTAATTGTCATACATAATTAATTATTGCCATTTTGTTTGTTAAGCCTTGTTATTCGCTGCTTTGCTAAATATTCATTGGCATGAGCTTGAGCCTGCTTAAATCGCACTTGTTCGAGACTATTTTCAACTGGTGCTATAGTTGTGGTCGAGATATCTTTATCAGCTTGCTTTAAAACATAAGTGGTACAGCCTGTGATGTTGCTTATAGTCGCCAAAGCGATTGCTGCGACAATCACAACCAGTAATTGCGTTGCGATCCTTACCAGTTTCGTTGCAAGAGGCTCACTAACATCATCGCTAAATTGATCTACTTCATTACCAGCAGCTAATTTGGCTGGCGAGTAACCCCAGTCTAATAAGTCATACAGGGTTAACGAGCGAATAAACCGGCCTTGCGTATCGCATATCTCGATAGTGCCTTGCATATCACGGTAGAAGCATAGAGTTTCATTAGCACCTAATTTATAGATAGTGGGCTTAGTTCTATCACCACGCTGTAAAAGTTTTAGAGTTTGCATATTAAGCCCCTTCAAAGAATTGATTATTCAGATAGCTAATTAATTCATCTTTATCTGTACTAATGAAAGATAGTTGATCATCACCGCTGTAATGCTGCTCAACCAGAGTTGCATCCATATCAATGACGTGCTTGTTTGTGTCGATATGACCAATAAGAGTTATCGAAGAATGTTTTGACTCTCTTAAAGTCACAATGATTTTGTCATTGAAAAAGCGCACTTTATTATCTGTTTTGCTTAGCAGCGCTTTTATGTGTTGTGCTGGCATGCTGATTTGTGTCATAATCTTCTCTCCTAGTGTTAGGAGCCCCTTTGATTTCCAGTCGTGAGGGGCTTTTTAATGTCTAAAAAATGTCTAGATAAACATGAATGTCTAGCTATGCTTCGCTTCCCACGCATCTGAAACGTCTGCAAATGCCTGAGCTATTCGATAAGCTTCGGTAGCGATACCAGTGGGCCAGTCATCATTTTGAAATAATGCATTCTCCTTTGCAGTACGCATCGTTTCCGTATAAACAACTGGCATTAATTGCCGGGCCATTTGGTGGATAAGAGCTCTTTTATGCTCATTCATAGATTTTTTCCTTTATGGTTAACACACAACAGCCGACTACTTGAATCGACTGTAATTTGTTAGCCTTTAACCATGTTTTTATATAGTCACTAGCATCATCGTCTGCTTGCTTGTCTTTGTTGATATAATGATTATGCAATAATGCATAGTTAAATGCAAGTATGAAATGAAAATAAATGCATTTATGCATTAATTTATTCGTACTTATGCTTATGCCTTCGCAGCTGGGGAAATAATTAACGCTAAGTTAAAACCGCCCTCAAGGCGGCTTCGTTCACATCATTTTGTGTTTTTTAAGAAACAAAGGATTTTGCTTCTTGAATTGCGGGCAATAAAAAACCGCCACTGGGGCGGTTGATTTCTATAAAAATGGATGATAAGCACTATTTCATTAATTCAAAATCCAAACAACTGCAATCCAAGTGAAGAGCAACATACCTATATTTGCATGTAAAAAAGTTGGAATGACACTGTCTTTAACATGGTCGTGCTGTCCATCTGCATTAAGACCAGCAGTAGCACCAAGAGTAATCGTTGAAGCGGGAGATCCGGCATCACCTAGTGCGGCTGATGCTCCTAATAAGGCTATAGTGGCAAGTGGTGAAAAGCCCAGCGCAACAGCTAAAGGGATGTATATAGGTGCTAGTATAGGCACTGAAGCAAAGGAGTCACCAAACCCGATGGTTATAAACAATCCCACTAATAGCATTATTGCAGCGCCGAGCAACTGATTATTGCCAAAGAATTCTGTTGCAGAGGCGACAAGGGGGTCGATATCCCCTGTGGCAGTCAAAACACCTGCAAATCCAGAGGCAATAGTAATAATGACAGCAATTTCAGCCATTAATCGAATGCCTTGAGTGAATACATCATCTTGCTCTTTCCAACTATAAATACCTGAAAAACCAAGAATCATAAAGCCAATCATTGCACCTATAAACAGAGAATCAAAAAACACCTGAAAAAGTAATACAGCTACTACAGCTAATAAAGTCATTACTAATGGTTGCCATTTAATAGTACTATCAACTTTGTGTTCTTCTGTATTCATGGTCTCTAAATTTAACGCATACTCGCGCGGCTTGCGATAACTAATAAATACAGCAACGAGCATACCAGCTAGTATCCCCATAACTGGGAAAAACATAGCCTTAGGTGCCATACCAGCAGTTGCTTCTAGTCCTAAACCACCTCCTACAGTATTTATATTCTCTAATAGTATTTCATTGAGATATATAGCGCCAAAACCGAATGGCAATAGTAAGTATGATGAGCTGATACCACAGGCCAAAATACAGGCGACTGCTCGTCTATCTATTTTTAGCTTATTCATCATATTTAGTAGGGGAGGGATTAATACGGGTATAAAAGCGATATGGACAGGTATTAAATTTTGCGATAACAGGGAGGCGACGATAAAGATAAAAAATAAAGTCCACTTAACTTGGTTTCGTACTTGTACGCTATCCCTGTTTAGGCGGTGGGTCATTTTCTGTGCCAACCAATCAAGAATACCACTTCTAGCTAAAGCAACTGCGAAAGCCCCAACCATAATATAGGTCATGCCAACCTGAGCGCCACCCAATATATTATCGTTTAAACTTTCTAAAATTGCCGGAAAATCCATACCTGCGTGTAAACCGCCAAGTAATGCAGCTAAAACGATTGCAACTGCAACAGGAATGTTGATGAGGCAAAAAATAACCATCAACAAAATGGCTAGTGCTACAGCGTTGATTTGTACTGATAAAAGTATTAACAGACTATAAACTGTAATCAGTCCTACTAAGACAGGTAAAGCCCTGCTTAGAAAATATTTATCTTCTCTATAACTAGAAAACACTTTGCAACTCCTAAATGTATGATAATGAGATTATAGGGCCAATCAGCTGTTGCCAGTGTATTAAATAACAGAGCGTGTTTTTATGACTAATTATCATTACTGAAAGAACTATTAGTTTGGTGTTAAGCACAAAAAAACCGCCACTATGGCGGTTTAGTTAACTTATAAATCTTCATCCAAATGTTTTATTTAGTGCTTTTTAGTATCACCAGCAATCTTATCCATTAAAGCAAACAATAGTCCAGATAAAACGAATGTCATATGTATGACAACCTTCCACATTAGTCTATTAGCATCCCCATCACTTATCTGGTCAGGTATATTCATAAACGATTTGAGAAGGTCAATTGCAGAAATAGCAACAATGGCACTAATGACCTTTAGTTTTAAACCAGAGAAATCAATGGTTCCCATCCAGCCCGGACGATCTTCATGGTCTCCTGTATCAATTTTTGAAACAAATATTTCGTACCCACTAAATACAATAATAAGTAATAAGCTGGCCACTAGTGCTATATCTATTAAAACTAATGTGCCAACAATCACATCGGCTTCGCTAGCAGTGAATACATGCGTAGTGATATACCAGATTTTTTGAAAAAATTTTATGAAAAGAAGAATAATTCCTATTATAAGCCCTAAATAAAATGGAGCTAACAGCCAGCGACTGTTAAATATAGTTTTCTCTAGACTTTGCTCAGCCCTCTTAGGCATATGTGTCCTCTTTTTTGATTCATGATTCGATGGGTTTTTTAATTTTAGCAAATGTACTGCTGGCAAGTCATTAACTTTAAGAGGATGAAAAACCGCCACTGGAGGCGGACAAAACCCTTCAAATAATTGTGGATAAAAGAAGGGCTTAATGCTATGGTTTAAGACTACTTTATTTCATTATTAAGGTGGTGGTTTATGAAAGTCTGGTCAGCACTACTTATCTCTATGCTTATGATGGCGCCAGTAATGGAAGCGAATGCTCGTAACTATCCTTGCTCTCAAAGTATGGGCGGGGTCTCGCATTGTAAAGACGGTAAATTTGTCTGTAAAAATGGCAAAATTAGTAAATCTAAGCAAGTGTGTAAGATGTAAAACAGTGGTTTAAGAATGTTTTTATGCCTATTGGCTCGCTTGAGTTGATAGGTATTTTTTTGGGCAATAAAAAACCGCCACTGGGGCGGTTCGATGACTTTTTGGTCTTAGGCAACTTTAATATCTTTAACAACTCTTTTAAACTCTAGATGCTTTAAATTTTTAAATAAAAGCGCTTTTCTTTTATTCTTCTGATAATCCTCTATATCAAAGAATTTATTATCTTTATCTAATGGCAAAATAACATTAGTTTCGTCAAAGTTTGGTATTTGGTTCAGTTTGTCTTTAATAATTGGAAATATAAACTGACATTCTACCTCGTCGGCTAGTTCAATCAATTTACTAAACATATGATTATCAATTACCTCAACTCTATCTTGAGTGAAGAAATGAGGTCGAGTTAATTTGACAGTTGGATTGTTAGCATAAGCCACATACGCTAAGTCAAAGGCAATAATTATACTTTGCTTATGTCCATCACCTACATGGCTATCACCATCAACAGGTCTGGGCACAAGGCTAAAATGACGGTTCTTGTCTGGCTCTATGGCAAGTAAATAGCCGCCTTTACTTAATGCTTTAGAGTATTGTGAAAAATACTGATTAAAAACAATCAGCTTGGCTCGAAACTCTTTAATCTCTTGCTCCAACTCTTGCGATAATATTTCAAGCTCTTGTTTAATCTTTTTTTGAGCGTCTAGAGCGGATTGATAAGAGCTTAATATGGCTTGGTTTTCTGTAATCTCTTTATTTAACGCATTTATTTTATTGCCTAGTTCAGTGTATTCTGCCAATGAACCACTTTGAGCGAGTTTATCTAATTGCAGGCTATATTCTTCAGCCTTTAGGCTGTATTCTGCCTCAAGGTTAGCGATGCTGTTTTGAGTTTTTTGTATAGCGTTATGAATATACTGCACTTCGTTTTGTAGCATTTTACTATGAAACGCCAAGGTCTCCTCAAACTTTTTTTGAAGTTTCACGTTATATAACTGTGCTTCTTCATACATATATTTGACAGCTTCAGCATTGATTTCTTGGTTTTCGCCTGTTATTTCTTCGAGTCGAGACTGCCATACATCAAGGTTTAGATGCTGGTTGTTGATTTGATTTTTGACTTTTCCTATCGACTCTTTGAGTTGGTTTAATTGGTCATTTTCACGCTCATATTCTTTGGATATTTGATAAGTATCATATTGGTGCTGTAGTTTTTTAAGCTGGCTTTGACGTAAATCATTGGCTTCTTGCGTTCCTACTGAAACTAAGTCTCTTAAAGTATTAACTTGAGATGTTTTCTGTTTTAATTCATTTTCAAGTGTAATTCTTTCATAAACTAAGCCCATGCTCGAAAAACCAAATAAAGTTAGATGAAGTACTTCATAGGTAGAGTTAGGTGTCGTTGGGTGTAGATATCTAACAACATTAGAGACTTGATGATCTGAAGACCTGATGAACTTAGGGATTAACTGGCGAAATGTAGGCTTATCCATACTTAGCCCAAATAAGTATAGTTTTAATTGACTTTTTAAGTCGTCATTAGAGACCTCATTGCCATCAATTAGATTTTTTACCGTTACTTTATCTCTACCTTTTTTATCTAAATCAATAGTTAACATTCTATTAATCTTCATGTTTGAAGACACACCATGACTTAATGAATTGGTGATAATGAGTTCAAAGTTAGGTGATGTGGTTTTAAAGAAGTCAAATACTGTGTTGTTGCGATTGGTCTTTATTTCTTTATCGTTTACTAAGCTTTCCCAATTACCTGCTAGACAAAAATCAATAGAACGCAATAGGGTAGTCTTACCAATACTATTGGTATTACTGGTGTCGTCACCTTTGACAGTATCGCCTTTGATAATATTAACACCCATTTTAAAGTCGACATGACGAATAACAAAGCCATCAGAGTCTTTAATTGTTAGGGATTTTAGGTACATAGCTGCAACCCTTTTTCACTATCTGAAGTGATCTTCCCAAGCATAAAAAGCCAGTCTACTACTAATAAAAACCGGTTCATACTTACAGGATGTGTTTTATTCATTATTTCAAAGTATTCTGTGACACCCAGTGTGTAGCGACTCTCATTATACTGCATCATCAGTTCCAATAACTTGGAACCTAAATAGTAGACAGCGTTATTGGGATTATCTGTGGATAGTAGTATCATAGTGATATCGGTGGTTTTTCAAATATGTGACATTTAGAGAAAACATAAAAAACAACGACTGGTATTAGTGCTTTATCTTCATCGCTAATATTTGGATATTTGCTCAAGTCATTCTTTATTTCCTCACAAATACAAAATATCCTTTGATCTGGGTTAAACATACCACAGTGTTTCATATAAATTCTTTTAACGAATCTATAAATCCTTTGAGAGGATGTTGCACTTTTATTCTCATTTAAAAAATTTAATCTTTGTTCAATAAGATAGCTGTCACTCATATACCAGTCAAAAGCTACTTGATATGTTGTAATTTTATTATGATCTATTTTATCATGAATTGTATAATCTACTGTATCCAATGTGATGGGATTTATCTCAATATCCAAATCTATGATGCCTTCTAAAACCTCCTGAATTATAGATTTTTTTTCAGGTATTGACATCTGTCCAACCTTATTAATATAGTTATTAATGGTTTTAGCGTTCTGTTGTTGGATATTAGAATCGTTAAATGTGTTTTCTGAACCAAGCTCGTTATTATGTTGGTTTATCATGGTTCATCCTTATTCTCATGATTAGTAATGTCACGCCCTATCTGCTGGTTAATCTTGGTATCACCTGAAAAGATATTTTTGGAACCCATACTTTGTTTGTTACTATTACTAGTCAATTTTGCAATAGCAATAATTCCTATTAATATAATTAATGCAATGGTCACATAAGCCCACGCAGGCAAATCTCCCGGCAAGATATTGACAAAATCTTCCATTTTTGACTCCTAAAACAGGTTGTTTATCTCTTACAAACACTCTTGCCATAAGCACTACCACCCTGTAAACACTCTCAAGGCTCACCATCTTTATCACGATCTAATACTTTCCAACCATTCTGATCAGAGCACTTGCGCTGGTCGTACCACTGTTGCGCTTCTTTTTATGCACTAAATGATTTGCAGCTCACTCTTTACTTAGAAAAAGTTGGAGAGGCGATTAGGATGGTTAGTCCACCTTGTAAAATTTATGCCAAGTTAAAAGATGAATGGCAGTCTATTTTCGCAATATTATTATAATTGAGAAGAAATAAAGGTTTGAATTAAAACCATTAAAGTCGGCAAACTATCCCAACCCATATCCAATATTTTCGTTGTCAGGTGTTTTATACTCTCGGCAGGCAGCTCTCGAAGCGCAGAAATCATTGATTGCTTACGTTCAGGGTCTAAATCAGACAGCCTAATCTTAACTTCTAGAATTTGGCGTAATTGCTCTGCTTCAAAGCGCACAGTGACTACACCCAATATCGCTGATAAGCCGCCGTCATCAGCTATAAAGTCAGCTCCTTTAGCTGTCAATTTAGTTGGACCCAAGGTATAAATATTGTCTAAAGATATTTTGATTGATTGTGGTGAAACCAACTCATGCTCTTTTAGATAATAAAGGTTGGCACCAAAAACTCCCCGTTCATCATCATTCATCTTGTCTAGCTCATCTCCAAAATCATAAGGAAACGGATAGACACTTGCCATTTTGTTCAGCATTTCAAGCTGTAAATCTCTATCTAATATCATAATTACTCGCTCCACAAATCCCCATACACCCCACAGTTACGCTCAATAGCATCCATCGTATCTTCAGTGCTATGAGAGCCATTACGCCAAGCATTGACACGGAAGCCCTAATTTAGCGACTCCCCCTCCGAATACCCGACATCCTGCCAGCCACTCTACTTGCCTTTTTCTTGTTATACGCAGATGGTTTTAATTATGTCATCTGGTGGAGTGGTAGGGTATGCAATTTTAAACTCACTTTCATCTTCAATCGTATAGTCATCAGATGCTACAACTTCTCTGTTGTTATACATTCTAAAACCTTTAACAAAATAGCTGCCCATATCACAGTTGATATAATTGTATTGAATAGTGTGAGTATAGGCCTCACCGCTTGATAAGCGAGCACCGTCATTGAAGTCAATCCTGCTGAACACTGATAGATACCGATCAGTCGAACTGCTGCCTACCAGGTAAGGGCTAATACTTCTAACACTATCAATATCTATATAAAAGCTAGAATCATCGTCGTCTGCAAGCTGCACCCATTTTGCAGCATACGCTTGAGCACTACAAAGCACCAAACTAAATACCAGTAGTCTTGTCATATCGCACATCCTTATTATCTCAAGTTTTTAATGTACTTTGCCCACCTTCTACTCTTCATCCGTATTCTGATCTTTAATGAATTTTTTAATGGGGAAGTTGTCCATAGTGTAAACAGGGATCATAACTAGATCCCCGTAATGCTTCGCTAACAACTTAACCTGCTCAATTGTCAAATTCATAGGCTCATTGTTATCTGCTGCGGCATTAATTTGAGCCATAAGCTTGTTAATAGGTAATTCGCTATTATTCATAATTTTTATCCTGTCATATATTTTCGTAGACCTTTTATAGCCCACTATGGCCTGTCTTTCTTATTTCAGTTTCTTCTTATGCTCAACAGCCACACCGCAAATTGTGAACGGAGTGTGTCTGCTATCAATGGTAGGGAAGTCAGGGTTTAGAGGTACTAGCTCACAGTATTCCACACCGTTGTCATCGAAACCACGAGGTCGCCACTTTTTAAATGTTACGGCATTTTCACCTGCCTTTTTAGCAACGACATAATTACCGGGTGAAGGCTGGGTGTCTGGATCAACCAAGATTAGATCGCCTGGATTGAAGTCAGGCGTCATACTTAAGCCTTCAATGATTACCCAGTGAACGTGGGGCGGGTAATCACCTATGATGATTTCAAAAGTATCAGCAATAGCATCATCGAAGTAATGGCAAAACTCGCCAGCTTGTACGTAATTAAGGACGGGTACGCGCCGTACATTATCCATTGGTAAAACTCTGAAGTTATCACCTTGGATTCTAGTGAGATCTTTAAACCTAAGCTCAGCCTCTTCAATACCGAAATATTCCGCATATTTCTTAACAGTCTTACTGCTGGGGCTTTGCGTATCACCATTTATGATTCTGAAAGTCGTTGACTGTGGAATGCCAGACTTGTCCTGTAATTGATAGGCGTTAATTCCATGTTTTTTTAATAAAAATTCTAAGTTACTAACTAAGTAAGACATACAACCAACCTATTAATATTAAAGTGCAAGCTTATTTTATGCAAAAACGCATATATATGTAAGTAGCTATGCAAATATGGGTTTACATTATGCAAATGTGCATTATAATAATGATGTTAATAAATTTAAGGATTCTAAAAATGACTCCAAAGCTAATTGAGAAAATCAATGCACTCATTAGTGCCGGAATGACTCAGGCAATGATTGAAGAGCAAACTGATATTCCACAGTACCGAGTCTCGAGACTAGGAA
Organism: Psychrobacter sanguinis; assembly: GCF_020736705.1. Taxonomy (NCBI): domain Bacteria; kingdom Pseudomonadati; phylum Pseudomonadota; class Gammaproteobacteria; order Moraxellales; family Moraxellaceae; genus Psychrobacter; species Psychrobacter sanguinis. The sequence goes on from NZ_CP085990.1 coordinate 2,330,734, forward strand.
GTGGAGCAACTAAAAATCCAAGATGGTCTGATGTTGAGAAAATCAATAATCTTTACGACCATGTCATTGCTCAAGGTCAACACTGGAATGACTTTAAACAACAAACCGAGGAGACTTAACTATGACTCAATTATCACAAGAACAAGTTGCATGGTCACGCAATATGCAAACACAAGTTTTGAATGCGCTTGCAGGCACTTGCCAGCAAGATATAGCAGAAATAATGGGTATCGATAGTGGGACTATCACGCGCTTAAAAGACGTGCATCTAATCAAGCTATGCAACCTATTGGCAGCGCTTGGGCTAAAGATCGTTCCTATGGAACTTAAATGCTACAACCCCGAAATGGTCAAGATGCTTTACGCTCTTGCGAGGGATAACTTGATGAAGTCAGAAGAAGTGGATGATTTTTTTCATGATGATGCGCGAATTCAGATAGCGGAAGGGACTTATAGGCCGCGGGCAAGTTTGGGGGTTTAAATGCCAGGTTTAGTAAAAATCAGTAGACGATTAAAACGGGCAATAAAAAACCCCAGCGCTGGAGGGCCACTGGGGTTTGACTTTCCTGGAAATTAACTTGCGGGTACTTTCAAGAACTGCATCCAACAATCTAAAAGACTGTATCAACAGTACTAAGCAGTTAACGAAGAGGATCATAACATGTTTTTAGAAAATATTTCAAATAGTAATAAAACTACTATGAGCAGCCGAGAAATTGCTCAGCTGTGTGAAAAACAGCATGGCCACGTTTGTAGAGACATCGAAAAACTTAATGAAACCTATGAATCATTAGGCCTATCCAAAGTTGGAGAGGGGTATTACACCCACCCAAACACGGGCAATCAGAAGCATAGAGAGTTTTTATTAACTCAAGAGCAGTGCCTGGATCTCATAACTGGTTATCGTGCTGATCTACGCATTCGAGTAAATAGACGCTGGCAAGAATTAGAGGCCCAAATAAGCACGCCAGCCATCCCTCAATCTCTACCAGAAGCGCTACGCCTAGCAGCTGACCTGGCAGAAAAATTAGAACAGCAGCAAGCACAATTAGCTATAGCGACTCCTAAAGCGGCAGCGCTTGATCTGATTGGCGCAGCAGAGGGCAGTCTTGGTGTACGTGAGACTGCAAAAACATTAGATATTGCGCAGAATAAATTTACTGCTTGGTGCGTAAATAACGGCTGGATGTATAGAGACTCTAAAGACAAGTTACAGCCGTATAGCGGTCGCATTCAACAAGGGTATATGGAACAGCGTCCGGTCACATTTAATGGCCGTGACGGGACTACCAGGGCGACAACACAGCCGATGTTCACACCAAAAGGTCTGGCAAGATTGGCACAGATATTCGCAATAGTACATGAGGTAGCGTAATGAGATACACATTGAGCATAAATGCAGTCAAATGCCATGAATGGGGCCTTAACTTAAACCAAGGTGCCTTATTTGATTTACTTAACCAAGCAAGCTCATGGGCCAAACCCCATGTAATTAATGGCGAGTTTTATTATTGGGTATCTCGCAACATGGTGATTGATGAAATTCCCCTAGCATACAGTAAGCCAGATACTGTTTATCGAGCCCTAAAACTGTTTGAGGAAAAAGGCTTGGTTGATTACATCAAGGAAGGAAAAAAAGACTTAGTTAAGTTAACTGAAAAGGGCAAGGAATGGAACTCTAAAACCACTTTTACACCTGATTCTAATTCGGATTTAAATCCGAAAAATAATCAAAACTCGGAAATAAATCCGAAAAACACCCAAAATTCGGATTCAAATCCGAGCAAATTCGGAAATGAATCCGAAAAAACCCCTAAAAACTCGGATTTGAATCCGACAAATAAGAATACTAATTATAAGAATACTAATAATCATATTAATAAAAAAAATACCAAAAAAACAAAATCGAAAACTCAGTCAGCGGTGGAGACTTACAAACCACAAAAACCAGATGAAGTTTCAGATCAGGTTTGGAGTGATTTACTCAGTCACAGAAAAATTAAAAAAACGTCGAACACCCAAACAGCTTGGAATGTGATTTTTGGTCAACTGGAAAAAGCGAAGCAAGCAACCGGTCATTCACTGGATCAGATAATCACTGAGTGGATAACACGGGATTGGAAAGGTTTTAAATCAGACTGGTACATCAACATTCAGAATAAGACTCAGAGCACGGGGAACAATCATGAAAACAATCAACCAGCTAACAACCCAGCTAACGAACAGCCAAAGAAATCAAGCGCAGACATCTACGCAGAAAACCTTGCCAGAGACCTTGCACAGCAGTACCCAGACGAATTCGCAAACGTGCCTTTCTAAGCAGCAGATAGCCAGTTTGTTTGCAGGGTGGAAAAAGTTATTTAGATCAAAAATCAAAGATGAGGACTGGGGTGTTGACACACTGACCGTCTGGTATATCGCATTAACCGACCTAGGCATGACACAAGACGAGTTTAACCAAGCTAAGCGTAAGTCGTTAAGTCTTTCATGGCCACCAACAGCCCCAGCTGATTTTTTAGAGTTAGCGAGAGCTGGCAAGCAAAGTGAATACCTAGACACACAAACCGCATTTGAGACAGCCTGCAGATGCTCAGGAATGCGCGGAGACGTCGAAAGAGACTGGAGACACCCAACTGTACTAGAAACGGCAAATCGCATCGGGTGGGGCAAATTAGCGGGTGCTGGTAACGGATTTATTAAATACTTTGCCACGGTCTATGAGCGGGTTGTCAGCGAGCATCAGGCCGGTGCTAATTTTGTTATCCAGCCAGCAAGAAGAATTGAGCATAAAAATATACCGGCTTCGGCTGAATTTGTGGATGAGCTATTGCGTACATATGGGTTCAAGAAGGGTATAAAAGACAAGCAGTCAGAGTCTTGCGAACAAGAAACAGCGGAAATTTAAAATAAAGGGAATCCATGGCTAAGAATAAATCCAATAAAGATCAGCGCCGTGCTAAGGCGTTAAGAGCAAAAAAAGCCACGAAGATACAACAAGCGAAGTCTAAGCCGCGCCAGTATCAAGGGTACATGAAAATGTTTTTGGACGGTGACAAGGTGGAGGAGCTGATCAAGCGGTTAGTACGCACTGAAGACTTCTTAACCCGGCCCTATGATATTTTCAGCCACGACCGGACTTACACTTTCACCATGAACGCAGTTAGCAAAGATGGTCAACGTGCACACGCTAAGGCTGAAATAGAAGGGGAGCATGACCAAGCTGGGCTAGTTGCTGCTATTGGTCAAGCGTTTAGAGACTTTTGCGATGAGCTCATGGAGCACGCGCCAGAGGTTGAGCTTAATTACAGTGAGTGTCATGTGGTCATACGGGCGCTTAAAACAAAGATTAAGGCACCAGGTGGCTATCGGTGGGTGTAAGAGCAGATAAGCTTAAAACAAGTAAGGGCTATACGCTCACACGCTTAAGCAGAGCATATGACCCGGCCGGCAATCATTGGAATCAGTATAGCGCCCGGGTAAGAGTAGTTGAAGGTAATCCTTTTTTTGATCAAATCGTTCGATGGGATTTAGAGGGTAATGCGATTAATCATGAGTTAGGCGATATTGTCTGGGGTGCAGATGGTACTGGGGATTATCAACTAAGACAAGGCGAGAATATTTTTAGATTTTAGTAAGGGATTTTTATGTTAAGCAAATTATTTTTGATGATGTTGTGGTGCTATCTTTTTCTTTCCCTATTTAGCACGTATTTAATTGCTCGTGTTGTTTTTGGTGATGGCAGGCGGGTGTATAGGTTTCAGGTGCACTGGTACCACAAGTGCGTTTTAGGGTATCTGATAGCCGTTCCAGTTATTTTTTTTACAGTGGCGTTTATCAGTTTGTTATCAGGCAAGTAAGGGTTAAAAGGGCATGAAAGGTAAACGAATAGGATTATCAGAAGATGAGGTACAAACAGTAGTAATGAATTGGTCTAAGCGCCAGAAGTTCAAAGGCCGACCATTGTTTGATTATATTCATCATTCGCCAAACGGCGGCAAGAGAGCCGCTAAAATTGGGTGTAGCGGTAAGCGATATTCACCAGAGGCGGCTAAATTTAAACGTATGGGTGTGAAAGCGGGCTACCCAGATTTGATTATTGATATTGCCAGGGGCGCTTATCACGGCCTACGTATTGAGATTAAAAAAGATGGTAAAAGCTATGCGACGCCGGCCCAAAAAGAACGAATCGAGATGTTGGCTAAAGAGGGATATTGCGCGGTTGTCGCTAAAGGGATTGATAACGTAATAGCAGTTATTCAGCAGTACATTAAATTAGGTGACTTTGATGGCGTAAGCCAGTTAACGGCCGACAAATAAACAGGCAAAAAAAAGCGCTCATGCGGTTACATGAGCGCCAAAGGATGACAATTCCAGCCTTTATTCCATTAGGCAACATGATTATATCAATGACAGAAAAAACTGCAATGAGGGCGCGCGTGTGGCAAAAAAACGGCTTGGGTTTACGGATAAACAGTTAAGGCAAATTAGAGTAACAGTAGGCCGTAATTTAGCGGCTGCAAGAAAGAATGCTGGCATGACGCAAGCTGAGGTCATGCGCATTGTGTGGAATGTGGATAACAATAGAAACCGTATTAGTGAAATTGAGAACGGCAATAAGGATTTAACGCTTACAGACTTGCTGATATTTCAAAATCTTTATAACCAGTCGCTTGATTATATTTGCGGCCTATCGGTAGAGCCAGAGCTGGATATGCTGGCAAGCACTGTTAATCATGTGGTAAACCAATCAAGATCAATGGTTGAGTATCTTACAGAGCAGTTTGCAGAAACCATTACCGAACACATGAAGTCGATATGTCGTAACGATCACGAGGCGTTGATGTACGCGTCCAAAGACTTGTGTAGCAAATTGCGAGAAGTTGGGGGTCATGATAAGGAGGTGGCCAACTGTATGAACAAGCTAATGCTAGTTATTAGAGGTATTGAGGCTAAGCAAGCCAGGCAGGTTATGGCTGTGGAAACTCAAATGTTGCAGATAAAACAGCGGCTAGATAAAGAGGATAAGCACATCATGCTATCTGATCTTGATTGTGACTATCAGTACAGCCTGCCCTTGCCGGAGCCTGTATATAGCGATGAAGAAATGGTTAAAGGGGTTAACTGATGGCAGTACCAAAGGAAGTGTGGGCGGCAGCTAAAGCCCTTTGGGAAAGCACCCCCAATATTACTTATCAAGAGGTTGTGGACCACTTACAAGAAGTGTATGGGGATAAGGCACCGGCTTCTAAATCCGCCGTATATAACCGTGCCAAAAAATATGACTGGCAAAAGCTATCCATGCTTGAACTGAAAGAACGAGCGGAAAATGCGGAAAAAAAACAGAACAAAAGTGAACAGAACGGGGTTGAGAAAAAATTAGAGAACAAAGAAAACAATAAAGTCAAAAATGAGCATGAAACCCAAATTTACAGAACAATAATCGATAGTACAGACAGAACAAAACAGAAAATCGTTCTCTCAACTGAACAGCGTGCCAGCGTCATTATTAAACACAGAAATAGGCTGCATAACTTGGGCGCATTAGAAGATGCAATCACTATGCTATCACTTGACGTAGCAGAAAACGTACTAAATCCAACACCTATTGAGTTGGACCACGTTAGTACTGGTGACGATGATGATTATAGGTTCTATGATGATGAAGAGGACCCTATTGCTAAGAAGTTAGGGGTGATAAAAAGTCTAAGTTTTGTATTGGGTAATTTAACCCAGGCACAAAAGGTAATTGCTGAACAAGAAATGCCTATGTGCGGTATTAGCGCCGAGGACTTTAAGCAATCAGAACAAGAACGCCGTTTAGGCGCGCTTGAAGCGCTGGCAGGTATTGATGAAGAAGAGCGTGTAGCTCGTGAAAAGCTGCATAGGGAATTGCAAGAGCGGATGCAGTCGCTTACCCAGCTTGAGCATGACCCTGATTTTTTTGGTAATGGTGATGCTGAGAATATTGAAGATGCAGAATTTGATGAAGATTAAATCCATCCGTATTAGTGATTGGAGTACGTTCTATCATTGCATAATCATAACTCTAGGGTTATAATAATGGCATGAAGATAAGATATCTTCTAAGTATCAAACAAATTAAGAGGAGGTTATGCAAAGTCGTGAATTAGTAAAAATGATTGAGGATGATGGGTGGTATCTAGTAAAGATTAAGGGAAGTCACCACCAATTTAAACATAGTATCAAAAAGGGTAGAGTGACAATCCCTCATCCAAAAAAAGATCTACCGAAAAAAACAATTGAAAGTATTTTAAAACAAGCTGGGTTGAAATAATCCAGCTAGATTAACAGAAAACATAAAACCTCAGTCATCTCACTTGGTTCTATAAATCACGATGTAGCATAGCAAAATGGAGTAAAAAGTATGTTATACCCAATTGCAATCGCCAGAGGCGACGATGCAACGGCTCATGGCATCTTTGTCCCTGATATTAAAGGCTGTATCTCGGCAGCAGATAACTATCAGGATGTAATTAATAATGCGACTGAAGCTATCGAGCTTTGCCTAGAAGGTTTAGTAGAGGATGGTGAAAATATTCCTCTACCAACTGATATTGAAACACATATAGATAATCCTGAGTATGAAGGAATGGCTTGGGCGCTTGTCCCGGTAGATATTAACCGCTACTTGGGGAAAACAGAGAAAATTAATGTCACATTGCCTAGCACTTTAATTCATATGATTGATGAAAAGGTAGCAGCAAACAAGAAACGTTATAAAAATCGAAGCAATTTTTTAGCAACTTTGGCAGAAAGGGAGTTGATCTCGCACTAGCTCATCCCAGATGAGGCTAAAGCTCATTCTTTAGTAGTTTTTTAATAGTCAAAACGATACAAGCTATATGCTTTTTGATACGAGGGAAAAGTGATGAAATTAGATTTAAGTGGTCTTGATAAACTAGAGAAAAATATCTCAAAGTTATCTGGTACTAATAGCGGCTCACTAGGTGAGCTCATGAATCCTAGATTTATATCTAGTTGCAGTCAATATTCAAGTTTTGAGGAGTTAATAGAGGCTTCAGGTTTCAAAGTAGAATCAGAGGAAGATTTCGCAGCCATCCCAGATCAGGAATGGGAGGAGTTTATTCAAAAAAACACATCCTATGAAAGCTGGATAGAAATGCAAAAAGATGCGGGGGTGAGTTATTTAAAAGATAGCTTACTGAAAGGTTTAAAATAGAAACTCATAATATTAGTTTTTCCCGAAAAGGCTCCTAAAGAGCGTTATATAAATTGCGCTACACATTCTTCGGTGCATGGGATAAAGGCCGCTTAATTAGGGCGTTACCTCGACCCGATAGAGGCCGCTATTTTAAGTATAGCTATACCTATTAAACTTTAAAGCCTCAATCTTACGATTGGGGCTTTTTCATACCCCTAGGAACACTCAAAGCCACAACCCGCCAGCAATGCCATAATTTAAGCCACACGTACAGTATTAAGGCTTTATCATGGAAACTTATCTTAACTATGATGATCAAGGCTTCATCGTTGGTACCAAGCGGCTGGAAAGCGGCATTAAATCCATTGGTGAAGATACTCAAGAAATCATTCAAATACTAAAATCACAAAATCAGATTAACCAAACGGTATTAAACCGTATAGCCAAGTCTAATGAGCGTATAGCTAACAAAAAGTCTATGCGTATTCAGGGTGTTGTCCCTACTTATGACCCTAATAACCCAGATCGAAATAATGCGAGCCAGCCAGGCACACAAGGCCAGGAACAGTCAAAGCAGCAACACAAGCAGGACTTAAGTAGTGCAAGCCAGACAGTAAAAAGCGAGAAAAGGGCAGCGGGTAGCAAGGACGGTGGTGCTCTTAGCAATGTCACCTCAAATGCTACCGTCAAATCAGGATCAGCTACAAATAGGGCTGATATCCAACGCGATAGCGGCTCAAATGACGTTAATAGATCAACGGCTGATAGAGGCAGGGAGGGTTTAGATGCTACTAATAACGTAACTGGCATCGTACCTAGTGCAACTGGTGCAACACGTAAGGCAAACAATCCTACTGGCAAAAACGGACGTGAGAAAAAGAAAAATGACAGTGAACGTGACGAGCTAGGCCGTTTTACAGCCAAAGAGAAGTCGCTGTTTGACTCATTGTCTAAGATAGCTAAGAGTGGCCGCACAAGTTATGGCAGTGCTCAAGATATTGATCCGCTAATTGGCTCAATGAATGAGGTTAAAGACGTAGCAAGCCCGCTATTTAATATGGCTACACAAGCTGGAAAAATGGGTGGAATGGCTGGCAAGGCAGCTTTAAGGGCCGGCAGGTTCTCATTCTCTAAATACAAAAGCTTGAAGCGTAAAGAGCCATTGCCAAAAGAACAGGCAAGACACAATAAGCAGAACGAGGAAACGCTAGGTGAGATCCTAAAGAGGATGCCGAGTGGTGAGGGCTCACTATTAGGTAAATTAGGGCGTGGCTTAGGTCTTTTGGGAGGCGGCGGAAAAGGCAAAGGCAGGGGCAAGGATAAGAGCAAGGGTAAAGGTAAAGGCGTTAAGGCCATCTTGTCTGGAGCTGGGGCCGCTATCTTAGGTGCTGGCAAGTCTGGCGGTAAACATATTGGTAATGCCGCTAAAGCACTTGGTAAAACTAGGGTGCTAACCCCTCTGGCCACAGCTATTGGGGCAGGCAGCCTGGCAAGTCGATGGGACGAGCTCGACAATGAAGAAAGAACAGCGGGTATTGGTAGCATAGCTGGTGGAGGCGCTGGGGCTATGGCCGGTGGTGCAATCGGCTCAGTACTAATACCAGTCCCAGTGGTGGGTACCGCTATTGGGGCGGCCGTGGGTGGCTGGATAGGTAGCGAGGGCGGCGAGGTTTTAGGCCGTACCGCTTCACCACATATTAAGTCATGGACCGATAGTATTAAGGCTTACAACTTACCTCAAAAAATGCAAACTAAGTGGGAGACAGGATTAGCACCGGTCCTTTCTAAACTAAGTGAAGCGGCCGGCGGCATGAAGTCGTGGCTATCAAGAATGGGTGATGGCGTTAGTAGCTTTTTCAGTGGCGATAGTGGCATTGGAGCACCAACTCAAGCGGCAGCAAATGCCAGTGATTATGCGATTAAAAATGCGGCATATGTATCGCTTGGCGCTTGTGCTAAGTACGTGAATGATGCTTTTCGTGCTCAAGGTTTACAGGCATCGGGTAACGGGGTTGATGCGGCGAAAAACCTAATCAACCTTAACAAAGGCAAGTTTCAAGAGGTGGCATACAGTGAGGGTTATACCCCTCAAGTTGGCGATGTTATGAGCATGCCTTCAAACAGTAAGTCTAAGCATAATTACGGTCACGTTGCGGTATATACAAAAGAAGGGTGGGTTTCAGACTACAAGCAAGGCGAAAAATACGGCAATACCGCAGCGCCTAACAAAGACGGTGGTGGTTCAAAAAGTAGGCTGACATTAGACATATCCATGATTGATGTAAAAGAAAGCTAAATCAAAGGCTTTAAAGTGATTTTCCAGCTTTTTAGAAAAGTTACAACTTCGCCTAAATGCTCGCCTTACTCGATGTCTGATAGTGCAATTATTACCTTCAATACCGACCGTGAAAAACTTGCCAATGACTTGGGTAAAGCCCTTAAAACCGGTAACAAAGCTATCCCAGGTATCACTAGCGATTCTAGCACAACTTACGCCTAAGGCTTGCAGTTTAGCTTTAAGCTTTTTGACAGTGTTAAGGTCTCGTTTTCCCCACACATAGGCAACAATTTCACCTGTGTCACGGTGATAGGCATAAATTAGCCATTGTTTGTTGGTCTTCTTGCCTACGAATGTCCAAAGCTCATCGACTTCAAGACAGTCGTATTGCCTTTGCTTGGGGGTTATTTGGTAGTGACACTTTTTTATGGTGGCCAGTACTTTGCCTTTGCTGATTCTCTCAACGCAAGCGATGTCTTTTATGCCACTGCCTCGAACCATAAGATGGCGTATTTTGCTATCTTTTTGGGAGTGACAGCCTTGGTACGTTAAGGCATGGTCGCCAATAAACTGCCGTTTGCAGTCTTTGCATTTATAGTTTTGTTTACCATAGCTTTTGAAGCCATTTTTCTTTATACTGTCACTTAGACAGGCTGGGCATTTGATGTATAGTGTGATTTGCATTTCACTATTTTATCAATTTCTCAGCCTGTTTTTTTTCAGCCTACTTTTTGAACCACCACCACAAAGACTACTACGAAGAAATTAAGTCAGGCAAGATTAAGCCCACTATTGCACGTATGATACCAGATGGGACACTGCCAACAGGTAGCAGTACTGATGTTAGCTCAAGCAGACTAACTTCACAAAATGAAAAGACTAGACGTGATCAGGCTATGCAATACTTCATGTCTCAAGGTTGGACTAAGCAGCAAGCCGCTGGTATTGTAGCTAACATCCAAAAAGAAAGTAGGTTCGACCCTAGAGCCCAAGGGGATAAAGATAAAAACGGTGTTTATAGGGCCCACGGATTAGCTCAATGGCGAGATAGCAGGCTTGCAGACTTCCGTAACACTATGGGTAAGTCAGTACAGCAAGCGTCGTTCGAAGAGCAGTTAGCTTTTATTCAGTATGAGCTAACGAAGGGTAAAGAGAAGGCGGCTGGTAATAAGCTAAAACAAGCCAAAACAGCAGGCCAATCCGGGGCTATTATGTCAGAGCACTACGAGCGACCAGGTGCAGTTGAGGCTGAAAAGAGAGAGCGTGCGAAAATTGCAGAGGGTATCTATAACAATACAGCGGTTCAGTCGGTTCAACAAAAAACCAAAACAACTAACAGTGTATTAGGTGTTAATGTTGGTGGCTTGGCCAATAACTTTGTTGCAGGTAACACGCCAGCCTACCTACCAGCCAGCCAGTCAATAGGCCTCGATTTGGGCGCGTCAATACTAAAAAATGTGCTTAACATCCCTGAAATGCCTTCGTTTAAATTGCCGCTGGCAGGTGGCGGTCTAGACAAGCCCATCATTGTTCAGTCAAATAATGAGAGCATAGGCCAAAACGTGTCTGATAGAGATTTGGCACATGCAATTACAGGCGGTATTGGTATGAGTAGAGCTTGGGACTAAGACTCCAAAGGAACACCCCAAAGGCAAAACAGCTTAACCCCTTAAACTAAGGCCATATTATTAATATTTATGCCTTGTTTAAGGGGTTTTTTCATGGCTAAGAAAACGAAAGTTATTACATACAACCTGGCGGATCGTGGCCGCAAATACAACGGCCAGGACCGTTCAGATTTAGATATTCGCTCAATGGTTAACAAGATTAACTCACCAGAGGTTCAAGAGCTTGTTAGCAGTGGTGATTTGTTTGGCTTTAATGGCCATGAGATACGTGCTCGTTTTGGCATGTACCCACCAGACCAATGGGTGGATGAAAAGACGGGCCGTATTATTAAAATCCAGCCAGCCTTACGCACAATTCGACTTGAAGCAGATGACGATGGAAACGTTGTTACCCAGCATGAGTTTTTAGATACAGACGACGGCCAATTTGCCGCACGCTTATACGCGAATAAAGCTGGCGGGTTTAGTAGTGCTATTAACCGCAGACGCAAACCAGACGGTTATTATGAGGTCACCGGCTTTCATGGCTTTGACTATGTGAGAACGCCAAACTATGCCACAAATAAAGGCGACGGCATGTTTGATAGTATCTTGAATGGCGCTTATACCGAAGGTGAGGCGTGCTTTGACAGCCTGGTAGAGCTACCACAAGATCAGATTGTCTTAAAAGAGGCCTTAGAGCGCATCATCATTGCTCAATATGACTCAATGCAAACAGCCCTACATTCAGAGTCACTGGTAAGCCATTATCAGCGTGAAGCACTAGCAGCCCAGGACGCTTTGATCAATGCAGAAATGCGCCGTCAAAAAGTGTTAGAGCGTAAGAAGCAGCGAGAATTAGATATTTACGACAGCCTAATTTGCCCTTCTAAGCCGTTTGATGAAATTAAGGCCCAATGGGATAGCTTTCATATTGGCAGTACATCAGACGCAGATTTACGCATAAGCGAGCTAGATAAAGTGGCTGGCAAGTCAGATAGACAAGAAGAGCGCATCAGTATTGTTGATAGATTCCGTGGTCTTTAATTAAGGGTTGAGCAATGAGCAAGACAAAACGACTACTATCACCGCTTGAGTGCTTGCAGCTGGCATGGGCCATGAAACTAAGAGACTTTAGGCAGTGGTGCATGCCAACCACTCAAGGCGTTTATGACTGGAAACGACGCAGGTTGGAAGCGGCTATTGTTGTGGCCAAAACCTCAATGGTTGATGACGTGGAGAGCATGTTAAAGGCTATCCAGGAAAACGATAACGCAAAAAACGCTGGCTATAAAAATAAGTCCGGCTCGTCCGTTTACTTACCGGTCCTTATGACGGCCATTAGTCCGATCGAAACGCCGCCTGAATATGACCAGGTAGGCGGCCTACCGTATTGGGTAAACGTGGTGCTACCTCAAGATCCATTAAAGCGAGTGGTGCAAATGCGATCGGTCCCCGTGGCTTATCGTTGTCAAATTGCCTTTTTTAGCCCCGATCCCCATAGCGCGTCGGATATTGCCAGGCAGTTTGCCAGCTTTTGGAAACACGAAGAGAAAAGAACATTCCCAGTGTCTTATGACGTTGGGGTTCTTGAGGGTAAGGCGATTAAAGATGATTGGAATTTTAGGGTATTAGAAAACAGCCTTTACCCTGATAACGCATCTATTGACCTTAAAAACCTATTCATCGTAACGGTTGATTGTACGATCGTTGGTGCTATCCCTGAATTTGTGGGATTGGGTGGTGATTGGGATGAAGTGACCGATACTGGTGAACCATACGAGAGCTTACCAACACGGCCAAACCCTGAATATGATCCAGAGAAGCCAACGATACCGCTTGATCCTAATAATCCTAACGGGCCCGCGATTAACAGCCCAAGAGAGCCAATACCAGGCGAGGGCGGCAAGCCAATTGGAGGAAGCCGTGATAGTTATGAGAAGCTTAATAGCTTTGTTACTGAGGCAGACGTTACCGATGACTATACAGAGTTGGGAGTTAAGGTCGCTATTGATCCTAAAACAGGTGTAATCACCGAAAATAAGATAGAGCCACCTAGCAATGAATAACGCAGCACAAGACACACCAGTAATTATTGATGCAAGGGCGGCCGCTTATGCTGGCGAGGCCATACGCGTATTAGGCGTTGTCTTGCCAGCATCAGGCAGGGTAATGCTTAAAAAACAAGCCACGTGGAAAGAGCAGCCAGTACCAAAAGATAATGCTGTGGTGGTCACTGATACGCCAATGATTTTTGATTACTGGGATATGAGTTTTAACGAGTCCGAGCAAATGGCCGAGGTTATGGCTGTCTATAACGAAGCCCAGCGATCAGGCTTAATTGTGATTGAGGATGCGTTAAGACGATATGAGCCAAAAGACGTTATTCAGATGCGCAAAATGGACGAACGAGGAAAAGTATTAGACTTTGATTCAATGGGTATTACCAATGGTCACATGGCCGTTTTGTTGGCTATTTGGGCTGCAAGGAAAGTGCATGGCGGCTACCTTATGTCAACCGCACCAATAACGCTTGACGATAGCTCAAACGACAAGGATAGCGACTATGGCTTAATGCCTTTTAGTATTTAATATTAAGGGCTAAAAAATGTTAGATGATTTAATGCTATTACCTGAATGGCAAGAGGTATGCCAAAGGTATCGCTATGACATTACACGCTTTGCCGTTGAAGCATTAGATATGACAATACAAGCCGGACAAGCAGTAACCTGGCAACAAGAGCTATTGTTTAAATCTATTGTTGTGCCTGGCAGTCGTACAAGCGTTGCGTCTGGTCACGGTACTGGTAAGAGCAGATCGGCTGGCATTATCGCCTTATGGCACCTTTTATTTTACCCCGAGTCGGTAATGCTGTTTACCGCGCCTCAAATCGGACAGCTTAGAACCGTTGTTTGGAAAGAGATTAATATCTGTTTGCAGCGCCTGCGCAATAACAAGGCGCTAGGCTGGCTTGCTGATTATGTTGTCGTATTAGCAGAAAAGATCTACATCAAGGGCTTTAAAGATACCTGGTTTGTGTTTGCCAAGACCGCACCGAAACACCAGCCAACTAACATTGCTGGTCAACACGGCGATCACTACATGGTATGGGCTGATGAAGCTTGTGGTATTGATGACGCGGTTATGGAAGTTGCTATTGGTGCATTGACCCATGAAAACAACCGGGCCGTACTGACCAGCCAGCCAGCTAAAAATACTGGTTTCTTCTACGACACACACCATAAGTTAAGCCACTATAATGGCGGTAAATGGATTGCCCTTGAGTTCAACGGTGAAATGTCACCGATTGTTAGTAAAGAAAAATTGATTGAGGCGTTATATCAGTATGGCAGTCGAAACAGTCCAGGGTATCTAATTCGTATTCGCGGTAAGTTTCCAGAGCTTAAAGGCGAGTACCTATTAACGCGCACTGACTACGAGAATATGAAGGCTCACCCTTGCGTGATTAAAGAGGGTGACAAGTGGGGTATCATCGTAACCGTGGACGTGGGCGGCGATGTTGGCCGCGATAGTAGCGTGATATCGGTGCTGCAAGTCGTTGATAAGATGGTTAAGGGCCGTATTGAGAGACACGTACATTTACTTGATATACCGCTGTTTAGTAATAGAGCCAATATTAATACGCTTAAAGCCAAAATTAATGATGTAATGAGTGATTACCCAGGGGCAACATTGGTGATTGATCCATTAGGCGCTGGTATGGGCTTAACGCAGTCGGTAAAAGCTGACGGGGTGTATTTTGATGAAGTGCATTGGGGTTCACCTTGCTTTAACAACACGCTTAAACGCTACTATATGAACAAGCGCAGCCACGCTTATGTATCAATGGCTAAGGCGGTCGAAAAAGGCTATTTCAGTGTAAGCGATAAAATCAAAAAAATGTACCAGGTAATCACCAACTTAGAAGAACAGATGACGCGCTTACCGTATTACTTTGACGAAAAGGCGCGCTGGTGCATGATGAGTAAAAAAGACATGCTCAAAAAGGGTATTAAGTCACCGGATATTGCAGATACCATAGCGTTTGGCTTTATGGAAAATATAAGCTATGCGCCGGCTGAAAGTTACGAGGACCTAAATATCGGTAGCACTGAAAGCGACGAATTAGACCTATTGAAGCAAGCGGCCGATGAATTACTTGGTGACTAGGTGGGAAAGTGGAACACACGGCAGGCTTGCCAGCCTAAGTGGTTAAACTTATGCAGTACTGAAATTTTAAGGATTGCGTAAGTCATGGCTAATAAACCAAACCCAATTATATTTAAAATAACCGAAGCAGGGCGTTTAGCAGTGTTAGACGCTCAAAAGCAAGGCATAAGCTTATCTTTAAAGACATTTGTCGCTGGCACGTCAAAATACGTGCCAAATGGCAGAGAAACACGCATTAAAACGGAGACTATGCGGTCCGATATCGTGACAAGCGGCATCGAGAACGAAAGTAAGTCTTTACGGTTTAGCGTGACCTTAAATAGTGTCACTTCAAAAGATATCTACGAAGTTGGATTACTAACCAGCGACAACAAGCTTTTTGCAATTGCAGCCAGTACCGGACCATTGTTTACCGTTTATGCAAACGTTACATTTGTTGGCAGCTTTGGCTTGTCGTTAGGCGAAATTGACGTTGAGAACATAACAATTGAAGCCGATCCCAACAGCCCTATCGCTGTTAAGATGATGGAAGACCATTTAGCGGCAGCAGATCCTCACCCTCAATATATTAAGCTTGAGAGGCTTACACAGCTCGATAAGAAAGTGGATAAGCTTGGCCAAAACATCAACGGTGCAGCTGGCGACTTAGCAGGACACCTGGCCCACGCAAACCCACACCCTCAATACACACTCAAAAAAGATAGCGATCAGAAAACTAGCCAGCTTGAGGCGGCAAACCAGGCACTACAAAAAGAGCTTGACGCTCAAAAAGGTACGTTATCTCAGCAGGGTGGCAATTTAACGCAGCAAGGTAAAGATATAGCCAACTTAGAGGACGGTCTTGCTAATCATATCAAGGCGGCTGACCCTCATTCGCAGTATGCCAAGAAAACAGACTTATCAGCCCATACAAGTGCGGCTGATCCGCATACGCAATACGCTAAAAAGACTGATTTATCTGCCCATACTAGTGCAGAACACCCTCATACCCAATATCTAAGAGAGTCTGATCTGGCTGGAATGAAACAACAGATTGACGAGTTACAAAAGCAGTTAACAGTTGCCCAAAACAAGGTCACTGAATTACCAATTGGCTCATTGTATGTGACGACCAATGACTATAAGAGCGGTGCAGAAGTTAAAGCGGCTTTAGGTTATGGCACGTGGGCGAGATTCGCAGAAGGTCAAACGCTTGTTGGCATATCAACCAAAGCGGCCGACCCTGAGTGGACTAAAAAACTAAAAACAGAGTTTGGTGAATATGACCACAAGCTTACCGTTGCTGAAATACCTAGCCACACTCACGACTTAAACTTTGTAGTGAGTAATATTAGAGGTAACACAAGGCCTGCAACGCAAAGTACAAGTGCGTCGCCTTCAAACTTAGTAGCCTCAAATGTTGGGGGTGATAAACCCCATAATAACGTACAGCCATCAACTGTTGTCGCTTATTGGCTAAGAACGGCCTAATTATGGATGTATTGAATATTTATCATAATGCGATACGTGACCACGTTGATTTACTCTATCGACGTGGCCGTACCGATAGATTAATCGCTTGGCAAGTGGGTAATGATGAAGTTCACGATCCTACGCTAATTGCTTTTAGAGCATATAAAAATCGCAGCTATGCAGATGTAGTGATGGTATGTGCTGGCACGAATAGAATTGGCGAACCACTACCCAAGGAAATTATCTTTTTGCCAGTGGCCGTGGATTTGATTGCAATTAAACGCAAGTATTTGAAAGAGATGTAAATGGATAGCCTAGATACTGATTGGTTTAACAATAACAGTCCACAGAATCACGACGACCCAGTAAGTAGGCAAGACAGGCTCGTTAATAAAATGAGCCTTGAGGAGCTTAGACGCTGGCGTATTGATACAGCTAGGCAAGCCAGCGAGCAGGGCAAGTTTGCCAGCCGTCATAATCAGTATCTAAAAGATACGATCAGAGATATTAAAGGCGGTGAGAGGCTAACTAACCAGCAATTGGAGGGCCTGGTAGCCAGTGCTAAAAGCTTAGCTGGCATATCAGCAAGCGAGCTATTGGAATTTACGCTAGGCAACACTAAGCGTAACCAAAGCTTAATGCAGGTGCTAGACGCAAGTGTATTAGACGCATACTTAGCAAACGTTAAGAAAGCGGCTAAAAAGTTTGCTGGCGGTATCACACCTCAAGATGTGATTAATAATTCAAGGCCAGTAGATATCCAGCGTGCTAACAAGCAAATATACATGGCCATGGTTTACAAGCGGCAAGGCAATACCTTATTTTTCTTAACCAACTCAGGGCCAGAAAGTAAGGTTGCTAATCACAAAGTAACAGTGCAGCTGCTAGATTATCCTGGATTGCTGCTAAGAACCAAGCCGCCTAGCATGACAGAGATAAGGAACAGTATCTTACACGGCAAGGTAAGGTTTGATTGCGATTGTGGCCGTCATCAATTCTGGTATCGCTATATAGCCACCGTTGGTAAATACAACTATGGAATAGATGAAAATCGCTATCCATCGACACGTAACCCCAATCTAACGGGCGTGGCTTGTAAGCATACATTGCGAGTAATGAAACACTTAACAAGCGGTATCATGCTCAATCAGATCAGAGACTATGCCAAGGCCGATATAGCCAAGGCAGAGAACCAGGTTAAGCCGCATAGACGCACTAGCCAGCAAGTCAAGCGAGAGGCTGGCAAGCAGACAGAGGCCCTAAACAACTGGAATGGCCGTTTACATTGGTCGAAGGTTATTAAGCAAGCTGTTAAACAGGCTGAGCAAAAAGTACGCACTGAACAAAAACGACAAGCCAAAGCACGCCCGCACGAGCCAACAAAGGCTGAATTAAGCAGTTATAAGTACGCTCAAAGCCAGTTAAAGCAAAAAGGCATACCTGATAGATATAAGCAGCTATACAAAGCAGATATTCAAGACTTTGAGAAGAAATGGGGTAAACGATGACGCTTAAAATTGAAAATAAGCTAGTCACAGACGGCCAGGCACTAAGTACGCGCATTATCACACTACGCAATCAATCAACGATTCCGACGTTTGTATTTAGGCGTAAAGTGCTAACAGTGAGTGATGATGATTATGAGCGTTCAGACTTGTCATGGGCAGGCCTGGGTACAGTAAGTGACAGTGATGAGCATTCAATAGACTATGAGCCTTTAGGACACGCAATGGTCGTGCTACTAGATAGCTTAGGTGGTCCTATGCACGATAGCGGCATGTTTATCACACCAGAGCAATTTAGTTCAATGGTATTGATTGAGCCTTACGATATTGATTTGGAAGGCGATGATCGCATAAGAATGAGACCAGACTGGAACCCCAAAAAAGGCGACTTGTTTTGTTTCTTGCTAAACAACCATAAAGAATACCATGAGTGCGTGGGCGTGGTTGGTAATTCATTATTGGTGAGTCATGGCCATAGGTACCTATTAAACCAAAGATTTGACCTGGAATATTTAGATGCGTTCGATGAAAGCAAAATTGAGGATGTTGAGACGCCATATAAGTAAGGTTTTGGATGTAATCAACCTTGCCCTGGTATTTATTTTGACTTTCTTGATGTAAGCCTGTCAGTAATGCCAATCAACCGCCTTAAATGGCGGTTTTTTGCTGTTGGAACACCCCTAAATAGGCGATGTAGGCGAGTCTTAATATAACCCTATCGGATATGTTTAATTTTTTTCAATGACGATAGGAAGTGCCTTATGAATAAAGAACAAGCCAAACAACATTTATCCGTTGTTTCTAGTGAATTAACCAAAACACGCCAATTTATGCGTGAATTTGCGAAGTTCGACACCAAACAATCTGACGTTGCACAATTTGACTCAATGATCGCAGCCAACTCGCATGACCGTGAAATGGGATTACAGGCAATTCCTGAGTCATTGCAAAAACTGTTAGAGGCTCAAAACATCGCAGCTACAACAGCTGGCAAGCAAGCGGTATTTGACGGCTTACGTGATGGTATTGCAGAGTATCAACGTCGTAACGGCGGTGATATGCCACCAGTAGAAGTTGTGCAATCAGCTTTATCAGCTGCTACCGCATTTACTGAAAACGCGCATCGCGGTGATGACAATGATCCATCGTTCGACAGCCTATCATTTAGCCACCATGAAGCCTTATCAGTAGTACCAGCTGCCGTACAAGTTGTTATTACTATGGGTATCGCAAACAGCCTCCCATTAATCTCAATGCTACCTAACCCTACTGGCTCAAACGAAGTGCCAATCGTTGCCGGCGAAGGTACCGCTGGCATGGATATGGGCGTTATGCGTCGTGGTGAATTAATCGACGGTGAAAAAGCTGGTTTACCATACTTCGATAACCGTCACCTATTGGTAATGGAAGATGCTGGTGAGGGTAAGTTCACCCTTGAATCACATGTTGCTTACACTAAAGAAATTCGTGACAACAAAACTACCAAGTTTGTTGTAGATAAAGACTCTATCAAAGCTCCATTCTTGGGCGGTCGAGTTAGCATTAAAGTTCGCGGCGTGGAAGTTGCTAATGATAATCATCGAAACCACCCAACTTTTGGCGGTAAGAGCACGTTACAGCCGCTTGAGCCGGTTACTTTAGGCGCTGATACCTTTATCGTTAAGTCAGCAGTTGCAGACCTTGACAATCACACAGTTGAAGTTGCTTTTGACACTACCGATGGTGCTACCCCAGGTGCAGATGAAGTAGAAGTTGAATTAATCTTTGACTATGAACGTAAAGACGAGAAAGGTGAGTATATTTTACGCGCCCCAAGTCACGACATGGCGTTTAACTACTATGGCGTTTACGCTTATCCAAGCCGCGCACGTTCAAGTGCTACCATCGACGCTATCACCCAGCTACAAAATGAGCTTGGCATTAACTGGTATGCAGCCGCTCAAATGATCTTTATCAACAAGTACAACTTTGAGCAAAACGGCCGCTTGCTACGTGGTGCAGTTAACCAGTGTTTAGCTAACCAAGAGAAGCATGTCAAAGTGTTTGATGCTGATATCGCTGGCGTGACTCATACCACATTAACTGATCTTTACTCAAACATTCGTGTTGTCCTAGGTAAAGCTCGTACCGCACTATCAACAATCACTAACACAGCTATTGGTCAGTACGATTTATACGTGTCAGACCGTGGTGCAGCGTTCTTTGAAGCTATGAGCCGCGACGAATATACCCCAACTGGCGAGCAGTACGGTGATCAATACTCAATCTACCGCATTGGCCAGTTAAACACTGGTGCAAACATTTACTACGTGCCAGCCTCAATGGGCGTGTTCAACGAAGATGAATTAACCCAGGGCGGCTATGCGTTGTTAGTACCACGTGCAACAACACCAGCTAAAGCACCATTCGTAGGTACTGTGGCAGTCCCAACTATGGTTCTAGCATCATCAGCCAATGCGTTTGAAAAAGACGTAGCGGTTTATAACCGTATGGCAGCAGAAGCTAACCCAATTCCACGTTATCGCAATCAGTGCATGTTAATTGAATTACGCAATTTACCAACACTTTAATTCGATAACTTAGCCATGTAACCGCCACGTTGTATGGCTGAATTGGCCTTGTTGTCTGTGGCAACAGGGCCTTTCTTTTGACAAAAATACGAGGCTGATTATGACAGAACCAAAACAAGTACCAGGCAATTTAGCAGAGCTTGTTATCACCCCTGGATATGCAGAAGTTGATGAAACCTATACGGTTAAAGAGCTGCAAGCAGAGCTTAAAGGCCTGGGCGTTGCTTATCGCTCAAGCGATAGTAAAGACGCTTTAGTATGGCGATTTCTTGACGCTCAACAAGAAGGCGTTAAGCCAGAGGTAGAGCTTGGACCAGAAGTAGAGCAAGAAGCTGAGCTTGAACCAAAACCAGAAGCGAAAAAAGAAGAGTTTGAAAAAATCACTGTTTATAACAGTGGCTCATACAATCTATATGATCCACATAGCCGCACTTTATTTTACGCTCGTAAAGAAGCGGTTATCGAATTAAAGCCAAGCATTACTAAAGAGCGAGTGTTGCGCAATATCGAACAGATCAACGCGACACGCGGCAAAGTTTTAGTAATTCGTTAATTTTGGGCTGTGGTGCATTGCATCGCAGCCGTCTTTTGGCTAAGGGCGGCTTAAATGTTAAACAGCAATACTTTAGGACGTGCAGTAGGCATAAGCCAGGACGAAGTATCTGGAAATTCCGGCCCAAACGTACCGTCAATCAATCAAAATGGCGTGATTGTAGGCCGATTTAAACGCGGCCGTTCAGATAAGGCGTTCAAGGTCAATTCCCAAAACTACAAGGCCTTATTAGGCGAAGATAGAACCAATCCAAGCTACACAATCGTTCAAGATGCTTTTATTGCTGGTGCCTCTGAATTATGGATTTTGCGTATCGGTAATCCCACCCTAAAGCTTAGCAATGAGACTGAGATTACCGACGGGAAGAAATTTGAGCAAATAGCATTTGAAAGTAATTTATACCCAATACCAGTCATCAAAGATGATATTTACAAGCCATTGGTTAAGCTGCTTGACGTTGAATTGAGATCGCTAATCAAAAAAGCAGCCGATGTTGTAGATGCATACTTTCCTAGTATTAATCACTTTGATATTGAAAAAACGACATTTGGGAAGGCGTTTGATATCACAGAAGGCTATCAGACAAAAATTGACCCGCTTCATATTCACCTAGGGTCAGTAGTTAAACAACCAGTGCCGATCGTAGACGGTTATCAGGCGGGATTTGAGGCTCTTTCACTATCACTGCGTTATGGCTTTAAATCATTTGAATATGAATACGGTTACCGTGCATCAGCCAAGCAGTTAAACATTGAGCGTATATCGAAAATTAAAGAAAAAGAGGTGGGTTCAAGATATACGCATCAAGCTGAAATACTAGATGTTCGATTATCACAAGCATTACAGACTCACAGCTTAAACATAGGAACAGGCTTCTATACGCAAACTTACACCTTGCTAGACTTAACCATATCGAGCGGGCTAGTTGAGACAGCCATTAATACTGAAGGCTACCAGGTACAGATTGAGCAGTTATCACTGGTATTACAACAAGCATTAAGCGTTGTTGATATCAAGGTTAATAGCGGTTACTTGCCAGCCATTGAGGCGTTGAGTGTTCACTTAACAGACAAAGGCCAATACGCAACATTAAATGATGGTTATCTCGCTAATTTAGAGCAGTTAAATATCGAATATGTCAGCTACCTTGCTGGCAATTATGATGCAAATAGCGGCTATTTAGTTGGAGTTGAAGCCTTGGATGCAGCCAAGGTTAATTTTGAGCAAGTGGATATAGAGGTTTCCCAGGACGGCTACACCCCAATTATTAAACCACTAGATATCTTTACAACACAGAGGATTAAGTAATGAAAACAGGTTTTGCAGGCGAGCTGCGTTGCGTTGTCAAAAAGAAAGACGGCTCAACCGTCCAAGATACTGGCTACCAAAAGAACATGTTTCTTAACACAGGCTTAGATTTTTTTGGTGGTGGCCATGGTGATGATATTTTTGCTAACTGCTTAGTTGGTAGCGGTAACACGGCACCAGAAGCCACTCAGGCTAAGCTGATCAGTTTTGTAGCTAAGCATAACTCAATCGAGGCCACTGACAGCGGATCAGAGCCATATCTAAGCGGTGATCAGGATTTTAAAGCCTGGCGTTCTAGTACATATCGTTTTGAGGGTATCAGCGGCAAGACTATTTCAGAGGTAGGGCTGGCTAGCGAGTTTACAAGCAAAGATGAGTATCACCTTTGCACGAGAGCCTTAATTAAGAGTGCCGAAGGCGCGCCAATTTCTATCACTTTGAAAGATGATGAAGTGTTAGAGATAACCTACCGTATCTGGCAGGTTTTCGAACTGTCGGATAAAGACTTTTCTATCAAAATCACTGACGATATCGGAGGCGAGAAGCTGTATAAGGCTAAATGCCGCTTGTCTGGTATTGGTGATGAAGGGGCTTACTATGAATCTAAAGTAGGTATGGTGTTTGCAAAAGATACTGAGTACGCATCAGAGACGTACAGTGAGTTTTACTCATACGCTGGCGATATTGGTGAAGTTACAGGCGTGCCTAATATTAATATGGGGGCAGCCGCGAGTGTAACTCTTAGTGAC
Source organism: Psychrobacter sanguinis (assembly GCF_020736705.1). Classification (NCBI taxonomy): domain Bacteria; kingdom Pseudomonadati; phylum Pseudomonadota; class Gammaproteobacteria; order Moraxellales; family Moraxellaceae; genus Psychrobacter; species Psychrobacter sanguinis. The sequence continues at coordinate 2,354,110 of NZ_CP085990.1, forward strand.
TACGAGGAAGGCTCATATACACGTGATATGAGTATTTTCTTTGGCCTTGATGATGCACGTTTCCCAGTTAGAAGCGTACTGGTGCCTACCACTATGGGTAACTATCAGATTCAGTATGGCTCAAAAGACGGTGACGACCCAATTCCTAAATCCAAAAACGATACCTTGACAGTACCAATTCGCTTTACATGGGCTCGTTACGAGGGTGAGCTTAATGTTACCGAATAACAAAATAAAGCGTGTCAGAAAATGGCTTGAAGATCTAAATGAGCCAAGGGATAGAAAACACCCTGATACACGCTCGTTTTGTTTGGGTGGTGCTGATATAGGCGATATCACCCAAGGTATAAAAGATTATGTCTGGCAGGCTTGGACGGACGGTGCAGCTATCTACTTGCAGCGTACCGACGTTTCTAGGCCTGATAGAGTGCTAACCGACAAGAATATAACATCAGTTTCAGTTGCTTTTGATCGCAATATGAATCTGGTAATAGCTTACCAGGCTGGAATTGACTCCAAACTGTGGGTAGGTCGCAATGGCTCGCTTGTTGGCGGCATTGCTGCATCAATTAGAGGTGGTATAACCCCTATGGTGGCACTTGATGACAATAGATATGCAAATGATTTCACGTCGGACGTGATCTTTGCTTACATCAAGGACTCAATGCTTTGTTGCCGGTACCAGCGCGAGCAGTATAGAACAGAGCATAAGTTACAGGTGTTAGAAAGCGGTACAAACCTGTATCGCATGGGTATGGGTAGGGATAATCGTTTTTTATTCCTACTTCAAAAAGAGGTTAAAAACTAAGGCGGATTTATGATCACAACTAAGATTTTAAAAACCGCTGTTGGCGTACAGCGTGGTGATGTTATTGATAAGACAGAATCCACGAAACTTCAGAACGTCACGAACGGTATCATCGTTGGTCGGTTCAAACGTGGCGTTATGGGTACCCCATTTAAGGTCAATGAAGGCAATTTTTCAGCCATTCTAGGCCGTGATGTGGCAAACCCTAGTTTCCTAGCTATTGAGGACGCTTTAAACAGTGGATTGAGTGAAGTTTGGGTTATGCGAGTGGGAAGCAGCTACAAGCGTGCTGACGTGAGTAGTTTAACTGATTGCTTAAACAAGACTATCAAAGACAGTGATATGAGTGTCGGTGACGATGGTTATATTCCTGATTATCAACAAGGCCAAAATGATCAATAGGAGTTAATTTATGGCGTATGTTCTGGTGGAAGAGGGGAAAATCGAAGAGCTTAAGGAAGCCTGCCAGCAATCCTTAAAGGTTGACGATATTAAATTAGGTAGCAGCTACATTGCTGATTATGAGCAATCAGGCGAAAATAAAAAGGAAGATTAATTATGAGCATCAAAGGCGTTGTTCTTAGCAAGGACACAGACGTAAGAGAGCTTGCGACCCGTATCGGTAAAGATATTGGTAGCATTGACAATCTTACAACTGGCGATAAAAAGAGCATTGTAAGTGCTGTTAATGAGGTTAAAAAAGCAACTGTTGAGGCTGGCAAGATTTACGCCACCAAAGAAGAGGCTGCTAAGCTTGCCAGCAAGGTAGAGCTACAAAAAGCTATCGCTGATCTTATCAACGGTGCAGATGAAGATGATGATACCTTAAAGGAGCTTGCCGATAAGATCGCAAGTTTGTTAGAGGCAGACAAAAACTTTGCTCAACAAATTAGCGTTATCAATAGCGAAAAGGCATCGCGTACTGAACTTAACCAGGCTAAAACAGAGTTATCCGGAACAATCCAAACAACTCGAAACCAACTACAAACAGCTATCGGTGCAGAGGAAACTTCTCGTAAAGCCGAAGATAAAGCTATCCGTGGTGAGTTTGCCAAAGCCGACCAAGACTTGAAAAAGGCAGTTGATGCAGCAGACGCAGCAATTCGCAGTGAGTTTGCAGCGGCCGATAAGTCGCTTAAAAGCGCAGTTGACGCAGCAGATACGGCCATTCGCAGTGAGCTTACCCAAGCTACTCAAACCCTAAAGCAAGAAGCCAAGCAAGAGTCAGAAGCACGTAAGGCCGAAGATACAGCCATTCGTGGTGAACTTGCTGAATCTAGCCAGCAGGCCCAAAAAGCGCTTGAAGATGAAGCAGCTGAACGCTTAGAAGAAGATACAGCTATCCGTAACGAGTTTGCCTTAGCTGATCAAGAACTACAAAAAGCGATTGAGTCAGAAGCGGCCACCCGTAAAGCACAAGATACCGATATCCGTAACAAGTACGCAACCAAGGCTGAATTAACCCAGGCTATCACCGATTTAATTAACGGTGCAGACGCCGATTCAGACTCTTTAAAAGAACTTGCGGACAAAATTACTGCCCTGGCTCAAGCCGATAAGGGATTGGTAAGTGCTACCGAAGCTCAATCATTCAAGGCGGCTAACAAAGAGATTGCACGCAATAATATTGATGCAGTAGCTAAAGCCACGTTTGAAACAACGGTAGCTGATATCAACAAAGTTAAAGCAACTCGTGAAGAGCTTGGCCTAGCTAAAACAGAGCTAACAGACTCTATTAACGCTAAGAGCGCACAGCTTAAATCATCTATTGAGGATGAAGCGGCTAATCGCAAAGCAGAAGGCGCAGCAATTCGCACAGCATTTGCTCATGCAGACACGATGAACAAAGAAGCTTTAACAGCGTTGATCAACACTAAAGAAACCGCTATGCGTAGCGAGTTTACTAAGTACGATGAACTGCTACAAAGTGGGATTGAAGCAGAAGAGATTATCCGTAAGGTAGAAGATGCTGCTATTCGCAGTGAATTTGCCATTGCTGATCAAAAGCTTAGAGAAGAGCTTAGAAGCACAATCAACACTAGAGAAGCAGCTGTTCGTGTAGATTTCAAACAAGCTGATAGCCAGGTACAAGCGGCCGTTACAGCAGAAGAAAATGCACGCAAGGCGCAAGGCGCAGCCATTCGTAGTGAATTGGCTAACACAGACCAAAAACTACAAGCCTCGGTTGTTGCAGAAGAGAGCGCACGTAAAGCAGAAGGCGTGGCCATTCGCGGCGAGCTGGCAGGTGTTAACCAGCTGCTACAAAATACTATCAATGCAGAAAGCGCGGCTCGTAAAGCGGAAGATGCAGCTATTCGTAATGAGTATGCTACTAAAAACGAGCTAACCAAAGCGATCACTGACTTAGTCAATGGCGCTGATGCTGATTCTGATACGTTAAAAGAGCTGGCCGATAAGATCACAGCCCTAGCCCAAGCCGACAAAGGCCTAGTTAGTGCTACCAGCGCTCAAGAGTTTAAAGAAGCCAACAAGGAAATTGCTCGTAAAAATATCGACGCAGTATCTAAGGCGGATTTTGAGCAGTCAGTAACAACAATCAATAGCACTAAAGCTGATCGTACTGAACTTGCGCAAGCCAAAACTGAATTAAGCCAATCTATTCAGGATAAAGGCGCTGAACTAAAAGCAGCTATTGACGAAGAGCAGGCCGAGCGTAAGTCTGAAAATACAGCTATTCGCAGCGAACTTGCTTTAGCAGACCAAAGCTTAAAAGACGACATTGAGGCGAAAGACGCAGCTATTCGCAGCGAGCTTACCCAGTCTAGCCAGCAACTTCAAGAAGCCATTAGTGCAGAAGAAGAAGCTAGAAAGGCCGAAGGCGCTGTTATTCGCAGTGAATTTGCCCAGGCAGACCAGGAACTAAAAGAAGCTGTTGATGCAGAAGATGCAGCTATCCGAGGCGAACTAGCGAAGGCTGGCGAGCAGTTGCAAGAAGCGATTGAAGCTGAAAAAACGGTCCGTGAAGCCGCTGAAACCGCTATCAATGAGCAGATTGCTACTAAAGCTGATAAAGCCCCAGAGGGCGAGGAATATGCGCTTGTTTCAGCTATTCCAGACCTAGCGCCTTATGCCACTAAGGACGAGCTAACACAGGCCATTGTGGACCTGATTAATGGTGCTGATGCCGATTCTGATACGCTAAAAGAGCTTGCGGACAAAATCACGGCTTTAGCCCAGGCTGATAAAGGCTTAGTAAGTGCAGCCAACAAGCAAAGCTTTAAAGCGGCTGAAAAAGAGACGGCCCGTAAAAATATTGACGCAGTATCAACGGCAGAGCTTAACAGCGCAGTAGAAAAACTTAGCAACACTCACTCTACACGCAGCGAACTTACGCAAGCTAAAACTGAATTGGCTGATTCTATCGAAGCTAATGCAAGCCAGCTGTTAGAAGCTATTGGTGCAGAAGAGGAAACCCGTAAAGCGGAAGATGAAGCGATCCGTGGTGAACTTGCTAAGACTGGCGAGAAAATCCAGGAAGCTATCGACGCTATCCCAGAGGTGGATTTAACGCCATTTGCTACCAAGGTTGAGTTAACAAAAGCGGTAACAGACCTTATCAATGGTGCTGATGCTGATTCAGACACACTAAAAGAGTTGGCAGACAAAATCACTGCTTTAGCTCAAACAGATGAAGGCCTAGTTAACGTAACAGTTACCCAGGGCTTTACGGTAGAGCAAAAAGCACAAGCACGTAGCAATATTGATGCAGTTTCAACTAGCGAGCTTGAAGCACAAAAAGAAGGCCTGTTAGAAGGTATTGCGACCGCTATTAAGCCATTGGCAACTAAGAAAGACTTAGAAGCTAAGGCTGAAAAAGCACCAGAAGGCGAAGAATACGCCCTTGTTTCATCATTGCCTGGCCTAGTAGCACCATACGCCACCAAAGATGAATTAACGCAGGCTATTGCCGACTTGATCAACGGCGCCGATGCTGATTCGGACACCTTGAAAGAGTTAGCAGACAAGATTACCGCGTTATCTCAAGCTGATAGCGGTATCGTAAGCGCTACACAGGCTCAATCTTTTGATACAGATCAGCAGAAGCAGGCACGCACCAATATTGCCGCTTTAGCAGAAGAGGATTTAGAGTTTGGCGAAGGTTATTTTGAAGTGTTTATGCAGGCATTTGAAGAAGCAATGACCCCTGAAGTTGAAGATGGGTCCTGGGCATAAGAGGTTAATATGAAAAAATTAGTATCACATGATGAAATGGTTAAATTTGTAGAGGGCTTTGCGGGTATTTTTGGCCAGGGCATGAAAGAAATGCTTGGTCAACTTGAGCAAGTCAGAGCCAATTTAAGAGGCTTGGAAGATAAGGTCGAAATCCTTATGAACACGCCAGAAGTTGAAGTTGAGCCACCCGCTATGAACGACATAGGCCTAGATAAAGACTATCCAGGCCAAGGTTGGTATAAAGCCACTGATACCGGTATTATCTACAACAAGGGCGTACCAAAGGGTGAGACTCATGTATTCTCGGACGGCGATCCAATAGCGTATTTGAGCGTTTACACTAAAGAGGACGCAGTAGATAATATTTATATTGCGGCCACGTCAAACGTAACTGATTTAAGCTTCGCTTTTTTTAATCAAAAAGAGTACAAATCGACTTATGTCGGTCAAAACCTATCTCACTGGGACGTGTCAAACGTAACTAACTTTGAGAAAACGTTTTTCTATGCTCAAGCCGAAGATATTGTAGGTATTGGAAACTGGAAAACAAGTTCAGCAATTAACATGGATAGCATGTTTGCTATTGCTGCTAAATTCAATACAGATATTAGCGGCTGGGACGTATCAAACGTAACCAACATGAAAAGTATGTTTACTCAGGCAAGATCCTTTAACCAAGATATCAGCGGTTGGGATGTGTCAAATGTTGAGAACATGAATAACACGTTCAACTTTACCGATAAGTTCAATCAAGATCTATCTGAATGGTGTGTGGCTAAAATCCCAACTCGACCCGAAGGCTGGGAAGGCTATAAAAACGTCGTACCTCCAGTTTGGGGTACCTGCCCGCGCGGTGAGGATGATTCTAACCCAAAGACTGAGCCAGCCGATCAGGGTTTAGCTAAAGACTATCCTGGTACTGGCTGGTATAAAGCCGTTGATACAGGCATTGTTTATAATAAAGACGTACCAGAGGGTCAGACCTATAAGTTTGAAGGCGATCCTAAAGAGTATATTTCGGTTTATACGAAAGAAGATGCTAGATTGTATGCAGAACGAGCTGCTACTTCCAACATGACTGATATGGCTCAAATGTTTGCCGATGCAGCTACGTTTAACACTGACATATCTCATTGGGATACTAGCAATGTTACTAATATGAGAAGTATGTTCCATCGTGCAACATCGTTCAATCAACCACTAAATTTTGATACTAGTAATGTTACTAATATGATGGCCATGTTCAGTCGTGCAACATCGTTCAACCAACCACTAAATTTTGACACTAGTAATGTTACTAGTATGGGTGCTATGTTCCATCATGCAACATCGTTCAACCAACCACTAAACTTTGATACTAGTAATGTTACTGATATGGGTAGTATGTTCAGCGGTGCAACATCATTTAATCAGCCCTTAAACTTTGATACTAGTAATGTTACTAATATGTTTAGTATGTTCAGCGGTGCAACACCATTTAACCGACAGCTAAACTTCGATACTAGTAATGTTACTGCTATGGGTAGTATGTTCAGCGGTGCAACATCATTTAATCAACCCTTAAACTTTGACACTAGTAATGTCACTAATATGAGTTATATGTTTGGGGAAGCTACTTCATATAATCAAGATTTATCTAAATGGTGCGTAAGTAAGATAAAATCTATTCCCCCTGGCTTTGATACTAATGCTGTTAATTGGACTTTACCCAAACCAGTATGGGGTACCTGCCCGCGCGGTGAGGATCAAGCATAGGAACACCCCTAAACAATACTGTTAGCCCAACTCTATACTATGCCTATATTCACCAATATAGGCATTTTTTATGGCAACTCAACTGTTTATTAATATCCTGCCTACTTCCGTTACTATCACCAATAGCAAGGAAAGTAAGGCATTAGCAACTATCGAGCTTGTTACTGAATACGGCTTTGATAACAACGTCGTAGCCAAGATACAAGTAGTTGATGATAAGACACCAACTAACGCAGCTGATCCGTTAAACAACCTGTTATTTGACATTACATTTGCAGATAAGGTTGATGATAGCAAGATCACATCACTGCAAGGCCGTCTATATACCGGCGGTGGCGCAGACGAGCTTGAAAACAACTATCCTAATGACTTCTCATATATCAGCCAAAAGCTTGACTTCCATGGTGCGCTAGATAGCAGCAATGACTTCTTTGAGAGTGTTGAAACAACGTATTCTAAGACCAATGCTACTCAAGTCGTTTCAGCGTTAAAAGCCGTTAAAGCCTTAAAAGATCATGGCACTTACCGTAAAGCTGAAATTGTGGTTGACGTGCCAGCCAGCAAGGTTGTTGAGTCAACACCAGAACAGATTACACGTAGCCTACTTGATATGCGTGAACGCCCACGCTATATCGTTGTTTGCTCAACTGACGATATGCCAACTATTGAAGCTACAACCAAAGTTATGGATAAGCTTAACTGTCACGTACTGCTAGATTTAGGCAATATTAATGACTGGGTGGCAGCCGCGGCACTTGCTGACTCAATTAACATTAAAGACCATCGTTTTTGGATATTCTGGAACCCGAACGTATCACGCCCTTCAAACAGCGCAAGCGTACTATCACGTAAAAAATGGCGCCCTTGTGTCGGTGATTACCTTGGCCAATTGCTTGTTCGTAACGCCCTTACCAATGCGTCTGGTATACCGCCTGTTAACCGTCCTGTTGCTGGTTACGACTTTCCCGTTAGCTTCCGTGATATGGAAGTGTTACCAAACGTCAGCCTTGATGAAGAGGCTCAAAACGCCCTAGCGGCTGCTGGCGTGAACGTGGTCTTAAACGAGCGTTTCGATGCAGGCGATCGCTGGATTTATGGTGATGCTTTAACTCAGTACGATAGCAAAACAAGTGCTTTACGCTTAATCAACGCATCTGAAATCACAACTTACGTTGATAACGCAGTAGTTAGCATTGCTAAAAAGCACCTTCTTAAAGGTATGGCCAGCTATGTGAACGACGCAGACGCAGAAATCCGTCGCTTCTTGAACGCTTGTAGTTCAGCGGGCTTATTGCAACCAGTTGCAGAGCTATCAGGCAAGCTTTACGGTCTAGAAGTTGCGCCAAGATCAGACAATCCATTTGAGAAGGTTGATATCAGACTTGTTAAACGCCCAGAGGGTTGTGCTCGACAAGTTTACTTTGAAACCACAATCACCAAGTAATAACGTCACTTTGTTAGCGTAAAAAAGGAAAACCAACTAATGTTAGTATCAAGCCATATTATCGAGCGTAACCAGGATCGCATGTTAGAGCGTCAAGAGTCACAATTTGACGCTACTAATAGTGCCAAGCAAGCCGCAGAATCTATTGAGTTTGACCCAATTGATGAGCGCATTGCCACGCATACCACAACTCAAATGCGTTTAGCAGCACTGCAAGTAACATTTATGCTGGCAGGCATCATGTCAGAGGTTGACTTTGAGGACCAAGAATTACTACCAAGCGAGCTTCTTGATAGCCTAATTCTTGAGGCGTTTGTTGAGGACCCAGACGATGATGATGATGAAATCGACTCAACTGTTAAGACTATCCTATCAGCGCATATTGCAGACGCTATGAGTACTTTGGGTGTTGATGAAGATTTGATTAATGATGTGTTTGATGGCGATGTTGATATTGCAGATGCAGCTATTGAAACAGCGTCAGAAATCATCTTAGAGAACATGCCAGCAGACGACGAGCTAGACGACTTTATTTCAATCTTTGCATACGGTGACGAAGACACCTATGACGCAATGATGAAAGAAGAAGACGATGAAGATATGTACGACGCAGCCAAAAAGCCATTAACAGTTGGCCGCAAGACACGCCGCAAAGTAGGTAATAAGACGGTTACTTATAAGGCAGTTAAAGCGGTTCGTGATGGTAAAATCAAGGTTGTTAACAAGCGTATTGGCGGCAGTGTCCGCTTGAGTGCAGCCCAAAAAGCGGCCCTTAAAAAAGCTCGCAAAAAGTCTGTAACGGGTACCGCAGTTAAAAAACGTATGAGGTCATTTGCTAAAGGATTGCAACGTAATATCTATAACATTGATCCACAAAAAGCACGCAATATGCGTCGTGGCCTAAAAGCAAGTCACTACCGCCGCAGTGTTGGCATGTAATTTGTTGGAACACCCCAACTAATCAAAGCTAACAGCAAGCGATAATAACCCCAATCATTTAATTTGTTTGGGGTTATTTTTTCATGAAACTATCAGAGATTACACAAAAAACATCGCTTGTCAGCGACTTTGTTAAGCGTTTAGCCAAAACAGCCAGGCAGCAAGTGGTTGTTGTTGACGTTTTAAGAGTATCAAGGGTATCTGGTGCCAGTGCCAGGCCTGTTCATATCGCTTTAGACGGTGGCCAGGTTGTAAAGCTTTATATTCGAGAAGCCCCTGAATCAGATCAGCCAGACGGCCTTGATATTTTCCGTATTGATATTAACAGTAAAACACAGCCGACTACGGGTGACTTTGATAACTCTTATAAGCCCTCATTCAACGCATCAGTTGACGAGATCGCTAAACTTGTTAGCCAGGGCCAAAAGGGATTTAGTGCCCGACGAGCTCGCGCCCAGGTAACTAGAACCAAGCGTAATAGAGCGCCAGCCAACAAAGCCCAAACGTTAAAATTACTGTTAGAAGAGGCCGCAGAATTAGACAAGGTGATTGAAGTTAAGGGTAAAGAAAAACAAGACCTTGAGATCCAATTAGAGAAAGTAAAAGAGCAGAACGCAGCGTAAGGTAGTGATATGCAAAACGCCTATATAGTAGACTTTTTTTTAAGCGGCATGTTAATGATTATGATGTTTTACTTGTATGTGGATATCCTTAGCAGATTAAAGCTACTCAATAAGGTTATTGATAGCAATACATTGGCCGTGGCTATCGGTCAAACCTTGCGTCAATCTGTATTGTTGAGCGTGCCGCTTTTAATATTGCTTATGTTCTTATTGTGGCGTTTTTATGCTGTCATGGTTATATCGCAGTCATGGGGCGTTGGCGGTGCTGGCTTGCTGGTTATTATGGCCATTCTAGGATCGTCTTTTGTATGGCTTGATATGTTATTAATTTGCGTTAAAAACTCAAGATTTGTTGATGCCTCAAAGCTTATCAGCACCGCCAAAAAGACTAGGGCTAAATTCAAACTGCCAGGCCCTAACACCCCGCTATCAGAGGTGCGTATTAAGTGATTACCGCTGAACACATTAGACAAATGATTATTCATTGGTTGGACACGCCGCCTAATGGTTATTTTGCTCAAGGCTACGGTGCCGATGCCAAGGCAATGTTATTAAAAGAATTATCAGCTGATACGGCGGATGATTTTTTGAGAAAGCTTAGGGCCGATATACCGATAATAGGTACATTAGATGAAGAACAGTTGAGTATATCTGTTGAAACAGTAGGATTTGACAAGATTAACGTTGTCTTATCTATTGGCAATATCGATATTCAATTGAATGATAACCCAATAACCGATATCGACCAGGATTACTACAATGTCAGTGCCAAGTAACCAGTTAAGAAAAAAGATACTATCAAGCATAGATAGCCACTTAAACGACTACCCAGAAGTTGCAGAACGCTGGCGAGCTGGCGACCCCACGGTAAGAGCTATGATGACCTCTATCGTGGAAACTGTATTGTGGCTATCACGTGACAACGCAGTTAACATCACAGAGCCATTTATCAAGTCTAAGCAAAGTACCATCATTGCAGACGCAATTAACAAGGGTATATTGCCAGTTGCCACACCTTGCCAGCACATGCTGACCATTGAAAACAATGGTTCTGAAAAGGTGAGTTTAAGCCAGGGCCGCTTAATTGAAGATGGTACCGGCAGACAATGGCGGCTTATGTCCTCAATCACATTAGCAGAAGGTGAGACTAAAAAGGTTTTGGCAGAGCAAAGCACCATAAACTACATTGAAACGACTATACCTGTTAGCGAGTCGTTTTATCGCTTGGATATATCAACGACCGATGGGGCTTACTTTTCAGGCTTATCGGTTGTTAACGCCACCCTAGGCGTTACCTATCAATACACACCAAAATTTATGAACGCTGGAGTTGGTCAGTCTGTTTATACCTTGCAGAGCCATAACCTTGAGGATATAACCATTGTTTTTGGTGATTCTGAACGTGCAGGGGCAACGGTTCAAGCTGGCGATACTTTCGAGATCGCAATCACCCAAAGCTATGGATATGTTGATCAAACAAGCCTAAGCAGTGCAGCCTTGAGCGAGATATATGCCACAGAAGAAAGTAAGCTCAATATGTACTTTAAGGCTGGCGAGCTTGTGCGAGCTGGTGCAGATCCGTTAAGTGTGGCTCAAATGCGACTACTTGCCAGCTACCCGTCAATGTATGACCATAACGCCGTTTTCATGGGTAACTTTGACTTTCTGGTTAGAAAGCACTTTATGCAGCGGTTTGATTACATGGCCATTTGGAATGAAACGATCAATGAGAAGCACTATGGAGCTTCGTTAGACGCAATTAACCATCTGTTTTTAACCGTGGTAGCTAAAAACAAGATTGAGCAAAAGGCGCTGGTAGAAGATATTAAAAAGCTGGTGGCCAATGCTGATACGCTGTTAGATGGCAAGGTTTACATTAAAGAGGTTAAAGAAAGACCTTATAAAATCACCATTGCTGGCCGTTTGGCTTCGGTGCATGATATGGACTCAGTGAAGACTCAAATTAAAGAGTTGCTGCTTGAAAACTTTGGTAAGGGCTCGCTGTCTTCCAGCTATCACAACCCAGACGGCTTTAACAAACAAGAGATTGCCATTAAGATCAGAAGTGATATTACAGCCTTCCAGGACCGTATTAGTGATTTTTCTGTATTAACAGAAGATACCGCTGAAAATCCTATTAAACCGCATGAATGGGCCTATATTACAGAAGATAGCATCACTATCAATATGACAAGAACGGCCGATACTGGCACAGCCATTTGGACTTTGTAAAATGGGTAAAACAAGCAACTTACAAGCTACCGACTTTACTAGAACAGTACAAGAAAGCCATAAGGCAAATGAGCTCGATGAGGCGATTTCTGGCATCTTTACCAAGCTAATCAAAGAATATGAGCTTGAAAACTTGGTAGATATGAATAGTTATGGTACCCCATGGCTTGAAAGTAGTCCTGTTGTTATCGAACGATTCAGCAAGCTTAATGGCTTGGTTATCCTGAGGCAGGATGCAGACGGGCTATCAACTGATATTATGGCCATGATTTTGTCTAGCTGGCAGGCTATGACCAGTGGCCGTGGCTTGGCTTTTTTGCAGTTCGTCCTAGATATGTTATTCCCAGGTAATAACAGGGTTCTAAGACTTTGGCACTCAAAAGAGCTGGCAAACTCTTACCCAGTAGCAGTAAGTGAAAAAGAGATGCCAGGCTCATTTTTGACTAGCCGTGTACGTATCGCGTTAACCCTTGATGATAATAATAGCGATATTTCAGACATTGCCCCTGTTTTAGAAAAGCTGGTTCCGTGGCATATCGTGCCAGAAATTGCTGTTTCTAACGAATTTGGCCAAGTGGATGTAGCTGTCGCAGTTGGCGGTTATCGCTATCATGTGGCTTATCTATCGCCTTTTTAGGTGGAACACCCCTAAAAACTCAATCCCTTTATACCTCAAAATAACCCTATCACTTATTATTGATTAGGGTTATTTCCATGAAAAGTTCATCACCTACCTTGCAAGCCTATTCTCAAATGCACGAGCTGGCCAAGTCTTTGGGCTCAGCTATGCTGGCTTGTAACGCAATTTGTAAGCCTGAAGGTTATGAAAACCTTTACATCCTTATCCAAAACTTCCAACGTCCTATGATCACCAACCACGAGCCAGCCGATGCAGATTATGCTTACGGCTTCCAGGCCCACGTTACAGCGCCTCCTAAAACAAACTTTGAAGGCCAGTGGACAATGATTGAGACTGAATCAGGTACCATTGCTAAGTTTGCAGAAGATATCGTTATTAAACACAATGGCGAAATCCCGTTAGTACGTGTTTATGATGGGTTTGCTACCGATGGCAACGAGATTAAAGGCAAGACGGAATACTTACTTAAAGACTGTGCTATCACTTTCCCTGATGGTGGTGGTGAGATTGATTCAGCAAGCCGCAGCCAGATTCTACAAGTTCAAGTAACTTGTCGTTATAACTATTTTGGCCAAACTGGTGATATCGGTGCTGGTACTGCTAACAAACTTGCCGGCCTATTAACCAACGCACTAAACGCTTTTGGTGGCTATAAGCCAGTTTCTACCATTGGTGGTACAACTATCTTTGGTTAAGGTAAGCGGCTATGTTTACTAGCAGACAAGATAGCTATATCGAGGGCGATATCAAAAGTATCGCCACTCGATTCTATGAAGAGTTATATACCACAGGCTACTCACTTCTTGAAAGTGATGTAGAGCGTATTATTGTTGATGTTTGCCGTGATTACCTAGCATGGGGAGGCGCGTTACGTGCGTATGATCTTGATGATAAAGATGATACCTATACGCTGCTAATTGATAGCACAACTAATATCTACAACGACGAATGGAGTATTATCAGGCCTGTTGTTGTGGCTAGATGCGACCTCATTCAGGCTAGGCGTATGGAAGGTGCGCAAAACTTAGGGGTTCAGCCAGTTGGCATGAGCTCAAGCGAGGCCTACCAAAATCATAGGGAAGCTATGATGGAAATGAAAAGGGAGGCGTTTAATACACACCCTTTTAGCGTTGATAGCACGGCCGATCTTGAGGCTAAGCAAGGCAATAGCACGTTTAATAGCTTGCAAAGTATTGAAATTAACTATAACGGTTGGTGGAAGTGAAAATAGTTTTATCAGACGGCTCAACTATCGGCGGGGGAGACTTAATCAGTGCGATTTATCGTACTGACTTGGTACCAGTTCCCGTGTCTCTTGAGCTGGTGGTTAAGGCTACTGACGAGCTAAGAGAGCTGTTAAAGATAGGCGATAAGCTGATTGCCGGCGAGGGTACGAGCTTAACGATCGTTAAATCGCAGCATATAAACATGCAAGCGGTTAAAGCAGGCAAGCGCGTAGGTGGATTAATTATTATTGCTGTATTGTCTGGTTGCGAGCCGCTGCTAAGTGTAGCTAGTAGGGCTACCTCATTAAACAATACAAGCTTTAACGAGGTTTATCGTGGCTTGGGTGCAAAGATTAGGCTTGAAAACGATATCAAGTTAAATCAATTTATATGCTTAAAAGGCCAGCTACCGACAAAAAGAATAGCAATCGCCTTACAAAAAGAGGCGGCCGTATCGTTATATAGAGACGGCGGTATGTCTGTTGTGAGGATTAATGACTTATTCAAAGGTGAGGCAGCAGTTTACGATCGTAGCGCCTTACAGTGGATAGATAGTCCTCATGTGTTATCACATGGCAATACCAACTTCTTATCAATTGATGATAACGGATCAGATATTTTAGGGGCGCCATTTAGCAACAAGCAAGTAGGCTATTACCCAAGAGCAGACGCAAGAGAATTACAAAACTTACGTCGCATTTTAGTAACTAGGGCCAAAATGGTGAGACAGCTTGATGATCAAATAACAGCTGGCAGGTTAATCACTATTGATGATGGGCTTAGCCAAGACAATTTGGTGGTTCTAACAGCAGCCCATCGCTATGACACCGGGGCTTTAGGTGGCAGGCCGATAATGGCCACTCAAGCGTGGCTTGCACAATTAGAGGGCGAGAAATGAGCGTAATATCACCATACTTTCACCCAGCCAAGCTTGTTTCTTATGACAAGGCGTATCGGACGGCCAATGTGACAATAGCTGGCCTAACCGATGGGGTACCCGAAGGCATTACAGCTATGGTGGCTTATCCAATCGGTGATGATGATCTTGATACCGAGCGTGAATTGCTACCAGGTGCCGACGTATGGGTATTTTTTGAACAAGGCGATACATCAATGCCAGTAATTGCTTTTTACCGTCGTCATGGCGGTGGCCAGGCGGTTATTGATGTTCGCCGCATAAGGCAGCAAAACATTGAATTGCTGGCAAAAGCTCGTATTACTTTGACAGCAAAAGACCTAATACAAATGCAGGCCCAAAGCGTGACCATTGACGCAAGTACAGTATCTATAACGGCCGATAACATGAATGTTAAGGCTCAAATTAACCATACTGGCAACCAAAGCACATCGGGCACCATGTCTGTTAAGGGCAATGTCTCAACTAGCAGCAATATATCAGCCAGTGGCGGCATTACCGCCGATGGAGCTATGGAGGCCAAAGGCAATATCAAAACTCAAGGCACTATGTCAGCAAGTAATGACGTAGTTGGTGGCGGTATATCACTAAAAGGCCACGTTCACGGCGGTGTTAGAAGTGGTGGCAGCTCAACTTCTGGACCAACATAAGGGCTTGAATAATGAATTTTAGAAAACGTCTAGCAAGCTTTTTAATTGATGATAGACAGGCTCGAATATCAGAGCAAATGCCTACTATTGACGATGTAGATCGTAGTTATGAAGCTACCAATCCATTTGAGCTTGGCACCTTTCATCACAAGGCAAAACAGCCACGTACTCGCAGACAGATTTATACGATGTGGGAAATAATGCAGGCTGACCCTCAAATTTCAGAGGCGCTAAGCTTGCATGTTACAGCGGCTTTAGGTGGTCATGAATCAACCGGTGACATGATTTTTATTACACCAAGCGATCACATCAGAGAAGGGGGCCGCAGAGCCTCAGAGCTTAGAAAAAAGGTTGAGCGTGAAGCTAAACATATCGCACCTATCATTAATCGACACGTATTTTCATTGGCACGCCAAGCTATTGCTTATGGTGATAGCTACGCTCGTATTTATACAGATGAGCGTCGTGGCGTGCTTGATTTGATGAACAACCGCTTTACGCAGCCTTCACTAATCATGCCATTTGAGCAGGCAGGGCGTACTATTGGTTTCCACGCCTTAGAAGATGAAGATAAGCAACGAACCATTGCCAAGCTATCTTTAGAGCAAATGCTTAGAATTAAAATGCCTCGTATTGAGAATATACCGCAAATGGCATTAGACGTTTGGCAGGATAGAACAACCCTAGTTTACGACCTAAGATCCGACAACCCAATCCTACCTTCCGAGGTGGGCGGCTCATTCTTATATCCTATTGAGGACGCATGGAGAGACGTAACCATTAGTCGTGCTGGCCTTAACAACCAGCAAATTGCAGACAGCGTAAAACAGGCTTTTTTAACGCTTAACATGGAAGGCATGCCAGCCAAACAAAGACAAGGCTATATCAGCTCGTTAACTAAAATGTTAAAGAGCTACCGCGATCAAATTCAAGACGCATTTGACGGCGGTGAGGCTTTGTACGGTACAAAATATCACGTACTACCGCAGTATGGTGAAAAGCAAGTTATTCAGTCGGTGGGTGATCTAGCGCAACGCGTAGCACCACTGAATGAAGGCATCTTGATGATTAACTTGCGACGCTTAGCCGGTGGCCTGGGTATGGATTTATCACTAATTGGCTGGGCCGATATGCTGGCAGGTGGCCTGGGTGACGGTGCAGCCTTCCATACGTCAGCTCAAGTTATGAGGCGGTCAATGCTAATCAGACAGGCTTGTATTGACGCATTTAACCACTTAATGAGCATACACTGGGGCATCAAATATAATGAATGGTTCGAGCCTCAAGAATATCCTTGGCAGTTCGACTTTTACTCAGATCAATCAGCCGCCGCTACCGAAATGCTTAACAACAAGCAAAATAGAGCTAATACGCTCGCTATTGTAGCTCAGTCGCTTGCTGGTCTTCGGGAACTAGGCTTTGATAAGGAAACCAACCAATTAATGCTAGAGGACGTATTTGGGGCCGATATTAATCTAGCAGAGCGTATAGCAGTGGGACTAGCCGCAAGAGCAGGCGAGCAAGGCGGGATGATGGGTCAAGAAGCTGGCATGCCAGGCGATCAGTCAATGTCAGATGAAGATGAGACACCAGTAGACGATGTAGATGATGACGTATTTTGGGATGATGAATAATGCTGGATTTGGTTAACGAGTTAATTGACTTTGATTTTTCAGCTGGTGATGACTTTGGCGGCATAGCGCTTAATATAGCAAGCAATGCAACTAAAAAGACCAACTCAAACACCGATCTTGCTGTCAGTAGTAAATTATTAGAAGAATACGCGCGTATTTATGGGCGGGTTAAGGCTCATCATGCGTTAATTAAAGCCATTTACAAAGTAAAAATAGAAAATATATTTGGCCATAAAGGGGATATACCCTGGTTTAAAGATCAGACACTTTGTTACCTCGCTACCGATGCAGAATTGTCTTTGGGGTCGAGTGAATCTGATAGCTTTTACGCAGGGTCAATTCAGGCAAACTATCTGACGCAGCAAATAAGCAGTGAAATGGATATTACCTTTATCGAGACAGCCAAAGGCGATATCTCCAAGTCGTATCTAGCGTGCCGCAGGCTTGCCTTTAACAACGATGGAACGGTTAACGAAACAAAAAAATATGCGTTTAAACTATCAGTGGCATTACTAAATCCCAGAAATCCACAAAAGGTCGCAGTACAAGGGGCTTGGATTGTTAGTGTTAAGTCAGCAAACATTGAGCTATCAGCCAGCAGTAGAAGCGAGCTAGTAGAAATACCAGTAACTTTTGAAAAACTAAGACCTTTATCATTCTCAAGCTAAGGACTAACCATGATTGAAACCAAAATTATCTCAACCGCTGTGGGTGTGCAGCGTGGTGACGTAAACGACAAGACAGAATCAACTATTGTGCCATCAGCTCAAAACGGGCTGGTTATTGGTCGTTTTAAACGTGGCCGTACTGACAAACCATTTAAAGTCAATAATTTAAGCTACCCTGGTATGTTGGGGCGCGATATCAACAACCCTGATTACTTAACCGTTGAAGATGCTTTCAACAAAGGTGTTAGCGAGCTTTGGATTCGCCGCATAGGTAAAAGTAAAGAAACTTGATTTTCAGAGAGTGTTGAAAGAAAAGCCACTACTTTGAGTAGTGGCTTTTACTCTTTTTTAGTACTTATCAATTCAGGAAGATAAATAAAAGGATTCTTTAAGTACCAGTTTAGCAATGATATAGTTGCGCTAGAGATTCTGATAGCGATTGTATTGATTTTAGAATATGATGAAAAATTAAAAGAGTTACGGATGATAGAAATATTGACATTTGCCATTGCCTTGCTGTCTTTAATTGTTGCTTATGCTGTTTACTACAATAATTCTGTCGCAGATGTTGTTGTATATGCACAGGTAGATAAAAAAAGACCTACAGTCATTAACTTAGTAGTACATAATATAGGTAAAGGTATTGCCAGGGATATCAGATTTATTTGCCCAGTCGGTATTCCTAAGCAGGCTTATGGAATTACTGGTTTAGAGCAACCATCGAAAGTATATAATTCTGGTGCTTTTATTAACGGGTTTCCTATTTTGTTTCCAGATGAAAAGTTAGTTTATTCTTGGGGGCAACTTGGTGGTCTCAGAGAGGCGCTGAATGGAAGGCCCTTAGAATTAGAGGTTGTATTTTTTAGCCGTAATAGCTTGCAATTAAGGAAGGAAAAGATTAAAAGTAAGTTCGTAATAGATGTTACTGCTTTTGAAGGGGTGGATATAAGCGAATCTCTTTTTGAAAAAGATGTTAGAGAGTCGCTAAAATCTATTGCTAAGTCTTTGAAACAAATCAATAATAAAGTAGGCAGATAGTTATAATGAATACCAATCCACACTTGCCAATAAACACCCCTTAGAGTCTTTCAAAAAACCAGACTAGTTTCTAGTATAATCAATTAATCACTTACACCTTGATAGCATAATATTTAGCTTTTTAAAAAATAGGTGCTTTTTTGAAAAGCACCTTACTTTTTGGTCAAACAATGTAGGCTGATAGGGCTTACTTTAAACAAGCTCTCATTCATTTATCGCGCTCCAGTGCTTCGTTAATAATATCCTTAACGAGATCATCCTTAAACTGAGTGCTAAAACTAACACTCAACCCCTCGTCTTGCATCTTGTAAAATAACAGTTCTGCGTGCTTAATTTTGCGATTTTCTTCTGCTCTCAAGTTATCAGATGATTTAGCATCCTTGGTCTCTATAATTAGATTTAAGGTTTTACCTTCTTTAGTCTCAACAACGTACGCAAAGTCAGGTGAGTACGTGCCACCACCTGATATGGGTATCCTGATCGAGTTTTTAGGAATTTTACTAAATACGGTAACGTGTTTAATCTTTTCCTTGATGTTTTTCATCTCTAGGGACGAGTCATAAAACACATCTTCAAACAGAAAATCATCACTCGGCTTGCCGTCATCGTAATGCACACCTAGTTGACTAGCGTTGACCTCCGCTAAAGGCTCACCCTTAGTATCTGTATAGCTTGTGGGATGTACTTGGTTGGAGATAATGTTGTAGCCAATTTCAAACTTTTGCATCGCATTTTGGAAGATATATAATCTAATACCATCTACCAATTTACGGATGGTTTGAATATTCAGATAGTTGCTGATATCTAAAACTTTCTCACCCTTATCTTGCATCTGCCTTAGGTTAACAAAGGCCTTATGCAGCGTCGGTAGCTTAATATAAGTCTTCTCGGACAGTTGGCGTAAAAAGCTTCCATAGCTCATGGTGCTGAGTTTTACGAAGTTCTCTTCATTACCATATACGTCTTGATAGCCAGCTTGGTTATTATGAATATATAGCTCAGACACCTTAGTCACTAAGCCTGTTTTGTCAAAGTTATCAGCCATCACTTCCTGCTGGAGATAATCCATCAGTAAGTTTTCATAAAACGCATCTTCACTATCAAACTGATATTCTAAAATGGCTCTTTGGTTAATAAGCTCCCAAAGCTCCTTAAGCTCTTCATACTTACCGATTCTGACTTTGGTTTTAGCTTTCGTATTTTCTTTGCTCTTATCAACAATCTTACCTTTTTTCAGCTTCTGGGCAAAAGCATTGGGATATAGATTTTTGAGTGCCTGATAGCCACCTTCTAAGAACTTCTCATCATCATCGATTAAACTCTGATCATATAACTGGTTACTAAGCTCTCTTTTAGAGACCTCATAAAAGCCTTTAATTTGTTCAACTAAGTCGTTAGTTAATAATTCTGGCTCAACTTCTGATACGGCAGTTTCGTTAATCTCTTGAGTCAACTCTTGAACAAAGTCTTTTTCCGTAAAATCAACATAGTAGTTTAGACGAAAGTCATCTGTTTTCTCTCTCGCCATATGCTCATTCACAGGTAAACGTAGTCCACGGCCTACCTCTTGTAGCTTAGAGGTCTTGCTACCACTGGAACGTAATTTACAAATCTGGAAAACGTTTGGATTATCCCAACCCTCTCGCAATGTCCACTTCGAGAAGATAAAGCGTCTAGGGTTATCGAGTGATAATAGGCTTTCTTTATCATGTAAGATGTCGTTAATTTCAGCTTCAATCTTCTCGTCATTACCTGTATTGTCTTTTGAGAAGTAACCACCGTGAGTTAAGCTGACATCTGCAATTGTTTGCTCAAGATACTGCTTGTAAAACGGATCTGTTTCTTTCGCTAAATAAGCTTTAGCCTCAGCCAATACCCAAGCCTCAAAGCGTGTTTTCAAGCTACCAGCTAACTCATTACCATCCCTATATCCTTCGATATCATCGATAAAGAACAAAGTTAATGGCTTAATCTTAGGGTTACGAGTTAGTAGGTCTCGCTCAAGTTTAAAGTGCTCTTTAATGGCTTTTTGCATCATGCTGTCTTGCAAAGACTCATGATAAGAGTAAGGATTGATACTCTCGTCTTTTTTAAGCTCGATACCATTACTAAGTACAAGCGTTGTTTTATTCAGCTTCTCAATATTTAAACTGTGTATCGCTGAATGAACAGTAGACAATGAGTCATTCTCTCTTAATGTATTACGAGTCTTAACGCCATTTTCACTGAGTTCAAAGACAGCCTCTTTACCATCTAAAGACTTCAGCGTTAGCTTAGCATTATCATTGCCTGACATGGTCTCAATATAAGCCGTTACACCCTTCACAAGATCTTGGTTAAAGGCATCAACAGCTGTCAGATGATAAATCAGATTCTTGTATTCATCGTTAAAAGTAGCGCCATAGCGAATTGTAAACTGTGCTTGCAGATTAGATATACTTTGCCACGTTTTACCACTTTGAGGGAATTTATGGGGCTCATCAATGATGACAACAGGGTTGATACCTGCTAATGCATCTATCGCTTTATCGTACTTTTCACCTAGCAAGGCTGTATCAAACCGATCTTCTTGAATCGTCGGTGAGTTAATCATACCTTGGTTAATAACTAAGACGTGGATCTTACTTTTATCACCATTACTGGCATTAACAAACTGAGTCACAGACTCAGGCATATAAGACTTACTGCCTTTTTTCTTTTTTTTGCTTTCAACGACATAAGTCACTATTTGCTTGTCATGGAACTCACCCTGAAAGTCATGACGAAAGTGCTCACGAAGTGCATCACTTTTTAAAAAGTTTACCGTACCTGCCTTGATAGATAAGGTCGGAACGACAATGATGAACTTAAACAGTCCATATATTTCATTCAGCTTATAAATGGTCTTGGTATAGGTGTAGGTCTTACCCGTGCCTGTCTCCATTGAGATATCAAACACTAAGTCGTCACTGCGCTTGTCTTTACCAAAGATGCCATTGTCTTGTTGCACTTGCTCAATGTCATTGGCTAGAACAGTGTGGTTATAGCTAATCTTGGGGTTTATATATTGTTTGACAGTATAGTCTGTTGATGGGTCAAACTGCACATTCGAAAAAGACTTAAGCAGTGCAATAATTGCTTTTTCTTGATGTGGTAAGTTTGGTTCAAAGTTAAAGCCTGCCATAATATCTCTCGTATGCTCAATTAAAGGGTCAAATGTGCTATCAAATACTGCTATTTCATAACTTAGTATCTAACGATGATATTGATATTAATCGACTTTTTATTTTGATAGCTTTTAATTGCTTCATTTAACTCCATTTGCATAGCTGTATCGAAGTTATACCCATTAACAATGATTCTATTTGGCGCAAAGCTTTTATCTGTGTCTAGCTTATCAAGCAGGTGCTTTAAGCTTTCTGTTCTGAAGCCAGAATCGATTAGATATAAGCCTTTATCAACTAAGTGAGCTTTATAGCCTTGCAGATCTATATCTTCAATTTGCTGAGTTAGATGGTTATTGTCATATAACATCCATGTGGTCAGTAGTGCTTGATATTGCTCATCACTAAGCACCATGTCATCAAACAGGCTTTCATTAGCAACTTCAAAATCATCATCTATTTTGGGGCGGAAATCATTGGTACTTTCATAAACTTTAAATCCCAGGTCACCTTCAAAGCTAGGTTTTTCATTGGCAATACTAATAGCAGACTTTTCAATACGATCTTTTGTAATATCGAATACACTTTTAAAGCCCGCTTTATAAGCCGGTTTTTTAGGGTCAGTTGGTTCATCTAATTGTATACAGATATATTTGCGATTTTCACTATTATCAGAATTCAATTGCATAACTGCATGAGCTGTAGTAGCTGAGCCAGCAAAGAAATCCAGTATGATATCTTGATTAGATGTAACCATTTCAAGCAAAGACACTATATAATCTTTAGGTTTAGGAAAGTCAAAATAAATTGAATTAGACTTGAAAAAATTTGTATCAATCTGAGTATCGTAAAAACCTACACCTATTGGAACTGTATGAGTATAGTCATTTAAGTACCTTTTTGGTAAAGGTATAGTTCCTTCATCAGTCCCAAAATGAAACATATTTTCATCAAGCATCTTATCGATAGTTTTTTGATTATAACGCCACCCTTTGGCTGGCTTCTTACAAGGTTTATTAGTTACAGGATGTAGAATATCGCTTTCAAAGTTACCATTATCGACACCACCTGAGTTATCAGTTCTGTAAACTCCTCTATCATCACAATAGTAGTAGTGATCAAAATCATAATACTTAGGATATTTAACCAACGCTTTAAGTTCTGATTCAATTTCAGAATTAGATGTACCTTGTTTTTTTAATCTATTCACAATTTTGACAAAGTCATCAATATTTCTTTTTCTGATCTTCCAGTCTTTGCTTGTCGCATTTTTCTGCTTTGCATATACCATAGTATAATCATGTGTAACTGAAAGGTGAGAAGCATTATTTTTCATTGAATTACTTACCCTAACTGTATTTGCAATAAAATTTTCTTCTCCAAAAACTTCATCACATACAAGCTTCAGCTGTGCCTGTTCATTATCATCAATACTGATAAAAATAACGCCATCTTCTTTAAGCAATTCACGGGCTATATAAAGCCTTGGGTACATAAAAGTCAGCCAAGCACTATGACTATTTGAGCCCTTAGCATTAAAGCTCAGAATACGCTCTGCCTCAGCCTTATCAATGCCAGCTAGGCGACTTAAGTCATCCACTGAAAACTTAAAGCTGTCTTGATAAACAAACCCATCCGATCCAGTATTGTAAGGCGGATCAATGTAGATCATCTTGATTTGCTCACGATAGCCATTTACCAAATGCTTTAATACCTCAAGGTTGTCACCTTTTATCAGTAAGTTCTCACTCTCACTATTCTGAGGTGCTGAATTATGCTCTGTATCAGGCTTTAACAGTCCTTGAGGAGGCAGATTGGTTAGTAACCTTGCATAAGACTTACCCAGCCAATTCAGACTATAAGATTCTTTGACTATCTCCACTTCATTAGCTTTTACAACCTCCATCATCTTTTCAGGCTGAAAATGACCATGCTTATCAAAGCATTGAGGGAAATGCTTCTTTAAAACAGAGATTTGTTTACTATTCACAGTTTCGGTTTCATCAAAAAGTGTTTCGGTGTGTAGGCTGGTCATATTATGTCCTGATGCTCAAAAAAATAGAAAAAAACTGTATTTATTATGTTGGTATGGTTTCTCTTATTAAAGTGAGAATAAGAGGTTAAACATATAGAGCGCTATGAATATTAAATTTTCAATTAAAAAGTTGATACTTTAACAACATTAGTTTGTTGAGGCTAGTGCATTCACTAAATATAGCCGTCATTTCAAACTAGGAACACCCCCAAACCATACTACCTCTCCAATGCCAAAATAACCCTATTATATTTATTGTAATAGGGTTTTTTATCATGTCTTACATTAAAACAGGCACAGCACATGCCAGCCAATTAACAGAAGATCGATACGGTAACGAAAAGACACGCTATAGCCGGTATGAGACCGGTTTCATCGAAGGTGATTACCGGGATATATTGGCATTAATTGCTGATGAAACAGGCTTTGATGGATTAGGCTTTGATTCAACAGCTGGCAGCAACGATGATAAATGGCATGTGGTTAACTTATTTGAGAATAGGGGCCATTATATTGATTCAGTGGCCATTGGCGGTGCTTTAGATGACGAGCATGCACGCACACTAGCGGTTACTCAGTTCGACCATTTAGGTGCCGATTATGGCGTTGTCGTTGGTTATACCGATAACATGCAGTTTGATCACATGACAGATGATGGGGCGTGGTCAATTGATGCTATTTCTAAGCTGCTAAACAACCCATCACAAGATAAACACTTCCTACCTGTTATTACATCAAAAGAACTATACGAAGAGGCGACACGAGCCGCTTTTAATGATGTTCAATGGGATAACTTAACCCTATCAAGCCATGGTGGCAGCTTAACCAATCTATATACAGATATGATCCGAGCTGACACGTTTAAAGAGCTGACACAAGAATTTGATTTGCAGCAAGCATTGATTGACTTAGAGGCAGAAGAAGCTGAATTCGATTCAATCATGGACACAGTTAACCGTTTGCCAATGCTTAAAGATCGCTTATTTAGAGCAATGAGCCAGGCCTCAAATGAAACCCTATCTGTAACCAATGTCACTCAAACCAAGCCATTTAAACGTGGTGGCGTGGTAAACGTTGCTTTTGTGTTTGATTTATCGGACGGCCAAAAACTATCTATTTGGTTCCACAACCCAGACAGCACACCTAGCAAATTGCTGGCAGGCGATATGATGGTTAGCTGGAAATGGTTATTAAACAAACGCGACGTAACCGCTATTTTGTCACCGATTAACGGCCAGGACGTCAAGATTCCAACTCTTGCACGTCAAATGATGTTGCTTGCCAGCAAAAACAGTAAAAACTTCAAACGTGCTCAAGAACGTAAAGCTAAGCGTGACGCTGATATCAATGAAGCTCAAAGTAATATTGAGCAGAAAAAACAAACCATTGAGCAGCTAGATAAAGATATTGCCAGCTTAAAAGATCAGATTGATGCTGCTATGCAACAAAACAAATCAAAAGCCAATATTGACACTACGGAAAACGCGGACGGCGAGCCAGCATACATACCAGAACCAGATGAAATGACGGTCTCAACTTCTTCAAATGTAGCTGAAGATGAAGCCAAGGTTGAATTATCCGGCAATGAGCTTGGTAGTTTCGATGAAACAAAAAAGGGCTTAATAGACTTAAGAAGTAAAGCGAAAGATGTTTTTAACAGCATTGCCGGCAATTGGATTGATTGCCCTGCATTGGAAGATGATGAGGGTGAAAATGCGAAAGTCGAGATTCGCAAACGAGGTATCAAGAAGTTTATCTCACATAGCACAGACCCAAGAAAGCTTAAATTAGTAGCAAAGATCGAAGATATTATAGCCACAGCTACAAACGCAACCTGGCAGGAAAATATCAAAGTTTCTAACAAACCAATGGTGTCTGGATATTATCATCTTGAGAATACCATCAAACTTGGCGAAGAGCTAATTAAGCTAAGAGTCGTGGTTGAGAAAGATGTTAAAGATGGATTGCTGCATTATGACCTTTTAGTGCCCAAAAACAAATCTTTTGATTCACTACAAGAAAATGACAATAAAAAAATGCCTGAAACAGCGATCCCTGATCACGATTCAGGGGTTGCTTCAGGCACTGATAATATTAAATCAAACTATGCAGATGAAGTCAATATGTTTGATTCTATTGAAGATGATTATGAGATAAACATCGAAATACTAGAAGTAATAGAACAAGGTAATAGTTCTAAGCAGGCCGAGGACAACTTTGTAGATACCACGGACAAGAGTGCAAAAGAGCAATCTATCACTAGTCAGCTTGATCCAAAAGAAGCGCCGAAATCTGATGTTGAAACTTTCTCCCCTGAAAACCCTTATGCACGTTATGCCGATAATGACGAGGACGCTATGGCGAATGCTGAGCGCTGGGAAGCGAGAGAAGTATTGACGGAAAAAGGTTTAGAAAAGCTCAATGAACTTGCTGAATCTTTTGGTTTTACAGCTTTTATCGAATCAAGACATGCCGGATTAGGCGTATTCCAAGCGGTTAAAGAAGTATCTAACCGGAGAGTTGAAATTGAAGGCAAATTCAAAAACTATGATGGCGAGTCCGCAAAGGAATCACCTAATGACTTCACCATTGAGTGGTCACAAGATGGTGAAGTTGTAGATTATCAGTATACCAATGACTTACCTGAATATATTGAAAAGGCCAATAACTGGTTGAATCAAGATATCGGAAGCTTAAATGAACAAAATGTAGCCATATTAAATGCCCCTGAAGATATTGAAAGCGGTGAACAAGAAGTCAGTGATATTGGACAAGGACATGCGATGCAGCAAACAGAAACAGCCTACAGCCAAGATGATACAGATTACCTAAATTCAATCATCGATGGTTCTTTAAGTACCGAGGATATTGACCTTGATAGGCTGACAGTTATTGGCGAAAAAGACGAACACAACCCGCTATTTACTCAAGCGTTAGATGTTGTATTAAGCGCAGTTGATAAAGAATCATCAGACTTATAAGGGGCGGGCATGACACCTTTACAGAAGATAGAACTGGTGAAGCAGCTCAAGGCTGCTATATCAGACGCTAAAAGCCTTGATGGGTTAAAGCGCCTTGATGAAATAAAAAGAGTTATGCAGCTTAGAGCTGATCTTGGCTTATCTGTTAAATCAGATAATTCAACTAGCCAGCCTAATCAGGTAAGCAAGGTTATCAAGGGCCGCAGCAATAATGTTAAAACAGCAAAAGGAACCAGGGTATCAACGATCCTAGCCGTAACTGAAATTGATAACGTCATTGCTAGTCACACGGCAAGCGGCAGCCAAAACCCAATATATCCGCAAGAATTACAGCCTCGTGATCGTGGCCGTGATTCATCAGTCGCATGGGTGCAAAAAGTATCACGTGACCTTGACCCTGAAAGCTTAGGGCGTTCTGGCAGGGCTGATAGTGGAGCGCCTATTGTCGGTGATGATATGGCCGTGGAAAGTGGTAACGGCCGAACTATGGCAATAGCTATGGCTTATAACAATGGTACAGCCGGTAATTATAGGGATTGGCTCATTGATGAAGCCGACTACCTGGGATTCAGCCCCAAAGACGTAGAAGCATTTAAACGGCCAATACTGATTAGGATTAGAACCAGCGAGGTTGATCGAGTTAAGTTTGCTATTGAGGCCAACCAGGACGACAAGCTGTCATACAGTGCAACAGAGCGAGCAAAGACGGACGCTAAAATGCTAGATGACCACATGCTCATGCTATTCAATCCAAGTGAAAACGGGGATTTAACGGCAGCAAGTAATCATAACTTCGTTGTCGCCTTTTTAAAGCAAATAGGCGATACGGAGGCGGCCCAATACACAACAAAGGACGGTAAGCCAACACAAGCGCTGGTGGCACGCATGAAAGCCGCTATTTTTAGCAAGGCCTACAATGACGAGCGATTAACGGAAATGATGGCCGATGACGCAAAGCCAGAGCTACAAAACGTACTAAATGCCTTGAGCGTGGCCGCACCTAAATTTATTGAGGCACAAGCCATAAGCCGTGGCAACGTCCAAGATATATCTAGTGGCATTGTAGATAGCATCGAAAAAGGCCTTGATGACGAGGTTACAAACGCAATCATTGACGCAGCTAACGTGGTTATGAGTGCTAAAGAAAATAACCATGACGTTGCTGAATACGTTAAGCAGCTCGGGCTATTTAACGACATGGCAGAAGGTGTGGCCGAAATAGCCGTGTTTATTGCTACAAACAACCGTAGTGCAAAGAAGATGGGGTTATTTTTCAGAGCAATGGCTGAATTTTGTGAAAAAGAGTCTCAACACGGCCTCGCTGATGATCTATTTGGCTCGCCACCTGTTAGCACCAAAGACGCTGCTAACTATGCAGTTGACAAGGTTCAAAGTATTTACGGTAACGACAAAGGGTTAGATATGTTCGACTCAATGACACTAACACCGCTTGAAAAACTTAAAAAGATTAAAGAGCTTAAATCAGCCGTATCAGATGCCAAAGAACTAGGCAATTTGCAAAAGCTACAAGCGCTTAAAAAGATTATGCAGTTGCGTAAGGATTTAGGCCTAGTAAGCAATAAAGAAAACGAAACTGATTACCTTGGCGAACAGGTTAAAAGCCTTAGCGACAAAGTATCAGAAAGCAGCTTTGACCCACTGGGATTTGATAGTGACTTTGCAAAAGAGCTGGCTGGCAAGATTGAAGATGCAGATAGGCCTGATCTTGCACAGATTTTCAAAGATACACTTGAACATTACCGTGACTTACTTGTGTCTTTAGCTATCAAGAGCTTACAGAAAACCAAAGCGATCGTTTAGCTATGAAAAAAAATACAAACAAGCCCGCGGATAACGCAAACAAGCCCAAGAAAAGCATAGTAGTAGGATCAGGCGTGCCCTGGATGCACAAAGGTTTAAATCAGCGACTGATCGCCAAGATACGACCGGTATCAGAGGATAACCTGGAAGGCGGCCAGGGCAAACAGACCTATAACCCCATTGAAGGTAATACCATTATTGCTGCGCTATTTGAAGATGGTGAGTTTACAGTTGAGTCTCAGTACTCAACACCCTTTGAAACATCCAATCCTGAAGGTCGGATGCCCAATATGATGGGTATGATTCAATCGGGCGAACTGCCCGCATCAATGTATAGCATTTTTAACTTGGACTCAGAAACAGTGGATGACAGCGCGGTTAAGAGTGTTGCGGGCGACGCTGCTGACAAGCTACTTGGGTTAAAAGATAAGTCTACGTTTACTAAGATTAATAGCCGTCAAGTCTATACCTCATCAAGCTCAGTACGCATTAGTGGGACGCTTGTTTTTCAGGCGTGGGTTGATGCGGCCTCAGAAGTTGAGCGCGCATTGAATGTATTACAGCAATATGCATCACCTAGAAAGTTATCAGATGCGTCTTTAGTAGTGGGCACGCTTAGTGAGGGTGCTGATGGTATGTTTCCATCGACCATACCCTCGCTTGTGCAGTTTCAATACGCTGGGAAAACATATAAGCCTATGTTTATTGAGAGCTTATCAGCACCTATTACGGCGCCGATGAATAAGAACGGCGACAGAATCGCGATTAAAGTACAAATAACATTACTATCCCTAACCGCATGGGATAAATACGACATAGCAAACCTAAGAGCATCATCTAACGGGGGCAAGAAATGACAGACGTTGCAGTAATGCAGTTACAGTTGCTTGAGCACACAGTACCAATGCCAGATCTTACTATTGGTCAAGCCATGGAGGTCGCCAAAATACCAGAGCGTTTTAACGAAAAGCGTATTAGCGCGTTAATTACGCTAGTTACAGGCTATCCGGAGTTGGCTGATAAGTTAACAGTACAAGAACGTTATTATTTTTTATTAAACCAACAAGCTTTATCCCAAAACAAATATGCCGCTGAGAGTAATTTAAGCGAATATTTGATTGATACAGTCGAATCACTGGTACCAAAAGAGTATTTAGACGAGGAGACGCAAATAGGCGTACAACATATTAGAGGTGCTCATGTCTGCTTACTTGAAACGATATGTGAAAATTTGTTTGATTGGACTTGCGGCCTTATGGCTTGCCAGCTTTTCGGCAATCTCAGCAGCATTGTGGGTGGTGATATGGTTTGGGACAAGCTAGACGATAGCTTAACCCAAAATGAGCTGAGCAAACAGGTCCTAGCGCGGGCCAAAACTATCAGCGATCTTAGTGAATTTGACTTTAACAACCTGGCTGAATTGTTTGATAGCCTCATATCTAATTTATCGCATTATGTTGATACCAGTATTGATAACAAGGGTATTACGGTGATTGGGGAGGTTGCTGGCGAATACGTGCCAGCACGATTTCAAGCCCTTTTTGAGTTACGAGGGCATGCAAGACAGCTTGCACGATATATTGTTGAGTGACATTGTTTTGCTGATGGAACATGGCCAAATGAGCATGTTTGAAGCGCTTAAAATGAGTCTAAATTTTGTTGATCTTTATGATAGGTCGCAAGCATTTGATTATCGCTCAAAGATAATGGAGAGAGACACAACAGTCCAATTAGGACTGTACAAAAGGCTAGACGCTATCATCAAGATTTTAACAGCACGTCGGTAATAAACGTGCTCGGGTGTATGAAAAGGGGTGAAGGGTGCAACATAATATTGATACTGCAAAGCTTACTATCGGGCTAATTGCTAGCTCGGTAGCAAGTATATTTAGTGCGTCTGCTAGTGCAGTGGCATTTACGGATCAGCTCAATCAAACCCGTACTTTCTTGTATCTAAACATCCCAATTTGGGTATTCTTTTTTGCTGTATTGCTATTGAGCATGGTCGGTTCAGTGGCCTCTTTGCTTACTGATATTTATACAAGTGATATGGAGCAGCGACCTTCTGTGCTGCAACAAATGTTTCATCTTGCTGGTGGGTTTTTTAGTGGAATTATTGGAGCGTTCGTTTTATTGCCAGCGCTTACCGATGCTGCAAGCCCACCGATTGAAGTTATGCTGATGACAGCGTTGGTTATGTCATTTTCAGGTGTGGTACTTATCAACAACCTAGGTGACTTAAAGCGTGATAAAGAACTCCAAGACTCAGTACGTAAGCTATTAATTAGCAGGGTGTCATGGCTGGCCAACATCTTCACTAAGGGAAATGGGGATAGGTAAAAATGGAACATCTAATCATCATCAACTTGCAAGTCATTAATAATATAACACCGTACCTTGGATTGTTTATGTGTGCAGTCGTTATGTTTAGTGGCAGATATTGCACCAACCGTAAATCAACTTCGACGTTGATAGTGCTTTATGCATTTATATGGCTGGGGCTTTTATGGGCCGATGTTGGTAGTGATGTATTTGTACCGTCTAGGCATACCATTCTAGCAAGAGTGTTGCTCATTCTATCAATGGCAGTGCTCATGCTTGATATAGCGGGCAGCACCAAAAGAGTTAGTGAGCTTAAAAGTAAGATAAGAGAATTTAGAGAAAATGACAGCAAAAATTAGAGAAAACATCAAGAGATTGCAAGGGCAGGCTGGTGCCAAAGCCGATGGGTTATGGGGCCTGAACTCGCAAAAAGCTTTGACTGATTCTGGCAAGCGACTTGGCTATGAGCCTGGCAAACTTGCTAGACACTTTGGACTACTCAAACAATCCCAGGTTAATGGGTTTGATAGTATTTTAGATGCTTGCAACCAATACGGCGGCAACGCTATTAATCCACTTTATTTTGCTTATATGCTAGCTACTACCTGGCATGAAACAGCAAGAACCATGAGGCCCATCGAAGAATACGGAAAAGGCCGTGGTAGGCCTTATGGTAGTCGTATTGATATCCATGGCGGCAGGTATTCTGATTTACTTCCAATTTACTATGGCCGTGGTTATGTGCAGCTAACCTGGTTAACAAACTATGTCTTGATGCGTAAATTACTAGGTGTAGATTTTGTGAATAAGCCTGAGCTGGCACTAGACCCAAAACATGCAGCAGATATTATGATCGTTGGCATGCTGGAAGGTCATTTCACTGGCAAATCACTATCAAGATACATAAGATATGGTTCGTTTGAGCAGTTTAAAAACGCTCGTCGAGTCATTAACGGTACTGACAAAGACACACTGATAGCAGGGTACGCAATCAAATTTTTAGACTGCCTGACGCTGATCAAATAATCTTTGTGAGTAAGGGCTGCGTTACCAGTTAGCGTGGCTCTTTTTTTTTGCCTCTAGGAACACGCAATCAGGGCGTAGAACAATCATTGCGATAATGTGTATAACACTGTATAACGACAATGAGGTTAATAAATGAATGAGACAGTACAGCTTATCAGCAATCTTGAGACCTTGAGATTGTCGCTGGAAAACTTTAACGATCCTAGCGATGAGCCACAGCGGAAAGCGGTTATAAGCGGCCTAAAAGCGCTTGGGATGAATTATCAGCCTGAAAATAACGTTAAGGATGGCTTTAGTGATAACCCAAACGATAATAACTATCGGTATGCTGATACGGGTTATATTGCCGGCTCTAAAAAAGAGCTGGCAAGTAACCGCATAAAACAGTTGGCCAAAGATGGGGTTGCTGTAAAAGTTAAAGACATAGATTGGTCGGAAATTGAAACTGATGCGCTGCTTGCTGAGTCCCTAATTAAAAAATCAAACATTATGGGTCAGGTTGACTACAATGAGTTAAAAGATAATGGTATTGAGCCTGGTACCGCTTTTTTAATTCAAAAAATATTGGCATCTGTGGCAACAGAGCCTCATTGGGACTTAGTTGAATTTGCTAAAAACTCTTATGCTGGTCGTAGAAACATAAGCTACAATCAAGATCAATTACTCGCATTTGCAAGATTAACAGATGAGTTTGGCGCAGCTCAGCAAAAGCAGATGATGCGTAAAGCTTATGTGGCAGGTATTGATACGTTAAAAGCGCGCATTAGTAAGTGTGTCACACCTCGTGATTTGTACAATGAACTTGTGGCTATCGCAGGTGAACTTGGTGGTTCAATGCTTAGTTCGGACGTCGCAGATAAATATAAAACGTTGTCCGCAGAGCAAGATGCATTAAG
This sequence comes from Psychrobacter sanguinis, assembly GCF_020736705.1. NCBI lineage: Bacteria > Pseudomonadati > Pseudomonadota > Gammaproteobacteria > Moraxellales > Moraxellaceae > Psychrobacter > Psychrobacter sanguinis. Next base: position 2,387,101 of record NZ_CP085990.1, read on the forward strand.
AACTGAGATGGAAGAGGAGAGTGAGGCGTTATACAAAGAAGCGATTGCTGGGCTTGCTGCAATGGCCAAGGAAGAGGGTGTAAACCCAATTGAATATAATATACAAAAGTGGGTAATGAGCTGGGCTACAGAAAAATACCCCGAACGCCAGTTTAGTGGTAGTTACATTGGTAAAGGCATTGTTGACACAAATAAGTTTGAAAAGTGGAAAGAGTATACTGTTGCTTTAAAAGCTATCAATGCAATAGGGGCATTTGAGACATTAACTACAAATAGGAACATTCAGCAATGGGTTGCTCTTGGTGAGAGATTTTGGGCAATTATTGAGCGTACTTCATCAGCCTTTGTTAAACACCTAAACCTAGCCATAGATGGTAAATATGACGACTGGGGACTGACTATTACAGATAGCAGCAAGACTGGAAGTGGTGGCAAAAAAGGTAAGAAAAAAACAACTTTTGAATTAATTGTTGCTGAACAAATTGAGCGTAAGGGCGGGAAAGAAGTTGTCATCAACTCTACCAAAGAGCTTAAAGATGAATTTGGCTTCAGAGATATTCAATCAGGAGATTGGATTTTAAAAGAAAAATCTAGTGCTGAATTTCATGTGAAGAATACGGCAGCAGCCATGTTTGATTTGTCAGATATTATCGGTATTGACCATAAAGCCCTTGGATTTAACGGTAGATTAGCAATGGCTTTTGGTGCGCGTGGTAGAGGAGGAGCGCTTGCTCATTATGAGCCAGTTCAGCGCGTCATTAACTTAACCAAAATGCGTGGTGGTGGCTCGCTTGGCCATGAATGGTTTCATGCTATCGATAACATTTTAGGTGAAGTACTAGGTAATGAAGAAGCTGTTGGAGCCAATAATTTTTTAACAGAAAATCCAAGCCTTGCTAGTAACCCTAAAATTTCAAACGCCTTTAAAGATTTGCAAGATGCCATGTTCATTGGTGATACCTATACACCTGAAGTGTTTAAGCTTACAGAAAAAGATATTGAGCTGGCAAAATTAAATATTAATCCCGATAAGCTTAATAGGACGACAAAAGCAATCTTAGATGCAGGCAATGCCAGCGGCGCTGTAAGAGCGATTGACGATATGTATGGCAGAACAAATAGAAGCCGCCGTAGCAAACGGCATACAGTATGGCGAAAAGTGGCGGCTGCATATTATAATCAAGATAAGGCAGGAGAAACTGTCGTTCTTGAAACCGGTCCTATATCGTCTAAATATAAAGCAAATTCGGTATCTCTTGATGGAACACGCGCCAAGCCGTATTGGTCTACAACAGTTGAAATGGCGGCAAGGGCATTTCAGGCGTATCTTGAGGATGGTTTAGAGGCGCAAGGACGCCGTAATGACTACTTGAGTTATGGTGCTAACAATGATTTATACGATAGCGCCCATAAGGCTTATCCTGAGGGTGACGAGCGTGCCCGTATTAATGCGGCATTTGATAAGCTATTCAAAGTAATCAAAGATGAGAAGGTATTCGAAAATGCATCAGCCGATGAAGCTTTGATGGACTCTATTTTTGGCAGGCAGCCAAATAATAATTTAGCGTTAGATCATTTGATTCGGTGGTAGCTTGAACTACGAAACAGCATATTCATATTACGGGGAGTGAGTTTTAGTGAAGAAATTCCCTCCTTTTGTAAAAACTAAGTAGGGAAGTGCTAATTCAAATTTCTATACTTTACTCTTTCAGCGTTTGCTAGCCAAATTAAAGGAGCAACAATTAAAGTTCCTCCAACCAGTAAGCTTAAATTTGGTACTTCATTAAACCATATAATGCCTACAATTACTGCGACTAGTAATCCAGAGTATTCAGCACTAGAAACTTTGTGGGCTTCGATGTTTTTGTATACTTCTACACATATTCCGGCATAAATTAAAATAAAAACATTTGATAGAGCTGCTATAGTAAGCGATTCCCAGCTAAACGGGCTGTTTTCCCATAAAGCTAATACTAAGGCAGTAGGTGTCCCCACTAAATTAGTCAATAATAAAGTTTGATAAACGGTATGGTTTTGAGGCAGTTTTCTTACTAAAAGATTATTTATAGCAATTGTGGCCGCTACTAAAAGCGCAAATATTGCGCCTATGTTGATTTGCTTAGGTTGAACAATAATCAAAATGCCGATAAAACCCAGGATAGATACAATAATTGTTGAAGGGCTTAAGTTATCCTTATATAACAAAAAGCCTATTGGTAACATAAGAAGCGGGGCTGCGTAAAAAATAGCATTTGCAGTTGCCAGGGGGAGGGATTGAAGGGATATTACCATGAATACCACACCAATTAACCAAATATGACTGCGAACAAAATGCCATTTTATCTCATTAAACAACTTCTGTTTTTTGTTAATCAAAGAAAGTGGTAAAAGCATAGCAACAGCGGTCAACTGCCGAAAAAGAATAAATTGATATAACGCTGTTTCAGCTGGCAAGTCTTTTATTAGTGCATCTGAAAATACTGCAAAAATATTTCCCACTACTAAAAGGGTCATACCTAATGCTACGCTGATTTTTGGCATCATCGCTCCTATTGCGTTTACAAAAAGCCCTTCTAGGTCCACCTAGAAGGGCTTAGTTATACTTATTGAAAGATATTTAGATCATAAATATTAAAGACCGGTGATTCGTTTGATAAAATTATAAGCCAAAGGTAATGCGATTACTTGTAAGATAGGAGCAATAACAATCGACTCAATTAAGACTACAGTTGGTAGGGTGAAATCTTGCATGTAAGGATCAAGGACTATTGATACGATTAATAGGCTTGGATATAAAGCCACCATCCCTATAAGAGATGATATGAAGAGCTCTTTGACTCTATGGTTCATAATTTTGCCATCCTCTCTACCTTTATAATATTACTGTATAGATATTTTAAGATTGTACTTTGGAGTCTTGCCTAGTCTAGCCTGAGAGCGAGGCTGAAGCACCCGAAGCTCGTATTCTCCTGAATAAGGAAGAGTATAATTACCTTGAGCGTCTAATTCTGGAGAATATTGACCCATATACACTGAGTCTTTTAGCTTATCATGAAATAAATAAGCATCTACATTTCCACCATCTATTTTAACTTTTAATTTTTGACCTTTATTTGCTATAAAATGATATGAATAATACTGGTAGCCTATAATTTGGCCTGTATAACTAGAGGATGTTGTTCCCTTGGCGAATCTTACTTCGATTGGCTTAGTCTCATTACATGCCATGGCATACGAACTGCTTGCTAATAAAGCTACAGAAGTTAACAGGGTAGGAATTAAGTTTTTCATACTCACCTCTATTGTTTACAATATGAAACATCCACTAAGAGCTAGCCAAGCCTTTGCTTATATATTAGAGTTAAGATCAGACTTTAAAGGCAGTACCCATTCTCTAAGACCTTTGGTCACGTTTGACAATCTCGCGGGTATAGCCCTCTCGATTTAGCTACGAGAGGAAGTAGTCATATAATATCACATTAATAATAAACACAAAATATACATAAATATACTTAAAGCCACTAATTTTTTTTAGAAAAATTGGTTAATAAATATGAGGGTTATTTTACGTGAATATTAAATTTTTTCTGGCTCTACTATTTATGTTTGTGATAGGTGGATATTTGGGTTTTAAGACGCATGAAATCTATTACGATGATATTTGTTTGGATATGGGTGGAGGCAAAAATCCAGGAAATCATCCTATTTGCGTTATCTCCAACGAGCCGTCTATGAATTACCCACCACCTATAGAGAGGGTGGGTAGTGCATGAACAATTGTAGCTTATATGAGTTTTGCTATAACTTCATCTTGAGTCATTTCAGCTTGCTTGCAATACAGTTTCTCAATCTGATTTAAAGCCGTTCTAAGCTGCTTCTGTGACACCTGCACGTACTGCAATGTCACATCATCGGTTGCCTTGGTCTCACGATGATTTAACAGCCTTTTAAGGACTGGGTAGTTGATGTTCAAGCTGTTGGCCACGGTGCCAAACGTGCGCCTTAAATCGTGGGGTGTGATATACATGCCATTTAATTCACCAATGCGTTTGTAGCTACGGGTTAAGTCAGTTATAGGTCCGTCAGTATTGCGTTGACTACTTGGAAAAACCCAACGACTACCATCACTTAACCTCTTGCGTTCTTTGAGTAATGCTGCAAGTATTTTGCCCAGTGGCATGTCATAATCTGATCCGTTTTTTGTATCTCTAAATACGATATAACCGTTATCAAGATCAACGTCGGACCACTCAAGATTTTGACCTTCATTAAGTCTCACGCCAGTTAGCATAAACATTAGCATAAGATCGCGAGCATTATTACTATGTGGTGCTTGCATGTGCGAGCTGCGATCGGTGTATTTTAGTAATGTCTTAAAGAACTGGCCTAGATTTTCTTCTGCTACGTGCCTGGTACGTGGTTTTATATTATTCCAGTCCTTTTTGGCATTAAGTATCTTGATAGGCTGTTCTTTGATTATGAAGTCTTCATTCTCGTCTAAAAAACTATCTCTACAATAATTCCAAACTGATCTTAATGCCCTCATAGTCGCATTAGCTTGAGCCTTACTATTGGCGCTTATTTCTTTATGTTTCTTGCTGATCATGGCCTTGGTTATATCGTTAAGCGGCTTATCAAGCCAGTCACTAAGCTTACCTAATATCTGTCGGTCATAGGTTGTTATAGTTCCATCTGAAAGCTCTGATTTCATTTCTTTAAAATAATTATAAGCCTCTAGCAAAGTAGGTACTTGTGGTGCCTTGCTCTCTTCATCTTCAATCTCTGGTAGCTCATGCAGTCCCTCGTAAGGGTGTAATCCTTGTCTGATATTTACCATCATTGCAGTTGCTTTTTCACGTGCGGCTGTTAGAGTAGTCATGTGAACTTCATCAACTAGCGTGCGGTACATTTTTTTGTTAATACGTCTGTTTAAAATATAACGTTTGCTCTTAGTGCCAACGTATAATGCAAAACCCGTCAAAACTTCATCAGGATATATCTTATAACCACTTTCAGTAAGTGGTAGATCATCAATAAACTTCTTCGTTAGCTTAACTTTCATAGCCTTCCCTCAAGACAACAATTAACAACAATGCTATATAGCATATAGCACGAGTTAGCTTAATTAAAGTACATAAAAAGTATATAAAGTATTAAATTGATGATAAGAGCTGCTTTTTCTTTGAGCATTAAAAAACCCTTACAACCTTTGAGTTGTAAGGGTTTGAAGTTGGTGGGCCCAGTAGGACTTGAACCTACGACCAAAGGATTATGAATCCTTTGTACCATGTCTAAATTTAAGCACCTTTGCTGTGAGACGGGGAGTTTTCCGGACAGTTGGGGACTGTCCAGCTCGTCGCAAAGCAAAATCTATGATTTTTCTGGAAGGTTAGCATAAGTATATGTCACTCGTCTTCGCTTGGGTTGTGTAGCGTGTATAGTTTCGGGAACTGTTCCGCACTGACTACTTTGAATTCATTTTCATCTTCACGTACTAACCACTGATGAGGTTTTAAAGTTACAACATCGTCGCCCTTAGTAAGTATAAGCGTCGGTAAGCCTCCATCGAATACAGCACTTGTTTTAACGTCACATTTCAAGTCATCAATCCAGTTCGCCAGCTGTATCAACTCGCCACCACTAAACGGATGGGCTTCAACCAATTTACCAAACTTAGTGCAATATAATTTCATTCTCATCTCACTGTTCCTTATGTTTTAATCCATGCACCCGTGATTGGGTGCGAAGCAAGTAAAAATTTATAAACTTTACTCGACTATTTTTAAACGGCTATCATAAACTATCTAGGCGATGGTGAAGTATTGGGTTGTGATCATTCGAGCAGTGAACATTTTCTAAGCCACCTTCTGCATAACCTTACAGTGAAACAAATAGTAAATATTGGTACGTTTAGAGTGCGGAATGATTTTTAGATCAAAAGAAGAAAAGCTATTATTTGTATAGGCATTACTGTTTGGCATGGTTAGCGCACCGCAAATATTTAAATTAATTTAATACATAATTTAATAATATTGTATTATTTAAGTATAAGCAATGTACTAACACATCTTAGGCGACAAGAGATGTCGCCTTATTTGATAAGTAAAGGATAAGATAGGGGAAGCGCGAGAAATGATAGCCAGATTATAGTAACTAACTAGGTATGATTTACAACCCGACATTTATGAGAAGCTTGACGATTATAGAAAAGTAAAGCATAAGTCCGTTTCTCTCTATAATAACGAGGTTTGGTGCTACTATGCATTAATTAGCAAAAATCTGTTAAAAAGTTTCTCCAGTTAACCTTTTGTAATTTTAATCATAATTGTTTTTAGAATAGTGCTGTTTATTAAAGATCACTCTGTTCCAGATTATTTAAAAATGCCGCAAAGCCCTCGGACGCTCGAGCTTCTAAGCGACTACTGGTGGTAACACGTACTTTATTACTCCATAAGATGTCATAACCTTGTGCTTTAAATTTATTTACCAAGTCTACGTCCTCATGGCAAGCAAGGGGAGCAAATCCGCCTACATTGAGATAAGCCTTGCTGCTAAAGCTTAAGTTGGCCCCATGAATGTGATGGTGACCCATGACGTCTTGATAATGGGCTAAATAGTCTTGTTTGGTCTGAGGGGTTAAATGGTCCCATTTATCGATACTCACCACCCCGCAAATCATAGCCGTAGACTGTTCTGATAGTGCTTGAGTGGCAATATGCGCCACTTGTTGAGTTAGCCAATCGGGTGATACCACAGAGTCGGCATCTGTGCAGGCAATCCATATCGCTCCTTGGTCAATAGCCTCAATAATGCCGGCATCACGTACTTTGCCGACACAGCGATAGTCACAACTAATATAATCGACGCCTGCAGCTTTAACCAAGGTAAGGGTATCATCTGCACAACTATCAAGTACCACGATTGCAAAGGCTTCGATAGAGGGAGGTAGCTGATTAATAGCGATCTTAATCGATGCGAGGCAGTCAGCAATGGTATCGGCCTCATTATGAGCAGGAATGACAATGCCAATTTTGAAGTCAGGACTTAGTGTGTTGTTTATAGCGGACATATCTCATCCCTTAAATTGCCCTTTATTTTAGGTATTTTATTAAGCATCAGATCGTATCGTTCTGTTCTATTCTATTCTATACAATGCACGAGTGTTAAATTCATTACCGCTAAACCTAGTATAAAAACATTTTTAGACTAGATTCTCGCTCATAGCAACTGTATTCGACGAGTGCTGCCAAATATCTAACAAAAAATCACTGTCCACAATCTTGCTTTGGTGGGTAAAAGTCAGAGGATTACTGTCCGTTTGATTGATCGAATTAAACGCTTGATATAAGCGCTGGTGTACCTTCTCACCATTCATCTCAAAACCTTCAATGTCATAGCGCCAATGACAGCAGAGTAAGGTACCCCCGACAGCAAGATTTTGACCAATCCAAGCAGTGACTCTATCTATATCTTCTGCCGATAAGTAATATAAAATTTCACTAATAACGATCAAATCAAAGGGTGCTTTCAAAGCAAACGGTTTATCTGAAACAGGCTCATTATCGATAGTGAATAATACGTTCGGTATCACTCCTTGTATCACTCGCACATGAGACAAGTCAGCCAAACGCTGCTGAGCAAGTTGCACCGCTTGTTTGTTGCCATCAATGCTTAGTAAAGACTGACAGCGCCGAGCAAGTAGTTCGCTAAACACCCCATTGCCACATCCTAATTCAATAGCTCTGCCATATTCAGCTTGTGGTAAGACTGCAAGGCACATGTCACGTTTGCGTTTTTCATACCAACGTGTTTGATACTGCCAAGGGTCGGTATTGTCCTGATATAACGTATCAAAATAGGTTTCTGAATAAGTCGTGGCTTCTTCATTAAAGGCGTTGCGACTACCAACTTCAACAAGGTCAGTTAGCGTGTTAAGGTTATTACTCATACAGATATACTTCCCAAGGCTGGCTAATTCTAGTGATGGTTTGAGCAGATAAAATAGGGGGGTTGCCGGTACTGTCATCGACCGTAATTTGACTTTCGAAACAGTGAATGGCATCCACTTTACGCTGCAGTTGCTCAGTCGTTAATTCAAATCTGACCGCATTTTGCCAGGGTATGCGGCTATCGGAAGGCTTGGCCCAATGCCACGCCCAGATTAGGGCTTGATAGCAATCCAAGTTATGCTGCTTGGCATAGGTAGTCACCACATGACCGGTTGCTTCATGGTCAGGGTGTCCATCATGAACAAAAGGCGTTATCAAAATATCATTGGGCTGGATAATGTCGTCAAGCTTCTGATAAAACAGTTCTTGCTGCTCAAACACTTTACCGTCTTCCAAATCTAAAGCAGCAGTAGCCACTTGATGTTCTATACCTAAGACTTTTAAGGCGGCAACGCTTTCATTAGGACGGATTACTGCAAGTTTACTGGGTGGATAAATTTGAGAGTCAGGGTGGCTTTGGGTACCATTGGTAACATGAACCAATAAGATAGGATTGCCATTGGCTGCTAACTTTTGCAGTAATCCAGCACAGCCCAATATCTCATCGTCAGGATGCGGTGCAAAGACACATACCCGAGGCAGTTGCGTTTCGGCTTCGGCTAGCCTAGGAGCTGGGAAGTCTGCACAAAAGCTTTTAGCGATATCTAATTTTGGTAAATCATGCAGACCTTGCCAGTTCTGCCATGCTTCTTGGCTAGTCCCTTCACCTTCAATGACACGGTCGCCAACGATGGGATGATTATGCTCTTTGTTTTTAGAGCCGTCTTTATTATCCGAGTGACTAGGTTGATCTTTTTGCTGACCGATATTGGTATCAGAGCCTACAGTTGCCATATATTGCCCTCTGCCTGAAAACTGGTTAACTCTCCAATTCTTTGCAAATCAAAGGCGCCATGACTTTGACGAATAAATACAGTCAAATCCGCTGATAAGGTAGCAAAGTGCGCATTACCACAAAAAGGCGCTGCCCCTAAAGCTTGTCCAACCGTCTCTATCACTTGTCGTGCCAGCTGCTCAATATTTGTTCTTAACTGACGGATAGCAAGCTCATGATTGTCTTCAGGCTGACTGTCTATCAAATAAGCAACTTGATGCAAATACTGGCGAGAGACGGCCAAATCACTACTTATTTGACCTAAATACATGGCTTTATAGTCATTGGGTTTTTGTTGATAAGACTCAATTAAGTAGGCCGCCAAGCTTGCAGTCGCCCCATACCAACAAGCAGCGACACCCGCTGCACCATGCCAAAAGCCGACACGATCTAGATAAGCATTGGGAGTGCCCACTTGAGTGGCTGCAACGTGATCAAAGGTGACGGTCGCGGTGTCTGTAGCTTGCATACCTACCGCTTGCCAAGCACTATTATCAATGTCGATACCACTTTGATTCATGTCTACGGTCAGCAACTGTGATTTACCCTGCTCATCACGATAAGTCATCAGCGCATAGTCCACGATATGGGCACCTGAACACCAAGATTTAGAGCCACTAATTTTGCCATCTTGATAACGAATAGGGTTGGGGTGACCTTCAGCCGCCCATACCGCCCAGAGACCTTGCTGCGTTTCGCCATGACCCAATTCATATAGGATGCTTAGCGCATCAAGATGTGATTCAAACCACTTAGCAAGGGTTAAGTCGATGCCTGAGATATAGGCCAAGACTTGCCAACGTAGTAAAGTCGATGATTCTGTATTCTTATTCTGACCTTCGTTATTTTGTTTATTGACACTCTCTAGATTGCTAGCATCAGTACTGACTTGAGCAGGATGAGGAATTTCATCAGAAAAAGTCACTAACACTTGTAACACCTTCTGGCGAATGTCATCAGTCATATTAAAGGTATCACAACGCTTATTGTGCTGATTAATAGGTAATAAAGATTCTACACTGGCTCTAATACGTGCCAGCAAGCCATTTTTTTCCTCTGAAATTGACATAATAGGTTCCTAAATAATTATTATTTAAATTGCCTGTTAGATTTAATCTTAATAAGTTTAATAGTCTTTATAAGTTTAATAGTTCTACAACAGCCGTAATTTGGGTCTAGACCACTTGGTATAGATCTTCCAAAAAGTCTTGCTGCCAAGACTGTAAGTTATCCTGCTTCAACCCATTTAATAGGGCTTGATGGCGTTCTTTTCGTTCCTGCAGTGGCATACTAAGTGCGGTATTTAACCCTTGAACTATGCTATCAGGTTGCTGAGGATCAATAATGACCGCTGCCTGCATTTGTTCAGCCGCACCAGCATAGCGGGACAGTAATAACACACCTGGATTAGCGGGATTTTGGGCCGCAATGTATTCTTTAGCGACCAAGTTCATGCCATCTTTTAGTGAATTGACCCAGCCGATATCACTGTGCCAAAACGCCTTCATCAATGTTTCGTGACTTAATACGTTTTCGCAATAAGAAATGGCTTGCCAACGTCTTTTAAAGGCGGCTGTACTGAGGCCCTCTATACTCGGCGCAGTTTCATTAATAGCGTCTAAATCAACAGACCCTAACTTAACCGATTCGGATATTTCATCCGTGCCCAAAAACTGCTGATTAATGTCATGAACTGATTGTCTAACATTGTCATAAAGTCGCTGATAAACACTGAGATCTAAGCGGCTAGGGCAGGCAATCTGAAATAGTTTTAATTGGTTTTGATAGTTAGGATATTGCTGCAGAAAAACACTATAAGCTGAAAATCGCTCTAATAGACCTTTAGAGTAGTCAATCCTATCGACAGCGATGATATTTTGGGCAGCCGCTTTGATATGGGTATTTTTATGAGTGTTCGGTTCGCATTCTAAGCCGTACTCTAAGCTTAGTGGGCTTACAAGCTGCTGAATTTTGGCAACATTGACCCCGATAGGATAAGCATCTACTGTCAAACGATGCGGTCTGCTTGAGCCAATATTTACGGTTAAGCAATGCGCACTACCATGCTGTGTGACACTGCTTGGCTTTAGATAGTGTTGCATGACCGTTAAGCAATTCGCTTTATCATGCTGAGTTTGAGTGCCAATGACATCATAATGAGACAAATGCTTAATTAACTCAGGACTCCTATCAAGCTGCTGCCAAAACTTTAATGGCGCAAAAGGTATATGTAAAAAGAAGCCAATACGATTGGTGATACCCAATTGTCGACAATAATAAGCCACACTCAAAAAATGATAATCGTGAACCCAAATCACATCGTCGGGCTGAATAAATTGCTTCAGCTGCTGGGCAAATAGGCGATTAACCGATTGATAACTGTCATAGTCCTCTGGCGCTTGTCGAATAAGATCGGTTTGCTCGTGCAATAAAGGCCACAAGACATTGTTGGCAAATCCGCAATAATAATGCTCGTACTGTTTGGGGGTTAGGGCAGTAGTAATATAAGTAATCTCTAGTGTAGAGGCGGGACAGCCGACACTGCTCAATACGGAGGTTGATTTTGTATAAGTAGTAAACTCATTACTGTTATCTTTATAACCGTTATCCAATACCGCAGAATCAGCGGTGTTATCACTCTCGGCAATTTGCCCATTCCAGCCCATCCAGATGCCTGAACTTTCTTTTAAGAGCTCAGATAATGCTACCGCAAGTCCCCCTGCCATAGGATTGTTATCAGGCATTTTCACTCGGTTAGATAACACAATTAAGCGACTCATAGGCAGTCACTCATTGTCATTTTTACAAAGCCTTCAAGTAACTCGCTAACCGCATCAATATCTTGTACATAATAATTAGCGCACGTAGGCTCATTGCCTACTTTAATACCGATACCTTGTAATTGCTTAGGAAATTTAGAATCAGAATTTGTTGACTGCTCTACTGGAATACTGAGGTTTTGAACTGCCTCAAATCCCGCTTCATCGGTAATATCATCGCCAATAAAAATAGGGCATAGCGGCTGACTTTGTGACATATATTGTTGTAAAGCTAATATGGCCGTACCTTTATTAATCCCTTTAGGTACCGCTTCCCACACATATTTGCCAGGCTTTAACGTCCAGTTATCAAGATTGTGTATAGCGTTAGACATTAGGCTATGGCTGATATCCGCCAGAGTAGGATCTTTACGATAATGCAGGGCAGAGGAATAGGGTTTATTTTCTATCCTTAAATCAGGATAAGGCTGGCAAGCCACAGTCAGGTTTTGCTTAATTTGACTCAATTCTAAAAGGTCGATTTCTCCCATAGGGTCCTGTTTCCATGACATCTCTAAACCATGGGTCGCCGCAATTGGCACCTGTAATGGCGATAACATCTGCTTCGCTTCAACAAGACTGCGTCCCGTTACTATGCCAACTTGGATGCCAGAACTTTGAATATTTTGCAAAAGGGTCAATGTAGAGAGCGGAATAAAGCTGTCTTTAGGATTCAGTGTAAATTCAGCAAGCGTGCCATCTATGTCCAAAAACAAGCAATAGTGAGAGACAGCAGACAAATAATCAGCAAGATTATCTGGTCCGATGAGAGTAGGAGAGGTAGTAGGTGTTTCTAAATCAGTAAGTTGTGCTGAATTCACGCTTTTGTCCTTTTTGACCTAAAAAGAGGCTTTCCCAGTAGGAAAATACTCTAAAAGGAGGTCCATTAAAATTTAATTTAAGCCAAATTCATAGGTGGTTTTATAGGTAACCGTTTAATAATTATAGTAATAATAAACATAACCACTTTAATATCGTGGCATAAAAATAACTGTATTGCGATGACAATAATGTGTCGTTTGGTATGTGTTTTAGGAGAGAAGTTTTACAACGAAAACTGAATAATCGTTGTCGCTAACACGCGTTTAGTTAAAGGTGGAGTAATCATAATACCAATGATTTATAGATGAGTTTGAAGGGTCATTAAGCTCGGCTAGTCTCTTCAGTAGTTGCTTGAATAATTGCTTGTTCTGTTTTTAGCTATTAGTTCATTCTACTTGGGATAATGATGTTGTTAAGAAGGTCAATTAGAAGACGAACAGCAATAAAGAATAAGTCTAGTCTAATTAACTATATAAGTGAGGATTGGTGCATCGAATATAATTTATGGTTCACGCTCATCTATCACAAACCCATTTACCAATAGGTGTCTCTTTTAACTCACTGCTGACTTGAGACTTTAGCACCCTGCTAAGGTAATTAAATAGCGGACTGGCCTGTTTGGCGATAAAGGAACAACAGATGTCTCATAAATTACAGAAAAAAGAAATATTTTCAGTAGCATTAGGTTCAGTTATCGGTTGGGGTGCTTTTGTATTACCGGGTAATGTTTTTCTCAAAGACTATGGACTGTTAAATACGGCTATTGGTTTTACCATTGCCGTCTTTATGTTGGTATTTATAGAAAAAAGCTATTCAATGGTCATGGAGCGTGTGCCCAAATCAGGCGGAGAGTATAGCTTTGCGAATGACCTATTGGGTAAGAAGACAGCATTTGTCACTGGGTGGGGATTGTTACTTGCTTATATATCGATTATTCCGCTAAATGCCACAGCCGTACCCATGGTGCTTGATAAGGTATTTCCTTCTTATTCAAAAGGCAGCTTGTTGTATACGGTGTCAGGCTATGAGGTTTTTAGCAATGATGTCTTGGTTTCTCTTTCGATCATTATTTTCTTCATTATTATTAATTTACGCGGATTAAAAGATGCTGCGTTGGCTCAAAAGATTTGCGTCTTCACTTTGGTTTTCTCGCTGATGGTAATCACCTTATTTACCTTTGGTAGTATTGGTGAGGTAGAACAACAAAACCTACAAAGCAACTTGGGTACTATCGATACCGCCTCTATTATTCGCATAATTGCCTTCGCTCCGTGGGCTTTCATAGGATTTGATACCGTTGCTCAGCTGGCAGGGGACCATAGGATTGCGGCGAAAACAGTTTCAAGAGTGACGTTGCTAGCGATTATCATTGGTGCCTTAATTTATAACGTGTTAAATCTGATTACTGCTTTGGGCGTGAATAGCACCGAGCTTGATGCGGTCTCATGGCAAACGGGACAGGCAGTGAAAACACTGGTGGGTAATGGTCTGTTCTATTTATTGGGCGTGGCCATGTTTGGTGCGGTCATATCTGGATTAAATGGCTTCTTTATAGGTTCGAGTCGTTTGGTGCTGAGCATGAGTCAAGACTATGATATCGGCACTCAGTCTCTAAATAACAAAAGTGATGCAGATCTTAGAGCCACTAAAAACGTTGAAACTGTTGAGAATGCTGAGACTAGCAGCGGAAGCATTAATATCCCAAAATGGATTATCTTTTTCATTGGTGGCTGTTCGTTGATGGTGCCATTCTTAGGTCGTAATGCCTTACTATGGTTTGTAGATTTATCTTCTGTAGGGGCGTCAATCGCTTACTTAGTCACCTGTGTGTGTGCTTATAAAATTGCTGAAACGGGTACAGGTAAATTTATTAGTATTATGGGTGTGCTGGTCTCATTTGCCTTTTTAGTATTCTTATTAACCCCATTCTTTGATTCAAATATCACTATGCCTTCGTACTATGTTCTTATTTTATGGTGTGTTTTAGGACTCATGGTTTATCTATTCTTGAATAAGTCGAAGCCAAACGTATCGTTAAATTAAATCTCAGAGTATTAAGGGGTTAGGCTAAAAAAAGAGCCTTGCAGTCTTTCATAGTGAAATGACTCAAGGCTCTTAATGTTTTCAAAAACTGTCATCGAAATGATTAATAGTTATTACCAGTTTTCATGAACTATAACTATCAAATCCAGTTGTTATTAAGATCAGTAACTAGTAAAGCCAGTCGCTATCAAAACCACTAACTGTTAAAACTCATAGCGGGCAAAACGATTAAGCAGTTAACTAATTAAGCAATCAATATTAGATTAAACCGGTCTATCTCCATTCACCGTCGCTCTATGCATAATACGGTGACTCTCTTTGGTGTAATCGCCTACGGCATAGTGCTGTGTGGCACGATTGTCCCAAAAAGCGATATCATTGTTTTGCCAATGCCAACGAATGGTAAATTCAGGTTTGGCGATGTGTTGATATAGGAAGCTTAAGATCGATTTGCTTTCAGCAGGAGAGACCTCGTTAATCTTACTGGTAAAGCCTTCGTTGACGAAAATTAGCTTTTTCCCAGTAACCGGATGTGTTCTAACCACAGGATGAGTAACCGGTGGGTTTTCTAGCTGCACCTGTATCCATTTTTTATGAGCATCTGGGGTGTTGCCAAACCTTTCAAGAGGGAATGAGTTCACAAATTCATGCGTGGCAGTAAGCCCTTCTAACATACGCTGATAGGCAGGGGACAGAGCCTCCCAAGCTGCATAGCTACTTGACCAAGTGGTATCTCCACCGATTGAAGGTACTTTTTTGGCAGCCAAAATACTACCTAGAGGTGGCTTCTCAATAAAGGTCACATCGGTATGCCAGATTGAGTTGTCTGTTAGGTCTAACTGATGATTGTCCAGCACGACGATTTCTCGCGCTTCTTCGGCATGCGGAAAAATGGGATGAATATGCAAAGTACCAAATTGTTTGGCAAAGTCGACTTGTTGGGTCGGCGTAATAGGCTGATCTCTAAAGAAGATTACTTGATGCTGTAATAAAGCATCCGTAATTTGTTGCTTAGTCTCATCTGTCATCGGTTGGCTGAAATCAAATCCCTTAATGAGTGCACCAATATTGGGACTTAGTTGTTCTATTTGCAATGTCATAACACCCTCACTTCGATTTAGTTGCTAGACTAGCATACGTCATCTAAAAACTTTGAAATATGAAATTTAACCATATGATAAGTTAGTAAAGGAATAAAAAATTGCATGGAGTCTATAGCACTATCTATAACACTATGAATCATTCTCTTCATCGTATTTCTTTCGATCGTATTTCTTTTAACACTATAGTCAGAGAACTTTAAATAGGTGACAAGGCAACCAAGTACAAGTACTACTGGCGTAGGCTTAGCGAGGTTAACAGCGTAACCATTTATAAGTTCGTAGGCTGTATTATGATTTGGAGCCACTATGTCCGCTAACAATCAACCTTTGACCAAAGAACAAGTCTTTCAACTTGCCAAAGACAAGCAATTATATGCAGGCAATCTTATTGAAGGAGCATCTTCAACAAGAACCGTAGAAAACACCACTCCAATTGACAATAGTGTCATTGGTAATATCGCTGATGCCACAGCAGAAGATGTGGATGTTGCGGTTGTCTCAGCTCGTGAGCAATTTAATCATGGTGAATGGCGTAAGTTGCCGCCTGCTGAACGCAAACGTCGCATGCAAAAGTGGGCAAGGTTATTGGAGATGCACCTTGAAGAGCTTGCGGCATTAGACTGCATCGATGCTGGCAAGCCTATTACCGAATGTTTAAACACGGATTTACCGGCGACTATCGAAACTTTTGACTGGTATGCAGAGTCTATCGATAAAGTTTTTGGTAAAGTGGCGCCGACTGGTAGCGATGCCTTATCGTGGATTGTTAAAGAGCCTATTGGGGTGGTGAGTGTGGTGCTGCCTTGGAACTTCCCCGCCCAGATGTTTGCTTGGAAAGTTGCTCCTGCTCTTATCATGGGAAATAGCGTCATCGTAAAACCTGCTGAGCTGACGTCATTATCGGCTTATCGTATGGTTGAGCTGGCCTATGAAGCCGGTATACCCAAAGCAGCCTTACAAATGGTGTGTGGACGTGGAGAAATAGTAGGCGCGGCCATCGGACAGCATATGGATATTGATATGGTGTCCTTCACGGGCTCAACTGAAGTAGGCAGATTGTTCCTAACTTATTCGGCAAAAAGTAACCTAAAAGAAGTGGTGCTAGAGTGCGGTGGTAAAAGCCCACAAATCGTTTTCGAGGAGGCCGAGATAAATTCAGATATGATTGATAATATCTTATCAGCTGCCTTCTGGAACATGAGTGAAAACTGTAGCTGTGGCTCTCGCTTGTTGGTGCACAGCAGTCATAAGCAGCAAGTTATTGAGCAGCTTATCGCAGGCTTGGATTCATGGAAGTTGGGGGACCCTCGAGAAGAGGCAGTATCTATCGGACCCATGATTGAGAAAGCCCATTTTGAAAAAGTGAAAGGCTATCTTGATAAGACTTTGGAAGAGGGCGGTGAACTTGTTGCCGGCGGTAAGATTCACGATACTCTAGGCAGTGGTTGGTATATTGAACCTACTGTTTTTGATAATGTTGATTCACAAATGTCTATTTTCAAAGAAGAGGTATTTGGTCCAATTCTTGCCATTACTAGCTTTGAAACAGAAGAAGAGGCGATTAAATTAGCCAATGATAGCAGTTATGGCTTAGCAGCCTCTTTTTATACCAAAGATTTGAAACAAGCCATTCGGGTGGCAAATCAGATTCAGGCCGGCACAGTCTCTATCAATGGCTTCTCTGAAGGCGATATTACCACTCCGTTTGGTGGTTATAAGCAATCTGGTTTTGGTGGCCGAGACAATGGGCTTGAGGCGCTTGAGCAGTACTGCCAAACCAAGACGATTTGGGTAGTGAACTAAGCATTTGTCTCATTCATCATATTAAGATAACCGCTTAATTGGGAGAGCTAAATTGAAGTATAGCCAAAAGCTTTAAGGCTAAAGCTTTTGGCTAATAAAATTTATAGAAAGATGGATCATCTTTCGTAGGTGCTTCAAAGCTTATTAGGCCATCAAAGCAGGGGTACAGGCTATCTGTTAGGTCTATTCGCTAACACTTGGTCGGCGCTTCAAAAACAAAAGCGGGTAAGATAATCTTTTCCATCCCCCAGCATTCAACGGCATTCATATACTCATCGTAATCCATATAGGCCACTGATGTATGCTGAAAAAACCGTAGACAAAAGCTTGGTAAACTAAAGAAGACAAATAGGAGTTTACCATGACTAAGAAAGTTAAGAGATATAGTGAAGAATTTAAAGCAGAAGCGGTCAAAGCAATAGAAAATAATGGTGGCAATGTCAGTGCCACAGCAAGGCAGTTAGGGCTACCAATGCAAACGCTAGCTAATTGGCAACGGAAAGCTAATCAAGGTAAGCTCAAAGGTACTAAACAGTTTGATTCTGAATTAATGGCCGTTATTGAAGAGAATAAGCGTTTAAAGCGAGAGTTAAAGATTGCACAAGAAGAGCGAGAGATACTAAAAAAGGCCACGGCGTACTTTGCAAGGAACGGTCAGTAAGGTACGCCTTTATTGACCATCACAAATATGAATTTAGCATTACCAGCATGTGTAAAATCCTTGATATCAAACCATCAAGCTACTATGACTGGACGAAGCGTGATATCAGTACTCAGCAAATACATCGTAATCACTGTGAGCTACTTGTTAAAGCTGCTCACAGTGAGACTAAAGAGCGATATGGTTATCAGCGTCTACACGCACACTTAAGTGAACAAGGGCACGATGTCAGCAAGTATATGGTACGTAGTATCAAGGAAGAACATGACATCAAATGTAGACGTCATAAGCGCTTTAAAGTGACAACGGACTCAGGCCATAACAAGCGAATCTATCCTAATTTGCTTAAACAACAATTTGGCGTCAATCGTCCTAATTGTGCATGGGTCAGTGATATCACCTATATTTGGACAGATGAGGGTTGGCTTTATTTGGCAGGTGTTAAAGACTTGTATACCAAAGAATTGGTTGGCTACGCTATCGATAAACGTATGAAGGCTGATTTAGTCTGTAAGGCCTTAAATAAAGCGATCAAGGATAAACAACCTAGCCAAGGTCTTATTGTGCATTCAGATAGAGGTAGTCAGTACTGTAGCGATGATTATCGCACAATCATCAGTAAACACGGTTTTAAAGGTTCAATGAGTGCGAAAGGTAATTGTTTCGACAATGCACCAATAGAGAGCTTCTGGGGCGTCTTAAAGAATGAGTTGGTATATCATCATAATTATAGAACTCGATTTGAGGCTATTAACAGTATCATCAAATATATTGAGTTAGATTACAACCAAACGAGGATTCAGCAAGATTTAGGTATGAGATCGCCAAGACAGGTTTGGGTTGATTTCTACCGTCAGGCTGCGTAATTAAAATCTCCCAAGTTTAGGTGTACGGATTTGACGGCAGGGGTCACTTTTGATAAGTCGGATAAGTTGGCAACAGTCATGGCGATATGTTGCCAGAGTTTTATTTGCCTGTCATCTGCTATTTATAGGATGGGGGTTAATTTATCTTTGCCCATGTTACGCCAAGGCAGTCCACTGATTAAGGCATTAAATTGTTCACGGTTGATGCTGATGCCAGTTTGAGTGGTGGCAAGCTGTTTGGTTAAGCCATGAAATTTATTGTCATCGAGCTGACGGCTACAAAGCCATACGCCAAGCCCATCATGAATGAATACTTTTAGGCGTGTGCCTGCTTTGTTGTAAAACAGGTAGGCACAGTGAGGGCGAATGCTTTGGTGCTCGGTGAGGATGTAGGCCAGTAGTTTGCCACTACCACATCGCATGTCCATGGGCGTGGTGGATAGCCAGATGTGAGTGATGGGTATCATTGCAGTCCTCGTAGTAGGTCAATCAAGCTTTGAGTGTCTATTTGGGCAATGTTGAGGCTTATCGCCCCAGATCTTGCAGCTGTGATTTGCAGTTTGATGTTTTGTATGACGGAGGCTGAGCCTAGATGCGCACCTTCAGGCTCAAGATGAATTGGAATAAAGTGCGGGTTTGTTGGATCATCTGGTCTGCTTATAGCGCCAGGTAATGTGTCAGCTTGAGCATGTGCCCGCTGATACTGGCGTTTCCAGTTATGTAGAAGGTTTTGGTTGATGCCATGCTCTCGAGCGATACTGGCAATTGATCGACCTGAGTCTGTCGCTTCTTTTACTAAAAGTGCTTTAAACTCGCCGCTGTAAGTTCTGCGTTTGGGTTTATTAGGGGGTTGTGTTGTCATGTTAGTGTCCACGATTATTTGTTCGTGGACACTATCTCGCATTTTTTAATAGAAAAAAAGATGGGATGGTCGGATGCTTACTTTAAGGGCATAGCTACAGTGTAAATACTAGTCACTCTTAATTGGAAAAATTAACTCAACTGTAAAAATACTATCTTCATTGACAGAGATACTGATACTACCACCATGTGCGCTCACAATAGATTTCACGATAGACAGTCCTAGTCCTGTACCTGAATGCTGAGTTATCTCCGCACTGTTTGTATTTTTACTAGAGTGTCGATAAAAACGCTCAAATAATAGACTGGTATCCTTTTCAGTCATGGGTTCAAGCATTTCATTTTCGATAATGATTATAAGCACTGGTATGCAAGAAGACTTTAGTTCATTGCCAAATTCAGCAAGATCTTCCTCTGAATGATTTAACTGGTTGTTCGATTGCTTGAGATGAGCAGATATATGAATAGTGCTATAGTTTTTAGAGTAATAAATGGCGTTTGAAATTAGATTTGAAAACAGGCGTTGAAGTAACTCTTTATTACCTTTTATGGCTGAAAAACTACCTCGTTTTATAATATGTATCCCTCTATCTTCAGCTAGTAACTCATAATATTCTATAAGTTGATTTATCAAACTATCCATATCTACATTTTTTAGCTGCTCCTGAGTAAGTCCTTTTTGAGTTTTGGCTAGCAACAGCATGTTATTAATCACCTCGGATAAATGCTCGAGTGTTTCATGTTGATGATGCAGTTGTTCAATATACTCATTAATCTGTCTAGGCTTACTCAACATAACCTGGGTCTGAGTGCTTAGCGTTGCAATCGGGGTGCGTAACTCGTGAGCAATATTGTCAGAATATCGAGATAAAGACTCAAAGTTGTCTTCAAGCTTACTCATCATTATATTATAAGACTCTGCGAGTTGACGTAGCTCACTGGGCATATCAGAAACTGTAATACGCTCACCGAGCTGCTCGGAGTTAATGGTTTTCATTTTTTGGATGAAAGTAGCTAACGGAGAAAATCCCCAATAGACACTAAAGGCTGCAATAAACAGCAGTAACAGCGTTATGGCCGCTAATATAACTTTAAGCTGTAATGAGAACTGATTTAAATATAGATGATGTACATCAATAGGTAGAGCCAATAGATATATAAGGTTATTGTTTCTGATAATAATACTTCGATAAGGTCGATTATTTAGCTGTAATTCGAACTGTTCATCCCTATGCTTATTCATCAATTCGAGTATATTGATTGCCTTTATATCTACGCCCTCTATCCTATTAGATAGGTTAGGGTTTTGACTTTCACTGATAATAGGTTTTCCATTATTGTTAAAGCGAAATACTTTAATATCATAGTCCAACCCATCATTATGACGGTGTGTTAGTTCGCTGTTATCACTTCCAGAATCTGTAAGTTCGCTAGATTTACGCAAGTTAAATACGGCATGAGTCAATATCTCTGCGTCCATGACTTCAAAATGGCTGTTTACAGAGCGTTGTATCCAGAAATACATCAAAATTTGGCACATCACCACAGATATAGCGAGCAATATAACCGTTCGCCAAAGTAATGAAATTCTAATATTCATAAAATATAGGTTTATCCGCTTATATAATGGATGGCTATTTATTAACTGATTTCATTGGCCAACTTATAGCCCATGCCACGTACAGTATGAATCAGCTTTAGATCGAACCCTTCATCAATTTTTACTCGCAACCGTCTAATCGCCACATCAATTACGTTAGTGTCACTATCAAAGTTCATATCCCACACCTGAGAGGCAATGACTGAGCGCGGCAACACTTCGCCTTCTCGCTCCAACATAAATTGCAATAAGGCAAACTCCTTTGAGGTCAGCTGAATAGAGACTCCACCTCTGTGTACAGTGCGTTTAGCGAGATCTAAGGTTAAGTCGGCTATTTTAAGTTGGGTATTTAAATATTCCGATTGATTAGCACGTCTGAGTAAATTTTTTATACGCACCACCAGTTCGGCAAAAGCAAAAGGCTTAGTCAGATAATCATCTCCACCAATCTCGATGCCTTTAATACGGTCTTCTAAATCATCTTTAGCGGTCAAAAACAGCACAGGCGTGATATGACCTGCAGCACGGTAGTTTTTGACCAGTTCAAAACCGCTAATATCAGGCAGCATCACATCCATAATGATGACATTATAGGTTTCAGACATTAGCGCATGGTAGCCATCCAAGCCATTTAGCTTGTGATCAACCAGAAAGCCTGCCTCAGTTAGGCCTTTTTTTATGTATTCGCCCAGCGTGACTTCATCTTCTACTAATAAAATCTTCATTGATTCCTCAAGGGTTTAATCATTAACAGTGGCCTGCTCACTCAATGCTTTGGCGTGTTTTGAAATTAGGTCTGCCTTACAACAGCCCTAGCTAATCATACGTTACTGGGTTAGCTACTGGATAATAAGACTCATGACATTATTGTCATCTGCATGACGAATTTGTCATTGGTGCGTCAGGATTCTGTCAGCATTGTGGATGTATTCTGTTTGTAAATCCCAAGGCAGTGGTTGTCATGATAGAACAGATCACTGTGTTTAATCATCCTTTCAATGTAACGGAGTTTTTATGAAAAAGCACAATGTCATTAGCGCAATAATTTTATTAACGGTTTCAGCATTTACTGGGGTTTCGGCAGCCAATGCACATAGCACACCTTTAACTGCTGCTATCTTAAACAACCCAGACAAACTCACTCAGTTTGCTCGCAACCTAGATCATAATGATGTCAAGCTTTCCGACGCTCAAATGCAGAGTTATGTTTATGCCAGAATGAAAACGCAAGTGCAGCATGATGATCAATATCTGCAAGCAGAAAAGAATTTTGTGCAAAAGTATGGCAAAGACCGTGATGAGAATGCTGACGTCATATTAGACCAATACGTGCAACATTAAAATATGTAATGACCAAGATGACAAATTTGTAATGTTGGTGTCATGTTGATGTCATTTGCAAAACGATATGATGAAAGTCAGATGGTGTTTTAATGATGTTTATCTATAGGTCTAAAGCCTGATTTAACGCCAAACGACATTCTTTTAAAAGATTCTGCTGCAACACTATTTATTAATCTGCATCAGAAATACATAACTCAAGGCGACTTAAATGAAATCTCTTAAAATTTTCTTAGCGGCAACGACTGCTTTCACCATCGCGACCACTGCTATGGCTCATGATCCTAAATTGCATGCCAAAAATGATCAAATGAACTGTGAAAAAATGGGTAAACACATGCAAATGATGAAAAATATGGACCATAGCAAAATGGATATGAATGATCCGGCAATGAAGTCCATGATGGCCAACATGAGCAAGATGAAGCAGATGTATGCCAAACACTGTGTAAGCCAAGGCGATCAGTCTGATAAGGCAGATCACGCAGGCATGCAACACTAATTAATCACCGAGCAAATACTTGCAATGAGAGGCAGTAAATGAAGTTTTTGCTAGGAATAGTGAGTAGTTTATTGCTGTTAGCAGTGGGCATGGCGGTCATCGTATTTAATGGCCGCATCAATATAGGCGCAGATCATGAGCACAGTCCGCTGGTGTATGGTTTGTTAGAAAAAGCACGTATCAGCTCTATTGAACATGCTAGCCGTGATATTGACGTACCAAAGCTGGATGAAGCAGCAAGCATTAGTGCAGGCGGTGCCGACTATAAAGATATGTGTGCCAGCTGTCATTTATCACCGGGTGTCGAGCAAACGGATTTGAGCACGGGTTTATATCCAAGGCCGCCTAATTTTACAGATGCTAATGTTGTTAGCCGTTTTGCTACTGATGCAGGCGCGAAGCAAGGCTTTTGGGCTATTAAGCATGGCATTATGGCCTCGGGCATGCCAGCATGGGGTGCGTCACATGATGACAAGCGAATTTGGGATATGGTTGCTTTTATTAGAGAACTGCCAGAGCTTGATAGCAATCAATACGCCATCCTGACCACTCGATTTGATGATGTGGTGATGAGGGATGCTTTTGACAGTGAGACAGCTCAGTAATATTTGTCAGTGCTGTTCATCGTCGTGCTGAATGAGTATCTATACAGTGATAGACAGCAATATATTTATAGAAAGCAATCGTTAGTAGGCATTATCCTTTAATGATAATGCCTATTTTTACTAGCAAGTTTTACTATCAAGGCAATTTTTAAAATCAATAAGGTAATGGTATGAAACTAAAAGGTCATTTTTCTTCAGATTTGGATAAGGGCTTAAGCCATAAAACCACTCGTTGCTGTCGCAAACGGGTTTTTGGCAGTTCTGTGCTATTTGCTATTGTGGCTACCTTGTCGGCGTGTAGCTCGCCCAGCCAAACGGAAACTCAGCCTAGGGTTGAGTCTGCTGCCAACGCACAGACACCAGAAGCAGAAGTTGCACCGTCTCAAGCAAACACGTCATTTACGCAAACCAATCAGCACAGTACTCCGCTATTACAGGGCGTGTCGGCGAGTGTTTATAAAGATGCCAACTGTGGCTGTTGTACCGAGTGGATTAGCTATGCGAATAAAGCTGGCTTGCAGTCTACCTATCAGCATCCAGAAGCCTTATCGGTCGTAAAAGACAGATATGCGGTGCCACAACAAATGCGCTCATGTCACACCACAGTGACCAATGACGGCTATGTGTTTGAGGGTCATATTCCCGCCAAATTTATGGCACAGTTTTTAGAAAATCCACCAAGTAAAGCCATTGGATTGGCCGTACCGAGTATGCCGGTTGGTAGTCCTGGTATGGAATATAAGGGCAAGTTTATGCCATACAAAATCTTTCAATTAAACAAAGATGGCTCATATGAAGAATTTGCGGCAGTTGATACACCTCAACAGCAATTGTAAATCAAAAAGTACAACGAAAATGGCCATTAAAAAGCATCACATAAAGAAAAGATGCATTAAACCACCTTTTTGAATTAGGTTTTCTCATGAATAACATTAACAACCTCAACCGACGTAAGTTTCTCTCTGGTGCAGGAATCGTCGCAGGCTCAGCAATGATTGCACCTGCGTGGGCAGGCGCTGAGTTTAAAAGTGACTATAATCCAGCTGCTAAGGAAACGCAGATACTAACTGGCAATGAATTTGACTTGTATGTCAGAAAAATGCCGGTAGTTATTAATGGGCGAAACACGACGGCAACGTTGATTAATGATTCCCTACCTGCGCCCACTTTGAAGATGAAAGAGGGCGAGACGGTCACGATTCGTGTGCACAACGAGATGGAAGAAACCACTTCGATTCATTGGCATGGTCTGATTGTGCCTTATGAAATGGATGGCGTCCCCGGCATTAGTTTTGATGGTATCCCGCCTAAAAGCACCTTTACTTATACCTTTAAATTGCAACAATCCGGCACCTATTGGTATCACTCACATTCAGGCTTCCAGGAGCAAACTGGCATGTTTGGGGCGATTGTGATTGAGCCTAAAGGCCGTGAGCGTCACCCTGTGGCAGAAGACCATGTGGTGGTGTTAAGCGATTGGACCTATAAAAATCCGCACACCTTGTTAAAGCTATTAAAGCAGCGTGCGGACTTTGATAACTATCATCTGCCAGATTTCAAAAAGCTGTTGGCAGACATTGCCCAAACCGATTTAAAAACGGCGATGGACAAGCGCAAGATGTGGAATCAGATGCGCATGATGCCGACAGACTTTAGTGATTTGACCGGCGAAAACACTTTCACCTATTTAATAAATGGTAGAGCCTCTGATGATGCTTGGTATAAAAAGATCAAAGCAGGTCAGGCGATAAAACTAAGGTTTATTAATGCGTCTGCACAGACTATTTTTGATGTGCGCATTCCGGGTCTGAAAATGACCGTGGTTGCCACCGATGGTATTGATGTCGATCCAGTGTCTATTGATGATTTTCGTATCGGGGTGGCTGAAACCTTTGATCTGATTGTCACACCAACTCAAGAAGCACATACCATTTTTGCCCAAAATGTGGATCGCACCGGTTATGTGACCGCAACACTGGCGACCAAAGACAATGTCCGTGCCGCTGTTCCTGCGATGGACGGCGTTGAATGGCTAACCATGGCAGACATGATGGGGGATATGGAAAATGGTTTTCATGCCAAACACGCTCGCACCGAATATGACTTTAAAACGGACATGCGTGTCGATATGCCGCGTGCTAATTTAGATGATCCAGGTATTAATTTGCGTAATATTAAGCGCGATGTCCTGACGTATGATCGTTTGAGCAGCGTTGATGAGCATATCTTTGCTGAACAGCGTGCGCCGACCCGTGAAATTGAGCTGCATTTGACTGGTAATATGGAGCGTTATATTTGGGCATTTGATGGGGTTAAGTTTGCCGATGCTAAACCGGTAAATATCAAGCCGGGCGAGCGTGTTCGAATCACCCTGGTGAACGACACCATGATGATGCACCCGATGCATTTGCATGGCATGTGGAGTGATATGAGAACGGCTACCGGTGAATTTCAGGTACGAAAACACACCATGTTGGTTCATCCGGCGCAAAAGATTAGTTTCGATGTCACAGGTGAAGCAGGCCGATGGGCATGGCATTGTCATTTGCTGTATCACATGGAAGCTGGCATGTTCCGTGAAGTTGCCGTTATCTAATTCACATTAACCTGCAGGTTTGCAAAAGGTAAGACAATGAAAACACACAACACAGGTTACCACTATCTAGGATTGGTCTCCCTGTTATATTTAGCGCCCTCACTGGCGATTGCGGCGGAGCCAATGGCGACAATGAGCCATGCTGATATGGAACACAGCTCGATGGATATGTCTGGCATGGACCATAGTTCAATGGATATGTCGGATATGGACGATAGCTCAATGGATATGTCAGATATGGACCATGGCTCGATGGATATGTCAGGTATGGACCACAGTTCAATGGATATGTCGAGTATGCAAGGTGGCAAAGCACCTACGGATGCGCGCAGCTCTGACTATTCAAATGGAATCGGCTATGGCAAATTCGGCCAACCCATGATGATGGGAGACATGCCAATGTGGGGCGTGTCTGTTTCTGACTTGGGGTATGACTTTGATGAAGACATGGTTAACTTTGAAGCTGATGCTTGGTATGGTAGTGATGAGAAGCGTCTAGTAATAAAGACTGAGGGCAGGGTCGATACAGAAGGCGACAATGATATTGACAGCCTAACGTCACTGTCTTATTGGCAACCGACCAGCACTTTTTGGAACACCCATGTCGGTGTGGCCTATGATACAGTGATGGATGACGCCGCGCTTATGCTGGGTATTGAGGGTACGGCACCATATTTTATCGAAACCACTGCCAATAGTTATTGGTACTCGAATGGGCAGGTCAGATTAAATGCCGGTGCGGAGTATGAGTGGCGTTTGAGTCAGCACTGGGTGGTTATCCCTGAAGCAGAAATAACGGCTTTTGTTAAGGACGATGATAAACAGCATATTGTTAGAGGGTTTAACGAATTAGAAGCTAAAGTACGGCTCACTTATGAAACTCTAAATCGCCAAGTGGCCCCTTATGTTGGTGTCAGTTATGAAACCGCACTGGGCGCAAACCGTGGCCAACATAGAGCACATGGAAAATCAGTAGACTCAAGCAGTGTGATAGCAGGGTTAAGTTTCTGGTTCTAATATCTATTAATAGGAGACGACAATGGAACACGCAAAACAGCACAATGAGCAGCATTCAGATTCTGGCATGAACCCCTATTTAAAGTTCACTCTGATGATTGTCACCTCAACATTAGTGATGTATGTGATGATGTACTTCAATACTTATGCTTGGGATCACGTCTATTTTAGTGAAACCCGAGCTTATATGGCATTATATATGGGGGCGGGTATGGCGGTATTAATGCTCGCCTTTATGGGCAACATGTATAAAAAGACTAAGCTGAATCTGGCCATATATGGAATTAGTGTGCTGTTATTTGCAGTGGGGATTTGGGGTGTACGCTCTCAGCAAACCGTGGATCAGGTTGACTGGATGCAGGCGATGATTCCACATCACTCCATTGCTATTTTGACCAGCTCGCGTGCCAATATTGAAGATCCAAGAGTGCAAAAGCTGGCAGATGATATTATCAGCGCTCAAGAGAGTGAAATTAAAGAAATGCAAACGCTGATTGAGGAATTAAAATAATAGGCTATATAGTATTAAGACAGACGACTAGCTTAACTATTATTTCAATAAAGATTAGTCCCCATTTACAGCTGATACGCCTTTTCTATAGAGCTATGCTTTAGTTTCTGATGCCACAATTAGGAGATTTTCCATGAATCACAATCATTCCGATAATAATCATGAGAGCAATAAATACAATAGAGTGCCGGACAATTACAAGGGCACGGTTTATGTATGTCCGATGCACACTGAAGTTAGGGAGGTTGAAGACAATGGTTGTCCTATATGTGGCATGCACCTAAAACCTGAGCATGAGGTTAAGGCAGAAGGTGATACGCAGGCACATGGCCATAATCATGACTCGCATCACGGCTCAAGTCACAGCATTGATACGCCAAGCAGTAGTGAGATTGAAAACAGTAAATACAATCTCGTTCCAGATGATTATGAAGGCACCGTCTATACCTGCCCAATGCATCCACAAGTACGAGATGTCAAAAACAGTGGCTGTCCGATATGTGGTATGGCATTAGAGCCTGAAACTGTCTCGCTAGAGGAAGAAGACACCACTGAACTCGATGACATGACCAGACGCTTTTGGGTTTGTACTGTACTCACCGTTCCGCTGTTTATTATCGCCATGAGTGAAATGGTTGGTATCAATCTAAATAGCATTTTGGCAGATTATGGTATCTCTAATAAAGGGCTTAATATCATTCAATTAGTTCTTGCCACACCTGTTGTGGTGTGGGGCGCTAAACCTTTCTTTATAAGAGGCTGGCAGTCGATTAAGACCATGAACCTCAATATGTTCACCTTAATTGCCATTGGTACAGGTGCAGCCTATCTGTTTAGTATTGTTGCGACTTTCTTTCCTGATATCTTTCCGCCAAGCTTTAAGGATCACTCAGGTCAGGTAGGTGTTTATTTTGAAGCAGCAGCAGTGATTACCACGTTGGTGTTGTTAGGGCAGGTCTTGGAATTACGAGCACGTAGTCAAACATCTGGGGCTATACGTTCATTGCTAGAGCTTGCGCCACCAACTGCCAGACGTGTCGATGAACAAGGTCAAGAAGTTGAGGTCTCACTTGAAGAGGTCAAGACAGGCGACAAACTACGCATTAGACCCGGTGAAAAAGTACCTGTTGATGGATTGGTCATTAACGGTGAGAGTCGTATTGATGAATCCATGGTCACCGGTGAGCCAATGCCTGTCTCAAAATCAGTTAATGACAGTGTAACTGGTGGTACGGTAAACGGTACAGGCACATTGCTAATTGAAGCGATAAAGGTTGGTCAGGATACCGTGTTATCCAAGATTGTACAAATGGTTAGTGAGGCTCAGCGCAGTCAGGCACCAATTCAAAGACAAGTCGATAAAGTATCGAGTTGGTTTGTGCCAGCGGTGATTGTCTCTGCGGTTATTACCTTTATAGTATGGGCAATATTTGGTCCAGAGCCAGCGCTGGCTTATGCTCTTGTTAATGCCATTGCGGTGCTTATCATTGCCTGTCCTTGTGCATTGGGTTTGGCCACACCCATGTCTATCATGGTGGGTACCGGCAAAGGCGCTCAACATGGGGTGCTAATCAAAAATGCTGAAGTATTAGAGCGCATGGAAAAGGTTGATACCATTGTTGTCGACAAAACAGGCACATTGACTGAAGGTAAGCCTAAATTGACTTCTATTGATGTCAGCTCAGGTTGGCAAGAAGATGACATTCTGGCTTTGGTTGCCGCTGTCGAAGCGTCGAGTGAGCACCCACTTGCTACTGCTATTGTTGAGGCCGCCAAAGAGCGTGATCTGAATCTACCTACTGCAACAAACTTTGACTCTATTACCGGAGAAGGGGTGAAAGCGAGCGTAAATAATCATGACGTTGCGATTGGTAATGACAAACTGATGAAACACTTGAATAGCTATGATTCGGCGTTATCCGATCAAGCTGACAAGCGCCGTAGCGATGGTGAAACGGTGATGTTTGTGGCCATTGATAATAAGCCTGCTGGCTTGATTTCTGTTTCTGATCCTATCAAAACCAGCACCAAAGACGCCATTGATTTTCTGCATAGCGAGAACCTCAAAGTTATTATGCTTACCGGTGATAATGAGGTTACCGCACAAGCCGTTGCTAAAAAACTTGGAATTGATGAGGTGTATGCGGATGTATCACCTGAAGATAAAAAACGCATTGTACAACAGCTTGAAAGTAATGGACTCACTGTCGCAATGGCTGGTGATGGTATTAATGATGCGCCAGCATTAGCACAAGCCACGGTTGGTATTGCGATGGGTACTGGCACAGATGTCGCTATGGAAAGTGCAGGCATTACTTTAATCAAAGGAGATTTAATGGGTATTGCCAAAGCGCATAAATTAAGTGAAGCGACCATGCAGAATATCAGACAAAATCTATTTTTCGCATTCGTCTACAATTCATTAGGTATTCCAGTTGCTGCCGGCTTACTTTATCCCTTCTTTGGTGTACTACTCAGTCCTATGATAGCAGCAGCTGCAATGAGTCTATCGTCGGTCTCTGTAATTGGTAATGCGCTAAGGTTGCGGGGTTTAAATTTATAGTTGAGTTTGATTGTGCTCGTTTTAAATTCGCTAATTTTTTTTACGATACCTTCTTATTCAATTATTCAGCTGTAGTCACAAAATGGTCACCGTAGATTAGCTTAATTATAAACAATGATTAATTAATAATAGCTCTTTAAACCTTGCTAAAGCGAAGGCTTACTAAATTAAAAGTGAGGAGGTCTTATCTTAAGCCCTAGTATAGTCAAAGAACGAATAAAGTGGTACACTAAAACTTATGGCATATTCAAAAGACTACCGACAAATGATTCTTAGCAAACTTGACGAAGGCTACAGCTTTCGAGAGTTAGCCGAAGAGTATCAAATTAGCCCAACCAGTATACAAAACTGGAAGAAACGGCTTGAGCGCAAACAATGCAAACGAATCCCCAGTAAGATAGACAACGATGCTCTTATAGCAGATGTCAAAGCCTATCCTGATGACTATCATTATGAACGAGCAAGGCGATTTAACTGTAGCGACAGAGGCATAGGAAAAGCTCTCAAGCGTCTCGGCATTACTCAAAAAAAAGACACTAAATCACCCTAAAGCAGATGACGATCTAAGGCGTCTGTTTCTTGAACAACTGTCTGAGTTTAAAGAAAGCGATAGAGCTATTATTTATTTAGACGAAAGTGGTTTTAAGTCTCATGAGAACCGACCACACGGCTATTCCTATAAAGGCAAACCGTGCTTTGGCAGTTATAACTGGCAACTAAAGAATCAAACCAATGCTATCGGTGCTATTCACAATAATCAACTATTCGCTATTGGCCTTTATGAGTGTAATGTCAATGCCGACGTCTTCTATAGCTGGGTGACACAATTGCTACTGCCAAACCTCCCTAAGAACAGCGTTGTTGTTATGGACAACGCCACCTTTCATAAAAGACTTGATATTCAAGAGCTTATTAATGATGCAGGACACTGTATTTTATGGCTACCACCTTATAGCCCAGATTTAAATCCCATCGAAAAAGCCTGGGCTTGGATCAAGCGTAAACGTAAAGACTGGCGTCTGCAGTGTATCGATACTTTGTTCTTTTATTTTCTTTGGCTTTGTAACAGTTTATAAGTTCTTTCACTATAGTGTAACGAAACTATATAAATCAGGGGATGAGAAGAGGTAAGTATGAAACCAATAAACACAAAAAAACCTCAAGTAAATTAATGCTTGAGGCTGAAACTGTGCGCTTAATGATATAAGCAAACTAAGTTTTAAAATATGGCGCAGCGGACGGGACTCGAACCCGCGACCCCCGGCGTGACAGGCCGGTATTCTAACCAACTGAACTACCGCTGCTTAGGTCGCTTTAGAATATTTAACCACTCTCTAAAATGAGTGGTGGGTGATGACGGATTCGAACCGCCGACATTCTGCGTGTAAGGCAGACGCTCTACCAACTGAGCTAATCACCCTTAGCTATTCAGAACAGTTATATATATCGTCTGAATGTAGGAGCGTATTATATACATTAATTTTATTCTGTCAAATTTATTTTCGAATTATTTATTCAGAAATGAAAGATTTTGTTATTTTACATCGGATTAAAAGCTTTCCAAACAAATTGAAAAACGATTGAAGCTAGTTTATTACCAGCTTCAAGCACAAGGTGCCTATAAGAAATTACTCATAATACTCAGGATGACGCTCTTTTTGAATTTCATACCAATCTGAAAACACTTTCTTTTTGACCACTTTTCCTTGGGTGTTAAGGGTATAGCGAGTTATAGAGCCACTATTTTTGGCTACGTTATATAGGTCAATAGTGCCATTCTCATAAGTCCCGCCATCTACTTCCATTGCATCACCTTCAGGCTCTATATAGGCATGATCATAAGTAGGGGCAACGATAACGTTACCGGTCTTATTTATAATACCCCATTTTCCATTCTCATAATCACCGACACGTACTGCAGCCAATCCTTGAGAGAATGGCATGGCTGCATCCCATTTTGCATTGATCACAATCTTGCCATTGGTATCTATAAATCCTGACTTTCCTTGTCCCCAAGGCTCCGTACTGTATTTAGCCAGACCATCAGAATAGTCGTCTAACGAAGCAAATTTGAAGGGAACCACTGCTTTTCCAGACTTATCTATCACGCCACATTTGTCGTTTTTGCATGCAACAGCACGACCTTTGTTAAAATCTCCAGCTTGTTCATATTGATAGGGGATAACCAGTTTGCCAGACTTATTCATATAGCCATATTTACCCTCAGCCCCTTTTACGCCATCTTTATAGACGGCAGCAACACCTTCATGGAAGTCTCGGTACATAATACTGGGATACTGCATTTCAGTATCAAGCTTAACGGGGATAACTAATTTTCCCACTTCATTGATATAACCCGTGTAGTACTGATCTTCATCAGGGTTATTGGCTGACTTACCCACGTAAGCCATACCATCTGAAATATCTCCACAATGATCATATTTGGCAGGAACAACGATCTGGCCTTTTTCATTTTTGAAGCCACAGGAAGTGTCATCGTGAAATGATTGTAATTTGGCAGAAGCGGTAGTAGCAAAAGCAAAGCAACTTAGGGCAAGCGCTAGAGTGGTGGCTGTCTTCATAGGTTTCATTGGTTATTATCCTTAAGCTCTGATTTATAAACGTCCTATTAATAATTATCTAATACTATTATTAAATTTTCAAAGATTTTTAATGAATATTTATCAATTATTAGTGACTCTTTAGGGTATTTATAAGTTTTCCAGTAAATTCAGATAAGTAAGCTCAAATGGAGAGGTTCAGATAGAGAGGGTAACGTGGAATAATATTTTTAAGCCCTCAATCTAGGTAATAAACTAGGGTCAATAGGACGAAGCTTAATCTTCGAGTTAGGTGTCCATACTAAGTCATTGTGTTCGATGGCTATCTGATAAGCCCAACTACTAATAGTTTCAGAGCGTTATTGATTACTAATGAAGCCCATTGATTTAGTTTCGTTGGCAATTTGACCACCATACCTTTGATTTCTAGACAGCCACTGTTCATAAAAGCGTTCTTCTGCTAGGTAATCGCGCTTATTGTTATTACATTTGTTATCTGCCAATACAAAGTTATGAGTAGTATCTATCGGGTATTTTGACCAAGGAATAAAATGATCGACTTGTTGGTGATTCTTAAGTAGCTTATGACAATAAAAACACTGTCCTTGTTGAATGTCGTACAGAATTGGCACCAACGCTCCCAGATTCTGTCGAGGCTGGTCAAATAAAAATCCTTGTAAATCAATATCATCACTAAATAAGTCTTTGTTATTACGGTTGTTACGCACAAAGTCTGCCCAATACTGTTGGCAAAGTTTGAGTACGATTTGATTAAATCTTGAGAAGCAGTAGGTAATACCTGGTTTAAGGGTTACCAAGTCATTATCAAAATTGTATAAAAAATCACGTTCAATCTTCTGATCGGCTAATTGCAATCTTTCTATAGGATTGTCTTTAAGGATTCTAACAATTTGATTGATTGCTCTATTCCATGCTTTAGGATTAACTTTTTGGGCTTTTAATAAGCTTGAGGAGGAATTTTTTTGAAGTTCAAGAATACTATTAATGACTTTGATTTGACCTCTATTAACAGTTTGACTGAGTACTGAACTTGAATCTTCTGCTGAAAATGGCATGGTTTGACGCCAGTACAAAGCGATGAATTGTTCGGCTATCTGCTCATACGAGAGTGTCAAACTTCTTTGGTCACTAATACCGGATTCAATAGATAAGTTAGATAAGGCAATAATTAGTGCAAACTTATAAGTGGTGTTATAAGAACTAGATTCTAATAGCCATTGAAGATTTCTTAGGAAATCTATTTGAAAGTCGGCAGAAGGAGCAGTTAAGGGACTCAAGTGATTTGGATGGCCCATAATATTATCTATCTCACAAAATCGCTTTCTTATTTATATTAACCTTCAAACGCATGCTCTACTTTCAATAAACACAGGCTGCTTTCAATAAAATGATATTACTATAAACATCTATTGTGAGGTAGGGAATACCTAGATATGATGATTAAAATATAAATTATAAACGCTAAATAGCACAACGCTCAGACAACTTTAAGTTTGTCCGAGCGTTAGAGTAAAACCGATCTGAACTAATAACGAATGGGATACGAGCTAAGTTATTATCTCAGAAGATGATTACTGGGCTTTAACCACATCCCAAGTACCAAATTTACCGTCACCATTTTTATCGCCTGGCTTAGTATCATTGGCATAGAAATATAAAGGTTTGCCATTCATTGCCCACTGATATTTTCCATCATCACGTTTAATGGTAGTAAATTTACCGTTTGTGGTTGAGGCTTTAGGTGCCAAAAATGCAGGCCAAGCAACAAGACATGCCTTGCCACAATTTGATTTATTTGGTTCGTCTTTATCATAAGTATAAAGCGTCATATGGTTGGTCGAATCAACCAATACGCCATTCATCTTAGTCACAGGTGCTGAGTTGTTTTGCATAGCGTGAACATCATGCGTGCCTGATGAGTCTTCGCCAGCTACGTTTTTTAAAGTAGTACAACCCGAAAAAGCCATCGTGCCAGCGATCACAGAGGTAATTAATAAAGCTTTCATGATTTTATCCTTAGTTAAATTAGAATCGTCCTATATCTTATAAATGCCGGCATTAAGAATTGAACAGTCAATTTTTTAATACTTTATTGGAAAAACACCAAAAGGCTTTAATGATTTGATAATAGAGGGTTTCGCGTTAAGAAACCGTTAAGGTGATGTAAAGTTTTTTTATACTTTATCGCATATCGGTTCTTTATTTAAAACAGTGACTAAAATTCTTTTAATATTGTAACCGGTGAATATTATTAAATAACTGTCGAATAAACTACTAAATAGCCTTTCGACCCTCAACAATAATGTTTAAAAAAGGAATAAAAATGTGCTCAAACTTCGAACCTGCCAGCCCCAAGCAAATAGAATCTATCGTTAATCAGCAGCTAGAGCTGGATTTCAACTATAAAAAGCGGGTTTATCCCAAAGACTTCTGTCCTATTTTGATTCCTACCGTAGATGGGGTGAAAGTGGTCAAGGGTCATTTTGGGCTTAGCCCCAAATGGGCGAGTAATCCAGTGGATTATGCCACTTACAATGCGCGACTTGAGTCGATAGAAGATAAAAAGACCTTCAAACCTGCCTACACTCACAATCAGTTTTGCTTAGTACCCATGAGTGCCTTTATGGAGCCATATTATCCTAGTGGCGATAGCGATAATAACGAATGGCAACGGATTTATCAGACCAACGGGGAGCCATTTACCATCGCCGGCATGTACGAGTACAATGACCATTTTAATGAGCCCGTGCATAGCTTTACGTTGCTGACCCATAATGCCGATGATGAGCCTTTTATGAGTCAGTTTCACAAACCCCAAAAAGAAAAACGTTCGATATATTTGGTAGCACCTGATAAACGCGAAAAGTACCTACAGGCGACACGCAGTCAAATTACCAACCTTATAAGTATCATAAAGGCTGATGACTTTAAATTTGAAGGGGTGTAAGTAGTTTATTGAAACGCAATTATCTATGATTCCGCTTATCTATTATTATCAATCGATAATGACTTTCCTAAGATTGTCTTAAGTTTCATCTGTTGTAATACGCTCATGACACAGTCACGGTGGATGCTTCATTAACTATAGAGAGGCATCCGCACGCTGACTTACTAGACGCTATTTATACTGTAGTAAGCTTAAGGAATCTCTCATCATGAACCAAGAATCTAGCAAAAATGACCTAAAAAATCTCGCTAACTCTAATTTTTCAGCCTCTGAATCCGTTATTGCTTCTAAGCAACCATTACAAGTGAAGGTCTGGGACATTTTAGTCAGGTTTACTCACTGGGCAGTTGCCGCCGGTGTCATTGCCAACTTAGCCTTTACCGAAGATGGTAGCGATATTCACCAGTATGTCGGTTATACAGTAGTGGCGTTGGTAGTAATACGCCTTTTATGGGGACTGGTAGGCACTAAATATGCCCGTTTCAGCGACTTCTTTCCGACACCCACACTAGTTAAAAACCATCTAAATGAGCTTAAA
This sequence comes from Psychrobacter sanguinis, assembly GCF_020736705.1. Classification (NCBI taxonomy): domain Bacteria; kingdom Pseudomonadati; phylum Pseudomonadota; class Gammaproteobacteria; order Moraxellales; family Moraxellaceae; genus Psychrobacter; species Psychrobacter sanguinis. The sequence continues at coordinate 2,423,764 of NZ_CP085990.1, forward strand.
GCCCAACATCTTAATAATCAAAGTGTTAAAACTGAGCATTTGGGTCATAATCCCTTAGGGGCACTGATGATGTTTGCCCTTTGGGGTGCTATCATCGGTCTAGGATTGTCCGGTTATTTGATGGAATCACGAGTACTAGGAAACAAAGATTTGTTTGAAGGCATTCATGAAGTATTGGCAAATAGCTTATATGTGTTAGTGCCACTGCATGTGATATCGGCCATCGTTATGAGCCGTCTACAAAAGCAAAACCTTGTCAAATCCATGGTTACTGGTAATAAAACAGTTAATAAAACTGAATAAAGTTAAAATTGTATTTATCGTTAGGTGTTATCTAGTTTAAAGAAAGTGGCTAGAATAAGGACTCTTATGGCACGGGTATTATTAATAGAAGACGACAGCACTATTGCAGAAGGCTTAATCTTAGGCCTCAAAAACCATGGCATAATGGTGGACTGGTTCAGTGATGCAAAGCTGGGAGAATTGGCGCTGCAAGAGTCGATGTTTGATGCTGTGTTGTTAGACTTGACGTTGCCAAATGGTGATGGGATGTCGGTCTTAAAGAGCTGGCGTGACAAGAAGATAGATACGCCGGTGTTGATTATTACGGCTCGTGATGCCATTGCTAATAGGGTGGCCGGACTTAATGCTGGTGCAGATGATTATCTGGTCAAACCGTTTGCGCTCGATGAGGTAATTGCGAGGCTACAAGCATTAATGCGCCGCAGTCAAGGTCGAATCTATCCTGAAATTCGCTTTGGAGAGTTGGTCTATTATCCTCACAGTCAGCAAGTGACTTATCAAGGACAGTCGATTGACTTGACCACAAAAGAGGTGGCCATATTGGAGCAAATGATGACTCAGCCACAAAAGATTCATAATCGGGCCAGCTTAGAGGACAAACTCTATGGTTGGCAACAAGATATTGAGAGTAATGCTATCGAGGTTCATATTCATCATTTGCGTAAAAAACTGGGCAATGATTTTATCTTGACCAAGCGCGGCATTGGCTATTATTTAAATCCTAGCTATCAGCACAGTCCTGCTCAGTAAGTTGTCTTTTATTTATTGAGCTATATTTATTAAGCTTTATTGAGTTGTATTTATTGAGCCAAATTTATCGACTGATAGCGCTAGCCTAGAATCCCTATATGAAAAGTATTCAGCAACGACTGTTAACCTCATTATTAATCGGCTTGCCACTGTTGTGGCTATTAACGTCAAGCTTTGTGGCTTGGCGTTTTTGGCATGAAATCAGTGAAATTAATGACACTCAGATTACTCAAGTGGCACGCTATTTGGTAAGTATCGCCAGTGATGAGGACCTTGAAGGGGACTACGAGAAAAAGAAACAAGAAAATAAGAAATATAAGTCAAAGAGTGATGACCATGACAAACAAGAGGGTTCCGAGAAGGATAAAGATGACGCTGACTATGAGGATGACCATCACAATGCTAGGATCTATAAATTAAAGCAGAGCGAGCTGTTAGGTAATTTAGGTGACGCAAAAGATGACTATATGGGATTTGCGATTTGGGATAGCAAAGGTCGATTGCTGATGGCGGATGAAAACGGTGAATCTTTTGCTTTTATAGCCGATCAACAGGGATTTTTGGAGCGAAAAAACAGAGCCTATCGACGTTTGAACCCTTTTAGTCGGCGGTGGCGATTGTTTTATATTCACGATGATAACTTTAGTCAGCACGATGGCCGAGTGATTGCCGTCGGTCAAAACCTCAAAGTACGTCGAGAGATGATTGTTAATACTTTAATGTTGCAAATTTTGCCAATGTCGCTTGGATTATTGGCGTTTATAGGATTGGTGATCTGGTCGGTTCGACGCGGTTTTGCGCCCTTAACTAAGATTAGTGAGACGTTAAGCACCCACCTACCGCAAGATGCCAGTCCTATTGACGCTGAAGTGCCTAAGGAAATTCAGCCGTTGGTCACTGCTCTAAATGCGCTATTTGTCAAAGTGGCCGATACCTTAGAGCGTGAACAACGCTTTACAGCCGATGCCTCACATGAGCTTCGCAGTCCTTTAACCGCACTCAAATTACAAATAGACCTGCTACAACAAAAATTAATGCAACAGCAAATATCACAAGCCAATGAGGCGACGCTCGATGATGATCTGCTTTATCATACCCAGCGCATTAGCGAGGGTATCGATAGAGCAAATCACTTAGTAGAGCAACTGCTAGCCCTGGCCAAACTTGCCCCACAGCAGCAGCTACCAAAATCAGAGTTACAGCAAGTAGACTGGTTAAGTCTGACCAACGAGGTGTTGTCTTATAGCAACCGTCAAGCCAGAGAGAAGAACATTCAATTAAAGCGCTCAATTGACGGGGATAATGCGGCTGATATCCTACCCATTGAGATCAATCCTACCTTATTCAAATTACTGCTGCGTAATCTAATAGATAATGCGATTCGCTATAGTCCTGAGGGCAGTGTGGTTGAACTGAAATTAAGCCCACGGTCCATTACCGTTATCGATAATGGACCTGGCGCGCCTGCTGATCAGCTACACAGATTAAGCGAACGCTTCTATCGCCCAGCTGGACAAAACCAGCGGGGTAGTGGCCTAGGACTGTCTATCGTTCATCAGATTGCAGAGCTTCACGGATTACAGCTCAAGTTTGGAAATCGGCCTCTACCAGAAACTGGATTTGTGGTGACTGTCAGCTTACCTGAGGCTAAATAGTCCTAATGAGCTAAGTAGGCTAAATAAGCTAAGCTAAGCGAAGTTAGGCTAAAGAGCTGCCAAGCAAACCCAATTGTAAATAGATCTAATTTTAAAAAAGTCCAACCTTAAGCAAACTCAGCTTCAAGTAAGCTGAGCGTTAAGTCCCTCAGTTCATAATCTGTGTAAGTTCAAAATATCCGTAAGTTTTAAATAACAATCGTAGCCTTCTAATCAACGGCGCTCAGAGTAATCACTGAACCGTGCCTGCTAGTATTTTAGTCTGGCGTTATTGTTTACTAAATTTATTTTCTCTTAAGTTTCAGTTAATTTTCATGACATAAGATACTTCCAATCAACAACGAATTGGAGTATTTGTCATGAGCACCCCTGTGTTAAAACCTTTACTAAAGCCTTTATTAATCCTACTAGGCACCGCCTCAATGATCTTCTTTGGCGGCATCATTGCTCTGAGCCTACCAGAATCTAGCTTAAACGCTAAAGACACTGCTGAAAACCTTATCAATCGCGTCAATGGTTTCGATAGCGTTAATAGCCCAGATAGCCCAGGTAATACGGATCAGCCAGCAAATTTAGCAACCTCTCAAACCAATATTGTGCCTACCAGCGCGGCCACTACCATAACCGCGCAGCAAGCGATGGCGGTAGCTTCACAATATCTACCCAATGATAACTTACAAGCGCCTATTGAATTGGTCAATTACAACGGGTCTGCTGCCTATGAAGTGCCTCTCAGTAGCGGGCCAGTCTACGTTGATGCTTGGTCTGCTCAACTGTTGAATCCTCCTGCCACTACTGTGGTTAATGGCAAACAGTATGAAAGGGAAGACGACGAAGCGGAACATCATGAAGATGAAGAGCATCATGAAAGAAAGCACAAAGACAAGCATAAAGAGGACAGACGCAAAGCGCATCGCGATGAGCACGATGAAGAGCGCGCTCTACTGATGGTGGCAGATAATCGTCATCATAAGAAATCAGAATATGCGAACAGAGATCATGATGAGGAGAGTTACGATGACTAATACACCTAGACTTGCTAAAACGGTTGGCAACAAACCAATAAAGAGAGCGACAAAGCAATCAGCAAAAAAAGCGGAGTCTTATCTTGGGGTTAAGACCGCAATTTTGATGCTGTCCATTATCGGTACGATGGGCGGCTGGCTGATGCTATTAAATCAAGAGACAAACTCTGCCCAAGTAACGGATCAAAGCACTGTAAGCTTTGATCAAGTGGTAACCGATACTAATGTTGTACCCGATACTAATTTGGCTAATTGGGACGAGGAAATGGCCAAGCCGATGACGGTGAGCATGACCACTACTGCTGGCGAGAGTCTGACTAACAACGCGTCAAACCAGAACATCGATATCAGTCAATTACGTCAAGTTAATGAGGCGGCCCCAGTACCTAGTGCGCCTGTTCGAGTGGTCGCGCGAACCCAATCTTCTCGCTAAAAACCCAATCGTCTTGCTGAAAACCTAATCGTCTCACTAACAAATGAGCATTTTAAATAGAAAAAATCAAAAAACGGGAGTCAGCTATGAATCAGCCGCCTTTATTTATTGAAACACTGGCTCTTAAAGCAATGGGGTGTTATATCCAAGTGCATTTAGACATGACGGCTATTAAATCCTCTCATTCAGAGGTGCAGATTGAGCAGCAATTAATACAGCTTAAGCAAGATATTGAGCACACCTTGTCCCATTGGGAACAGATATTTAGTCGCTTTAAGGACAGTAGTGAGTTGATGCGCTTAAATCGATTTACTCAATGTTGTGAGCCAGAAAGTCAGTGGTTTACAGTGAGCGCTGAGTTATTTGAGGTATTAAAGCTGGCTGTATCTTTCATTGATAAAACTCAAGGGCTGGTAACCCCAACTTTATTGCAGGCACTGTGTGACCTTGGCTATTCTCAATCCTTTGAAACGCTAACGAATGTCTTAGTAAGTGATCAGTCTCTCTCAGTTGAGCATTTTCAACATGCTAGAGATATCGAATTTCGTGTATTGGCTGATGGCAGTCATCAGTTAAAGCTGCAGAGGGGGATGAGCTTAGATTTAAATGGCTATGTTAAAGGGTGGGCAGCGACTAAGTTGGCTGAGAAAATCAGCTCACAGCATCCGTGGCAAATGCCTTGTTTGGTCGATATGGGTGGAGATATCGCTATTGGTGTACCTAGTACAGATAATGGCAGTACATTATCAAGTAGTCAGTTAGTTAATAGTCAGTCAACTAATAGTCAGTTAATTAATAACAAGTCACCCAATTGGGGAGTGGCTATTGCTAGACCAAATGCGCTTAACACAGAAGATGAGAAGCTTAGTGAGTATCAAGCGTTAGGCATTGATTTAGCAGTTGTGGCATTGGATAAGGGCGGTATCGCGACTTCTGGACAAGATTATCGGCGCTGGAAGTGTCATGACCAGTGGCGGCATCATCTTATTAATCCTCAGACTCAACAATCAGCCATTAGCGATGTGCTAAGTGCCACGGTTATCGCTGATAATACGCTTGAGGCGGAGGTATGGGCAAAGTACTGTGTATTAGTGGGAGCGTCTGAGGCGATATCATGGTTAAACCGAAATAACTTAGCAGGTTTGATTGTAGACACAAGTTATCAAGTCGTCACCTCACATAAAATGACCTCGACCATGATTGCTACTTCATAAACACAAACACAAGGCTATAAGATTTTTAGCCTCAAGATTATTATTAGGAGGGTCAGCATGGCCAATCATCTTAAGTCACAGTCTCTATCTCATCTGAGCCTGCATAACAAGCTGTTAAACAGTGGTAAGTTTTTTGTCACTAAAGCTCTAAAAGCCATCGGCGGGCTGTTAATCATAATAATAGGGATGGGCCTTGGGGTATTTTTTCTATTAAATTGGGGGCCACAAGTGGCAGACTTACTGTCGCAAACTGATAAACACGCTTGGTATTTGTCGCGTGCTAGTGGCTTTATTGCCTATACGCTATTTTGGTTAACTATGGTTTTTGGGTTGCTATTAAGCACCAGGCTAAGCTCCCAACTGGGCCGATATTTCACAGCAAGCCGACTCTTTGTGTTGCATCAATTTACCAGCCTTGTCGCTATTGGCTTTGCAGGTTTTCACGCGCTGATTTTGTTGGGAGACGGCTACCTTAATTTAAGTATTGGGCAAGTATTGGTACCTTTTGGTTTTCAGACAGATACCATAGGGGTTGGCTTAGGTCAGATTGGCTTTTGGTTGTTGTTTATCTGTGCCATGAGTTTTTATGTTAAATCTTATTTGGGTCAATCGGTCTGGCGCTTGCTGCATTTCTTAACGTTTATGGCCTATATGTTGGTCAGTATCCATTTGTTTGCGGTGGGGTCAGACAATCAAGCTTTACCCCTTTTAGTATTCTATGCGTTAAGTCAGAGTTTAGTCTTCGTGTTAATAGGATATCGACTGTGGTTACTTAATCTGCGACAATCAGCCTAAAATTTATATTCCCACCAAAACGTGCCAGAAAAAGAACCTTTCGTATGATTAATTTAATTGAAACCCATCAGCAGTTGTTCACCTTAGGCAGTCTGCTTTTATTGGTGGTTATTGTTTTGTGGAGCGTGCAGTACCTCATTATTCGTTATGGTAAACAATTACTGGCTCAGGAAATGGAGTACTGGGGAAGGTTTAAACAGCGTTTTGAGGTAGACAAACGACGGCTTCAATTTAAGACCCGTTACCCTAAAGTCTATCACTTTTTATCACAAAGGCTTCATGTAGAGCACTTTTATGGTCTGCCTTTGACTGTGTTGTTGTTGGTCATGGGCTATATTTTGGCTTTGTTTGTTGGGCTCGTTGAAGATGTGGTCACCTCGGATTCAATCGTGGCCATGGACCACTTTGTGTCGCAGCAAATGAGTGTGCTGAGTGACTCGGCGGTGGTCAATTTCTTTATCGTCGTTACCAGTTTTGCCTCCACACCGCTTACTCTGTTAGTCGTGTTACTGACGGGTATCGTATGCTTTGCCATTCGCCAACACTATCTATTGATTGGTTTTTTGATATCAGTGATCGGTAGCTCTGCCTTTACCTATTTGAGCAAGCTGTTATTTCATCGAGATCGACCCGTAGATATTCTACTGCACGAGTCAACTTTCTCCTTTCCAAGTGGACACGCGACGGTTACGGTAGCCCTATATGGGTTTATTGCTTATATGGCCATTCGTTTTAGTCGAGATTTTGGCAGGCAAGTACGGATATTGGTGACCACGGTCTTTCTTTGTGTCTTGGTAGGCCTGAGTAGAATTGTCTTAAATGAACATTATCTAAGTGATGTAATGGGCGGCTATTTGGTCGGTGCATTATGGTTAACGGCGGCGATTAGTGTGACGGAATGGCTCAGAGCCAAAGGCAAAATCAACTGGCAAATACAGTGGTCTGCTTCTCAGCTACGTTTGGTTTGGCTCAGTGCTATTAGTGTCTTAATCGGTGCCTTCATCTATGCCAATCTTTATCAATTTCCTTTGTTACTGTGATTCTTGTTAAAGCAAATTGTGCTTAAAGCGTTTAATTGATAAAAACAAGCTGTTCCCAAATCTGATGAATGTCATCGGCTTTCGCTGCTTAATAAAAATAAACTAGCAAATACTATTATATTTGTAACTTATGCAGAATCATTGTATAACGTAGGGTCTGAAAAATAGGGATTGTTTAGACACTATGGCTTTTTGCTTTGCACAACATAGTTATGAGTCTAAATAAGCGTTAGTTTAAATTAAGTTTTAGGAAAGGCCATGCTTCGTTTTATAGCGCGTCATAGTACGTTAATTATGCCACTTTGCGCCGTTGTGGGCTTTATTTTTCCAGACTTATCCAATGAAGTATTGGCCTATTTACCTGAAGTGCTGTTTTTTCTAATGTTTTTTACCTTATTGGGGATTGATCAATATGCACTGTTAAAGCGTATTGCGACACGATATGTCTGGAGCTTTGCAGTGCTACAAAGTGCGGGCATGAGCCTAATTTTAGTATTAATCAGTTATGCACTCGGTGTCCGTGGCGACTTACTGTTGGCGATTGCGGGGCTTGGTGCCACTGCGCCTTTGTTTGGGAGTGGGGCACTGGTCAATGCCGTGGGCTTTGATGCCCAGCTGGCCATGGCAAAAACGATTGCGGCTACGCTGGTTATGCCTTGCACCTTATTGGGCGTATTGTGGTTATTGGGCGATAAAAACGCTCATTTAGATCTGGTTACTTATGTCCAACGCTTGGTGGTTTATATCATTATGCCCATGGTACTTGCGGTGCTGGCACGCCACTTCATTGCCCCTGCTGTTTTGTCTCGCTATTATCCCAAGATTGGGCAGTTTAATATTTTACTGCTGCTGCTATTTCCACTGGGGTTAATGGCTGGGTTTCGTGAGACATTTGATCACAATCCATGGCAGGCGTTTTCCCTACTAATGCTCAGCTCTGTGTTAGCGTTGTTCTTTTATTTCAGCGCTTATTTTGTATATCGACGTTTTGGCTATGAAAATGCCATTGTCGCAGCGATAGTGTGTGGCGGGCGCAATGTATTATTGGCTTACACTATCACTGTTCCGTTTATGGGTGCCCTATTTTTACCGTTATTGGGTGCTTTTCAACTCCCTGCGTTCTGCCTGCCACTACTCGGTAAATATATGGTCAAACATCATAAGCAACGTCAACAGTCACTTTCTGGATAATACACACTGTTTATGCTCACTGATACCGCAATTAGCCACCTACCACTGCATTAATCTAAAAGACTTGCCAATCAGTATGGTATGGTTAACCGTAGGTTAATTAAGGTATAAGCAGAAAATAATAAAGAGCATTACTGTTTTTTTATGAGTATTTGCTTTAATAAAATTGATAAGAGGATAGAGAAGGCTAAAATATCAATAAAGAAATAGGGCTATATAAGTAGGAGAGAAAAGAGGGTAGTTTAAAAATTAACAGACATAAAAAAACCTCAAGTAAATTAATACTTGAGGCTGAAACTTTGTTTTAAAAACCAGTTTTAAAATATGGCGCAGCGGACGGGACTCGAACCCGCGACCCCCGGCGTGACAGGCCGGTATTCTAACCAACTGAACTACCGCTGCTTAGGTCGCTTTAGAATATTTAACCACTCTCTAAAATAAGTGGTGGGTGATGACGGATTCGAACCGCCGACATTCTGCGTGTAAGGCAGACGCTCTACCAACTGAGCTAATCACCCTGAGAAGCGTTAAGAAAACGTCTGGGAGACGTTTTTAGCTTCGCAAGAGCCAAGCTGTGCTTGGCTAAAAGCTATAATACCTATCACAATTAAAATAAATATTATTAATTGCGCAAGAGAATTTGCATATACCGCAAATTCTAAAGGCTTAACTTCCTGCACAAATCAAACGTTATATATCGTCTGAATGTAGGAGCGTATTATATACATATATCAATATCTGTCAAATTTTTTCTGCAAAAAAGTGGAAAAAAGTTAAATTTTTGATTTTAGTAGCCTTAGTAAGGGGATTTATCAAGGTTTGAGGCAATTATGGTAAACTAGGCAACAATAATAACATTTACCAAATAATCGTTTATTAAACCACTTAATCCCCTATAAAAACCCTTATAAAAAGAGAGGCCCATGAACAATTCAAATAATCCGACTCGCATCATCATTGACCTAGATGGTAGCTTAGATGAGCTAGATGATGACGACATCACACTGCCGGACCTGCCCAGTGCAGAAGATATCCCTATTATTGAGACGCCACGTGTAGAGCAGCAACGAGAGGTGACTCCTGCATCAACGTTACCGCCTGAGTCAAAACCAGTTGAGCCAAAGCCGGTAGCACCCGCAGTACAGCAAACCACTGCAGATACACAGCCATTGACCCAGACCAGCGCCCAGAAAGCTCAACAGGCTGAAGAAGATAAAAAACGGGGCGGTTGGTTCTCACGTATGAAGTCGGGCCTCACTAAGTCACGTAAGAACTTAGCCGAAGGTGTGGCTAACATCTTAATCGGTGGTAAAGAGATCGATGATGAGCTGCTAGAGGAAGTCGAAGATCAGCTATTGGTCGCCGATATTGGGGTAGAAGCCACAGATAAGATTATCAAGAGTCTGACTGAGCAAACCGCACGTGGTGATTTGATTTACTCACACTCTTTGTATAAAGCCTTGCAAAAAGAGTTGGTTGAGATTTTGGAGCCCAAAGTAGCGCCCCTGATTATCGATACCTCGAAGAAGCCTTTCGTTATTTTGGTGGTTGGCGTAAACGGTGTGGGTAAAACCACTACCATTGGTAAACTGGCAAAACGCTTACAAGCCGAAGGTAAATCAGTGATGTTAGCAGCCGGTGATACCTTCCGTGCCGCCGCCACTGAACAGCTTCAGATCTGGGGTGAGCGCAATAATATTCCAGTAGTGGCTCAAGGTCATGGTGCCGATAGTGCCTCAGTAGTATTTGATGCGATGCAGTCAGCGAAGGCCAAAAATATCGATGTCCTAATTGCTGATACTGCGGGACGCTTGCAGAACAAAACTCACTTAATGGCCGAGCTTGAAAAAGTAGTGCGTATCATGCGCAAATCAGATCCGACAGCACCGCACGAAGGTATGATTGTACTTGATGCGGGTACCGGTCAAAATGCCATTAATCAGGTTAAAATCTTCAATGACGCTGTTCCGTTAACCGGTATCACCATTACCAAGCTTGATGGCACTGCCAAAGGTGGTGTAGTGTTTAATATTGCCAATACCACAGATATCCCAATCCGCTATATCGGTGTGGGCGAGTCTATTGATGACTTACGTGCCTTTAGTCCGAAGCAGTTTGTGGCAGCATTGTTTGAAACCGATGAATAATAGGCTTATGTCTATCTCAAAAAGTAAGCTTTAATCTTAAAAAAATGGCATCATAAGGTGCCATTTTTTTGTTTGAGGACCCTGATAATGATTGTTACCATCACTCAGTTTGCACAGTACAGATTGTTACTTATTGCGTCTGCTGTGGCCTCCGAGACGCCGAAGTTGGTCAGCTTAGATTGGCTAGCAGATGGTCAAGAGTGGTCTGAATCAAAGTCACTGAACCCATTAAAAAAATATCACAGATTAGTTAATGAGGATTTTCAGTTTATAGATAAAAATAGCCTAAGCAAAGAAAGTCCAGTTGAGGCTTTGCTATTAACCACCATCACTCAATTAGAGCGTTATCACGCTGGCGAGTTACAACAGTTCGATATTTCTTTAGATTTGTCGTTGGGGACTCCGTTTCAACAAAGTGTCTGGAAAGCGTTGCAACAAATTCCTTATGGAGAAACTATAAGCTATGCTCAGTTAGCACAAAATATCGATAAACCGACAGCCTACCGCGCGGTGGCTAATGCCAATGGCAAAAACCCGTTTAGTATTATCATTCCTTGTCATCGAGTAGTGGCCAGCGATGGCGGTTTGGGCGGCTATACAGGGGGATTGGATAAAAAGCGGTTATTACTTAAGATTGAAAAGCCCGTTTAAATTAAAGTCCGAGAAAACTTCTGCTGATAAGCTTTGGGGGTCAAATTGGTAGCCCGTTTAAACAAGCGACTGAATGATGACAAGTCATGATAGCCTACTTGGTAGGCCAATGTTTTGATACTGACATCCGCCGACTCAAGCAGCCGCTTCGCTTGCTCAATTCTCACTGCCTGAATATATTCAATAGGGCGCATCGATAAACAAGCTTGAAAACGTCTATTCAGGGTTCGTGGTGTAATATTAACTAGAGCCGCCAGTTCGTTTACCTGTAATGACTCAGTGTAATGCTGTTCAATATAATGCTGTATTCGAGTTACCACAGGGTCTGAATGTGGGCTGTGCAAGGTAGCATTGGTATAGCTACTCTGGTCGCCTATTTTTTTATCAATGACTTGGGTCTTGGCGACCTGTGCTGAAACCTCTCGACCACAATAGCGTTCTATCAGTAACAGTGCTAAATCATAAAAAGCACTGCCGCCTGCTGCACAAAATATATTGTCTGACTGGGTAACGAACTGCTTCGGCTGCAAATCTACCTCAGGATAATCTTGCTTAAACTTACTGGCATAGCCCCAGTGAGTGGTCGCGGTCTTACCTTGTAACAGTCCTGCCTCAGCCAATAAAAAAGCACCACTACAATTACTGGCGATATCGGTTTGGGTATCGGCCAAACGCTGTAGGTGGCTGATAAGTTCACGGTTGCTTGCCAGCACTTTATCAATTGAGTCACCAATGGTGGGAATAAGCAGTAAATCACACTCGGCTACCTGTTTGATATCACAATGTGCCTGCATGATTAAACGATTGCTACAGCGAATATTGGCACCGTTTAAACTGGCAATCTGCACTTTAAATCTCGGCTGTATTGCCTGTCCTAAAAAGCGTTGCCAACTAACACCGGTAAACGAAAACAAGTCTAAAGCGCCCGTGAGCGCACTACCGAGCACCCCATCGAAGCCGACAATAATGACGTTAAATGGTTGATTGTTATGCATGTTCATTCCTTTGAATGCTGTAATGGATACTGATGAATGCTTGCGGGTGTGATAAACAACGTTAAGCAAGAGTTTTGTCAGTTATGCCCTTAATTATGTCATAAATGACAATAGGGTGGCTGCTAAAATTAGACTAGTATTGAATAACTAGCCTTAATTGAATAACCGGCCTTAAATGCTAAACGTTAAGTGCTAATCACCAACAGCGCTAGATGAATAGTTTGAATGAACGATCTAAACAATGGGCTAAATCAGTAGCCAGTAGAATTAATGGAGCAAGTAGCATGGACGCAGATATCCTGATTAATGAGTTTGAATTACCGTTTCAGCTTTATGATGTATTAGACACCGAAAAATTATGTCAGCACCCTAAGTTCGCTGAGCATTCACGTGATACCTTCGATGCCACTATCGATACCGCCAAGAAAATCGCCACTGATTTATTTCTGCCTCACAATACAACCGCTGACAAAGATGAGCCTAAGTTCGATGGCCAGAAAGTCAGTATGATAAAAGAGGTGAAAGTTGCCTTTGACGCTTTTAGAGAATCGGGGTTTATTGCCGGGCGTTATAACTTTGAAGAGGGCGGAATGCAGCTGCCAGAGACCGTAATGACCGCGCTAAGTGGTTATTTTATGGCCGCAAACCCAGCTACCACAGCCTATCCCTTTTTGACCTCAGCGGCCATCAATGTGTTGACTCACTTTGCCGATGACACCATTAAACAAGCATTTATCCCGCGCATGTTAACCGGCGAATTTACCGGAACTATGGCGTTGACTGAACCTCATGCAGGCTCGTCATTGGCAGATATTCGAACCACAGCTATTAAGCAAGAGGATGGTACTTATCGTATTCGCGGCAGTAAAATCTATATTTCAGGCGGCGATCATGAGTTATCTGACAATATTGTGCATTTGGTACTGGCCAAAGTTCCGGGTGGGCCGGCAGGGGTAAAAGGCATTTCCTTATTTGTGGTTCCCAAATACCGTCTGGACGAGCAAGGTCAAGTTGCTGAGCGTAATGACGTACATTTAGCAGGTTTGATTCACAAACTAGGCTATCGTGGCACCACTTCGACTGCTTTGAGCTTTGGTGATAATAATGAGTGTGTGGGCTATCTAATCGGTGAAGAGGACTTTGGTCTTCGCTACATGTTTAAGATGATGAATGAAGCCCGTATTGCGGTAGGCTTTGGGGCGGCAATGATAGGCTACCGTGGCTATCAGTATTCGCTAGCCTATGCCAAAGATCGGTTACAAGGACGTGTCGCACCACATTTAAGCCCAGAAGATGATGCTGCCCCAATTATTGAGCATGGCGATGTGAAGCGGATGCTATTGGCGCAAAAGGCCTATAGCGAAGGTGGAATATCTTTGTGTTTGTATGGCTCAAACTTAATTGATCGCATTAATACCTGTGACGATGAGACCCAAAAGCAAGAGTTGGCTGAGCTATTGGATTTATTGACCCCAGTATTAAAAGCTTGGCCGTCAGAGTATGGCCCTAAAGCCAATGATTTGGGCATTCAAGTATTGGGCGGTGCAGGCTATACCAGAGAGTATCAAGCTGAGCAGTTTTGGCGTGATAACCGTTTAAATCCCATTCACGAAGGCACCAATGGCATTCAAGCATTGGACTTAACCTTCCGTAAACTATGGCAAAAGCAGGGTTTAGGGTTAAAAGTATTACAGCAAGAAATCACTCGAGACCTCACGGCTATTACCACTCCACAAACCGCCAAACTTGCCAAAAAATTAATGGTTTATATCGAACAGTTGCAACCTCTATTGCAGCATGTGGGTCAAACCCTAACCACACCGCAGACGGCCACTTTGACTGCCAACGCTCAAGCGCTGATGAATGTATTTGCCACTATGGTTATAAGCTGGATTTGGATTCGTCAAGCCAGCAAGGCTGAGCAACTATTGGCGCTTACTGAAGATAGCGATAAACAAAACTTTTATCACGGCAAAATACAGGCGGCAAAATACTTCATCGATTGGGAGTTACCGCTTATTCAACGTGATATCGAGCTATTAACCGCTGACAATTCAGTGTGTAGCGATATGCAGCCACAGTGGTTTTAGCCACTTTAAATTAACTATCTGTTAGATGTATAACGATTATCTGTCAATTGGATAACCCTGAATTTAATAGCCCTTAATCTCATAATCTTTAATATAAAAACCGAACTAAGCTGAGTATCAAAATGGAATTTGAACCCAACAAAACCGTCGCAAACGTTTTAAATAAACGCATTTTAATTACAGGCGGCGCTTCAGGTATTGGCGCAGCCAGCGCACGGCTATTGGCCAGTCGCGGTGCCAAAGTAGTGATTGCTGATTTGGCTGAGGATTTGGGCCAGGCTTTAGCAGAACAAGCTCAGGCGTCAGGCCAAACGATAAGCTTTATGAAAGTAGACGTCACTCAAGCTGCTGAAGTTGAAGCGTTATTTGCTTATGCAGTGAAGCAATTGGGAGGCCTTGATGTGGTCATCAATAATGCGGGGGTTGATCATCCGCCAGCGCCGCTACACCAGTTAACAGAGGACGACTTTGATCGCTGCATGGCGGTAAATGTAAAAGGGGTTTGGCACTGTATGCGCGCTGCTATTGCTTGCCTGAGCCCTAATGGTGGTGGTCAAGTGATTAACGTAGCCTCTATTGCCGGCCTACGCTCAGCCCCTATGCTGTCGGCTTACAGTGCCTCAAAGCATGCGGTAATTGGCCTGACCAAATCAGCAGCGATTGAGTATGCCCGCGCCAATATAAGGTTTAATGCTGTCTGCCCAAGCTTTATCGATACGCCTATGGTACGCAACAGCATGCTTAATATGAGTGAAAAGCAGCAACAAGCTCTACTGAAAGCCAGCCCTATGCGGCGACTGGGTAAGGTTGAAGAGATTGCCAGTGCGATTGCTTGGCTGGCCAGTGATGAGAGCACCTTCATGAATGGTCATAGCTTAACGTTAGATGGGGGTATGTTGGCATAACTATGCCGCATCTTGCCTGTAACGTGTATTTATCTACTAAAAAGGAATTTTTTATGAAAGACTTCTTTGATTTAACTGGAAAAGTGGCGCTGGTAACCGGTGCCAGTCGTGGCATTGGTGAAGCCATCGCCCGTTTACTGGCCGCTTATGGCGCAGAGGTCATTGTTTCTAGTCGCAAAATAGATGCGTGTCAGGCAGTGGCTGATAGTATCGTAGCAGACGGTGGAAAAGCCACGGCTTACGCCTGTCATGTCGGCGAAATGTCTCAGATTGAGGCCATATTTGAGCATATCAAAAATGAGTTTGGTCGTATTGATATCCTAGTCAACAATGCTGCTGCCAATCCTTATTATGGTCATATCTTGGACACCGATTTGGCTGCGTTTGATAAGACTGTTGACGTTAATATTCGGGGTTACTTCTTTATGTCGACAGCGGCTGGCAAGATGATGCGCGAGCAGGGCGGTGGGGTTATTTTAAACACCGCTTCAGTCAACGGGGTAAGTCCAGGCGATAAACAAGGTATATATTCTATTACCAAAGCGGCAGTCATCAGCATGACCAAAGCTTTTGCCAAAGAGTGTGGCCCTGATAATATTCGAGTCAATGCGTTACTGCCAGGACTAACTGATACTAAGTTTGCCTCAGCGCTCACCTCAAATGACAAAGTGCTTAATATGGCACTGGCAATGATACCGTTAAAGCGGGTGGCACAGCCTTCGGAGATGGCAGGCACCGTATTGTACTTGGTATCTGATGCTTCAAGCTATACCACAGGCGCTTGTATCAATGTGGACGGCGGCTTATTGACCTAGCATAAACAGAGCTTTCTATCTAAGAAACTAATCAGCTAATCAGCTTTATAAAGAAGACCTTCACTACTTAAGGTGGTGAGGGTCTTTTTTATGTCCAATGTTTTGATGCTTAGCGTTTTTTATGTTCAGAGTTTTTTGTGTTCAGTTTCTTATATGCAGAGTTTTTTATTTACCCTAAATTTAACAAACGTTTAGCGCTTGTTCAGACTCATTTATTAAGCCATCTAAAACAAAATAGTTATTTCGTTTACTAAAAAGCACAGTTTAACAACACGAGCTAATAAAAAAACTTTTGATTTTTCATTAGGATAGATAACAAAGCGGAAAAACTGTTTTTATAAGATTTTTACCCAAACTTCACTTGCCAGCGGACGCCAGCATGACAACTCTAACACTCAATATCAATAATAAACCCTATCAATTCGAAGACCTTGATCCTCGAACCACCATACTTGATCTTTGCCGCCATCATCTTAAGATTACCGGTCCCAAAAAGGGCTGTGATCATGGGCAATGTGGTGCCTGTACTATTTTAATTAATGGTCAACGGGTCAATTCTTGTCTTAGCCTAGCTGTAATGCATGAAGGGGATGAGATTACCACTATTGAAGGTATTGGTTTACCTGAAACCCTGTCTGATTTGCAAAAAGCATTTCGAGACAATGATGCCTTTCAGTGTGGTTATTGCACCCCTGGTCAAATTTGTTCAGCCACTGCTTTAATTGAAGAGGTGAAGCAAAACTGGCCAAGCTATGTTACCGAGGACTTAACCCAGCCAAATGCATTAATGGCACATGAGATAGCCGAGCGTATGAGTGGCAATATTTGCCGCTGCTCTGCTTATCCCAATATCATTAAAGCAATTACCGAAGTACTTGAAAAACAAATCCAACAAAATCAGCTGTTACAGACTGAGGTTCAAGTCGATTCTTCTAATGGCGCATTGTCTTCAACAGTGACCGGTATCTGGTCACCACCGCCTAGTGAAGCTCAATTAAAATCCCCACCTGCCAAAACTGATCAACATTCTAATACCGCCAACCCAAGTACTGCCAATCGCTCACAATTAACAGGAGTAAACTCATGAAACGATTTCAATATATACGTGCCAATGAGTTAAAGCCTGCTTGTATTGAGGGTAGTTCAAAAGGTGCTGCCTTTATTGGTGGAGGTACTAACTTAATTGACCTAATGAAGTTTGAAATTGAAACACCTATTAAATTGGTCGATATCACTCAGCTTGAATTAAAGCAGATTGAGTCAACTCCTGAAGGTGGCCTACGTATAGGGGCCTTAGTGACCAACAGTGATTTGGCAGCAAATCCTACCGTTATAGCCAATTATCCCGTGTTGTCACGCGCTATCCTAGCAGGGGCATCAGGTCAACTGCGTAATAAAGCCACTACCGGTGGTAACTTCTTACAACGTACCCGCTGCTTTTACTTTTATCAGACGGACAGTGCCTGTAACAAACGTGAACCAGGCACTGGCTGTCCTGCCATCGATGGTGAAAATCGTGAATTGGCCATCTTAGGTACCAGCGAACATTGTATCGCCCAGCACCCTTCAGACATGGCAGTGGCAATGCGCCTGTTAGATGCTACTTTAGAAACTCAAAAAGCAGATGGCACTACACGTAGCATCGAAATCAAAGACTTTTATCAGCTGCCCGGTGATACACCGCATATTGAGACCGTATTAGAGCCAGGTGAGTTAATCACTCATGTGGTATTACCACCGCCGATTAAAGGTATGCACACTTACGATAAGGTGCGAGATCGTGCCTCTTATGCGTTTGCATTGGTATCTTGCGCGGCGGTCATTGATGTCGATGCTGAGGGTACCTTATCCACTGTAAGATTGGCCTTTGGCGGTATTGGCTCTCAACCTTGGCGCAATGAAGCAGTCGAAGCCAGTCTAGAAGGCAGCAAAGGCAGTGTGCCTGATATCGTTAAAGCGGCTAATATCTTATTAAAAGAGGCGCAGGGACATGGTAAAAATGACTTCAAAATTGCTTTAACCCGTCGGTTACTAAAACAAATTATTGAGCGTGCTCTAGCCGCTAAGGACGCATAATCATGACTTTATTTGATACAGATATTTTGGGTTCTGAACCCACCAAAAAAATGATGATGAACGGGCCGGTTGAGACGCTGTTTGATAAGACTTCAAGCAAACTCGTTGGTCAGCCTATTACCCGAGTTGATGGGTCGCTTAAAGTGAGTGGTCAAGCGACGTACTCAGCAGAGTTTCATAGAGACAATATGGCATATGGTGTATTGGCCGGTGCTACTATTACCAAAGGTAAGGTTAAAAGTATAGATACTGATTCAGTAGCCGATATTCCAGGTGTTATCAAAGTTGTGACAGACGCCAAGCATTTTTTGCGTAACTCGCAGCAAGGCGGAAAGGCGAAAGCGCCTACTCAGGGTGCTACGGATGTTGATTATCACGGTCAACCGATTGCAGTGGTTATTGGAGAGACTTTAGAAGCCGCAACCGAGGGTGCTAATGCCTTGGTTATTACTTATGAAGATGAGACCGATAAAGCTGCACTAGAATTTAGTAAAGAGCTTAAAAACGCTCATGAAGTGAATGAGAAAGAAGGCTCGGATAAAAATAGTGTTGTAGGTGATCCGGATAAAGCTTTAGAGCAATCGCCAGTAACGGTAGATAATGTCTATACCACACCTAGCCAAAGTAACTCTGCTATGGAACCGCATGCCAGCCTTGCTTATTGGGAAGACGATGAGCTGACCATTTATTCAGCTAACCAAATGGTAGCATTTGGTCAAAAGCAAATTGCCGATGCGTTAGAAATTGGAAAAGAAAAAGTACATCTTATTTCTAAGTTTGTCGGTGGTGGCTTTGGTAGTAAATTGGGTATTGCTCCCGAAACTATTGCTGCAGCTATTGCGGCGAAACAACTCGAGCGTCCTGTACTTATTGTTATGACGCGTCCGCAAGTCATGGAAGCTACGGTACGTCGTTCAAATACCCGTCAACGTATTGCGCTGGGTAGCGATGAAAATGGGGTATTAAATACTATTATTCATGACACTATTAGTAGTAACCTGCCTAAAGAAAGCTTTTTTGAGCCTGCTGGCTTGTCAACTCATTTCTTATATCAGGGTGACAACCGTAGGGTAAGCTACGAAATGGTAGAAATGAATTGGACGTTATCTGGGTCAATGCGTGCCCCAGGCGAGGCGGTCGGCCAATTGGCTTTAGAATGTGCGATGGATGAGCTAGCCTGCAAATTAGGTATCGATCCTATTGAACTTCGTCGCCGTAATGAGCCTGAGGAAGACCCTTCACTTAAGGTGCCTTTTTCAACGCGTCAGTTACTGCCTTGTCTAGAGCAGGGCGCTAAAGCATTTGGCTGGGATGAAAAACACAATCCTAAGCCTGCCAGCCAGTTGGAAGGCGATTGGTGGATAGGAACGGGTATGGCAGTGGCCTCACGTGGCAATCAGTTAATGCCTGCTGAAGCTCGTGCTACGCTACAACTAGATCCTAGCAAATCTTTGGGTATAAAAGCGGTTATCGAGTCTGATATGACCGATATCGGTACTGGTTCCTACACAGTATTTTCCCAAGTAGCCGCAGACTTATTAGGCTTACCGATAGATCATATTGATATGCAATTAGGCGACAGTGATTATCCTTCTACTCCAGGGTCTGGAGGAAGCTTCGGGGCTGCTAGTGCGGGTAGTAGTATCTATCTAGCCTGTGCTGAGCTAAGAGAGCAGATTGCTAAATTGGTAGGATTACATGCCGATAATGTGCAATTAGAGCAAGGAAAAGTGTCCCAGACTGGAGAGCATGACCCTAGCTTGGCAGAAAGCGCTTTAGAAGCCGGTAAGGATGCATTAGATACTGCGCTAGACACGCTAAAAGACAACGTGGAAAATATCGCTGACAAGGCAGGACTGTCTGTGTCACTCACTGATTCTGATGAGACAGATTATGACTTTAGCGACTATGCCGCCTATCCTTTGGTAGATATTATCGCTAAGCTTGACGGACAGAAGCTAAGTGCTAAAGGGGCCATTGCTCCGGGTAAAAATGGTAAGTCACATCGCCAAGCTTGTTATGGGGCTAACTTTGCTGAAGTTGCTGTACATCGTGTCACTGGTGAAATTCGTGTTAAAAACATGACCGGCGCCTTCACTGCAGGTCGTATTTTAAATCATAAGCTTGCGACATCGCAGTGTTATGGAGGTATGGTATTCGGTATTGGCGCGGCGTTAATGGAAGAAATTATCCATGATAAACGCGATGGTCGACTGTGTAATCATGATTTGGCTGAGTATCATGTGGCAGTCAATGCAGATGTGCCACAGCTAGAAGTTATTTTAGTTGAAGAAGATGACCCTTATACCAACCCTATGCACATCAAAGGTATTGGTGAAACTGCCATTTCAGGCGCAGCAGCTGCCATTGCCAATGCGGTTTATAATGCGGTAGGGGTTCGAGTTTATGACTTCCCGATTACCTTGGATAAGCTGATTGATCAGTTACCTGATTAAGCTCTTGTTTTATTTTTAGGCTTAACTTATTCAACATAAGATTAGTTTTTTAGAACAAGATTGTTTATTTAAAACAATCTTGTTTCTTAAAAGACTATTTAAAACAAGAAGATGTGCTTATGAACAAGGTGTCCGACATTCTAAAACTTGCTGATCAGACCCTTAATGAGCAAGGTGAGGCAGTACTAGCGACCGTAGTCCATACTGAAGGTTCCGCATATCGTAAAGCGGGGGCTATGATGCTCATCTGTGCCGATGGTCGCTCAGCGGGCATGATTAGTGGCGGCTGTTTAGAGCCGCACATTATCAAAAAGGCGTTTTGGCTTACCCGTCAAGGTCCGGTGGTCCAGGTCTATCAGACGGGTGAGGGTATTGCCGATAAAGATGAGAGTGGTGCTACAAGTCATAGTGATGAACATGATATTGAAAATAGCATGGACAGCGAACTTGAGCTTAATTTTGGCTTAGGTTGTAATGGTCGAGTACACGTGCTGTTTGAACGATTGGCTTCTGCGGCGCAGTTACTTCAGAGCATGAAGCAGGTGCGTCGTAGTGGTCAGCCTATGACGGTGGCCACTTTAGTCCGTTCTGAGTCGTCTGATCATCCCATTGGTCTACATGTCAATTTAGATCAGTTTGCACTAAATAAAGACAGCATGGGAGTAAATGACCTCAGTGAACCAAGCCCCAATGATGCGATACATGATCCGATACTGAGTCAAGCCATAAACACATTGTGCTTAGAACAATATCAACAGAAGCCCGCACAATTTGTCACGCTACAAGGCGCAGTTGATAATTCGTTACAGCAGCGGGTACAGACTCAGTGGCTGGTACGCCGTTTACAGCCGCAAATTAAGCTACTAATCTGTGGTGCAGGTAATGACGTGATGCCTTTGGTCACGTTGGCAAAAATGCAGGATTGGCAGGTGACTGTTATTGATAGCCGTAGCCATTATGCTACCCGTGCTCGCTTTATGCAGGCTGATAGGGTGCTTTGTTTGCCTTTAGAGGACAGCGAAACCCTTATTGAACTTAGTCGCAATGCTGCGGTGGCGGTAATGTCGCACAGCTTGACTCAAGATAGAGCCCGACTTAAAGTATTGCTTGCCAATCCACCTGGCTATTTGGGTCAATTGGGACCGAAGTACCGTACTGAGCGTTTGATTGATGAGATTACCGAAGCGTATGATGGTAATGTCGATGAGTTTCAGGCCGGTATTGAGCAGTTACACTATCCAATTGGTTTGAAACTGGGTGGCGAGGGGCCTGAAGCCTTAGCTTTAGGTATCATGGCAGAAATCAATGCAGTCATGCACAAGGTAAACCTAAAAACTGTAAAGCTAAGCAATGTAATTAACAAACAGCCTGTGCAACGTTCACAAGTTGATTCAACTCAGGCGACTAACGCACAATTTGAAGTGTTTAATTAATGATAAAGCAAAACGCTAGCAATAAAGACCCAAACTTACCGGAACAATCTCATGCTGTGATCCTATTGGCCAGTGGGTTAAGTCAGCGCTTAGGTCAGCCCAAGCAGCTATTAAAGAAGCAGTCTCAACCGCTGCTTGAGGTAATGACAAACCTAGCATTGGCCACGAACCCCAGTGCCATTTTATTGGTTATCGCTAGTTCACAGAGTGAAACTATCCAATTGAGTCAGACCTTGGCGGCACAGCATGATGTGGTGATGCCTGTGATTAACACCGAACCTGAACAAGGTATGGCGCACAGTCTAAGTTTGGCGATAGATACGTTAACTGCCAAAGTAGCGCAGGGCTTGTATATTGAGCGAGTACTGATATTAGGTGTGGATCAGATATTATTAGAGGCGACTCATTTACAGCAGTTGCTGGCAGGCGATAATGGGATTAGAGGCATTAAACAGGTGGGCTCATATAATAAAGTCATTGCCAGCCACTATCCTAAATCTTATGAAATTACAGAAAAGACTTCATCCCATCTTGAACATACAGACGATAGTAAATCCATTGTCGGCTTACCCATCAACATTGATTACCAGCTATTAATTCAGTGGCAGCCGCTACTTAACGGCGATAAGGGGCTGCGTTACTTAATTAGAAGTTTATCCAATAATGAGCTCAGTGTGGTTGACAATAGTAAGCTTAGTCTCGATATTGACACCCCTGAGCAGTTGCAGTTTGCGATAAAACAAGGCTGGTTAGACCCATAAAAAATCCCGCTAAATATTAGCGGGATTTTTTATGGTTTATGTCTAATCAATAGAGCTGTCTTTTATCACTTTATATATCGTCGCGGCAAATAGACTTATGACAATTGTTGTAAGATTTCGTCAGGGAAGTCGACGTTGGTATGCACATCTTGTACATCGTCTAAATCTTCTAACATATCGATCATTTTCATGACTTTTTCAGCATCTTCGATATTGTCAATTAAGGCAGTGGTCGAAGGCGACATGGTTACTTCCGCGTTGCTCGATTCATAGCCAGCCGCATTTAAAGCATCTTTTACCGCCCCAAAGCTTGCCGGTTCAGTGATAACCAATAAGCTCTCACCATCGTTTTCAATATCCAACGCGCCAGCATCTAATGCCACTAGCATGATTTCATCTTCCAGTGACACATCGTCAAATAAGATTTCACCGCGTTTGGTAAACAGATAAGACACTGAGCCTGACGTGCCTAAGTTGCCATCAAACTTGGTAAAGGCGTGACGTACTTCACTCACTGTACGGTTAACGTTGTCAGTCATGGTCTCAACCAAGACAGCCACACCGCCTACGCCGTAACCTTCATAGGTCAGCTCATCCATTTCGCCGCCTTCAGCATTACCGGCCCCACGCTCGATAGCGCGCTGAATGGTGTCTTTGGTCATATTTGCTGAAAGTGCTTTTTCAACTGCCGCACGTAAGCGAGGGTTGGTCTCGGGATCAGGTTCACCTTGCTTGGTCGCGGAAACCAGCTCACGAATAATTTTAGTGAAGACTTTGCCACGCTTGGCATCTTCTTTGGCCTTCTTGTGCTTGATATTTGCCCATTTAGAATGACCTGCCATAATGTGTTTATCCTTATAAATTACGTTAAACAAATTAATTGTCAAAAACGACTTTAATGTCATAAAGGCAAAGTAGTTCTGCGACTGTAAGAATAGGCCAGCCACAGCACACTTATGCCGTCCATCTGCTAACTTAATATCCCAATAACTTATCATTCATGTCATTGAGAGAAGGGGGTTGTACGGTAATAGCTAATGACCTTTAATCAATACAGATCAATATAAATCAGTTCTCGATAAAAGGTGTTAACACGATATTGTGTCTAGGATAGCTGACTGTAGAGAAGCGGCTCTTTAAAAGAGGGTCTTAACCAGTTTTAATCCCCTAACCACATTGGCTAAAACAGGCCAATTATAACAGAATTTATTGTGCTGTATTTTAGTCCCTGCTATCCAAGCTTATGGCAATATAGTGGCGTACTGCCTATCAAAACAACACAACGTTAAACAAAATTGGGGTAATAGGTAACATTGTTAACTTAATCACGTATAATGGCCTTCTATTATAGACCAGTAACCCGTATTTATGAAAAAACTCTCCTCAAATACGCTTAATAACCTACGCGATCGCATCCATATTATTATTGAAGGGACCGATACGCCTTTAGGTAAATTGTTCGATATTGTGCTATTGATAGCCATTGCCGCCAGTGTGGCTGTGGTGATGTTGGACAGTGTGCTGTATCTGCGTCTGCAATTTGGCACGGTATTCTTCTACGCCGAATGGTTCTTCACCATTTTGTTTACCATAGAATATCTGCTTCGCCTTTTTTCAGCGCCCAATCGTGTACGCTACGCCTTTAGCTTCTTTGGGGTAGTGGATTTGTTGTCGGTACTGCCCAGTTATTTAAGTCTGATATTTGGCGGCGTGCAGTACTTAATCGTGGTGCGTATTTTACGTATTCTGCGTGTGTTCCGAGTCCTTAAACTCAAGTCTTATATGCAGCAGGCAGGCTTCTTGGCCTCAGCACTTAGGACCAGTCAGCAGAAGATTACCGTATTCTTCTTATCATTAGTGCTGCTGGTTATGATCTTCGGTTCGGTTATCTACGTGGTAGAAGGTCCGGAAAATGGTTTTACCAGTATTCCGGTATCTATCTACTGGGCGACGGTAACCCTAACCACAGTAGGTTATGGAGATATGTCGCCGAAGACGCCGCTGGGCCAGTTTATAGCGACCATGGTGATGATGACCGGTTACTCCATTATTGCGGTACCCACCGGTATTTTTACCTCAGAATTGGCCAAAAGTATGCGCCCACAGCTACACCCAGTCACGTGTCCCAACTGCGGTAAGTTTGGTCATGCAGCCGGTGCTCAGTTTTGTGATCGTTGCGGTCACGATCTACATATCTAATTTTCGGTTATAATTTATAGGGTTACGGTCTTAACCTATTTTTTAATAGATCCAAATAACTGTTTTTTTTCATAGAACCGATTGACTATTTTTTTAATAGAACCAAATAACCTTTTTTTAATAGAACTAAATAACTGTTTTTTAATAGAACCAAATAACTATGCCTAATTTACTCAAAAAATCCTTCAATGTTGTAAATCGTGTTCGTCACACTGCCAGTGTTGCAGGGTTGTCTGCTTTAAGGGTAGCCAAAGGCGAGCGTCTTGACGCTGTCATGCTGCGTGAGACCTTCGAGCAATTGGGCACGACCTATATCAAAATTGGTCAGTTTATTGCCAGTACACCGTCTTTATTTCCTCGCGATTATGTTATTGCATTCCAAGGCTGTTTGGACCAAACCACGCCATTGCCCTTCAAGTATATTGAGCAAGTGCTACAAGAAGAGCTGTTAACCGATGGTCAGCGCTTAGAAGACTTATTTATAAAAATTGATGAAAAGCCATTGGCTTCTGCCAGTATCGCTCAGGTCCATGCCGCCACATTGCCGGATGGGCGAGAAGTGGTGCTCAAAGTACAAAAGCCAGATGTCGATGTCATTATGCAAACGGATCTTGGCGTGCTACACGGCGTGACCAAGATTATGGAAAAGCTAATGCCGCAAATGCGCTTTGCGAGTATCTCTCCCATTATTGATGAGATTCGTACCCGCATGTTGGCCGAGACTGATTTTATCGCAGAGGCAGCCAACATTAGAGATTTCCAGCAGTTCTTAAAGGTCACCGGCAACACAAGAGTTGTGGCGCCTGAAGTGGTGGATACGTTAACTACCAAGCGTGTACTGACCATGAGCCGCTTGCATGGTATCTCTATGATCGATGAAGTAGCGATGCGTCAGTACTGCGATGACCCTGCTCAAGTGATGGCCGATACTTTGAATACTTGGTTTACCAGTTTGATGCTGTGCAATAGTTTCCATGCTGATTTACATGCCGGCAACTTGATGCTGCTAGAAGATGGCCGTATTGGGTTTATTGACTTTGGTATCGTCGGTAAATTAGCCCCTGAAAGCTGGCAAGCCTGTATGGGTATGATGCAAGCATTGCAAGAAAACGATTATGTCACCATGGCCGGTTGTATGATCGACATGGGCATGACCTATGAGCGAGAAAAAGTAGATCAAGCTGAGCTGGCAGGCGACTTGGCAAAAATGATCACCCGCATCATGGCGGAAGACAAAACCTATACCAGCGGTAAGCCCTTTAATAGCAAAGAGCAGGCCGATGAACTTAATAAAATGATGTTAGAAATAGTGGAAGTGGGCAAGCGCCATGGTATTCATTTCCCACGAGATTTCGCTTTATTGACCAAGCAGATGCTCTATTTTGACCGTTTTATGCGTACTTTGGCCCCTGATATGGATATGTTTAACGATGCACGGGTTAGCTTACTGGGTAGTGCGCTATAAGCCGCATTGGGTAGCAGTTGGCAATCGTTCATGGTTGTTAACAGTTCAATGTTAATAGCCGTTTAATGGAAATATCAGTTTAATGTCAGTACCAATTTAACATCAGTATCAACTTAAAATCAGTAGCAAATTAATATCATTATCCGCTCAATAGCCATGGTTTATCCAATCGTGGGTCTATTGGGCGGCAGCAATAGCAATCATCAATAGCAAATAACTTTGATTTAAGGTCGTATTTTGTGAGGCCTTGACAATAAGTAGTGGTTATGATAACTAGATTACCTTTGTGGATTTTGATTGGCGGGGCAGTGCTGGCATTCAGTGCTGGCTGCGTTAATATTATTGCGTTAAGTGGCTTTACCAATTTGTCAGTGTCGCATGTGACCGGCAACGTCAGTCTTTTTTCGGCAGCATTGGCTCGATTTGATTGGTATAGAATATTTTTCATTGGCGCCTCGTTATTGTCTTTTTTGTCAGGCTCTATATTAAGCGGCTACTTAATTGGGCAAGATTCCTTAAAACTGGGCAAACGTTATGGGGTGGCATTGTTCACTGAAGCCGCCCTATTGTTTTGTAGTTTCTTATTGTTTTTCCATCATGATTATTTTGGTCAATTATTGGCAGCAATGGCGTGTGGCCTACAAAACGCGATGGTGGCCACTTATAGCGGTGCGGTTATTCGTACCACTCATTTAACAGGTCTGACCTCAGATATGGGGGCGGCGATTGGTAACTGGCTAGCTGGCCGTAGAATCAGTAAACTGACCCTTGGTTTTCAGGCCATCATCTGGTATAGCTTCTGTGGCGGAGGTGTGGTCGGTGCCTTTGGTTACTTTAAACTTGGTTATACTGCTATGCTCATACCTGTAGGCATTGTGTTGACGGCTGCTATGTTCTATCAAATAGCGTCCAATAGCCTGCCTGAGAAGCGAGATATTTAATACCTATTCATGGTGGCAATCAACACTAACAATATCTGTAATAAGGGCCATTTAAAGCAGTTGAGCCTGCCACAATTTGATCGCGAATCCGATAAACAGTAACCCGACCAAGGTCATGCTGACTACAATTAATAGCGGATGCTGACTGAATTTTTTGGACAGCTTTTGTCCTGAAAAGGCCAGTACGGTGAGATAAGTAAAGCTGATAATTTGCAGTATCACTGCCAGTAAAAAAAATGACAGCAAAGGGTGCGGGTAATTGGGGTCTACAAATTGAACAAAAAACGATAAGAAAAACAAAATAGCTTTGGGGTTGGTCAAGCTCAGCAGCATGGCCCGATAAAAATAGTTTTGTTGGGCGCTAGGGGCCTTAATTTGCGGTGTGGCTTCTGCCAGTAGGGCACGCTGCGAGTAGGTATGGTAAGCGCCTATGAGCAATTTAACCCCAAGGTACATCAAGTACAGCCCACCGATTAATTTGATGGCATTAAATAGTGAGGGATAAAGCTTGAGTAAGCTACCCGCTCCAAACACCGTAATCAATATTAAGATACCATCACCGATGAAAATACCAGCTATCGCTTGATAACCTTTGCGAATCCCATGAGCGGCAGCCACGGACAAACAATATAAACTATTGGGTCCGGGCAATAAAATAATAGCGATAGTACCTATGATGTAAGCGGTAAGGTCGGTTATGCCGTACATGTAGGCTCCTTTGGCCTGAGTCATAAATCACTTATTATAGGACGTTTTTTGTCAGTTAAGTAAGGTGTTGGTCACTTATTTTACTGGCTTGGTGATGGCCTTAGTTTGTTTGACTTTGTCTATTTTTGTTTGGTACAAGCATTCGTATTTCTAAGCTAGCAGTGGTCGACGTTAGCCTTTTGAGTGTTAGGGGCTATCTGCTTGTTTCTACAATTATTTTTTACAATATAGCGGCTAACAGTTGTAGCTAGCTAATAATGCCTCGGTTAAAAACTTCACGCAGCTCAAAGCTGGTGTGCACCTGACTGACCCCTTCAATACGGTTTAAACGGTGCAATAAGAACTCCTCATAATGTGCCATATCACGCACCACAACTTTCAATAAATAGTCTTCACTACGGCCGGTGACAATACTGCAGCTGACCACCTCATCAAAGCTTTGTATTTTATTTTCAAACTGTGAAAACCTCTCTGCCGTATGCCGATCCATACTGACCGCAATAAATATTGACAGACTATAGCCTAATTTCTGGGGGTCCACTTCCGTATGATAGCCAGTAATGATACCTGTCTCTTCAAGGCGTTTGATACGTCTGGCACAAGGTGTTGCTGACAAATGTACCGCTTCTGCAATATCGGTAATGCTCATACGCGCATCTTGTTGCAGTAATACCAAAATTTGACGGTCAATATGGTCTAAATCAGGATGGTCGATGAAATGTGAGCGATCAGTCATAGTCATTTATCAGGCTCTCTATAATTTTATTAGATTAATTCACTAATTTTATATAGATAATTAGAGTTAAGTGCTAATTATAGCCTTAATTAGACGTCATTTTGCAGTATTATTTTCAATATTCTTTGTTAAGATAGTTAGCATAGATTAATATATAAAGCAGTCGACAAAGACTCGCGATATAATACTTATTAATTTTGTTGTACCCAGCTGTTAATTGTAATTAAAAAATAATAGACCATAGAGGGCAATCCATGAGCCAAGTTACTGACCGAGCACCATCAGTTGAACCCAAAGTTAAGCCAAAGTTTGACGCTTTTGATTTTCGCAAATATCAGCCTTTTGCCTTTGCGCCGAATCTAGCGGACCGTACCTGGCCGAACAAGACTATTGAAAAAGCACCAATTTGGGCCAGTGTGGATCTGCGTGATGGTAACCAAGCTTTAATTGATCCCATGACCATTGACCAAAAAATGCAGTTTTTCAAATTATTGGTAGAAGTGGGCTTTAAAGAAATTGAAATCGGATTTCCCTCTGCGGCACAGGTCGAGTTTGATTTTGCGCGTAAATTGATTGAAGAAAATCATATCCCAGATGATGTGACCATTCAGGTATTGGTACAAGCGCGTGAGCATTTGATTGAGCGTACTTTTGAAGCATTAAAAGGGGCCCGTCGTGCGGTAGTTCACGTCTATAACTCAACCAGTAAAGTGCAGCGTGACAAAGTTTACGCCAAAGACCTTGCTCAAATTAAAGAAATTGCCATACAAGGCGCAAAAATGTTGCAGGATCATGCGGCTAAGCACCCTGACACAGAGTGGGTATTCCAATATTCACCAGAGAGCTTCAGTCAAACTGAACCCGATTATGCGGTAGAAGTGGTCAATGCGG
This sequence comes from Psychrobacter sanguinis, assembly GCF_020736705.1. NCBI lineage: Bacteria > Pseudomonadati > Pseudomonadota > Gammaproteobacteria > Moraxellales > Moraxellaceae > Psychrobacter > Psychrobacter sanguinis. The sequence goes on from NZ_CP085990.1 coordinate 2,453,439, forward strand.
TGAACGAAGTTTGGAAGCCAGAAGAGGGTCAGCAAGTTATCATCAACTTGCCAGCGACGGTTGAATCTTCAATGCCAAACGTCTATGCCGACCAAGTAGAATACTTCTGTCGCCATATCAAAAACCGTGAGCACGTTATCATCAGTCTACACACCCACAATGACCGTGGCAGTGCGGTAGCGGCAGCGGAGCTTGGGGTATTGGCAGGGGCTGATCGTATCGAGGGTACCTTGTTGGGTAATGGTGAGCGTACGGGTAACATGGATATCATGATTATGGCCATGAACCTATACAGCCAAGGCGTGGACCCAGAGCTTGATTTAAGTGATATGAGCCGCATCGTACAAGTGGTCAGTGAGTGTAACAACTTGCCTGTGCACCCCCGTCATCCGTATGTGGGTGAGTTGGTGTTCACTGCCTTTAGTGGCTCGCACCAAGATGCGATTAAGAAATCACTTGATTACAATGAGAAGAATAATCAGAGCACTCAGAATATCTGGGATGTCGCCTATCTACCCATCGACCCTGCGCACATTGGTCGTAGCTATCAAGATGTGGTACGTATTAACAGTCAGTCAGGTAAAGGCGGCGTAGCATATATTCTACAACGCAACTATGGCTTCAACTTACCGCGCTGGATGCAGATTGACTTTAGTCGTGTGGTACAACAAAAAGCCGAAGACGCTGCCCGTGAGCTTAAAAATGAAGAAATCTTGGAAGCCTTTGAATCTACTTACCTACAAAACTCTGGCTTTGAGTTGTTAGACCATAGTGTCAACAATAAGGGAGGTGAGGTTGAGTTTAACGGTCAAATTACCTTAAATGGTGAGACAATCGATATCTCTGGTCATGGTAATGGTCCACTGTCATCTTTCATCGATGGGGTAGCCCGTCATACCGGTAAGAAGCTACACATTATCAACTACTCTGAGCATGCAATTAGTCCTGAATTCATTCAGGGTGATGACGATGAGGGTCAAAGTGACAAAACCAATGCCAAGGCTGCCGCTTATATTCAGCTAAACGTGGATGGCGAGATTTATTCAGGTATTGGTACCCATACCAGTACGGTATCGGCCATGCTAAAAGGCGCATTGTCAGCGTTGTCACAAGCGCTTTAAGCTAAGTTAAGCTTTAGCCTATTCTTAAAAACTAGGCCTAGGCCTGCTATTAATAGTCAACGTTCATAAAAAAAGACCTGTCTAATTAGACAGGTCTTTTTTTATATATACCATTTTTATTTCGACCAAATGGCTTTGTGCTTTTGCAGCAGTTCTTCTTCAGTCTCAATACGTTCAGGGTCTGGGATAATGCAGTCAATCGGGCAAACCTTGTCACAGGTTGGCTCATCATAAAAGCCCACGCATTCTGTGCATAGATTGGGGTCAATCACATAGGTCTTTTGACCTTTTTGGTCATAGCTAATGGCCTCATTAGGGCACTCAGGTTCACAGATGTCACAGTTAATGCACTCAGAGGTAATCTTTAGTGCCATGGTCGTCTCCTAAAGGGTTACAGATTAATACTCACCCAAAATCCAGCCACTGATATAGGCAAAGTATTCACGGAACCAAGCATTGTACCGGGTCTCTAATGGGGTGGGGCTTGCCACTGTTACCAGATTGGTATAGCCCTGATGCTCAGCAATGGCTTTGGAGCGGGGCATATGAAAGTCACTGGTTACAATCGCAATAGGGTCCTCCAAGGAAATATTTTTATCGGTCAGAATCTTTTGACTGAATAAAAAGTTCTCTTCGGTGCTAGTGCTCTTTTTTTCTTGATAAATATCGTCTAATGGGATGCCATATAGCGCATATAAATACTGGGCCATGGCTTCGCCCTCACTGCGAGTCTCACCGATACCGACACCACCACTGGTAATCACAATGGCTTCTGGCTGCTCTCGGATTAAAGGCACCGCTGTATCCAGTCGGCTAGCTAGAGTAGGCGTGGGTATACCATCTTGAATACCGCCGCCTAAGATAATAATAGCGTCTACTTTTTCAAAAGGTTCGTTAGGCTGTCTAATATGGCTGTGCAGGGTAAAAGCAAATACTAAAAAGCTGACGAGCCAAATACCAAAACCAGCCCAAAGTGTTTTCCAAATCTTGCGTAAGTAATGATATTTGCCGAGTAGCTTTTTAATTTTAGGCCAAAAAATGCCATGGGCAATAAATATCATGCCTAGCAAAAACGGCACGACAGTACCGAAGTTGATTTTATCAGCAGCGATTAAAAAAATGCAGTCAATAACTAGGATTAAACCGACGATTATTAACAGGTATCTTAAAACATTTGGCATAACAATGGGTGACGGTGAGAGTTAGCTGCGTATTATAACGTTAAATAATAAATATTGGGGCTCAGCGACATTTTTGTTACTTTATTTTGGCACATAAAAAAAGCTTGGCTGCTAGGCGGCCAAGCTTTTAAACATCCTTGCTTAATTTTGGGTCCCTTTTTATGGATAGGGGTTTCCTATTTATGGTTACTCCCCTAGTTATGGATAGTTAGTTAGGGATAAAAAGTTATAACGAAGAGGTTAATAACTTTGACTTTCATAGGCTAATGACTGATTAACCTTGACCAACAGCAGTACAGTTTTGGAAGGCGCTGTCATTAGAGGGCGTATTAATATTTATGGCTTGTGCAAAAGGCGTGTCTTGAGAAGGGACACTGGCAGTTAACGTATAGCCTTGTGTTGAGTTAAAGGCGACGGCTGTTTCATTGGTATTGGCTGGATCAAGTTGTAATTGCTGAGTATTACCCTCTACTTCAAAAGAAGCTTGGGTAGGAGTGCCAGATTGATTAATGGCGTAATTAACAGTAACTTGTTTGCCTTGGTCACATTGATAATTGGCACTGACTTGATGAGGGGAGGTAGAAGTAGTGGCTTGATTGGGAGCAGTTTCAGCAAATGCTGGCGCGCCAAGAACTGTTGAGATACCGAATAATGCGATTGCTAATTTTTTCATAATAAAACTCTTTATATTTTAGTGAATTAAAATGCGCATCACCTCTTTATCAAGCATGGCAGTATTGCCGTTTATCTAATCATCTACCTATATCTTACTCATAGCCTAACACTTTGGGTACGGCGACTCTTTATTGTCAAAGCGTCTTGTTTAATTTTTTAGAAGTAACTCTTTAAAAGTAACTCTAAATGCCGTACATAAATGTTTAGATAAACCTGCTTGTGATGGCAATAAAAATATTAAGAGTTCTCGCCGCGTCTCTGTACTCAAGCTTTGTAAGGTTGCGTTAATTGCATAAATAATAACTTGTTGGATTATTTATATCGGGAGTACTGTGTAATTAGTACCCCCGAATGTTGTCGCAATCCTTCAGATAAGGCGGTTTATTTTAAAATGTTGCGATTAAATATTGAACCTTATCAGACAGTTAACCTCAAAATAACTGACTGAGACAAAGCAGTTAGCTAAATATTGGTTGTTTTACGTTTTTCATAACCAAGGCAAACTGTAGCATTTCACGATCAATGTCCTTAAACGGATTAATAATTTGTGCTGTCCATCCCGAACCCAATGCTGCTTCTATAGGATTGCCTTTTTTGTCCCACATTTGATCAAGCGTATAGGTCAGGTTGCCTTTAGGGGTCATTACCTCAATAGTGTCGCCGACCTCAAGTTTGTTTTTAATCTCTAAAGTAAGTCGGTCATCAGTGATATCAGTTACCTCCGCGACAAACTGCTGTTGGTCAGTTTTTGAGGCTCCGTATTCATAGTTTTGATAGTCGCTGTGAACATGACGACGTAAGAAGCCTTCGGTGTAGCCGCGGTTTGCTAGCCCATCTAAAGCTCCGATTAATGACTCATCAAAAGGCTTGCCGGCGACCGCATCATCAATGGCTTGGCGATACACTTGAGCAGTACGGGCCACATAATAGTGCGACTTAGTACGGCCTTCAATTTTTAAGGAATGTACGCCCATGGCGGTCAGCTCAGGCACCAATTCGACGGCGCGCAGGTCTTTGGAGTTCATGATATAAGTGCCATGCTCATCTTCATACATGGCCATCAGCTCACCTGGACGGTTTTGTTCTTCTAGTAACACCACTTCATCGCTTGGTGCTTGCACATAATCATCACCCATCACCACGTCACCGTTAAGATTGACGGTTTCGATTTGTTTTGAGTCGGCAGTTTGTTTTGAGTCAGTATTAGTGGGGTTGAATTGCTGTACTTCATTTTGGACAGGTACGATATCACCGGTAACGTTCTCTTCAGCTTTATAAGTGTTGTAACTCCAGCGACAAGCGTTGGTACAGGTGCCTTGGTTGGCATCACGTTTGTTAATATAGCCTGACAATAAGCAGCGACCAGAGTAGGCCATGCATAGCGCACCATGCACGAATACTTCAATCTCCATGCCGGGTACTTCATCGATGATTTGCTTAATCTCTTTTAGCGACAATTCGCGAGAAACGATGACACGGCTTACTCCCATTTGCTTCCAAAATTTAACCGTTGCCCAGTTAACGGCGTTGGCTTGTACTGACAAATGAATTTCCATTTCTGGGAAGTTTTCACGCACCATCATAATCATGCCAGCATCTGACATAATTAACGCATCAGGCTTCATTTCAATGACGGGACGGATATCTTCGATAAAGGTCTTAAGCTTAGCATTATGGGCCTGAATATTGACCACGACATAAAACTTCTTGCCTAAGCTATGTGCATATTCAATGCCGCGGCGTAGGTTGTCTTCATCAAAATCATTGTTACGCACGCGCAAGCTGTAACGCGCCTGACCGGCATATACCGCATCCGCACCATAAGCAAAAGCATACTGCATGTTCTTAAAAGTACCAGCAGGACAGAGTAGCTCAGGTGTGCGAAGGGTCTGGGTATCTTGATTTGATTGAGTCATGTGATTACCTATATTTTAGTAAGCCAAATTTTAATAAGCCAAATGCTACTAAGTTAGCATTCAGTCATTCAGATTTTAGTCGGCCAAAATGAAAGTCAGGGTAGGTGATATTAGATAGGGCGTATTATAGAGGATATGTAGTCATCATTAAACGGATGAAGGGTAAGAAGCGTCTATAGAAATAAATAAGAAAGTCAGCTTTATGCTGACTTTCTTTGAAGGTAATTAATTGCTCGCTTAAACCAGTAATCGTTACTTAGCATTAAGCTTGGTTTTGTACAAAGATATCAGCTTTTCAAACTGTTGGGGTGTCAGAATTCTGCGAGCATTTTTTATGCAGTTTCGGCGAAGTTCCATATGAGCCATTTCAGTATCACTGATTCGGCGCATTAATGGGGTAGTGATATCATCATCAGCCCCTTCAATGAGCGCAACTCTCAATTGTCCACGTAGTGCCTTTTCATTGGCTTGTAGGGCCATACGCTGCTTCATAACTGCTTTACGATAAATGGCAAAAGCTTCAACTTGCGAAGGCGTAAGTTCCAGTTGCTTTTCGTGCGTCATAATAAAAGGCATAAGTTCGATAATAGGAAAGCTACTATCTGCGTCTACACTAAGGCCTTTATCTTCAACAGGTTGGATTAGATCTGTTAAGGTAGCGGCTGGCAAGGTATTATCTTCGACCACTTGCTTTTGCACCGAGTGGCTGGTGGTTGGAGAAGTTTGACAAGCGGTTAATAATAATCCCGAGAATACTAAGGCTAGTGCAGGTTTTACAATATTCAAAGCGGACTCCTTTCAGGAAAGAATAATCGATCAGCAGCAGGGCTGATACTATAATATACAATTTATTATATTATATTTCAGTATATAAAATAAATATATAATAAATAAGATTTTTTGCTTCCCTTTAATATTTTGCTTGCTTTTAGACCATCAAAGATCAGAATTGACTAATCCCTAAATTAATCATTGCACCGCCCAAGATGAGCCAAAAGAACATAACCGCCGCTAAGATAAGAGGTTTAATACCCGCCTGCTTAATGGCACTAAAATGGGTAGTGAGGCCCAAAGCAAACATCGCCATGGTTAGTAGTATATTGTCCAAATCAACCATACGCTCTGTAAAGCTCTGAATCATTGGAGTTGGTGACGCCATAAGTAAAGAGTTCACAGCCACCATAGCGATAAACACAAACGCAAACCACGGTACATGAATTTGTTTCAAGCGCTGAGTTAAAAGCTTTAGTTTATTGGGCTGATTTTGCTGATGGTTCGTAGCACTTGATAGGGTCTTAGCATCTTTAGTATTAGTAGAGTTGATAAAAACGGATAACAGTAATAAAAAAGGGGCCAACATCATTACCCGTATCATTTTAGTCACTACGGCGGTATTGCCCACCTCCGGACTAATGGCATTACCTGCGACCACCACTTGAGCTACCTCATGAATGGTGGATCCAATATAGATGCCGTAGTGTTGCGCATCTATGACACCAGCAAGCCAGCCCATCTGATAGAGCATAGGGTATAACAGCATGGCTAAGGTACCAAAGACCACCACGGTGGCTACTGCAATGGTTACTTTGTGTGCCTCTGCTTTGACCACCGGCTCAGCGGCAATCACTGCTGCAGCGCCACATATACTGGCCCCTGAACCAATAAGTAGGGTGGTGGTTCTGTCCATCTTGAGCCATTTGGTACCCAGTAGATAGGTAATAATAAAAGTGGAGCTGAGCACAAGCGCGTCAATAACAACCGCTGAAAGACCAACACTGGCAACTTGGGTGAGGGTAATCTTAAAGCCATATAACACGATGGCCAATCTTAATATTTGTGCCTTGGAGAAAGTAACCCCAGCAGATAAAGATGGGAAAAATCTTGGGTAGAGGGTATTACCGAGCACCATACCGATCAAAATGGCAAGCGTTAATGAGGACAATCCCAGTAGCTTACCATCGGTCCAGTCACTGATACGGTCATTAAGCCAGATACTCAATAGGCTACCGAGTAATACCACACTAAGTCCTAATAGATGCTGCTGCTTGGGAAAATAGCCACCGATAGTTTTGCGGGTTTTTTGGATTAACTGAGTATTTAAAAACCTGCTCAAACTATGGTCGCTCTGAGTATGGGTGTGGCGGGCGTCAAATGTGGGGTGCTCAGTTCTCATGGGTTTACTCGCTTACTTGCTAAAATGCGGACTAGAGTGTTAATAGTGAGCTCTAGTTGTTTTAAGAATGACTATATTCCTTTTTTACATATTAATAAAACAGATTGATTAGATAGTTTTTATCGATAAAATAGGTTAGTAATAATAGAATAGCTTGAGTATGAATAGTAAGTACTTAGAATTAGGTGCTCAGAACTAAGTACTGAGCCTTACGCACTAAGAATTAAATATTAAGGGCTACACTCAAGATAGCTGTGCTTTTTATTCAAAATCCAAACCGCAAACATAAAAGGTTAATACCATGCCGGGTTCTACACCGTCTCAAGAGAACACTACGTATCCTTTATCTGCCGGGCAGGTGCTATTACCGAAAATCACCCTAAAGCAGCTATCGGTCTTTATTAGTATTTATCAGACAGGAAGCACCAGTGCTGCCAGTGAGCAGTTGCATCTGTCACAGTCTGCGGTAAGCAGTGCTTTGACTGAGCTTGAGGAGCGGCTGAAAATGCCGTTGTTTGAGCGCATTGGGCGCCGTCTGCATAAAAATGACAACGCCGAGGCGATTTATATTCAGGCGCAAGCGATATTAGGGCAGTGCCTCACCTTAGAGCAATATCATAAATATCAAGCAGGACGTATTCACATTGGCGCCAGCACCACCATTGGTAACTACGTCTTGCCGTCTTTAATTCAGCAGATTTATGGCGATAGGCCCGATGCCAAAGTAGAGTTTTTTATTGGTAATACCCGTGATGTGGTAAGTGAGGTTGAGCAATTAAAAGTAGATATTGGTCTGGTTGAAGGTATGCCAAGACCGACTGACAGCAAATTAATTGAGCAAAGGGCATGGCGCACAGACCAACTGGTGGTATTTGCCAAAAAAGACAGTAAATGGCTGGCAGGTATTAGCCTGATAACAGAGAAGGGCAAAAAGAACAGTAAACAGCTGACCACGCAACAATTGGCTAAGATCCCCTTATTGGTTCGTGAACCAGGATCGGGGACTCGGCAAGTGATTGATGAGCAGTTACTTCGTCATATGCCAGAAGCTGAAGTAGTGCTTGCTATTCAGCAGTCAGAAGCGATTAGAAATATGGTAAAAGCCGATATTGGCTTTGGCTGTCTATCGCAACATGTGATTGAGGCGGATTTGGAGCAAGGCAGTCTGATTGCGGTTGATATTAAGGGTATTGATTTACAAAGAGTGTGGTGGATGATTTGGAACAAGCAGCGTCATAAGAGCGATATCTGGCAAGAGTTTGTGGCGGGCTTGGGATATGAATAATTAAATTGGAATGCAAAAAGGCCACCTGTCTAAGACAGGTGGCCTTTGCTACTACTGTTAGCGTAAAAAATATTATGTTTTACACTAAAGACAGGGTTTAGCTTTGAACGGCTGAATCGTTTAACGCATCAAAGTGAATCACACTACGGATGCTCTTGCCTTCATGCATCAGATCAAAAGCTTCGTTAATGTCTTCAAGTGGCATAGTATGGGTAATGAAATCTTGTAGAGGGATTTCACCGTTTAGATAACGCTCAACATATCCGGGTAATTCAGAGCGGCCTTTAACCCCGCCGAAAGCTGATCCTCTCCAGACGCGGCCAGTAACTAACTGGAACGGACGGGTAGAAATCTCTTCACCGGCACCAGCAACACCAATGATGATAGACTCGCCCCAACCTTTGTGACAGCACTCAAGCGCAGAACGCATCACATCGACGTTACCGATACATTCAAATGAATAATCCACACCGCCATCGGTTAACTCAACGATAACCTCTTGGATAGGTTTATCGTAATTTTTTGGGTTGATGCAGTCAGTAGCCCCTAACTTTTTGGCCAGTTCAAACTTGCTCTCGTTCACATCAATACCGATAATACGGCTCGCGCCAGCCATTACTGCGCCAATAACTGCTGATAGACCAATACCGCCTAGACCAAAGATGGCCACAGTAGCGCCTTCTTCTACTTTGGCAGTGTTCATTACCGCGCCCATACCTGTGGTCACGCCGCAGCCTAATAGACATACTTCTTCTAGAGGGGCTTCTTTGTTTACTTTAGCCAATGAAATTTCTGGTAGTACTGTGTATTCAGAGAAGGTTGAACAGCCCATGTAATGGTAGATTGGCTCACCATCTTTATAAAAACGGGTGGTACCATCTGGCATCAAGCCTTTACCTTGGGTCTCACGCACTGCAGAGCATAAGTTGGTCTTGCCAGATCGACACATTTTACACTCGCCACATTCAGCGGTATAAAGTGGAATCACATGATCGCCTACTTGAACGCTGGTCACGCCTTCGCCCACTTGTTCAACGATACCACCACCTTCATGGCCTAGAATGGCAGGGAATACTCCCTCAGGGTCAGCGCCAGATAGGGTATAGGCATCAGTGTGGCAAACGCCGCTGGCCAGTACTTTGACCAGTACTTCACCTTTGCGAGGTAACATCACATCGACTTCTTCAATTTTTAGTGGCTCATTTGGGCCCCAAGCCACGGCTGCTTTTGCTTTAATGAATTTATCTGATAATTTATCTGACATAGTTAAGCTCTCTTTTATTGTTGGTTTGCTTTTTAATTAATAAGGGTTGTAAATGGTTTTTTGTATTATAGATTATCTCATATTAGATGATAATATGATGGTTTGACAAATATCTTTTACATAATGGTAATAATCATGAAACTCGATGGAATTAGTGAATTTGTGTCAGTGGCTGAGTATGAAAGCTTTACTCGGGCGGCAAAAGAGCTTGGTATATCGATAGCACAAGTCAGCCGGCAAGTGAGTGCACTTGAGCGGCGACTGAACATCAAATTATTTTATAGAACCACCCGTAAAATTTCGCTGACCGAAGAGGGGAAGGTGTTTTATGAGCATTGCCGGGTGATATTGGATAGATTGGCGTCAGCACAGCAAGCGCTCAGCGATTTGCAGTCCAAACCTCAGGGCAAAATTAAGTTAACTGCTCCTGTAACTTATGGTGAGCAACAACTATTGCCTTTAATCAATGATTTTATGTTGCAGTATCCCGACATTGAGGTTCATGCTTTTTTGAGTAATCAAAAGGTAGATCTGGTAGAGGGTGGTTATGACCTAGCCATTAGAATAGGCCGGCTCAGTGACTCAACTATGATGGCCAAAAAACTCAGTTATCGTACTAACTATGTCTGTGCTGCGCCAAGCTATATTAATAAATTTGGTGCACCGCAGACCTTAAATGATTTAGCTCAGCACAATTGCTTGTTAGGCAGTCTCGACTTTTGGCATTTTAAAGAGGGTAGCAAAGAACGTAATATTCGAGTGAGGGGTACAGTGCAATACAATAGCGGCTATGGCTTAGTCGATGCTGCGCTAAAGGGCATCGGTATTGTGCAACTGCCAGATTATTATGTACAAAAGTATTTGGATACTGGCGAGCTGGTCAGTCTACTTGATGATTACCGAGAACCCGAAGAGGGAATATGGGCGGTTTATCCTCAGAACAAACACCTATCGCCTAAAATAAAAGTGTTGCTGCAATATCTACAACAACACTTGTCTTTATTGCCGTCTACATTATCCGCTACAAAATCCCCTACAAATGCTCAATAGCCTGATTGAATAAGATTTAATCAGGCTTACTATTTGCGGCAGAGTCTTTATTGACCAAGCTGTCTAGACCACTGACATGAATCTTACGCTGCGGGAATGGAATGTCGATATTATTGTCATCTAAGGCAACTTTAAAGTCTTCTAATAACTCACATTGTAGTGTCCACCAGTCATCATTTGAGGTCCATACATTCAGGGTCAAATCCACAGAGTTATCCCCTAAATTGGTTACTCTTACCACAGGCTCTGGATCAGTAAAGGCCAGAGGGTTAGCTTTTGCCACTGCTAATAACACCTCTTTGGCTGCTTTAATATTGGCATCATAACCAATGCCTACTGTAATATCGACACGGCGATTGGGCAGGGAGGAGTAGTTGATAATGGCTGAAGTGCTAATGTCGCTATTGGGAATGACCACATCGTGATTATTGGTGGTGGTAATGTGAGTGTTAATCAGAGTAATGTCCGTTACTTTACCCGTATAGCTACTTATTTGGACAACATCTCCACGTACGAAAGGACGGAAAATAACGATTAGAATACCGGCGGCAAAGTTTGACAGTTGGTCTTTTAATGCCAACCCAACTGCTAAGGCAGCACCACCTAAGATAGCGATGACAGAGGTGGTCTGAACCCCCACCTTGCTCAAAGCGGCCAGTACCACAATAATGAGTAACACGCCATGCAATAATCGACTCAAAAAGCTTGAGACCGTATCGTCTAAACGACTACGTATCATAAGGCCTTGTGCTAACTTTACGATTTTATTGGCTAGCCAGCGTCCAATCACCAATATCAGTATGGCCAAAATAACACGGGTTACCAAATGTAGTGAACTTTCGGTGAGAGTGGCAATGTCCACCGTAAATCCTAAAAATTCCATAGTTTACTCTCTGTTCGTTTCTCTCAAATAATTCAATTAAAAAACAGGGGCTAAAAATTTTTAGCCCCTGTTTTTAGCAATAAATCCTTAAGCCAAAGATACTATACTAGGCTAAGCTGTCTTTAAAGCACCCAATACCTGAGTTAGCCATGTCCAAAACTTAGCAACGCTCTCAATATTGACACGCTCATCTGGAGAATGCGGCATTTCAATAGTGGGACCAAATGACACCATCTGCCAGTGTGGATAGTGATGTCCTAATAAGCCACATTCTAGGCCGGCATGAATAACGGTCACTTTAGGCTCTGAACCTAATACTTGATGACCCTGTTTAATCACACAGTCTGTCAACGCTGACTGCGGGGCAGGCTTCCAACCTGGGTATTCACCGTCTAATTCAACTGTCGCACCAAACGACTCAAACAAACGCTTCATTCTATCGGCCAAATCATTACGGGCATCATCATCTAACGAACGTAATAAGCTTTGTAGTTCTAAGCGTTCAGATTGGGTGTCGATTTTGGCCAAGTTGACGGAAGTTTCCACCACGCCGGCGGTGTCCATACTCATGCGATCCACCCCATTTGGGCATAAGCGAATGGCAGTTAGTAGGGTCTGCTGTGAGGCTTTGGTCCAAGTTTGGGCAGGCATGTCCGATGTCACCAAGGTCACACTCATCTCACGGTCTTCTACCGGTAATCCACGGCGAATAATCTCAACTTGTGCGGTTAATAACTGCTGAAGTTCAGCCTCAGTAGTATCACTGACGAACAGTGCATTGGCTTCACGTGGAATGGCGTTACGTAAGTTGCCGGCTTGAATAGAAGCCACTTCGATGTGCTGTGACATGCTGTCTAATAAACGTGAAATAATCAGTGCTGCATTACCGCGCTGCTTAATAATATCAATACCTGAATGGCCACCTTTTAGACCTTTTACGGTTAAATGATAGGCGTGGCTTGCTGTGGGTGATTGCCATTCAATCGGTAGTGAAAACGTCGCATCAATACCACCAGCACAGCCAATACAAATGTCACCGAGCTCTTCAGTATCTAAGTTTAATAACAGCTGACCTTGAATCCAACCGGGCTGAAGACCTTTTGCACCGTCCATGCCCGTTTCTTCAGTTGCTGTAAATAACGCTTCTAATGGGCCATGCGCGATATCATCAGAGGCAAGTACTGCCAATGCTGAAGCAGCGCCAATCCCATTGTCTGCCCCTAAGGTGGTGCCTTTGGCGGTTACCCATTCGTTGTTTTTTTCAGGATCAATATAGGCGTCAATAGGATCGGTACTAAAGTTATGACTGCTGTCTTCGTTTTTCTGCGCCACCATATCTAAGTGGTTTTGTAGGATAACGCCAGGTGCATTTTCCATTCCGGCTGTAGCAGGTTTACGCACCAAAACATTACCCACCGCATCACGCTCTGCCCAAAGCCCCAATCTTTGGGCTTCATCAAGCACAAACTGCTGCACAGCTTCCTCTTCAAATGAGGGGCGAGGAATCTGAGTAAGGGCGTAGAAATAGTGCCATACTAAGTTTGGAGCTAGACTACTGATATTGTTTGCTAAACTATTCTCTGAATAATTGTCTGACATGAGTTTGACCCGAATGTGATCCAAAAGTTAGAGCGCTATTTTATGTGACCCAGGGTCATCAATGCAATTTTTGATACATATAAAAACACGCTGAAAGGTTTTAACTGTCTTTATAGTCAATCGTCTATAGCAAAGGTGTAGTGTCAGTCATCCTCCCATTAAAAAAGCCAGAAGTAAGACTTCTGGCTTTAATTATTAAGTAGATTCTAAGCGTTTAGCGAAAGCTGAGCAGCATCTCAATGTCTCTTACCGTGATGTGCCTAAATAAAGCTTGTTCTTCGACAGGCATGCGATTCATATGTTCCTTAATCATAGGATACAAGGCATTCGCAATTTCTGTGGTCGAGGAGTAATACAAGTTGGGGTCAGTTTTGGTGAGTTGCTGTAGATACTTTTGTACTAAGCGTCTTTTTTTATCTTGTACTAATTCTGGGTTTTGCATGTCAATGTCCTAATCATATCTTGATTGTCTAACTTTCAGTCTTTAACTTAGCCTTTGTGGCTTTAGTATGGAGGACTCTTAAGTTTAATCAAGTGGAAATTGTAAGATTCTAAGGAGCTTATCGGCGCTGCAGACTAGCAGAAAGAGTAGATCTAAAAAACAGAAGCGCTATGCCATAAACGATGGCCCAAGATAGCCACATAGACACTAACGTATGACTAAAGAAATGATCGCCAATCATCATTTTATACAGCCCCATTGTCCAAGCCAGCACAGACACCACTAACATGATTTTGGTTTTGTTATGCACAAAGCGGGGGAGATAAGCAAACGCATATAAAGCAAATCCAGCACTGGCATGAGCGGCAGGAAAGCATTTGGCTGGTGTCTTAGTTAAGATATCTTGCCAAAGTGACAGATAGGGGGTATCTCCACCAAATATGGTCAGATGATTAGGACAACTCACGTAGGTAACTGACTTCAAAGTCGCAATGATAGCGGGCACCATAATTATAGTGAGTAATAAATAGCCCAACTCTTTACTACTAAACTTGGTAGTACTAAAAGGCAATAGCCATTTATTTTTCGGCGAATTTTGTGTAGAGACAGCGGTTGATGATTTCCATTTTTTGACTATTAAATTTATTAGCAGGTAAACGCCTAATAAAATAATCAAAGTCTTTGGAAAATCGTAAAACATAAATCGAAATGGCTGTGCGTTTTTCTCAATGAGCCAATGACCATTGTGATAAAAAAGCTCACTAATAGACACATCTATTTCACTGTGTTCAAACATAAATGTCGACACGACAGTCAAACCAATAAGAAGTAACCATCTTTTGATAGACAGGGAGGCATCAGAAGTACGATTGTGACTTTGATGAAAGGATTGCGTTACTAAATGAGACACCATAGTTCACTCCTAGCTAAGTCGCCCTAAATCTGCAGAAAAAACACTATATAAAGCCATCATCCATAGTGTAAATAACAGTAATAAAGCTAGGAACTGAGCAGCTGACCCCACATCTTTGGCGATTTTTGCTAAGGGATGTTGTTCAGTAGAGGTATGGTCGATACTGGCTTCAAGTCCGGTATTGATAAGCTCCACAATCAATGAAAGAAATGAGGCAAAGACCAGAACCATTTTAACCGTAAGCGCAAAAGGCACGAAAGTTAAAGCCAATAACAGCACAAGATTTAGCCAAAAGACCTGTCTAAAGGCCGCTTCGTGATTATAGGCGGCCTTAAAGCCATCAAGCGAGTAGCCCGCTGCCTTAATAATTCTGGCGACGGCAGTTTTACCTTTTACATTATAAGCAAAGCTATCGGGGTTCAAGGGGGTCTGTGATGAGGCTTGTTGAGTATGAGACGTATTAGGCGGTAAATCTGGAGATAACTTAGTCATAATCATTTCTTAAATTGGACGAATGGACAGCTATTGAGTAGTGACTTTTCATTGCACCACTCTAGTATAATAAGTCCTAGGTTAAGAAAACGTTAAGAACACACAAACCACACTATCAGTAATCTGTAAGTGAGGCTTAGTTACCGACAATAGGCACGTCAATATTAAGTATTTCAACAATAACAATATCGGTATGAGTTATTTATAATAAATACTAAAAGTACTGCCACCTAGCTCATTCGTGGTATGAGTCAGTTTCCAGTCAAGATGAGTCATAATCCTTTGCACAATGCTTAATCCCAATCCTGATCCCTCAGTTTTGATGTTTTGAGGGTCGATTCTCTCAAAACGCTCATACAATAGGGGCATCATATTGTCAGGAATACCTAGCCCAGTATCAGCCACACTGATTTTTTGAGCATCGATAGTCACGATAACTTCTCCAGAATCTGTGTATTGAAAAGCATTTTTGACAAGATTCCCTAGTGCCATTTTAAGAAGCTCAGGTCTGACATTGGCAAAATAATCGTTGTCCGCCTCAATACGGCAGGTTACCGGCTTATAGTGTAATAGATAATCAAGACGGCTGACTTCTTTTTGAGCAATTTGATTAATGCAAGTGGAAGGCGCATCAAGCTGTTCAGGGGCGCGGGACAATAGAAGTAAAGCACTAATAATCTCTGAAGTCTCTCTAGCAGTGGTGTTAATACGCTGAGTAAACTCCTGAGCTTTGGGGTTATGTTCTAACTGTGCTTGCAGTACTTCAGATGCTCCCATAATAATGGTAAGCGGGGTGCGTAGCTCATGACTGACATCACCAGTAAATAACTGCTCTCGCTTCAGATATTGTTCAAGCTTTTGATTTTTATCATCAATAGCCCGTGCTAATACGCCGACCTCCGAGGGCAGGTGAGTCAACTGATCGAGGTTGTATTGATCTGATTCGACGGCATCTTTTAAGTCTAACAAGGGTTTAATAATGGCTTTAGAAGATAGCGATGAAAAGATGAATGCCATAAGAATGCTAAGTAATACCACCCCAATCAGCAAAGTATAGAAAACCTCTTCAAGTTTTTCGAACAAAGCCAATACGGGATAGGAATGGTCGGGGTAACCTGCTTTTGATAAATCTTGCGGTTTTTGGCCCAAATCAAGATAGGTTAAAATGTATTCTTCACCTCGAGAAGGGTGTTTAATAAAGTATAAATCTGCTCGCTTACCGTTATCAGCGTTAACAGTCATTTCATGTATGTCAGAAGTAGCTGTCTTTTTTAAAATTTCTGGAGCATCTTCATAGTGATATATTTTGACCCCGGGGTTTCGCTCTGCTAAAGGTATCAGTGCTCTACCATTACTTGTGGAAGTTAAGATAGTATTTATTTCAAGCTGTTGTAATAAATAGCTCTCTACTAATATCTCCTCAATCTTAGTCTCCGCTGCATAAAAGACAGCAATAAAAGTACCGCACAAGATCATTGTGAAGATTAAATAAGAAAGGCGGAATTTATAAACGATTGAATCGGTATTTAACATAGTAAATAGCTTTAGATATTAATAGTAAAAAATAAGCCAGTGGTTAACTGGCTTGTTTTTCAGGGATGACAATTTGATAACCAACAGCGGGAACAGTGACTATCATGGAGTGAGCAAAAGGCTTATCTACTTGAGAGCGTAAGCTATGTAAATGAGTACGTAGAGCGTCACTATTCGGTATATCCTCTCCCCACACCCGTTGTTCTAGCTCATTTTTATTCACCACATTTGGATAGGATTGCATCAGAGCCTGCAGAATCTTAAACCCAGTCGGTGTTAGTTTTAATAAGATATTATCACGATAAGCGGTATGCTTTTCAATATTAAGGGTCAAAGGGCCAAGCGTGATGTCTTTGTCGAAATACTCATCTTGATGGCGACGTAATAATGCCTTTACTCTCACTTCTAACTCTACTAATGAGAAAGGCTTCACTAAATAGTCATCTGCGCCGCTATCGAAACCAGCCACTTTGTCAGAGATAGTGTCTCTAGCGGTTAGCATAAGCACCGGGGTCTTAATATGTAGTTTCTCTCGCAGCGTTCTACAAAGCTCCGTGCCATTCATACCTGGAAGCATGACATCTAGCAAGATAACATCATACTGGTTTTCAGCGAGTAAAGATAAGCCGCTAGGCCCATTATGAGCATTGTCTAATTCATAGCCCTTAGGTTCAAAAAAAGCATAAATATTGGCAACGATGTCTGGGTTATCTTCAATAATAAGAATTTTATGCATTAGTTTATTATTCACTTATGTGTTTATTTAATACAGCCCTCTAAATTACTCACAAAGCATTAATTAGCAACAGGCTTAAATAAAGTGGGCTTGTCGGCCACTTCTTGAGTGCTTATGCCAAAGTAGCTTAATAAGGTTGGGGTCAAATAGTCATGAGAAACAGGTTTCTGCAATAGACTGGTGATACTGCCATTGTCTATATTATTTGAAGCCGGTGACCAAACAATAAGCGGTACTTGTTTTTGAGATTTAGGAGCAATGTTATAAGGCAAACCATGTAAATAAATATTGTTTTCACCTAAGCTCTCTCCGTGATCACTGACATAAATCATCATCACATCATACTCTTGCTCATAAGGCTTAAGGGTCTCAATAATGTTATGCAAAAAGTAATCAGTGTAAACAATGGCATTATCATAGGCATTGATAACTGATTGATTATCACATTTTGATAACTCGTTACTCTCACATACAGGCTTAAATACTTCATATTCTTTAGGATAACGCTTGTAATAAGCAGGACCATGGTTACCCATCTGATGCAGTACTAATAAGGTATTTTGCGGCTTAGCCACTATCTTGTCGAAGTCTTTTAACATGCCAATATCGCGACACTCGACATCACAGTTTGGATTGAGCTTGTCGGTCTTGTAATCTTCAAATGTCACCCGATCTGCCACCCCTTTAGAGCTAGAGTTGTTATCACGCCAGATCACGTTTACGCCTTGTTTGTTTAAAGTGTCAAGGACGTTCTCATTGTAGGGGGCAAGATCCATATCATAATCTTTGCGATCCGCGTAACTAAACATACAAGGCACAGAGTAAGCGGTCGAAGTACCACAAGAGCTAACGTCTTTATAGCTGTACACATCTTTGGTCTTAGCAAGTAGTGGCATGGTGTCACGTGAGTAGCCATTCAAGCCAATGTGATCCGAGCGTACTGTTTCTCCAACTACCAATACCATTAGTTTAGGTTTAACGGGATTCATGCCAGCACTATTGCTTTCAGAATTAGTAGCAACAGGGGTGATCAATTTTGCGTCCTCAGCATGTGGAATTAAATGTTTAGGACGACGTAGGTCATCTATCTTATCAGTACCCAGTTTGATTGTGGAATAGATAGGCATAACGGGGTTCGCATAGTATCGAACCTGTTTATGCTGACGAAAGAAGCTTGCATATTGATCACCAAATGGTAATAAACACAATGCCAATACGCCTAAACACGCCAATAAAGTAACGACTCTCTGAAGAGCAGCACGTTTAAATGGCAAAACTTGTATCTTTAATTGAGACAAAATAAATACCGGTAAAACCCCCAACAATAAAACCCTTATCAAAAATGCTGGTGCAAATAAATCCATAGCCTCCGCATGATCTGTCTCCAGCCCATTTACTAACATATTGGTATCAAAGATAGTGCCGTAACTGTCAGTGAAATAGGCACAAATCGCACCGATAATGATCATTAGACTAAGAATAACTTTATGGGCAGGCTTGTAGGTAAACAGTTGAAGTACTAACCAAATAACACCGAATAGTAGCCCTACGGTTGAAACAACAAAGCCTAAATTATTTGCAATTGGATAAATATCCAATACTTTGCCAAAGAAACTTAAATTAGCAGTAACTGTTAAGTAGATAGCGACCAATAATATAAGCACATTTGGATTAATTTGGATTTGTGATAACCGTCTTAAAAAAGGGGCTTTGGTAGGATGAGTTTGGTCTTGCGGGGTTAAAGATGGGGTATGAGTTAACAGCTTTTTTGACATGTTCGGATTTCTCGGCAGTGTTTGAAACATATATAAGGTAGCAAGTCTGCCGTTAAGATAACGTTAAGGTACTTATTTAATCTCTCTCATAAAACATTTTCCATCAAATAGGCTTTATAAAAATCTATAAAGCCTATAAAGCAATAAAATATTGAATGTTTATCTTTTTTAAACAATATTGTTTAGAGTATTGTTTATCCTAGTTCATAAGTGTTTACTGATTCAAAATAAGCCAATTTAATTTTTATATAATGGGCTATCTCTAGAAACAATTGAAGTGAATAAATCTACTTTAGTTTGCTCTTTAGGATTCACTGATAAAGATAATAACAAGCATATTTATAGGGTGAGGTAACTGAGAATGCTGATGGATCAACCACCATTACGGGTACTGCAGAAGCAGGCTCAACTGTGGGTGTGGACATTGATGGTGATGGTGTTAACGATTACACCACGACTGCTGATGAAAACGGTGCTTACAGCTTAGAGGTGACTGAGCCATTGGCAAATGGTGAGTATCCTGTGACTGCCACCGATATTAATGGCAATACAGGTCCAGCTACCAATGCGGCAGTTGCTGACACAACCTTACCAACGGCACCGACTGTGGGTGAGGTAACTGAGAATGCTGATGGATCAACCACCATTACGGGTACTGCAGAAGCAGGCTCAACTGTGGGTGTGGACATTGATGGTGATGGTGTTAACGATTACACCACGACTGCTGATGAAAACGGTGCTTACAGCTTAGAGGTGACTGAGCCATTGGCAAATGGTGAGTATCCTGTGACTGCCACCGATATTAATGGCAATACAGGTCCAGCTACCAATGCGGCAGTTGCTGATAACAGCGCACCAAATGCGCCTGTAATTACTGACACGGTAGAAAATGCCGATGGATCAACTTGATGTATGCTGAAAAAAACGGACAAAAATATTTGGTAAACTAGAATCCTAAACAGGAGTTTACCATGAGTAAGAAAAGAGTAGAATACAGCGACACTTTCAAAGCTGAAGCCAGCGCCAAAGTCAAAGAAAATAACGGCAACATCAGTCAAACGGCTAAAGAACTTGGCATACCCATGAACACACTAGCAAACTGGCATAGGAAGGCTGAAAGAGGCGTACTTGCAGGCACCCAAAATTACAATTCTGAACTCATAGCCGCCTTGGATGAAATCAAAGACCTAAAAAAACAACTAAGAATCGCTCAAGAGGAACGAGAAATTCTAAAAAAGGCAACGGCGTACTTTGCCAAGAATCAATAGCCAAGTACGCCTTTATGCAAGAGAATCGATTGAAGTACTGCATACAACGTATGGCGACCGTATTTGAAGTCAGCCTATCAGGCTACTATGACTGGCTAAAGCGAGGCATGAGCAAGCGAAAACAGCACCACAATCGCTGTGAGTTACTGGTCAAATCCGCTCATATGGATACACAGCAAAGCTATGGGCATGAACGCTTGCATCAGCATTTAACCAGCCAAGGACACGACATCAGCCTGTACATGGTTCGGCAAATCAAGCAAGAACATGGTATTTACTGCAAACGCCACAAGCGATCTAAGGTGACTACTGACTCAAATCATAATAAGCCTGTGTATCCAAACTTGTTAGAACAGCAGTTTGACGTGGCAGCACCCAATATCACTTGGGTTAGCGATATTACCTATATTTGGACCAATGAAGGCTGGGTGTACTTGGCAGCGTTCAAAGACTTGTACAGCAAAGAGATTGTGGGATATGCTCTAAATAAGCGTATGACCGCTGATTTGGTTTGTGAGGCTTTAAACAATGCCATTAAGTACAAACGCCCTGCTCGGGGCTTAATCGTGCATTCTGACAGGGGTAGTCAGTATTGTAGCCATCAATACCGCCAAATCATCGACAAGTATGGTTTTGCTGGCTCTATGAGCCGAAAAGGCAATTGCTACGATAACGCCCCGATTGAAAGCTTCTGGGGTCAGTTAAAAAACGAGCTGATTTATCACAAAGTCTATGAGACTCGTGATGAAGCCATTAAGGATGTGGTTAGATATATTGAGATTTTTTACGACCGTCAACGAATACAAAAAGGGTTAGGATTTAAGTCACCTACTCAAGTATTCCAAGACTTTTACCGTCAGGCTGCCTGATGAAATCTACCAAATGTTTTTCTCCGTTGTTGACAGCAGAGGTCACTATGCTAAGCGTTGGGAAATTGAGACTTTATTTGCTTGTCTAAAGGGGCGTGGCTTTAATCTTGAAGATACCCACTTAACCCATCTTGATCGGGTCAGTAAATTAGTCGCAGTGAACGCCTTAGCATTTTGTTGGGCTTATCATGTCGGTATTTATAAAGACAAAGATAAGCCGTTAAAACGCAAGTTAAAGTCAAACGCTCGACCTCAAGCCAGTTTGTTTGCGCTTGGCCTGGATTTATTGATCGAAGGTCTTCGCTTGGTGTTTTTTAACAATGATAAGACTGTATTTCGACAGTTAGTTAGCTTTTTAACCCCTAAACCTATGAAAATCGGGTGGGGATGATTTTTTTGTCGTGTGCAGAGTTGTAAATGGTACTTCTACTGATACAGTTGATTTAGGAAATAATGGTGGTTCAGTTTCTAGTCCTAGTTTAAATGGTTGGACCAAATCAGCAACAGGCGTGTCTATGTCTGATCCATTAAATACCAATCATACCTATGATGTATACATCAAGACTGATGAAACAGTATATATTGAGCAAGGTATCCAAGTTATCTAAATTTATAAGCTGAAATTTTTAATCAGCATAAGAAAACGCCCTCGTAATGAGTAATGCCAGTCAGTTAAGGCTGACTGGTATTTTTTTTGGGATATTTTTGTGGCTTACCCTTAACCACCCTCGGGCAAGATCGCTTTCTGCGTTCAGGAATAACAAACAATTTTCCTTCCTCTAAAAGTGCATCTAACAACTTAGGGAAGAGTCCTGCAGCCTGTAAAGGTGCAAACCGTAACAGATCAACAATCGTAATAGACGCCATATGAAAGCTAATTCGTAGAGGGCTAACCTTAGCTCTAAGAGCCATATATCGCATCAAACGTCTTATCAGATTATAAGCAATCATAAGCCCCCAGAACTCTTGTAACACAAGCTGTGGCAGCTTACTTCTTAACAACAGCCCCTGCTGTAGATCAGACTTAATTTCCCTGAAAGCCATCTCAATCTCCCAGCGCTGCAAATACAGCTGTGCCACTTTATCCTTAGTAAAGCGTTTATCATCTATTAAAGAGGTTATGTATCGTCTTGTCTTACCCTCATAACGACACTCAATTAATCGAGCTTGCCAAGTATCGGGTAGGTTTGGGTTTTTCTTTTGAGCTTGGGGAGAAACCGGCATTTGTATCAAGTAGTCCCCTTCACTAAAGGTTTCAATCACAGTGTAACGCAGATTATCTTTAGCCCGCATAAGCCAATGACTGTTTGGATGGGTTTGTTGCCAACTGATAAGTAGGTCTGCTGAGAAATAGGCTCTATCAAATAGCGTAATGCTATTGTCTTGAATATTTAGCTGACGGGCTAATGTGATCTCTCCTTGACCCATATCTCCAAGGGTTGTGTCAATGATCTCATGCGTGTCAGTATTGATCAGACATACCGAACGCATTTTGGGGTAGGGCGCCTCTTTAGTTCTGCCTTTGCTTGAGCTAAAGTGCTGAAGGTTCTCATCAGTGTATGGGAGTGAGTATACGACGCCGTCTACAGCTTGGACGCTAAGTCCCATGAAGTCTTGCTGCTGGGCTCGTGATTCTGTTTGGTAGTGAGCACTTAGTTGATGAAATAGCTGCTTTAGAGGCTCATGCCCGAGGCGTTGTCTTGCTTGTACCCCAGCGCTGGGCACACAGGCCTGGGAGTCTATATTAAGCCGCATTTGCTCTGTGATATACCAGATGGAACGGTTTCGATATAAAGCTGTGCCGATGACTATCCAAACAACGTGTTCGGCAGGTAGCTTACGTCTTCTAATGCTCGCTTTGCCCGTATATTCTAAAGCCTGCTGTATCCACTCAGGGTCTATTAATTCACTAAATTGTTCTAGGGTGTCTGGAATCCTTTTATGCGTCTCATTAATAGCGTCTTGTAGTCTCATAGTAAAATAGCCCATCTACTTATTAGATGGGCTATTTTATTACTTTTATTGAGTTTTTGCCTTAACTGACTGGCATTACTCGCAATGAGGGCGTTTTTTTATGCCTAATAATTAACGCCTTCCAAAGCTCAATAAACCCAAACCCCAATTTTCACTCAAATCAAAACTCAAATTTTCAAAAATAACTTTCAAAAAAATCTTAACAGTTAATTGAGTGCAATATAAAAACCCATAAAAAATGAATGAAAAACTTAATATCTAGCCTAATAAAATCAAAGTTTTGTATTAAAAGATAAGTTTTTTAGGTCAATAACTTGAAATCAATCGAAAATTTTAATAGGGTTGTATGTTAGTTTTATTAAACAATTACCTTATCATTTTATTTATTATATTAATTATTTACTGTTTTA
Organism: Psychrobacter sanguinis; assembly: GCF_020736705.1. Classification (NCBI taxonomy): domain Bacteria; kingdom Pseudomonadati; phylum Pseudomonadota; class Gammaproteobacteria; order Moraxellales; family Moraxellaceae; genus Psychrobacter; species Psychrobacter sanguinis. The sequence continues at coordinate 2,476,998 of NZ_CP085990.1, forward strand.
AGTAGAGGTTAACCAATTTTAATTTTCAATATAAATTTTTAATAACTATGCTCGATAGCTAAGTAGCAACATTATTGAGACTAAGGAGAGAATATAATTTTATGACTCAAAAAAAGCCGTACGATCCCGAAGTTAAAGGCTATAGAGCCTCATCAAGCTTTCTACTAGACATTGCTCCCCTCGTACTTACTGCCATGATTTTAATGGTACAGTTCTTCATCTTTAAAGATTTCACCCCTCACATTCCATTAGCCTGTGGTATTTTGATTACCGCGGTATTTATGGCAGCCCGTGGTCGTAGTTGGGAGGGTATGGAGTCTCGATTTTTACGGGTTATTAAAGTTGGTCTACCTGCCATTATTATCTTGATGGGCGTCGGTATGCTCGTAGGCTCCTGGATTATCGCCGGTACCGTGCCTACTATTTTGTATTATGGATTTGAAATCTTTAGTCCTTCGTCCTTTCTTGCCTCAGTTTGCATAATTTGCGCTCTGATATCTATTGCGACGGGTTCCTCATGGGGGACGGTAGGCACAGTGGGTTTGGCATTAATGGGAATAGGGACAGGACTGGGTATCCCCCCTGAGTTGACTGGAGGTGCCATTGTTTCAGGGGCCTTCTTCGGAGATAAGATGTCCCCTTTATCCGATACTACTAACCTTACTCCCGCAGCGTCAGGTATAGATATCTGGGAGCACATTAAGGGTATGCTACCCACGACCTTACCTGCCTTTGTGATAGCGTTAGGCTTATACATTTGGATTGGTTTAGGTTATAGCTCTGATTCGGTTGATATGTCCTCTGTAGAATTACTACAGCAGACTATGGCGGCCAACTATAATATTAGTTTGATAACCTTGTTACCCGCATTGGTGGTAATTGCCGCGGCCGTTATGCAGTTTCCAGCGATACCGACCGTATTGATTGGGGTATTTGTCTCATCGTTGATTGCCTTCTTTTTGCAAGGGGTAGGGGTTCACGATATCTTTGTGGTATTACAAGATGGCTATGTCAGTAAGACCGGTGTCGAAATGGTCGATCAGCTACTGACTAAAGGCGGCGTAATGTCGATGACTTGGGTTGTAACTTTAACTATTTTCGCGTTGGCTTTTGTCGGTTCGCTCGAACACTACGGTACACTTAAAGCGATCATGGCAAAGTTAAACAAGCTGATAAAAGGTCGCTTTGGTTTGGTAGGGTCAACCTACGCCATTGTCTTAAGTGTGGGTACCATTATTGGTGATGTTTATACAACATTAGTACTGCCAGGTCGATTATTAAAAGATAAATATAAGCAGATGGGCTATAAGCGTACGACGTTAACCCGTTCAATCGAAGACTGCGGTACCTTATTATCGCCATTAATTCCTTGGAATATGGGAGGTAGCTTTGTCGCCGCAACTTTAGGCGCTGCAACGATTACTTATGCCCCATATGCATTTGTTTGCTGGATATCACCATTGATTGGCTTACTATGGTTAATATTAAACAAATTTATCCCTCGTGAAGCGCCTCAGAGAGTAGAGGCAATGGAAAACTTGGTTCATCCTGATGCCCGTTAATAGACTCACTCGTTACTTTATTGAATGGTATAGAAGCACTCTAATTTTTTAAAAATTATGAATAGCCAAATAAAAACCCAGTTAATGCTAAGTGCATAACTGGGTTTATTTTTTCAAGTTAAAGAAACCTTTAATCTAATAAATTTTATTTAGCGAGCTTTTCACGACCATGAGCGCTCATAAAGTCAATATCAGGGCCACGAGGGACAATTAAAGTGGGGTTAATGGTATCGTGACTGCCATAATAATGAGATTTGATATGGTCCATGTTGACCGTCTCCGCTACGCCAGGTACTTGATATAAGTCGCGGGTATAGCCCCATAGGTTAGGGTAGTCCACAATGCGTCTGATATTACATTTAAAGTGACCAACATACACTGGATCAAAGCGAATTAAGGTAGTGAACAAGCGCCAATCTGCCTCAGTGATGCTGTCGCCAGTAAGATAGCGATTGTTTTCTAGACGGGCTTCGATAGTATCTAATGCTTTAAATAGATCGACCACTGCTTCATCATAGGCCTCTTGGGTAGTGGCAAAGCCAGACTTATAGACACCGTTATTGATATTAGGGTAGATAAAATCATTTAACTCATCAATCTTGCCACGTAAGTCTTCAGGTAAGAAGTTCACGTCTTTGTTAGCGCCCACTTCATCGAAGGCTGAATTAAACATTCTGATAATTTCAGAGGACTCATTGCTGACGATGGTATTGTTCTTTTTGTCCCACAATACAGGCACAGTAACGCGGCCGGTATAATCAGACTGAGCAGCGGTATAAATCTGATACATATAGTCTGCATTGAAGATAGGGTCAGCAATCACGCCAGGACCATCTTGGAACGTCCAGCCATTTTCGTGCATGAGAGGATGTACTGCTGAAACACTAATCATATCCTCTAAGCCTTTTAACTTACGGAAGATAAGGGTACGGTGTGCCCAAGGACAAGCCAAAGATACATACAAATGATAGCGATTAGGCTCAGCTTTGAAGCCATCACTGCCAGAAGGGCCGGCACTACCATCGACAGTTACCCAGCTTCTGAAACGAGACAAATCACGTTGGAAACGTCCACCGGTGGCCTCTGTGTCATACCACTGATCCTGCCATTTGCCTTCTACTAATAATCCCATGTTGTTCTCCAATCAAAAATTAAAAAAATCAATTAATTTGTGTTTATAAAAATTATTTTCTATAAATAAGTAGCTTCATACTAGGGGATTATAAGCTTTCAATAAACAGCAGTTATCGCAAAACATTGTTCTTCATATGAGAACAATAATATAAACACAAGGTTTCGTTTTAACGTTGTCGAATCTGATTTTAAGGGCAGGATATATCTTTGTTAATTTAAAAAGGTATTAGACAGAGGCAGGCGAGCAATAACAATATACAATATCAGTCATATAAAATAGCCTAAGCAAATAAATCTATATAATTGTGATATACATGCCTAAAATCTAATACCTATAAGCTAAAAACTATAGTTTCTTATCTTATAAACGAATCCAACTGTTTAAAGCCAATTGTTATCGCTTATAGCTAACTATCATCACTATGCCTTTAATAACCTATTATATTCATCAGTTGCTGGTCAATTGGGTGATAATATTCTTGAAATTATCAACGCCTTGAGCGCCGCTTACTAAGTGACGTTGATTAAAGATAATCGCTGGCACGCTTTGAATCCCTTGCTGTTGGACCTGATGCTCGGCACTTCTAACTTGTTGAGCGTAGCGCTGATCTGCCAGAACCTCTAAAGCTTGAGAGCGATCTAGACCGACATCTTCAGCAATATCCGCCAATACTTCAGTGTCTGAGATATCACGATTATCAGTAAAATGGGCAGCAAATAATGCCTGCTTAAGTTCGTGTTTCAAACCTTGCTCGCCGGCCCACTGTAGCAGTTGATGTGCATTAAAGGTATTGTGCATCCAAGTGTCGTCATTAAAGTTAAACTCAAAGCCCACTTCAGCACCAGCTTCTGTAATTCTGACGCGACTTGCATCAGACTCTTGTTGGGTCGAGCCATATTTTTCCATGATATGCTCTCGCATATTTTGTCCTTCAGGCGGCATATTAGGATTGAGCTCAAAAGGATGCCAATGTATTTCATGGGCGGTATGCGTTTGTTTTAGAGCTTCTGCTAATTGGCGGTAGCCGACCACACACCAAGGGCAAGCAATGTCCGACACAATATCAATGCGTAGCGGAGGTAGGGTGTCACTCATGGTAATTCCTCAAATAAGTAAAGTTGATAGAGATTAAGGCTGATTAGCAATCCACTCAGCCGTTAATTAAGTAGCTAATTTAGTAATAAGTTCGGTAATCAGATTAGTAAAATTGTCTAATTTAGCCGTAAATATCAGCATGATTTAAATTGGCACCTGCTGTCAAGAGAGTCTATGTTGCTTAACTACATTAAACTTAGGTAAATATTGGCTTAGCAGTTGGTTTTTTTATGGCGGTCATGTACGATAACGCTTTACCAGCAACCCCCTTTGATATGAGACCGTTCCTATGTCACTTAATGAATCCTCTTCAATGGCCTCAGCGCAATTATCTGAAAAAAAATCATTGCTGCGTATTCGTGGGCTAAGCAAAGCTTACGATAACACGCAAATTCTAAATGGTATTGATTTAGATATTTATGATGGCGAGTTTTTAACCCTGCTGGGACCCTCTGGCTGTGGTAAAACTACTTTACTGCGCTTAATAGGTGGGTTTGAGATGCCAGATGCCGGCACGATGCAGCTTGATGGTGTTGATATCAGCAATATGCCAGCCGAAAAGCGTCCTATTAATACTGTCTTTCAGCAATATGCTTTATTTCCGCACATGAGTGTCTTTGACAACATTGCTTATGGTTTAAAGCTAAAAAAAGTACCCAAAGATGAAATCCAAGCCCGAGTCAAAGAGGCGTTGGAAATGGTACAGCTAGAGCATACTATTAATAGACGTCCGCAAGACTTATCAGGGGGACAGCAGCAGCGTATTGCTATCGCACGTGCGGTAGTTAATCGACCAAAAATGCTGTTACTTGATGAGCCATTGTCTGCGCTTGATGCCAAGATGCGAGTGCAGATGCAGTCTGAATTAAAGCGTCTACAGCGCGAGCTAGGCATTACCTTCGTATTCGTCACCCATGACCAAGAAGAAGCACTGTCTATGTCAGATAGGATTGCGGTTATGAAGGCTGGCGTATTTCAGCAAATTGATAGCCCGATTCGTATTTATGAGTCACCTGCCAACTTATTTACTGCAAACTTTATTGGCGAAACCAATTTATTTAAAGCCCGTGTCTTAGAAGTGGGTGAGCATCGTATTAAAGTAGAAGTTACCGAACAAAAAGAGGGCTATCACCCGATTCGTGATTTGCCTAAGCCCAAGTTTGATGTACAAGTCGGTCAAAGTATTAACCTACTGCTACGCCCAGAGGACATTCGCGTTTATTACTTAAGTGAAGGTCATGAAGGCTTAGTAGGTCACGTAGTAGACAGTGCTTACAAAGGCAGTACGCTAGACTCAGTGATTCGTTTGCAAAACGGCAATACCATTAAAACCTCAGAGTATTTTAACGAAGACGATCCCAACTTTAACTATAAGCTGGGCCAGGAAGTAAGGGTCGACTGGGTCGACGGATGGGAGTGGATACTGCCAGATGAATAAGTCAATTTTACCGAATACCGCTGCCAACTTACGTAATAACGGGCGATTGTTCCAGCGTGTTACCTTATTCGTGATTTGGGCATGGTTAATTATCTTTGCTTTTATTCCCAATATATTGGTGGTATTGGCCAGTTTTCTGACCCGAGATGAAGATAAGTTTTTGGCATTGCCAGTGACAATAGATAACTATCTGCGTTTTGTCGATCCGCTGTACGTCAAGGTGTTTTTGCACTCACTTAGTATGGCCTCGGTGACCACCATTATCTGTTTGCTATTGGGTTATCCCTTTGCTTGGTTGGTGAGCCGCACCTCAAAACGCTGGCAATCGTTTTTGATGTTATTGCTGATTATTCCATTTTGGACCAACTCTTTGGTTCGCTTGTATGCGGTTAAGCTGATTATGGCGGCCAATGGGTTATTAAGCAGCGCCTTGATTGGCATGGGTTTTATTAATGAGCCCTTACAGATTTTATATACCGAAAAAGCGGTGATTGGCGGGTTAGTGTACCTGTTGTTTCCATTTATGGTGTTGCCATTGTATGCGGTATTTACAGACTTGCGACAGGACATTGTCCTAGCGTCTAAAGACTTAGGTGCCAATAAGTTTCAAACTTTTTGGCATGTGATTTTACCGTTGACCACACCAGGTATTATCTCTGGGGTTTTGTTAGTGCTATTACCAGCAATGGGTATGTTCTATGTGGCTGATATCTTAGGAGGGTCTCGCAACTTGTTGGTAGGTAATATTATTAAGTCCCAATTCTTAGATGCCCGAGATTGGCCATTTGGTGCCGCAGCCAGTGTGCTGTTGACATTGACCATGGCGATATTGATTGCGGCATATTATGCCAGCAGTAAACGTATCGGCAAAACCGATCACAATGAAGTGGCTTAGGGGAGGCGGATATGACCAGTACAACAATGAGCAATGCAATGAAATGGTTCTCTCGTCTCTATTTGACCCTAATTTATTTGGTGTTATTTGCCCCTATTTTGGTAATGGTGGTGTTCTCTTTTAACTCTTCTAAAGTAGGTTATACCTGGGCGGGCTTTAGCTTACACTGGTATTATGAGCTGTTTAGCAATGAAGCGATGATACAAGCTGCGATTAATTCAGTGCTATTGGCAGTAGTAGCGGCCACGGTGACCACAGTGATTGGCAGTCTGACCGCACTGTCTTTTCAGCGTTATGATTTCAAAGGCAAAAGCGTCTTACAAAGCCTATTGTTCGTGTTAATGATGTCACCTGAGATTGTATTGGCAATTTCTCTGTTGGCGTTGTTTCTGATGATAGGTATTGAGCTGGGCTTCGTAACCTTACTATTGGCGCACATTACGTTTTGCCTACCATTTGTGGTAATTACGGTCTCAGCGCGTTTGGCCAGTCTGGACAATAGTTTATTAGAGGCAGCACGTGATTTGGGTGCCAGTGAATTTACCATGATTCGCACTGTATTATTGCCAATTATCTTGCCAGCAGTATTGGCCGGCTGGGTATTGGCCTTTACCTTGTCTTTAGATGATGTGGTGGTATCAACCTTTAATACGGGCGCTAGTTTTGAGATTTTACCTTTACAGATATATTCTATGGTCCGTGTCGGTGTTAAGCCGGAAGTCAACGCTGTGGGTACGATTTTACTGGGTATATCACTAGTAGGTTTGCTCGTCTCTCAATTACTACTTCTCAAAAAACGTTAAGGATAAGTTATGCCAAAGAACCATATGCCCAAAAATAACCTTGTCACACGTCGACGTTTTTTGGAGATGACTGGAGCAGGGCTGATAGGTTTAACAGGTCTTGGTTTAGCAGGTTGCCAGCAGTCTGGTAATAATGAGAATCAGGCAGCAGATGCGACTTCTACTCAAAATGCACCAGCTACTAAGAGAGGTAAAGTCGTAAACGTATATAATTGGACTGAATACATCTCTGACAGTGTACTTAAAGCCTTTACCGCGGAAACAGGTATTGAGGTGGTTTACAGTACCTTTGACTCCAATGAAGCAATGTATGCCAAGCTAAAGCTGATGCGCAATAGCGGTGATTATGATGTCATATTCCCAGGTACTGATTTTGTGGATAAGATGCGAAAGGAGAATATGCTTGAAGTGCTTGATCATAATAAGATTAGCAACTTTAAACTTTTGAATAAAACACTGTTAAATGCAGAATTTGATCCTGAAAATAAATATAGTGTGCCTTATTTATGGGGGTCATCAGGAATTGCGGTTAATACTAAGCGTATCGATTTATCGTCCATTACATCATGGGATGATTTGTGGTTACCGCAATATGAAGGTCGAGTCATGCTGATGAATGACCTACGTGACGTATTCTCAATGAGTCTGTTGACGCTTGGTTATCCTACCTCAACTCAAGATCCCAAACACATCAAAGCAGCTTATGAAAAATTGGCAACATTAATGCCAAATGTGCGTACTTTTAACTCAGACGCACCGCGTATGCCCTTTATGGAAGGTGAAACCTATTTGGGATTGGCTTGGAATGGTGAGGTTATTATGGCGCAAGACCAAGGTATGCCTGAGCTTGATTTTGTTTATCCTAAAGAGGGTGTCATCATGTGGATGGACAATATGGCCATTCCTAAAAATGCTAAAAATTTAGAGAACGCTTATACCTTTATCGACTTTTTAATGCGCCCTGAGAACTCAGCGATTATCAGTGAAGAAATTGGTTACGGCTCACCGAGTGATGCTGCTCGCGCCTTAATGCCACCTAAGATGGCAAACAATGAGATTATCTACCCGCCAGCGGATAAAATGGGTCACGCTTTATTCCGTCGAGATGTTGGCGATAAGACCATGGCACTGTATCAAAAATACTGGGATCGTTTAAAAGTCGATATGTAGTTTGATAGCTGTCATTTTTTTGAAAGGCAGTCTTTAATCTTTTAAATATGAACCCTTAAAAAGCCATTTAAACAAAAGGAGCGTTAGGACAGTGTGCCATGTCCCGCTCCTTTTTAGTGGGCAATCTAATAACCTCTATCGAAGAAGCTTGCTGCTCCTGCCAATCTATCAATCCCATTGATACAAACTGTTCCAGCCAACCTTGCATTGGCCAATGTTGCCATTTTTGATAAAAACGATTGGCATTAATTACGATACTGTTTAAGTGATTTAGCGGAGGACGAGACACGCTATGCTGTTGATGGTAAGCCACATCCGCGCTTAGGTAAAACTTAATACCTAGTGAGCGAGCGGTAAAAGCAAAATCCGTATCTTCAGCACCATAGCCAATATATTGAGTGTCAAAACCACCTATTTTATCGAACTGCTGGCGGGTAATACCAAAGCATAGACTCCAAAAAGCCCCGTAATCTTCAGTCTGCTGTAACGCCGTTTGCAATGTCCCATCGCTGTCTGAGTCTGTAGCGCGCTTTGAAGGTATTGACTCACTAGGATCAAAATTAAAACGGTAAGGGTTATAGACCGATAGCTCGTCAAGATGTGACGTCGGTAATTGACCCAACTTTAACTGCAGGCTTTCTTCAGAGCTTAACGGCCGAATTAGATAACGCGGCTGTCCCATTAATAAGGCCTCAGGGTGGCGTTGTAACTTCAGACTAAATTGTTCAATAAAATACGGTGCCACTATACAGTCCACATCCAGAAAGATAAGCGCATTTTGACTGGCATGCTGCGCTCCCAAATTGCGATTGTGTCCTATATCGAACTTAGCGCTGTCCTCAGTTTTAGGGCTTGATGCCACTGTGGTAGGTATCTTGATAATATTTAGCGCAAACTCAGCCAAACGCTCAGGGTCTGCATCGTCGTTGATGATAATCACTTCAGCAGGTTGAACGCTGCCTTGTTCAAGACTGCTTAATAGATTATAGAGATGGGTATTGCGGCCATAGCAAGTGGTAATGACACTGACTTGTGCCAAATCAGACATTGAGGACGTCGATTGAGATACAGAATGAGAAACCATAGGTGATTATCTTTGATATTGAAATGTCGTAAGTTAAGCCATGAATAAGTTTAATCTGGCTGTAAATTAATGCGTGGCAGCAACCAATCTTGAAACCATGAATTAATAGACGTATAAATTTTTGTGCTTTGCATAAATTCTTCGGCTATTGAAGGTTTTAGATTTATATTAGAAGTTATAGTATTAGCAGCAAAACTATTATCATTAGCAGATTCAGAAACCTCTGTTTCAGATATTGCCGTCTCAGTTATTGATGTTGCAGATATTGGTATTTCTGATTCTAGTATAGGTGCAGGAGCAGAGGCAGAGTTATCTGAAGCTTGTCCCTTAAATAATGAGTTATCTGAAAATAATTCATTACCATGTCTGGAGACTAATTGTTGAAAATAGTCCCAATCTACTGCACGTCCTTCTTTAATTAAGGCCTGAGCTGTAAAATGTTGTTCATCATGGGGTCTAAAATCTGGCAATACCACTAGGGGAGTATCAGTGCTATAAACTTGGGCAATAGCATTTAAGCCACAAGCCATTAATAAACAATCACTATGTTCTATAAAAGGTGTCACATCGTTAACTTCAGCAGCGATATCTACATAATCACGTATATCATGATGTATTGGACCTAATGAAATAATGAGAGCATGAGGCAATAGTTCTCGCAATTTGGGCAGTTTATTATCAATATCTTCATGCCCACCGTAGCCCTTGATCACCGTTATAATGGGACGATCATCCACCTCTATAGGTAGATTATTATTATTTGCAAAAGACACCAACGAGGCAATAAACTCTGGATAAGAGACATTAGCAAATTGACCAACGTTTATAAAATTAAGATATAACGTTTTAGAAGGTAACCATTGCGGGGTAACACCAGCATCTAAAGCTTCTGGGTAGGGTGCAATCATAGCTAATGCCCCAGCAAAAGCATTCAAATGAGGGGTATCATCACGCACACCGGGTAATCTTACATACAAATAAGGAATACTCGCGGCTCGGCACAGCATTGCAACCTCAACACTGACATCAATAATCATAAGCTCTATATTGAGTTTATGGATACTGTCTAAAATCTTATGACTGCGCTTTTGTATATTGCTATTGCCCACTGGGGAATAATGCAAACTATTAGGGTGCCAGTATTCTCCGGCCCTACCTTTTAAGGTATCGCTTTCAAGTTCATCTTCTGCAGCCAACCTAATCACTTGCAACTCAGGTATAGAGTTAAACGCATAGGTCTCTGCACTTAAACTGGTAAATACGGTGAGATGACTTCTCTGATCAGTAGGAAGTAAAGCCGCCAACTTATCAGCTTGGCGGCAGTGTCCTGAACCATGATGGTGAGCATAGTACCCAATATTCATTGATGTTATTCCTGACCAAAATTTGAAATAGCGAGGTCAACAGGCTGCAGCAATGGCTGCTGAGCGTCGGCATCAATATTAATAAAGCTATCAGTCTGACGTCTAAGGCTATGCGTACCTTTAATATTGTCAGCACAATCCACTAGATGTTGCCAATCAGGCTGCTGGCGTGCTGATTGGCTGGCTCGTGTGGTGTTTGATAAGGCTGAGTCAATTTGATCTAGCGTTTGGTAGTATAAATCTAAATAGCCCTCTACCATCGCTTGCACAGAGCAAAACTGTAAGGCGCGCTCATGACAAGCTTGACGCGAAATATTTTTAATCTCGTTAAAGCCTTGTACGAAAGCGTCTGCATCTTCTTTGGCGACGATAATACCTGTCTCCGGCGTGATAATTTCAGAGCTTGCTCCTGCATCGAATCCTAGTACTGGTGTGCCACATGCCAAGCTTTCAGCAAGGGTTAATCCATAGGGCTCATCCCAGGTGCTCGTAAATAGCATAGCGGTGGCTTGGCGTAGATATTGATTAATCTCAGAGTTAGTAAGATGACCCACATAGTTAAACAGCTTGTCTTTACCAAGACTTGCATCTTGTTGCAATAAGGGTTCAACATGCTCGTTAAAATATCCTTCATTACTCTTTGGTCCGGCAATAATCAGTTTCTTATTGGCCTGTTTGCAATACTGCATTGCCAAATGGGTGCCTTTTTCTGGGCAAATACGACCACACCAAAAATACACCTCTTCCTCAATGGGCTCTAGATTGGGAGTAAAAGAGGTTATATCGATACCATTGTAGACCACGTGGGAGGGCACAAATTCTGAAAAAAGCTGCTGCTGATATTCGCTCACCGCTGTAAATTGGGTACTGGTACCCTGACTGAGCGTTAGAAGTGCCAGATGCAGTGTGGGGAAAATAGGAGTATGAAAGGTGGTAAAAAAACGGGGCCCAAAAGCTTGACCAGTCATCATAGGTATATGGTGTAAGCTGTGGTTATGGACAATATCAATGTCACCATGTTCATCACGCTCAATGATGTCGCGCATTGCCATTTGATAAGCTAAGTAACTGTGTAGCTCTTCACGGCTCATTGATAAATTTTCAGGTCCTGTTTCTCCAATGAGCTGATCAAATTCATCTTCAGTAAGTAACGGGATTAACGTCACTTTTGTTTTACTGTCTTTGTGTGCATATAACAGCACTTCATGACCAAGATCTACTAAGCCATCGCATATTAAATGTGTCATCTTCTCTAACCCGCCAGCATAAGGCTCGGCAATAGGGTATAGCGAGTGGGCAATAACCGCTATTCGTAGCGGGGCAGGCGAGTGGGGGTTAGTAGCAATATAAGGATCATTTTGAAATGACTCAGCAGGTTGCTGAGCGGATCTTGTAACAGGAGAAGATAACATAGGGGTCTCAAGACGAAAAGTCGTAAAAATATAAGTTTATAAAGTTATTAATGATTCAAAGATCATTGTTTAAAAATAATTGTTTAAAGCTAAAATTCAGCATACCCATGACTAAGTACACGGATAACAACAGGCGCTTAAAGTTGCTTCTTATCAAAATAAGTCACATCAGATTTACTAATAAATTGTTGATTATTAGAAGCTTCTAGATTAGACAGCTTAGATTTCTCAATAACCTTACCTAGCTTGTCTAGTTTGGCAGTTGCCTCTAACTTAGAACGATCTAACGTCGTTTTCATGGCTAATCTAGTGGGTGTCGGACCGACAAACTGGCCTGCGACTGTATTAATATATTGCTCTGAGCGCATTGTGGCTATTTTCACCGGCTTTTGAGTCTTGGCGGCAGAGAAGTTGTCAATAGCGACCATTATTGAAGCAACCTTTAGCAACAGGAAGCTAACCGCACAGACAAACAGTGCAGGCGAATAAAAGTCAGTCAGCGGTGAGACCATCACAGTGGTGAATAGGTTTAATAGCAACAACAGCTTGGGCGCAACCATCAGACTCTCTAACCATGGGGCAGTATCATCGGTCATCAAGTTGTGCTTTGGCGTACAGTTAAAGGGTTTATTCTGCCCCCACAACACGGGCGTCCAAGATAGGGCTCCCAGCTCCCAGAAGTTAAGGTGCATAAGCCAAGTACGAAGTTTGCCTTTAAGGGTAAATTGATGTTGATGATTGACCTGCTTATTGAGAGGTGCCTTATCATTTAAATAAGCCATCAAACGTCGAATCACAAAAAACGCATAACCGCTATAAACCATCATCAAAGGCAACTGTACAGCCGCTTTAGAAATAGGATAAATAGTAGACGCCACAATCATGAGTAAAGCAAAAAAGTGCAACACAATAAACGGACCGGTAAAGTTAACCCAAGCTGTGAGCTGAGAAAAATGGGCCCGCAAATATTCCAGTTTTTCACCCATACTCTGGTTGTGTTTAGAAGCAGCGCTGTCTTTAGATGTTGTGGTTGAAGCTGAGTGTGTTGATGTTTGAGTGACATCAACTTTAGAGGCGGGTACAGAATTAAAATAGCCGCTAAGCACCTGCATATTTCCGTATATCCAGCGTTGACGCTGTGACATCAAGTCTTTCAATGTATGAGGCAATAGCCCTGTAGAGATAACTTCAGGTATAAATTGACTAAATAACCCACTACGGTGCATTTTAACCCCCATCTGCGCATCTTCAGTAATTGACGCTGAAGACCAACCACCAAGTGCTAACAAGTCACGACGATTAATAACAGCGAAAGTACCCGTAGATAAGGCTTTTGAGCAATTAAAAGAGCGCAATAAGTGATGATTAAAATAATGGTTTAACTCACTTTGCACTTCAGTTTGAGCACTACTGCGATAAAACTGGGGGAACTGTAGCAAGGTATGCTTAGGATAGGTAGCGATAGCATTGGCAATAGCCGCTCTTGCATGAGGAAGCGCTTGGTAGTCACTGTCTACGACCACGATGTGAGTACAGTTATCATCCATCAGCTGAAGCGCTAAATTGAGCGCACCTGCTTTATAACCCTTCACCGAATCGACATGATAAAAGTGAACGTTTAACTTAGGATGTAGTTTATTGCAGTAGTTTGACAGAGGCTGATATAAGTGGGTTTCTTGATTGTTATTATCAATAATAAGAATTTCATCTTCAGGTTTTTTTACGGCCAATAATGATTTAATAGTCTCTATCACAAGCTCTGGTGGCTCTGCTCGAGTCATAATTTGAAAACTCAAAGCTACCTGTTTCTGAGTATTTAGTTTGTCAGAGCTTAATTTATCCAATTTATAGGCATTTGATTTATGGATATCTGAGATATAAGTATTTAAGGCAGGTTTATCCAAGCTAGAATTGCCTAAAGTTAATATCTGCTCATTTGCGAGTAGCGGTTTAAAGTCTTTTACTATAGTATTTATGCTTTTTTTATCGTTTTTTATAGTATGAAAATTTAGCGGTCTGTCACTCATGGATTATCCTTGGTTTTATCTGACAACTAATAATGATTAGTTAAAAATTAGAATAATTAAGTGCAAAGGCTTTCAGCAAAGGACTGTAAGTAAAATTTTGGTTCATTTTTTACTTAGAGTTTGAGTCTTAGACTTTTATAATAGTATTTTTAAGTAACCCTAAATCAATTTTTATTATTCAATATTAATTTGTATAATTAATAGTAATATATCACCGACTTATTAAAGTAAATACTGTCTTAATAAAACTTAACATAAGACCTTTATAGCCTCTATTAAAAATTACTAGAAGTTAACGCAATCATTAAATGTGTATAAAGTTTATTAATGAAAGATGAGAATAAATATTAATAACTGTTTGCTTTCAAAATTATTTTCTCTTTGAAAAATCACCACAAAATTCTACTTTTATTATTCCTCAGTATTGGTCATCGTTTATAACAAGCATTGCAATAGTCATGCCTAGATATTTACAAGGCAGTAGCTACTAAAAAAAGCCTGTTAACTTATAATAGAAAATTATAGATATTTCATATTGCCAATCGATTACTCTAAATAATTTTAGAAATGTATTTATTGAGCACTTAATTTAGATGAATAAAACCTAAACAAAAAAAAGCGAAAGTCCTTGTTTGGACTTTCGCTTTTTGATAGATACCCAAAGATCGATGGCCTAAGGTTTGCTATAAGAAGTAGGTTTTCTATAAGAAGTTTTGTTCGCTGGAAGCGTTTACTGCCTAATACTAAAACGCCTCGTTATTACGAACTAGCCTGCTTGAAGTGCTTGCTGGCAAGCTTGAGCCAGATAAGGATCGACACTGTCTTGATTTAACAGCCACTTAAGATAACCCGCACCATCTGGATTAGCCGCTATATCAGCAATGGCTTGACCTTTATATTTGCCAAAGCTTAAGTGAGTAGGGATACGGGCCAATTCACTGAATTGATATAAGCTTTCTACATCGGTAATGGAGTGACCTTGGCTATTGGCCAAATCAATCAAGCTGCTAAGCACTAATTGAGTAAAGAAAATATCATATACGGCTGCATGAGCTTGTTTGGCATCACGGCGTGCCACATCACGATGAAAATGGTACAACAATGCTACTAAAGTGTGGCTTTCTAAAGTGGGTAACAAGAAATTAGACATGGCTTTAGTGCAAATAAGCTTGGGCGTGTGCGTGACCCCCGCATTTTTTAATACCTGCATATCATAGTCAATATTATGACCGACCAAATACTGAACACTGCTAGGCAATCTAAAATCGGTATGCGGAGGCTCATTGGCCACGTCTTCATCACAGATGTGCGAGGTTGCCATAGAGCCTAAGCTGATGGGCTTCAATGGATTGAAACGTTTGTCTCTAGGTGCTTGTAATACCTGTACTTGTCCATTAATAATATCAATAATGGAGTAGGCCGCCTCAGTCATGTGCGGGTCTACCAGTCCAGTAGTTTCAGTATCTAATATGTAGGTCGTCATAATTAAAGCCTTAGAAGCGGCAGCTTATAATAAGTATGCTATCTAGTGCTGAGAATATTTTCGCTCATACACTATCTTAAATTATTGGTATGGTTAAAATAGGCTTATATAGTAGCAAATATTTGTCATTTACGGCTTAAAACAAAGCCAATATTAAGGCCCAATTTGCAGTTAGAAACGTGATGGATAAGACGTTTTATTAATCAATAGAAAAACTCCCTAGTATCTATAAGGTTTTATAAAGATAATAATTTTACAGCTATTATAATAGGATAACCATTAAAGTATTACAGCCATAAAATATTGAAGAGAACAATTATGCCCAATTCAATACACCCAGAAGCACATTTAAGCGATAGAAATAACTGGTTGAGAGCGGCCGTCTTAGGCGCTAACGATGGTTTGATTTCAACGGCGAGTTTATTGGTCGGTATCGCTGCTGCCAATCAAAGCCATGAAGCGCTACTATTAACAGGATTTGCCGCGTTAACAGCAGGCGCATTATCGATGGCAGCAGGTGAATATATCTCTGTGTCATCACAAGCAGATACTGAAAAAGCCGATTTGAGAAAAGAGAAATATGAGCTGCATCATAATCCAGAACGTGAGTTGTTAGAATTGACCCGCATCTATGAGAAACGTGGGCTCGAGCCTGAACTTGCGCATCAAGTGGCAAAAGCACTCACCGAACACAATGCCTTAGAGGCGCATGCCAGAGATGAAATTGGTATTACCGAAATCAGTCAAGCCAATCCGCTACAGGCGGCCATAGCTTCTGCATTGGCGTTTATAGCGGGCGGTGTGCTGCCAGTGATAGGTATATTTTTGTTTCCAGCGCATACGTTGGTCTACTCTTTAGCAGCGTTAACAGTATTTGGTTTAGCGATATTGGGTGTGGTCTCAGCGCGTTTAGGCGGTGCACCAGTTGTCCCTGCGACAGCTAGGGTAGTTACTTGGGGGGTTTTGGCGATGGTTGCCACGACTATTATTGGTAATTTGTTTGGTGTTTCGGTGTAACAGCACCATAAAAGCTTATCTATCGAATTTGTTTACAGACTTAACTTACGCTCATATTGAATACCAAAGGCCTAGATATATGTTAATTAATGCAGATTTTTCTCAACCTGTCAGCTTAAAACCTGAACAACACCAATGGGTAGCATCGCCTCAAGGTGGCGTGAAGCGAATGATGTTAGACCGAATAGGGGCTGAAAAGGCGCGCGCAACTAGTCTGGTACGTTATGCTCCTCAGTCCTATTTTCCGCATCATGAGCATCCTGGTGGCGAAGAGATATTAGTACTAGAAGGGATATTTTCAGCAGATGACACTCATTATCCAACTGGTTGGTATTTGCGGAATCCTCCAAACTCAGGTCATAGACCTTATAGCGATGAGGGTGCCTTAATTTTTGTTAAGCTACGTCAGATGCCGGAATCCGAAACCCGCTATGTGGCGATTAATACCAATGACGCTAGCCACTGGCAAACGTCAAACGGTCGTGAGGTTTGTCAGCTATTTTCAGATGATTACGAGCAGGTGAGCTTGCAGCGTATAAAAGCTGGCGAGCCAGTATTTGGTGATAATTTGGCTATAGACAGTGTTGCCGATAGCAACAATATGTCTGGGGGAGCGGAAATATTAGTTGTTGAAGGTATGCTTGTAGATGCAGAAACTCTATATCGACCCCAAAGCTGGATAAGATTGCCCGCAGGCAGTGAGTTAAGCAATCATCGCAACTTAATAGCTGGAGAGAATGGTGCCACTATTTATCTAAAAACCGGTCATTTATTGAATGTTATCGGTACTGTGGAATAACTATGATAACTATTAACGACAAAATATCCCTAAACGAAAGCGATATAGAAATTACGGCGATTCGTGCTCAAGGTGCTGGCGGGCAAAACGTTAATAAAGTATCGTCGGCCATTCATCTGCGTTTTGATATTAACGCTTCAAGCTTGAGTGATGAACAAAAACAACAGTTATTAAATAGCAAAGACAATCGCATTAGCAAAGACGGTGTGCTCATTATTAAGGCGCAACAATATCGTACTCAAGAGCGTAATAAAATAGATGCTATGGAACGCCTTAAGCAGTTCATTGTGTCAGCAACGCACATCAATCCTACTAGGCGACCTACCAAACCTAGTAGAAATGCAAAGCGCAAACGGGTGGATCAAAAAGTACAACGGGGTAGAACAAAGGTGCTTCGCGGTAAGATTGATTATTAGGTTTTGCTAATTCAATAAATACTGAAAAATATTAAGTAAATGAATGTAAGTGCTAAAGACACAGAATGCGGATTGATGTATTCTTTATTTGATTGAGTCTTAAGTTACTGTTTTTCAAGCTATTTAATCTTATTTAAGGATTTATTATGAAAACAAAGCTACCTTTAGTACTGCTTGCATTATTAACAACAGGTGTTATGACAGCTTGTTCAGATAGACCCTATTCCATCTCTCATTCCACTGTTTCTGATAAAGATTATGATGAATGTAAGACGGAAGCATATCAAGCTGTTAAAAAGCCTATCTCTCTATATGACTCCCAACCTTCTCATGAAGATATATCGCTAAATCATAATTCACTAGAAGATAACTATGAAAGGAAAAATGATCCTAATGTTATCTATAATAATGAAATAGATAGTTATCTAAAGACTTGTATTAACTCTAAAGGTCGGAAGTATGCGAATTAATAAGGTCTTAATTTTGGAATGAATGAATTGTATAAATAAAATAATAATACTCAGTTTATTTAAACTCTAATAGCAGAAATCCTCCACCTTTACAGATGGCGGGTAGTTCATAACTTACCGCTATATAAAAACACCTTTAGTGGTTCTAAAATTATTTGAGGCCTACGATAAATAGAGTCGTACATGAGTAATAATAAAATAAGATACCGAAAAGTCAGAGGTATTAATCGCCGCAAACGTTTAATCAACGAGTGGGGTGAGTATTATAAAACCTTGGATTTAAACAGGTTACAACAGACGAATCATGATTACGCCAAGCTTTGGGTACGACCTTGGTCGGATTCGCTGTTAATCAATAGCATCCCTGCAGAGCCAACCGGCGAGCTTGAAACCTTGCTTATTGCCAATCTGTTAAAAATATATCAGTCGTGGGAAAACACTTTGCAGCAGTTAGATGGGCCTTACTATCTGGCCATTTGGTTATTTGAGCAAAGCATAAGCCGTTCTCAAGTACTATGCACTATTAAAGAACCGATGGACTTCTCTAACGTATTTGAGCCAGTAGAGAGACAGCCGGACGATGGTATCAAAAGCTCTAACCATTATAATGAGCAGACCGCACAATTTTTAGATGGCTATCAGTGGACGTTGTATCGTCACATTCAGTTTTACAATCTGGCTGATCCGGATGACTTAGCCTATATACAAGAACTGGATAGCAGTCGCTTGTTAAGAAAGCAAACCCTTGGTGATGCTGATTATCAAGCAGTAGAAACCGATAAAGTGTGGCTTTTAGTCTCAGATATATAGAGATAAGACTTTGGCAGGTTGGTAATAAGTATTAACCTGCCTTAGAGTTGATTAAAGAGTCTGCTTAAAGCCTTTACTATCCTCACAAGAACTGTTTGGAAGAAGCAACTAATCGTGACGACAATAGTCGAGCTATGACTAAGTTTGATGTTAAAATAGTCCGCCCATTTCTCCAGATAATAGGTGAACTGTATCATCGACCTTATTTAGTTAGTAATTGATACTGCGCATACTAAGATTACATCAATAGGAAGCAGTCATGATTGTGTTGCAAAAACCCAATGCATTTAAGATACTCTTTACGTTGCGCGGCTCCATTATTCCCCATATCTATCGTCAAGTGCTGTTTATAATCTTGATGAGTACGATCATTTCAGCGGTCCAGCATTGGATACCTAGCTCCTTTTCCTCTTACAGCGCTGCGCCTTTGACCTTATTAGGCATAGCCTTGTCATTATTTCTAGGGTTTCGTAATAATGCCAGTTATCAACGCTGGTGGGAAGCCAGAATCTTATGGGGACAACTGGTTTATGAGTCTCGTAGCTTCACCCGGCAGGTGATGTCTTTTGTAGACGATAAAACAGAGGGCGGACTAGAAGCGCAGCGAACTATGGTCAATCTGGCCATTGCTTTTACCCATGCATTGCGGTATAGACTTCGTAACACCTCCCCTTGGCAAGATGTCGATAAATTTATTGCACCAGAGCATCATGTCAGTGCGCGTCAAGCCGGCAATTTACCAGAATATATATTGCGATTATTGGGTCAGCAGTTAAAGCAATGTCGACAAAAGAACCTAACCTCTGATCTTATGATCCAAAATATGGACGAGCGATTGACCTCGTTGACCGTTGTATTGTCAGCGTGTGAGCGTATTCATAATACGCCTCTGCCACTGGCTTATACTTTGTTGGTGCACCGTACAACTTACCTATATTGTTTTATGCTGCCATTTGGTTTGGCCACATCATTGGGTTGGGTGACCCCATTGGTCTGCGGAGTGATTGCTTATACTTTTTTCGGTTTAGATGCGCTTAATGAAGAGATAGCCGACCCTTTTGGAGAGGCGGCCAACCATTTACCGCTAACTACGTTGTCTCGTATGATCGAGAGAAATCTGTTGGAAGCATTGGGGGAGGCAGATCTACCTACTGAAATACTGCCTGATGAGGGGTATTTGCCTTAGCTCATCTACCTTGTCATTTACCATTTGCTTGTTAATTTTGTAGCAAAGTTAATAGTTTGATAACTCACAGGGTGTTAGAGCAGTAGAATATCAAGGCATTAAACAGTGGTCCCTAATAGAAATAAAGGTATAACTAGCGTTAACACATTAGTCAAAAATAGAAATTAGAAATGAAGAAATAAAATAAATAAAACCTCTTCCAAATTTCAGTGAACATATGTTACATTATCCGAAGTAACTGAGAGGAATCGGTTACTATCAGCGGGCTAGGAAGCCTTACGCTGTCATATATAACTTAAACAACAAGGAACGTAACATGTTATATGATTTTCCAAATACAGAAAAAAGCCCAGTTCAATTTCAGAAAAAATATGATAATTTCATAAATGGTGAGTGGGTAGCTCCAGTTGAAGGCAAGTATTTTGATAATGTCAGCCCAGTGGATGGCAAAATTATTTGCCAAGTGGCCAGATCTACTGAACAAGATATCGAAAAAGCTTTAGATGCTGCCCATGCCGCCAAAGATGCTTGGGGCAAAACCAGTGTTGCCGAACGTGCCAGTATCTTGAATAAAATGGCAGATGCCATGGAGAAAAATCTAGAAAAGATTGCGGTAGCGGAATGCTATGACAATGGTAAGCCGGTGCGAGAAACTTTGGCTGCTGATATCCCTCTATCCATCGATCATCTACGTTATTTTGCCAGTGCCATCCGTGCCCAAGAGGGTAGACTCAGTCAAATTGATGATGACACCGTGGCCTATCATTTCCATGAGCCACTAGGGGTTGTCGGTCAAATCATTCCTTGGAACTTCCCAATTTTGATGGCGTTTTGGAAGATTGCACCGGCATTGGCTGCTGGGAACTGTATTGTGCTCAAGCCTGCAGAACAAACGCCCGCCTCATTGCTATATTTGATAGACATTTGCGGCTTCGCTGATCTACTACCAAAGGGGGTGCTAAATATAGTCAATGGCTTTGGTTTAGAGGCGGGTAAACCATTGGCTTCAAACCCTCGTATTAATAAAATTGCCTTTACTGGTGAGACCAGCACCGGTCGCCTAATCATGGAATATGCCAGTGAAAATATCATCCCTGTGACCCTTGAGTTGGGCGGTAAGAGTCCAAACATCTTCTTTGCCGATATAATGGATGAAGACGATGATTTCTTGGATAAAGCGGTAGAAGGTCTGGTGCTATTCGCGTTAAACCAAGGAGAGGTTTGTACTTGTCCGTCTCGCGCCTTAGTGCATGAAAGCATCTATGATAAATTTATGAAACGATGCATCGAAAGAGTCAATGCGATCAAGCTTGGTAATCCTTTAGATACGGAGACCATGGTCGGTGCTCAAGCGAGTACAGAGCAGCTAGAAAAAATTAAGTCTTACTTAGAGATTGGTAAGCAAGAAGGGGCCAAAGTATTGGCTGGCGGTGAGCAAGATATCCGCAGTGGTGAGCTTGAAGGCGGTTATTATATTAAGCCTACCGTATTTGAAGGTACCAATGATATGCGTATCTTCCAAGAAGAAATCTTCGGTCCGGTGCTGTCTGTGACTAAGTTCAAAGATGATGAAGAGGCCATGCACATTGCTAACGATACCTTGTACGGCTTAGGTGCCGGGATTTGGACTCGCAATGTACACAAAGCTTACCGATTTGGTCGTGGTATCCAAGCAGGTCGAGTATGGACCAACTGCTATCATGTCTACCCAGCACACTCTGCTTTCGGTGGCTATAAACAGTCCGGCATCGGTCGTGAGAACCACTTAATGATGTTGGATCATTATCAGCAAACCAAAAATATGTTGGTGTCTTATAGTACCAAGGCTATGGGTTTCTTCTAGAAGAGGGATGCAGCTTACCCTGTTTTAGTAGAGCTTAAGCGTTGAATGTCGCTTAGCTTGATTAAATCACAGATGTTGTCTAAAACCGTTTTAATCACTGTCTTTCGGCAGGGGCTAAAACGGTTTTTTATATTAAATCTATCAATTAGCTTATCAAGTAAAACAAGCGCCAACCCTGTAAGTAACTAATAAGTTTTGTTAATCAGTATTGAATACTAAGTGCTAAGTGATAAATAATAAGTAGCCTCAGTGAGTTTGCCAAAGATAGATTATTTTACAGTAAAGGGTTTATTTTTTTTGTAGGTCTCATAGCTTACTAAGACCACAATCATCAATAAAAACACAACGCTTATACTGGTAACGCCTAAGCCCAAGCCGCCATTGCTTAACGGTTGTGATAACCAATCACCGAGTGCAGCGCCAAGAGGGCGGGTCAAAATATAAGCCAACCAAAAGAATAAGACACTGTGCGATTTAAACCCATAATACCCAGCAGCAATGATAGCGATGCCTGTTGCAAATATTAAGGTTGAGGTTAAATAGCCTAGGTTAAGTCCTTCGGCAAACCAGTCACCTGCCGCAGTACCTAAGGCGAACGTCGCTAAGATAGCAGTCCAATAGAATAACTCACGGGGGAAAGTGTCTATGTGATGAATAGACAAAGTCTTTTCACGTGCGTACCAAATGGCAAAAACCACCCCGAGTAACAAGCTAAAGCCTATGGTGGAGTACGATAATGGTATGCCAAGATTATCGGTCATGTTATCGGTAATCAAAGTACCTAGCACGCTGACGAATACAACCGTGAGCCAGTACTTCCAAGGAATGTATTGTTTCGCTTTTAACTGTATGACCAAAACGATAGCAAACAATACAGTCATGATTAAAGAGGTAAGTGGCAATCCCAGCTTAAAGTTAAATATCATGAAGTCTGCGGCCGTTTCACCGACCGTGGTTGACATCATTTTTATCAGCCAGAAAATCAGAGTGATTTCAGGCACTTTATTGAACATATTACGAGGCTTTGAAGGGCTATTTGATACGCTAGCTAAGGGTGATAATGTGGAGTCGTAGGTCGACATAAGGGGCTTCCTGTATTATAAAATCGTCATGAGAGGGTATGAAGCTTAGGCCAATACATAGCACCTTAAGTCTTACCGTAAAGCTGTCCCATCATAGTAACGATTTTATTATCAAGAAAATGTTAAGACCTTATTGGATTAATAGAATAATGCTTATTTTTTTGCATAGCGTTTAATAGTGGGTAAATCTTTGACAATAGCACTACCGACGAAGCTCGGAAATGCCCGGTTAAGCCAAGCGAAAAACCGCTCTGGAAAGCCTATATGTTGGCTGGCTTGTTGTCCTTTGATAAATTTAATCAACGCAGCAGCTACGATATCAGGCGAATCCATACCCACCTTTAGCTCTTGATTCATCGACATGACAGCGTTGCTATTCATCGTAGTCTTAGTGGCTCGAGGTGCAAAATAGCGAAACCGAACATTGGTATCGGCATATTCTCGGCTCAATGCCTCAGTCGCGCCGCGTAAAGCAAACTTACTGGCACTATAAGCACTATATCCTGGATAACCAATACTGCCGAAAGTTGAGCCGATAGTGATAATTTGGCTCGGCTGACCTTGTGTTATTAGCACCGGTAATAGTCTTTTTATCAGTTGTAGCGGATAAGAGACGTTGACCAACATCATTTGCTCGAGCAACTGATCGCTTTGGTCAGTTAACAGTGCAAAGTCGTTAATCCCAGCATTGAGAATGACAGTGTCGATAGTATTTGAGCCACTAGTGAATTGAGTTAAAGCATTGACTAAGTCATCTTGCGAGGCGGGCAGGCTTAAATCGCATACATAAGACTCAATCGCTAGCTTGGGATAGTCTTGGCTCAGTTTGTATCGTAAGTCGGCTAATGTTTGAGTGTTGCGACCTACTAAAATGACAGGACTGTTATTGAGGCATAATTGTTTGGCTATTTCTTGGCCGATACCGCCCGTCGCACCAATAAGAACAGTATAGGATAAAGAGGGAATGGTCGCCTCAGCGTGTGATTGAGTGTCAGAGGTTGTCATTTTAAGTAGACCTTATGGCTGTTTTTATGTTGTTTTTATCAGGGCAACAACGTAATGGTGTAACGGGTTAACTATGGGTTAGTTTCTCAAATCTAAACTCTAGGCCTTAAGCCCTAAGCCCTAAACCCATTGCAATATAAAGCTTACGCTCATTTAAAGGCACCAGGATTTCACGACGACCATGCATGATTCGTTTGTTATCGATAACCAACACATCGCCATCTTGCCAAGTCACATCTTGCGTATAGGCCTCACAAAGCTGGGTTAATCGCTCAATCATGTCAGCAGTTACTGGCTCGCCATTTGCTAAGGTAAACTCTGGTTTTTCATAGTTAAAAGAAGGCCCTAGTAAGGTATTGGCAAAAGCAGGCAGCCCACTTAAATTATCTGAACGAATGGCGGGCACTTGTAACACGTAACGTACACCGCCATCGCTCTGAGGTTCAACAGCATGAGTCAATAAGTCACTCTTTGTCTTATCGATAAAGGATTTTAAGTCATCAAGGCTAAAATTATTACTTCCTTCGGTTTGCCCCATCGCTGTGGCCATATAAGTCTGCCAAATTGCTTTGGGAAGATAACGGCTGATACGGATAGGCTGGGAGAATAGTTGTTTTAGGTCTGCCGGTAGTGCTTCATATACCGCATGGCCATCACATACTGTGGTTTGTGAGCCTTTACTGGCACTAAGCTCACTAAAAAAAGCAATGACATCAGGCGGCATCGGGGTATTGCCATTTTCTATATGTAGACCGACCGGATGCGTGCCAGCATCCACTTTCTGTGCTTCTTTGTTTATATTTTCGCGAGCAGGATCATAGGTCAATGTTTGGCATAAGTCGTTCATTAAGCTACTAAAGCTATCTACGTTGTAACCCTCATCTCGTAATAGTAACCAGCCTTGGGTCTGTAGAGCCGTTAGTATATCCGCTCTATGTTGCAAGCCGTTTTCTATGCTGTCTGTCAAAATAGGGTTTTCGTGAGCAGTATCGATAGCTGACTGTGGTTGTAATTGTGACTGCGACTCTGATTCAGACTGTGACTCAGATTTTGGAGATGAAGCAGTTTGTGAAGACAGGGTGTTCATAAGGTTTCCTTATTGATAATGGCAATAATAAATAATGAAAATGATCATTTTAATCAGTAGGTAAAGTAGGGCTAAACACTTAGCCCTAATGCAGGACCATAAGCGCTGAGAATATGCATTCTTCGCAGTTTCCCGTTATCAGTCAGTAGCTCATTTTCAGTGCTAAACGGGGTGTCTACTATTTGCCAATGTTTGATACGTGCGTAATCAGGTAAGGTGTTATTAGTGCGTTCTATGGCTTCAGCAACGGCTTTATGAATCTCGTTATTATCATTGCTGTTGCTATTACTCATGTTGGCACTGCTACTGCCATCACCACTCAGCACGTTCTGACAGTTCTGATTTACCACAATTACTGCAGATAAGGCTGGCTCGCCATCACCTAAGACCGCTGCTTGATAGATAACGGGCTGAGTTAACAGCTGGGCTTCTACCCATTCTGGTGAAATATTGCGACCAAAGCTGCTAATCAGCACATTTTTAAGTCGTCCGGTAATGTATAAATAGCCATCATCATCTATATGGCCAATGTCTCCGGTGGCAATCAATGGCTGACTTTGCTTAGAGGTAGTCAATGACTCAAGTGGCTCATCGTCTTGATTGAGATAACCGTGCATCGCATTACCCGCCACCATGACTTCACCACTTGGGGCAATACTGACCGAAGCGTGAGGCATCGGTTTACCCACACTACCGAATCGATGAGCTTTCGGTGTATTGAGACTAACCACTGAGCCACATTCTGAGAGTCCATAACCTTCATATACTGGCAAGCCTAAAGACGCTGCTTCTTGTAATAATTTGGGAGATACTTTGCCGCCACCTACTGCCATAAATCGTAGCGTTGGCATGGTGCATGAGCGTAAGGAGACTAGATCAGAGTCGTCTTTGTTTGTTTCTTGTGCCTTTAGATACTCTTGTTTATGCTCTTTTTCATAACCGCATTGAGTGACTGGTTGAGTAGTTTGCTGGATTATCATAGTCTCACAAATGGCTTTAAGCATTTGTGGCAGTAAAATAACACTGGCTATTTTATGAGTCTGTACTGCCTGTATTAATCTGTCGGCATCAAAGGCTTGATTAGACAATAATCCAAATTTACTCACATCGCCTATGACTAAAGTGCGACCCATATAAAAGCTGACATACATACCTGCGACATTTTCTAGTAGGGTAGTAAAAGGTAATACGCTTAAATGACCGGCTTTAAAATCGAAGGTCATGTCTGTACGTGATGAGGTATAGCGTGAAGTGTGATTAGAAGTGTGGTTAGGAGAGTCAGCTAATAATGTATCGCTTAAAGCGTCCGATAGTGACACCACAATTTTCATTAAGGTATCTTCACCTAAGCACACGCCTTTGGGCATACCGGTACTGCCTGAGGTATAGGTCACCTTACAAAAAGGCGATGTTTCTGAACTGCTGTGACTGGCCGTTTGTTGCAATGAGTTGGCTTTATTCGTCGATAAGTTATTAGTCGATAATTTATTAGGAAATAAACGGCTATCAACGTGGTAAAACTCACCAGTAATCAACGGCATTTGTTCAAAGGTAATGGTGTTTATATTCGCCATATCCAATTTGCTGATATAGCCGGAAGTACTTGTCTTGAGTTTATTTTCAGCACTTGTCTCAATAGGAGTCTCAGTAAG
Source organism: Psychrobacter sanguinis (assembly GCF_020736705.1). Lineage (NCBI taxonomy): Bacteria > Pseudomonadati > Pseudomonadota > Gammaproteobacteria > Moraxellales > Moraxellaceae > Psychrobacter > Psychrobacter sanguinis. Next base: position 2,503,833 of record NZ_CP085990.1, read on the forward strand.
CTCAGACAGAGTAAGACCGGACCCAACATAGACGGTATGGATTTGAGCATCTTTAATTAAATGATTAATTTGCGATGCACTAAAGAATAGTGGAATAGGTATAACAACTGCCCCGACATGACTCAAAGCCAAGTCTAATAAGACCCAATCTATGTCATTGTGGGCATATATCGCCACGCGGGTACCTTGCCAATTACTCAGTTGATGCTGCAATTTATCCAAGAAACTCTTTAAGGTGGCATAAGATAAATGGGTTAGGTCATCAGAATTTTGCTGACTATTTGGTTGATTATGAGGGATGGCGCTAATGGCAATTCGATTGGGAGTTTGGCGGGCGTGCTGACAAATAGCATGGTAAATAGGGGTCATGATTGGCTCACATGTTAAGAAGAGGGGTCAACAGTTACGCATATACCTCATTTTTATATTTATAAGGACGTGTACTTAGCAACAGGCAGGCCGTTTATCTACAGGCGGTTGGGTAGTAGAGGACTGGGTAACTAATAGGCCATTTTGCGTATCAATGGTATGCGCATTCGTTGTTTGCATGTCAGTCGGTTGCATACCCGCTGTCTGTATATCATTGAATGGCTTATTAGCCGTGGGCGTACAAACAGACGCTTGTTGATAATTTTCAGTAGGTTCAAGACAGATGTCTGCACTGACCCCAGTCTCAACGTGAGTATGTTCAGTGTATCGATAATAAGGCGAACACACCGCTTTGGATTTAGCCACATCGATGGCCAGTACCAATGGGTTATTATCGTAGTAACTGCCCCAAACGGATTGTTGTTCAGGGTCTTGTAACGCATCGACCGTAGCTCTTGCAACGACATGACTTTCAATACCCATGCTAGACAATATATGTTGGACTACATTGGTTCCGGTACATACCGCCCAATCGACTTTGGTAGCGGCCGCATTAGGCGGACAAGCACTGTCATCAGCCAATCTGGTTATTGGAGATGACAAATGAAATACTAAAAAAGCCACCATTAAACGGGCATTACCCGCACATTGAGAGGCCAGATTGCCAATCTCGCAAATGCGTTCACGGGGCACATGCTGACCTGCAATTTTAGCGATCTCAATTTCTATAGGAGAATTAAGATACTGCTCTAAAAATATCGGCTGTTGGGTAACCGGCGTCAATCCAATCGCCACACTGGGTATAAAAACATTATTGTGGGCAGCAGCAATTGTAGAGGTGGGCTGACTAAATCCTGAAAACAATATAGGCATGAAGTAGCTAAGTTTTGCTTGATGACTGACTTCATATATCTGTTGGATAAAGTTTTGTGCCATGTGATGCTGAGAGCACACATCGTGAGCCATAAAAGGAGACGAGGACGCTGTCGTCGCATAAACCGACAACTCAGACACGACGGTTTTCCCGTTTCTTACTGGTGTTGGATTAAGTGTCTCAATATGAAAAGTGGTATTTGGATTTTGTGATAGCGCTTGTTGTAACAGGGGGTTTTGATGACCAACTGAAGCGTTAATTATTGACATGGATTGCTCCCAATCGGTTATAAATTAAAATGCCATAATCGGCATGGGAGCATAGTAAGGGTTTAACCTTAACTGAACCTTAAGAAAGCTTAAGGGCAACGATTTATTCTTTTATAACAATCGTTTGGTTAAGATGACGATCAACTCTGAGTCAGGTGTTGGACGGTTATTAAACTTAACATCAAGCTGAATAGGCAGACTAAAAAACAAGTAGGTTGGAAGTTGTTATTGAATATTTTTCATAAAAATAAGGTAGCTTGTAGAGGGTAAGCATATAAGGCAGCGAATAAGTAAGAGGTTGCATCATAGTATGACGGTAAACCTTGTCGTCAGTTATAGATATAATATATTTATAACAGAAATTAACTCTGGTGATAACATTAGTCCACCTGTCTATACTCGGTAACTGTCATAGCATTAAGTGAGTCCCAATCAAATTTCTAAAACTATTAAAGCTAAACAGGGAAAGTAAAATGAATACCCATATTTTAAATGAGTTTGATGAGATTTATTATGACTTAGATAAGGTAAGTATTGATGATGTTTACATTAAAAATAGAGATGAAACAAGAATTGAGTTTAATGCGATTAACTTTAAGAATGCCAAGCCTGAAGGAATAAGCTTTCATGAGTATTTCTTTAAGCCTTTTAAAGACACTCAACCTGAAACTTATATAGTGTTATCTCAGGTTAAAGAAAAGTTCTTTTATGCTATCGAAAGAACAGACATGCCAGAGATAATGTCAGACATCACTGCGTTTGGTATTAATATAAACGGTATTATTATATATCTACGGTATACCCCATACATTTCAGATGACGCTGAGCAAAACGAATTCAATTTTCCTAACGAGATTGTTGAATCATGGCTATGGCGTAGTGCAGGTTGGTATATTTCTGATGGAGTAAATTATGGATCACTAGCCCCAAGTGCTTTACCGTCAAGTAACAATCCTCCTCTTGGTTCAATTTGTCCAGACATTGAAGGAAAGAGTAAAAAAGCTCGTGAAAAAGTCGCATTTTTAGAAGGAAAGTTTCAACAGCCATTTTTAGTAGATTATGAAGATGACGACAGTTATGACACCCATTTTCAGCTACGGGCTTTAATTGATACAAGATTTAATCTTTTAGAGCAACCAAAAAACTTCCAGCTATTCTCAATTGTTAATCACGCTAAAAAAGACATGTTCATTATTGAAGATGAAGATGTTTATAGCATCAAAAAACTCATAAACCCTGCCGAAGCGATTGACAAATATGCCGCTCATTTATTGTCTAGACAGGAAGGGTTCTTTGATTTTAGAGAGTATGGCGAGGCGTTTAATTTTTGATTAACCTTCTTAAATATACGACATTAGCTAAAAAAATTTAACACTTAAAAACCAACTCTAAGCAGACTAAAAATTGCTAACAGTTAGAGGTAACATGAGCATTATATGGCTTAAACTTTGAAAAATACTTTTTAACATTCACAACACAAATTTTCGTCTTATCCTAACTTTATTTTATTAAAACTAATGATATCATATCTATATTGAAGTTGCAGTTCATAAAAATAGAATTAATAAAATAGCTTAATATAGGAGAAGATACATCATGAGTACTTTTAAACCTTTAAAAATAGCTCTTATCATTGGTAGCCTTCGCAAAGATTCTGTCAATCGTAAATTTGCTGAATACATGGTTTCGCAAATGCCTGATCATGTATCGGTAGTAGAGTGCCGAATAGACGACTTACCCCATTATAATGAAGACATTGACACTGACACGCCACCTGAAAGTTACTCTCGCATTAGAGAGCAAGTAAAAGATGCAAATGCGTTATTAATTGTTAGTCCAGAATACAACCGTACTATCCCAGGTGGTGTTAAAAATGCTATTGATGTGCTATCACGACCTTTTAAGAACAGTGTATTAACCGGTAGAAAAACAGCATTTGTCACTGCTTCACCTAGTTCATATGGCGGTAGAAGTTGTGGCTTTGACTTACGTAAAACCATGCTGCCTTTTGAAGCGCCAGTATTATTGGCACCGGAAATCTATCTAAGTAATGCTTATGATGCACTAGATGATGAAGGTAATTTTACAAACGAACGTACTCAGAAGTATTTGAAAAAGTTTGTTGATGCATTGGTTGAATTTGCAGAGGGTAAGTAGGGGTGAGCTTGAAAGCTAAGTAGCTTGAGTAAATGGCTCATTCTAAACCTCTCCAAAACCCATAAAAAAGACCTGTCGTATTATTACGGCAGGTCTTTTTAGATATCTGGTGCTGACCTTATTAGTATGGTTAGTAAAGGTGAAGATGTTAAGCTTGTTATAAACCTTCCTACTGGATCAAAGGGCAAAGGGGATAGGTTCATAAATAAACCAATTTTTTAACTAATTAAACAATATAAAATCTCAAACGGGCATAAATACATCACAAACAGTAAAGGTCGAATCAATAAGTTTAAAGTTGAGCTGTCTCTTAATAAAATAGATAGGAATACCAATCGACAAAGAAATGCAGGCAAAGCTGAGAATGCAACAGGTGATGATAGCGGTCATTTAATTGCTAGTAAATTAGGTGTTGCAGGTTATAGATTAAATATGGTTCCGCAAGCGAGCACATTGAATAGAGGCAATTGGAAAAGAATGGAAAATGAAGTAAGGAATGAGTTCAAAGCAGGTAAGTCTGTATCAATAAAGATTGATTTGGATTATGCTAACTCCAGCTCAAGCAGACCAAGTAAATTCATCGTTAATATTAAAGTAGATGGAAAAGCAAAATCACCATATATTTTTGAACAGTAAAGGAGTCTTTGAATGAGTATATCTAATGAAAATGAGGCATACCATATCTTAGTAAAAGCACTTTTAAAGCATGTTGGTAATGACACTTGGGACAGATTAGTCTTAAATACTGAAATTTTCAATAAAATGTCACGGTCTGAAAAAATCATCTATTCTAGTAAAAAAGTTATTAAAGAATATAGGGAATTACCAAGTGAGATTTTAATATCAGAGCATAATGCTGCAATCTATCTCCGAGATCATTTAATAAATCTTACAGGCGATAGAATATGGGGCTTGACCTTTACTCTATATCCTGATGGAAAGTTCGAAATTGACTATGATTATGACAAACCTGAAGATTATGAAGAGACAGATGAAGTATTTACTGGCAAAGAGATTAATCAGACTTTCTTAAAGTGATAAGTTGAATTTGCAATGTTGCCATCACTCTAAGGCTACATTACTTGGTAGTTGGGATACCAGACATAAACTTACTAAATGGTCATGATAAAAGTAGCAAGCAGCGTAAGGTCGAAGAGTTAATAGAAAGCGGTGCTGATATTAGAATCATTAAAGAACATGAGTTTTTAAAGCTGATTAATATTCGATGATAAATCTAGATATTTTATAGTCTTGATAAGTTATTAATCATTTCCATAATGAGTTAGCTTTTAAATACTTATATCATATTTGAAACTGCAAGAGTGAAGAAAAGTAACGGTAATGCGATAAAGTACTAATTACATAAACATTATAAAAATCGAATATTTACATGGAAATTTGGTGGTGGTTCAAAAAGTAGGCTGAAAAAAAACAGGCTGAGAAATTGATAAAATAGTGAAATGCAAATCACACTATACATCAAATGCCCAGCCTGTCTAAGTGACAGTATAAAGAAAAATGGCTTCAAAAGCTATGGTAAACAAAACTATAAATGCAAAGACTGCAAACGGCAGTTTATTGGCGACCATGCCTTAACGTACCAAGGCTGTCACTCCCAAAAAGATAGCAAAATACGCCATCTTATGGTTCGAGGCAGTGGCATAAAAGACATCGCTTGCGTTGAGAGAATCAGCAAAGGCAAAGTACTGGCCACCCTAAAAAAGTGTCACTACCAAATAACCCCCAAGCAAAGGCAATACGACTGTCTTGAAGTCGATGAGCTTTGGACATTCGTAGGCAAGAAGACCAACAAACAATGGCTAATTTATGCCTATCACCGTGACACAGGTGAAATTGTTGCCTATGTGTGGGGAAAACGAGACCTTAACACTGTCAAAAAGCTTAAAGCTAAACTGCAAGCCTTAGGCGTAAGTTGTGCTAGAATCGCTAGTGATACCTGGGATAGCTTTGTTACCGGTTTTAAGGGCTTTACCCAAGTCATTGGCAAGTTTTTCACGGTCGGTATTGAAGGTAATAATTGCACTATCAGACATCGAGTAAGGCGAGCATTTAGGCGAAGTTGTAACTTTTCTAAAAAGCTGGAAAATCACTTTAAAGCCTTTGATTTAGCTTTCTTTTACATCAATCATGGATATGTCTAATGTCAGCCTACTTTTTGAACCACCACCGGAAATTTTATTATGCAATTTATACGTGGGCAAAAAGCAAAGCTAAGTGATGTTTTAACCACTCAAAAAGCATTTAGCTTACAGGTTGATTTAAACAGCCCACTAACGATTGATGTCTCAGTGTTTGGTTTAGATACTGAAAATCATTTGAGCGATGAAGCCTATATGATTTTTTATAATCAACCTGTTAGCCCTTGTGGTTCTATAAGCCTTAAACATAGTACAAACCAACAATCATTGTTTTCAATAGATCTGGCTACGTTGGATAGCAAAATCGAACATCTGATGGTGACATTAGCAATTGATGGTAGCGGTACAATGTCGCAGATAGACCAAAGCAAAATTAGCTTAATCAATATGGAGAGTCAAGTTGTAGCAAGCTTTGCTTTTGATGGCAGTATGTTTGATCAAGAACGTGCGATTATGTTGTTTGAATGCTATAAAAAATCAGGTATCTGGCGATTTAGCGCAATAGCACAAGGATTCAGTGGTGGGTTAGCCAGCTTGATTGAATATTATGGCGGGGAAGTTGAAGAACCTGTAAGTCTACCTGATACTAGCTTATCGCAACATACTAATACAGGTACACAGCTTGATAGTCAGTCTAAAGTGTCGTTAAACAAAATTGTTTTAGATAAACCGGATAGACCTCATAGAGTAAATCTTACCAAAAAGCAGTCTTCTTTAATAGTTGAAGCAATTTGGATTGATAATGGCGATAATCGCAGTGACAATGATGATTTAGATTTACGAGTTGGTTTATTGGTTGAAGGCGAAAGTGTTATGCACTATATTCATGCACCCAACCAGACGGGAGCTTTGAATAAGTTTCCCTATATTCAACACATGGGAGACGTTAAGGAGGCGAGTAAAAATGAGCCCGGAGTTGAGCGTGTAGAAATTAACTGTGACATTGCTAAGTTAATTGGCCGTAGAGTTGGTATTGTTTTTTCGGTCTATTCGGCTATTAGTAATGGTGTTGTTTCGATTGCCTCGCTTCAACCGAAAATGCGAATGACATATGCTGATCAATTAGTTGAATGCGTTTTTAATTCTAGTATTTCTCCCAAAGCTAAAAGTAACTTTATTTATACTTATGTGATAGGGACTGCAATCATTGATGAGCAAGGCATTGTTATTGAGCATTCGGGACAGACATCGAAACGTATGAGCGAAGCAACACCACGACTAAAATGGAAAAATGGAGGTCTTGTCGTTACTGTAGATGGCGAATCTATGTTTAAATAAACACTTAATTCATTATTGTGAATTTATTTAAACTTAGAATTTTTGATTATGTGATTTATATACCAATTAATATTCTATATGACCAATTTTTGTCGCAAATGTTTGTAATCCAAATAAAACAGCCATAAAAAAGGCTTACCGAATATAACGGTAAGCCTTGAATGCTTGTAATAAGAAATCTGGTGGGCCCAGTAGGACTTGAACCTACGACCAAAGGATTATGAGTCCTCTGCTCTAACCAACTGAGCTATGGGCCCTAATAACAAGCTGTTTAATCAGCTTTATTAGACGCATTATATTACCTGAAAATTATAAATTTGCAAGCATAAGACGCTAATTTATGGCAGTTTTTTTAAATTTTCAATGCTATCTATTCTAGCTTGATGGATTGCCTCACCGATGGCACTGCCTTTTAAACTCTCATCTACATCCTTAATAGTGATGCTTTTAAAGGCCTGAATATAGCGATCAAACTCAAGCTGTTGATAAGCCAGCTCTAATATCTTATGAACTTGGAATAGCTCATTTATCTCGGTATCACTCTTGTCTGCCTTAGTAACGCCAATGAGTCGGGCAATATCAGCTGCGGAAAGCCGCGTATAATTAGTCAAGTAGGGGTAGCAAGTAATATAGGCTTGTGCATACTGTGTTATCTTATTAGGCACTTTTAATAGCTGGCCTAGCGCTTTCGATTCTGCGGTCCAAAGCTGCAGCGCCTTGGTATCCGTTTTATCTATAGTCTGATCTTTCAAACCCAGACTATTAGATAGTTGAGAGGTACAGTCAGCAGCGAAACCAAACATCAAAATTGCCCAGCGCTGAGCCAAGTTTAAGTTCTGTTGTCCTGCTAATTGCAGAGCTTTAAATACCAAGCTTTTGATAAAAGGATTTTGTAAAGCTTGAGCCAAATTAGGCATGATATGGGGTAGGGAACCTACTTCAATCAAGCAGTCGACATAAGCTTGAGGCGAGCACTGTAATAAGGCTCGGCTCGTTTCTTGCCATACTCTCTCCGCCGTTAAATGCTTTAACTCACCACTATCATTAATGGTATGAATGAGATTCACTGTCTCTGGAGCGATAATAAAGTTTTGTGCTGCACTAGGGTCATAGAAGCGGCCATAAAATCGGGCGATTCTTAATACCCGAAGGGGGTCTTCGCTAAAGGCTTCAGAGACATGGCGTAAGACTTTATCTTTGATGTCTTGTTGACCGTTATAGGGATCAATCACAGTCCCTGAAGTAGGGGTGTCATCCATTAGCCCTTTGACTTCTATTGCCATAGCATTGATTGTCAAATCACGACGCAATAAGTCTTCCTCTATAGTTACTTCAGGAGAGGCATATACCTCAAAGCCTTTATAACCTTTTCCTGACTTACGTTCAGTACGAGCCAAGGCGTACTCTTCTTTGGTCTTAGGATGTAAGAATACTGGGAAGTCTTCACCCACTTGTATAAAGCCCGCTTGTACCATTTGTTCAGGCGTGGCACCTACCACCACGAAGTCTTTATCTGTGTAAGCCCGATTAAGTAGCTTATCGCGAACAGCGCCACCGACAATATATACCTGCATAATATTCCTTAATCTGTTCTTTCTAATAATGATATTTACTTATAAATTTAAAATAAGCTATGTTATATAGCCCGAGTATCTCAATGACCGGTTTGGTCAATAAATTCTTAAATATAAAACGCTAAAATTGATTATAATGCCAAGCTTTTGAGTGATTTAACTACATTAGTATGGTTTTTAACAAAGTTATTTGTTTTAGTTTTATTTAACCCAATTACTATCGCCAAGCTAGAAATCACAAATTTTATCAGTGAGTCATAGCGGAGTTTTATTGAATGATTATTTCAAGTTATAACCACTTAAAAAAAGCCTTAAATGATTTTGAGGATGACTCCTTAATTAGATTGGTCTATGTCAGCAATATTAGCAAAAAAAGTAAGTTAGATCCTTCGCTGTTCGAACATATCCGCAGTCATGCTGAAGACTATAACCGAAAAAATAACATTAAAGGTATGCTTTGTAATAACCAGACCTATTTCTTACAGTGTCTAGAAGGGACTAAGGAAAAATTATTGCCTCTTATGGATAATATTTTTAAGGACGACAGACATAGTAAACTTAAAGTAACGCTGCTTAAGCCTATTGATCACTACAGCTTTGACGATTGGCGCATGCGTAGCCTCAACTTAGACGATAGGCTTTGGCTTAAAAATTCTCTTCAGGCCAACTCTCCTGAATTGCGAAAGTTTATACCTTTTAGGCCTCTGGAATGGTCTGAGTGGTTTATGGAATATTTCCTAGAGACCATGCAGAAGTTTGATAATATTAATCAAGGCTATGATGACCAGACTGGTAGCTATAATGTGGTACAAGACTCCAATGTTCAAATAGCCAGCCTGTTTGACTCAACCCTATTACATCGATTCTTATTAGCTATGGTGGTCATTTTACTGCTTATTATTCTACGGACTAATTCAGTCATCTAATTAAGCTTTTATAGCTAAAAGATCTATACCAAAATTAAAAGCTATCAACCATTAATAACCTTCAATAATTAAACACTGTCCCATATAAAAAGCCAGCATTAAGCTGGCTTTTTATTAACTTCAATTTGTCAGGCTAACAAATAATAAATTCTTAACCGCTATATTTCAGCAGTTTACTGTGCATTATTAGCAGCAAGATCCTGAGCTTCAGTAACCGCTAAAGCTGTCATGTTAACGATACGACGAGCAGTGGCTGAAGGAGTTAGGATATGGACAGGTTTGCTAGCGCCCAATAAGATTGGACCAATAGACGCGCTGCCAGTAGCTGTTTTCAATAAGTTAAAGGCAATGTTTGCCGCATCTAGTGTTGGCATAATCAATAGGTTAGCTGGGCCATTCAACACACTGTGTGGGAAATCTTGAGTGCGGATACGATCATCTAGAGCCGCATCACCATGCATCTCACCATCAAATTCGAAGTCCACATTCATGTCAGTCAACAATTCGTATACTTTACGCATCTTAACCGCGCTATCGCGATTTGATGTACCGAAGTTAGAATGTGATAACAGAGCAACGCGCGGTGTGATACCGAAACGGCGCATCTGAGCAACAGCCAATACAGTCATTTCAGCCAATTGCTCAGCCGTTGGATCTTCATGAATATAAGTATCAGCAATGAACAGGTTACGGTTTTGCATTAGTACAGCATTCATTGAGTAGAAGTTATTCACACCCTCTAACTTATCAATAACTTTTTCAACGTAGTTTAAGTGCAAGTTATAGTAGCTGAATGTACCACAGATCATACCGTCTGCATCACCTTTCTCAACTAATAGTGAGCCGATCAAAGTAGTCTTACGACGCACATCACGACGAGCAAGCTCAATACTTACGCCTTTACGCTTATTCTTGTCATAGTAATACTGCCAGTAATCTTTATAACGTGGGTCATCATCTTGGTTAACAATTTCGATGTTCTCACCAGTTTTAAGACGTAGGCTTAGGGCATTGATTTGTGATTCAATGATACTTGGACGACCCACTAAAATAGGCTTAGCCAAACCTTCATCGACCACAACCTGTACCGCACGCAACACATCAGGATCTTCGCCTTCACAGAATACGATACGTTTTGGATCTTCTTTAGCGCGTGCAAACAGAGGCTTCATAACGAAGGCTGAGTTATAAACGAAGGCAGAAAGTTTCTGACGATAAGCTGCGAAGTCATCGATAGGCAGGGTAGCAACACCTGAATCCATAGCGGCTTTGGCCACTGCTGAAGCGATTTCAACGATTAAGTTTGGCTCTAATGGACCAGGAATTAAGTATTCTCTACCAAAGCTCTTACTGGTATCAACATACTTTTGTCCTTGTAGTGGCGTAGCTTCAACGTGCGCCATAGCTGCGATAGCATGGACACAAGCGATTTTCATCTCTTCATTTACCATGGTTGCGCCCACATCTAGAGCACCACGGAAAATATAAGGGAAGCAAAGCGCATTATTTACTTGGTTAGGATAGTCTGAACGACCGGTTGCCATGATAACATCATCACGAACCGCATGAGCCAGCTCAGGCATAATTTCTGGAGTAGGGTTGGCTAAGGCAAAGATGATTGGGTCACGGGCCATGCGCGTGATCATATCTGGAGTTAAAGTACCTGGCATTGATAGGCCTAGGAACATATCCACACCATCCATCACCTCATTGATACTGGTGGCTTCTGTGTCGCGAGCATAACGTTGTTTGCTTTCATCTAAGTTTTCACGCTTAGTAGAAATAATACCGCGTGAGTCCGATACAGTAATATTAGATTTTTGAACCCCTAGCGCACAAATCAAGTCTAAGCAAGAGATAGCAGCGGCACCGGCACCAGAACAAACTACTTTAATATCTTCAATCTTTTTGTCGATTAATTTTAGCGCATTAATTAATGCCGCACCCACGATGATAGAAGTACCATGTTGGTCATCATGGAAAACAGGAATGTTCATTCGTTCACGCAATTCGCGTTCAATTTTGAAACATTCTGGTGCTTTAATGTCTTCTAAGTTAATACCACCGAAGGTAGGTTCAAGAGAAGCTACAGCTTCAATGAACTTATCTGGATCGTTTTGAGCAATTTCAATATCAAATACATCAATACCGGCAAATCTTTTAAACAGAACGCCTTTACCTTCCATAACTGGTTTAGAAGCTAGAGGACCAATGTTACCTAGACCCAGTACTGCGGTACCATTCGTGATAACACCCACTAAGTTGCTGCGAGCAGTATATTTTGCGGCAAGTTTTGGGTCTCTTTGAATTTCCAAACAAGGAACGGCCACACCGGGAGAATAAGCCAGCGCCAAATCATGCTGGTTAGCAATTTGCTTAGTAGGGGTAACCGAGATCTTACCTGGGATAGGATGCTCGTGATAATGCAGGGCAGACTGCTCAAATTGCTCTTTATTCATCGCATTGATGTCATTAATTTCTGTGGAATTTGAATTAGAAGTATTATCGCTCATGTTTAAGACCAATTATCTTTAGAAAAAGGAAATCCGCAAACGGGAGACTCAAAATTGTGGCATTTAACCCCGATATTTTAACACTTTACAGCGGTAACTGCAGGGTCAGAAGTCACTTAATATTATTAACATTATTAACATTATTAATGACGTATGCAATATTTAGATTTATCTAGCACGTCAGTAATATGCTGATTATACAGATTCAGGCGTCATATAGCTTGTATAACCCGCTCTGAAAACAGTTTTTTACATGAAAAATACTTAATGGTAAGACAAATAAATATCATGAGGTACTATAAACGACTACGACGAACAACTTATAACCAACGGTTTGGCGGCTCTATCTGGAGGAGTTATGTCTTGTTTTGTTGCTAATCCATGCAGTTGATAAGGGGTAGTTAACAGCTGGAATAAACGATCCACCTCCGAGAAGTCTCCTGACTGCGCCTGTTCAATCGCACGCTGTGCCATAGCATTACGTAATACATAGACGGGGTTGGATTGAGTTAATTGCTCAATAACGGCAGCTTTGGCTGAGTCAGCTGAAGTATTAGCGGTCTCAGCATCTGGGTTTAACTTATGGGTAGCTGCTACTTTCTCGATATGAGACAAATAACGCTGTCGCCATTGATGCCAAACAGTCAGTTGTTCAGAATCTAGTTCTGAATCTATTTGTTGTAATAGGCCTGCTTCATAAGGGTAATTCTCTGCATTAACGACCGCTATCAGCGCTCTAAAGCTGTTGGTATAGTCTAGCTTATTGGACTCAACAATTTCCAATAGTTCAAAAGCCAATTTTAAAGTCTCATTGATAGTTTCGGCTTCGTTAGATGATGGCTCTCTAGATAACAGTTCAGTTGATGAAGATTGACTGGATAGATAATCCCAAGACAACCCAAGCTTTTTGCAAATACCTTGTTGATAGTGACGCATGAAGCTCGGTTCATATTTGGCTAAGCAATTGGCCAAAACCTCACGACTAAGGGTTTCTTTGATGCCATTGAATAAGGTCTTCCCAGACAGCTGCATAAAGTGCATCATCCACACATTTAGGTTCCAATGACCAATAGCAGGTTGGTTTTGATAGGCATAACGACCTGAATAATCAGAATGGTTATTGATCCAAGCGGGGTCAAATCTCTCTAAAAACCCAAAAGGGCCATAGTCTAAGGTAGTGCCAGTAATCGATAAGTTATCCGTATTCATGACGCCATGCGCAAAGCCAATCAGTTGCCAATCAGCGATCATCACCGCGGTAGAAGTGACGACTTCAGAGATAAAATCTGCTACTGGAGTTTGAGAGGTAGTCAGCTCAGGATAATAAGTCTCAATCATATACTGAGTAAAGCTTGGTAATAAATCTGGCGCAAAGCTGGCAATCCATTCAACATGGCCTAAACGAATGTGAGTATCTGCCACACGCATTAGAGCAGCGCCTTGCTCCACCGTCTCACGGCGGACAGCGGTGTCAGAGGTCACAAAGCCCAAAGAGCTTGAAGATCGAATGCCTAGACTAGACATAGCATGTCCGCATAGATATTCTCGAATGGTACTACGCAGTACTGCTCGGCCATCTCCCATTCTTGAATAGGGAGTAAGTCCTGCACCCTTTAAATGTAAGTCTTTTAATTCACCTTCATTATCGATGACCTGAGCCATTAACAGACCTCGACCATCGCCTAACTGACCTGCCCATTGTCCAAATTGATGTCCAGCATAGGCCATAGAAAGGGGTGCAAATCCTTCAGGCACATAATTACCTCCCAAGATATCTACCCAACGCGCCATAAGTTCAGGATCTTTGTCCCAGCCCAATTGTTTGGCAATTATTGGATTAAAGTGTCCTGCTCGCGGATTGCTTAACGGGGTAGGAGGCTGACGATGATATAACCTAGGGTCTAAGTTTACATAGCTGTTTTTATAATTTAGGGAACGGTCTGTCATAGTTTTATTCTGCATCGTATGGGTTATTTATAGTTTTCGATTGGATTGTTAATAATGAAGGTTGGTTGTCTTAAGTATTTGTCGTCTTGATAGTTGCGGCTATAATTCTATCACTGGTGATCTAAATGTTTGGCATTGTAGGTTTTGATAATAAGAGCTTTCCAAAACACTGGTATTCGATATTAAAAAGTTAAAAAATTAACAGGTCGAAATATTAGAAGAGTGCAGCGGACTACTATAGCAATTGCTATATATTGATTCTAACAAACCTTTGCTTTGGCGATTGTGGTGAGAATGTTGTGAGTAACTTACATGAGTAACTTGCAAAGGCTAAAATGATTTTCTCATAAAAAAAATCCCCCTTACCTGAGGTAAGGGGGTGGAGAAAGCTTACTGCATTTTTTATTATTCTAGTTATTTATAACAAACATTTATTGAAAGCTTCTAAAGCAACAAGAGGAACAAATAACCACCACACATCATCTACTAAGCTGTTTTAAAGTTAACCTCTTTAAATGCTTGTTTGAGATTGCGATTGTGTTTGAAAATACGCTTTTCAAGTGCATGGTATTGATCTTTTAATATCTCATCGACTTCATGCAAGCGTTCAGCAAACTCGGTCTTCTTAAGTTGAATGGCTTTGGCTTTTAGAGCTTGCCACTCTTTAACCGTTTCATTGAACATCTGATACTCGAAATGTACTCGATCACTAAAATTCTGTAGGCTACGCGGCAAGCTATTGTCGATAACGATGCCATCTTCATTGGTAATTTTAGCAAGCTTATTCTGAGCACGTTTAAACATCATATTTACTTCAGCATGCTTAATAGTCATGTCATCTACTGTGCGTAATTCTGATGCCAGTCCCACTTTCGCTAAAGCGGCAATTAACCATTTGGTTGGGTCATACTGCCACCATTTAACCCCATTACGATAATCATATTGGAAGAAATGATGGTAATTGTGATAGCCCTCACCCCATGTCGGAATCGCCAATATGAAGTTGTCTCTGGCGGTATTAGTATCGGTATAAGGACGCGTACCAATCATATGACATAACGAGTTGATAAAGAAGGTAAAGTGGTGATTAATCACTAAACGTACCAAGCCGGCTAGTAATAAAGTACCCCATACATCACCGATTAACCAACCGATAGCACCGATTAGACCTACGTTAGCAACAACTACCCAAGCACCATAATATTTATGCTGAATTTGTAGTACTTTGTCTTTGGTAAGATCAGGAATATTTTTATAATCAAAATTACCGCTAGGATAGTTTCGTAGCATCCAACCTATATGACTGAACCAGAAGCCGCGTTTGGCTGAGTACGGATCATCCATAGGATCATCAACATGTCTATGATGAGTTCTGTGCCCAGAGCACCAATCAAATGCTGAGCCTTGTACCGCAAGTGTCGCACCTACTAAGAAGAAATTACGCACTGCAGGATGTGCTTTATAAGCCCGATGTGACATTAATCTATGATAGCCGGCAGTGATACTCAAGCCAGTCCAAACTCCAACCGCACCAAAGGTCAGCCATACTGGGGCGCTAACTTTATGAGTAGCCAAATACCAAGGCGTGATTATTGCTGCGGCAATCGGTGTGGCGACAAGAACAACGGCTGGAATCCAGTTGATGGGTGCACGTTTAAAAGCAAGCTCTTTTTCTAGCAGCTCTTGCTCGGCACTTAACTTTTCAGTTAACTCATTACCTAGGTCAAGTTTTTTAGACAATTGATTAGAAGCCGCCTCAGATCCATTATTAGAGCTGACAGTAATTAGTTTTTCGCCATTACTAATAGAATGTTGCTTATTGGATGGATCTTTATTGATTAGTTGGGCTAATGGCAAATTAGCTAAGGTATTAACCAAATTTTTGCCCGTACTAACCGCTTTATTTGCACTCTGTATTGAACGTTGTCCAATAGCGCGCAATGAGGTTAAAAGGCTTCGTGGTCTAGTATGCATTCGTATAGCATCCTTACTTGGTGTTAAAATTTACAATATAGATAAAACTATATATTGGTAGAATACCTTAAATAAATATCAAAGTGAACACTTATGCACTCGGATTTAAAAGATAAAGTGATTTTTTAGACCATAGTTACTTATATCTAACAGTCAATTAATAGCACGGTAACAAAAATGTCCTATAGAAATAAAGCGAAATATTATCGGATTTTTAATATTTCATTGTTAAGAAATACAGAAGGATAGTCTGTGATTAAGTAGTTTACCCCCAACTTTATCAGATATTTTGCATAATCAGTATCATTGACGGTCCAAGCGGTTGTAGAAAGGCCATATCGTCGACATTGCGTGACGAAACTTTCATTAAATAAAAGATAATAAAGACCAACAGCCTCACATTGCAGTCTTAAAGCTGTGTCTATAGTGTGCGATAAGAGCTGACCGGTACTCATGAGAGCAGGGTTGGATTGGCTAGAGATAGGCTCTACCAGTAGTCCACGCTTAAAGGTGTTCAACAGACAATCGGCTTGTAAATAGTCAAGTAATTGCACATCGAAGCTGGTTAAAGTTATAGGTAACTGTTTAAACGTTGATTGGCTCAGACACTGTTTAAGGGCCTGAAGTAGCCTGGAATAGTTAGTGCGATTGTGGGTTTTTATTTCAAGTTCAATATGACGGTAGCCTACTAATACCTCTGGCATCTCTTCAAGCAACATAATAGCACCACCGCTAAGACGTTGGATTTCGGCAGCGGTACATTGATCTATTCTAGACTGCCTTGAAAATAGCCTAAGCATAGTGTCATCATGAAATACTACTAGCTTGCCATCTTGGGTCAATTGAACATCAAACTCAATGCCCACCAGTCTATCTTGAGAATGGTGACTTAGGCGATGAGTATATATAAAACCTTCTCTGCTGTTTTCTAGTCGCTCACCACGTGCCCCTCTATGGCCAAGTAAAAAGGTGGAATACGTTGTAGGGCAAGTTGTATGTGAGTTTTTGAGTAAAGAGCTGAGGGAAGTCATAGTTTCTCGTTAAACGGTTAATGGTAAAGATTAAATATAGTGGTAGCGGTGGGAAAATAACCAGCAGATGACTGTTCTCTGTTTAGACTAACGGCTTTGTTAATCACGCCGCATTTTTAACCTAAATGTATTTTTAATTTGAGGCTGAAAATTTCAATTTAAGTCTAATTATTTTAGATCAATAGTGGCAGATAAATAGGATCAAAAAAAGGTACTTTACAAAGTATAGATATAATTTGTGATAAGGCTTCATTAAAATACGGTTACAGTAATAGGGATTAACAAATTTAAATGCTTTGGCGTATAATACGCAACAATATGACTAACAGGGTTAATGTACGTGTCTTAACTGAATGAGTTTTGCAGTACTTTATTAAATAAATGGGTTGCCGTGTGGTAGTCAAAGCGGGTCTTAAAAGAGGTTATAATGAAGTTAAGTTTTGATCGTGTTTCTCGTCCTACTGGTTTGGTAGGCGTGCTGTTACTTTGCGGATTAACCGTGGTTGGATGTAGCAAAAAAGAAGAGTCTGCTGATAAGTCAGATGAGACCAAAGTTGAAGTAGTCACAACCAATCCAGTGGTTAAATGTGATGATCAAATGGCCTTAACTCAGCTAACACAATCTGTAAAATCGACTTTAGGGGCTCAGTCACAGAATTTATTTAAGAACTATGCCGATAATGTTGGTGAAAGTTTAAGCGTTACCAATGTGAATAATGCTGCGGGCTCAATACTAGTCGATATTGCAAATCCAAAAGTGATTCAAGATGCCAATGCCCAAGGCATGGTCACTTGTAGTGCCAGCTTAAGTTTAACTTTACCCAATCAAGATATTAGCCGTGCTGACAGAGTCTATAGCCAAGTTGAAGAGCGTAGTCTAGCCGATCTATTGCGTTCAGAAAATATCGTATTAAACAACAATATGTTGGTTAGTGATAACTTTAACTATGTTGTCGGTATGCAAGGTGGTCAGTCAGTGGCTAGAGTTGTGGGACAGCCTGCTATCTTAATGGCAGCGGCAGATGTGATTGCTAAATCACAATTCCAAGCGGTTATTGATAGCCGTCGCTCTGCACCAGATACCAATAAGCCAAGACCAGCACCTGCCTTACCTGCAGAGCCAAAACAGCCTTCACAGCCTCGCGTTCGTCCAGAGCCTGAACAAAAACAGAAGCCAGCGGTACGTCAGACCCAGCCCGCTCGTAGTGCAGAAGCACAAACTCAGGCCCAACAAAAGCCAGCAGTAAAACCTGCTGAACCTGCAAAACCAACAGCCTCTGAAGCGCCAAAGACCAGTGCATCAAAGCCTGCACCTGAGCAAAACAGTAACTTAGAAGCTGTGGCAAAGCCTAAACCTAAGCCATTAACTGTGCCTAAGGATGATGATATGGAAATGGTTATTATTGAAGAAGAAGGCACTTATTAAGTCGCTACTTTATTAATAACTATTGCTGATTTTATCGTTTAAGGTTTATAGCCTAATTAAAAAGGTCCCACATTCTAAATGTGGGACCTTTTTTATGGGCCGTTAGCATAGGCTATGGGTCAAAGTCATTGAATCAAATTAGCTTAATCAAATCTAGTAAGTATGGTCTTGTCCCACAATACTTCTTTAGAGCCTTCTACCTTAGCGCAATATCTAGATAGAACAAACAACCAATCTGATAAGCGATTTAATAACTTAAGTGCATTGGCAGAAATCGCCTCTTTATTGTTGAGCTGTAAGTTGACCGCTTGGCGTTCAGCTCTACGGCAGACTGTGCGGGCAATATGAATTTGGCTGACCAAGGTAGAGCCTGCTGGTAGGATAAAGTCCTTTAAGGCAGGTAATTCTTCATTAAAGGCATCAATCTCTGATTCTAGCCAGCTAATGTGTGCCTCGCTAATACCGATATATTCTGGCATAGCAAGCTCACCGCCCACATTAAATAATAAGTGTTGTACTGTGCTTAAACTGATAGAGATTGTAGTAAATGCTTCAACTTTCTCTGCAGTTAAACCATTTATTTGAGCCAATATCATGCCAATATGGGCATTAAGCTCATCCACATCACCCATTACCACAAAAATTAAATCTGATTTACTAACTCGGCTGCCGTCGGCTAATCCGGTCGTACCATCATCTCCGGTTCGGGTATAAATTTTGGTAAGTCGATTGCCCATAATGTGTGTCTCCAGTTAAGGTGTTGTCGATTTTTATCACATATATAAAAGCTGCATCATATCCTATGCGGATGAAATATAGCAATTTTAGCCAAGCTTAGGTAATATGAGCCCCACAAAGAATAATACTCGCTGTAGCTTTTTATCTATTATCAGTTATCTACTATCAGCTTTAATTTTAAGGTTTTATTATGTCTGTATCTGCCAAAATCACACCCACTCCTGAATCATTATCGAAGCAACTGATTGAAAGTCAGGCGACGTTGAAGATTTATGATTCTATGACCACCAATAAGCGTAGCTTTGAGCCGTTACAAGTCGGTAAAGTGGGGATGTATGTGTGTGGCATGACGGTTTACGATTATTGTCATATTGGTCATGCTCGGGTCATGGTGGCGTTCGATGTGGTATCGCGTTGGTTACGTCACTTAGGATTTGATGTCAATTATGTGCGTAATATTACCGATATCGATGACAAAATTATCGCCCGTGCCAATGAGAATGGTGAAGAGATTGGTCAATTAACAGAACGCTTTATCACAGCCATGCATGAAGATGCTGCCGCATTAGGCTGTGAAAGCCCAGATGCAGAGCCTCGTGCCACACAGCACATTGATGACATGCTACAAATGATCGGTACGCTTGAGCAAAAAGAGCATGCTTATGCCGCTTCTAATGGCGATGTCTATTATGCGGTGGATACTTTTGAGGGCTACGGTAAACTCTCAAAGCGTAAATTAGAGGACTTACAAGCGGGCTCACGTGTCGATGTGGATACGGACAAAAAGAATCCATTTGACTTTGTGTTATGGAAAGCCGCCAAAGCTGGCGAGCCACAGTGGGATTCAAACTGGGGCGGCGGTCGTCCCGGTTGGCACATTGAGTGTTCGGCGATGTCCACTAAGTGCTTAGGTAATAGTTTCGATATTCACGGCGGTGGTCATGATTTACAGTTTCCGCATCATGAAAACGAAATTGCTCAATCAGAAGCAGCAACGGGCTGCACCTATGCCAACAACTGGATGCATGTGGGCTTTATTAACGTCGATGGCGAAAAGATGTCTAAATCTTTGGGTAACTTTTTTACCATTCGTGAAGTGATGGAAAAGTTCCATCCAGAAACCATTCGCTTCTTTATTTTATCTAGCCATTATCGTAGTCAAGTCAACTTTTCTGATGCGGCGCTAAAAGAGGCACATTCAGGTTTAACCCGTGTGTACCAAGCCTTAAAAGCAGCGGAAGCAGTGCTGGATACGCCGGTTAATACACAGTCTGAGGCGACAGTAGATATTGCCAGTATAGATAGCGAGATTAGAGGCTATAGTGCTAACTTTATCAAAGCTATGAACGATGACTTTAATACCCCGCAGGCCATTAGTGTGTTGTTTAGTTTGGCAAAAGAGGTTAACAAGTTAGCGCGTGAGACAGAGGATGATCAAGCCATCGCTAAGTTGAAAGCCGCTGTAGTTACTTTAAAAGGTTTGGCAGGCACGTTAAACATTGGTCAAGTGAAGCCTACTGAGTTTTTACAAGCTCAAATTGGGGCAGTCGATGAAGGTCAGATGACAGATGAGCAAATTGATACTCTGATTCAAGAGCGTATTGATGCCAAAGCCAACAAAAACTTTGCCCGTGCGGATGAGATTCGTAATTTGCTTCAACAAAACAATATTGAATTAGAAGACAGCAAGCAAGGAACCACTTGGAGACGCATCTAAGTTAAACAGAGGTTGAGTTGAATAGATGTTTAGAGTTAGATGTCTTATAAAGGTTTAATGTCGGTGGTGTAAAAAGGTATGACGGCTCAAAGAAATGGAAGGGATATGAGTGATTTAAAGGATGACGGGCCGTCAATAGCGCCTAAATTAGAAACCAAGCCAGCCATCGACTGCTTACCTTTTAAAGTCGTTTTATCACGTATGGTACGTTTATTAATGCACGCCACTGATAACGCAGGGCTCGGTGAGCAGGTTGATTCGGCTAAGACTAACTTAACTCGGTGTATGGTGAGAGTTTTCAGTTTGGTTGTGGTGATCATAGGGGTGTCGTCACTCTCTGTTTTGTCTCATGCCAAAGAGGGTAAAGACACTAATGAGGCTAACAAACAGCCTGAGAATTTGGTTGAATATGCCCTGCAGAAGATCGGACAAGATGGGGAAGAGTCTGAATCTGACGAAGAAGCGCCCAGTCGAACCTTATTGGCTGAGCCTGAGCTCACTGGCGAGTTCAATGAGGCTTATTATGTCATCAATAAGCTTAATACAGGACTTCCAAAATTATCTACGCCACCGAATCTAGAAACACCACTTGCGACCTTAGAATTCTTTAACAGTGCCAATCTACAGAATAACTTTGCCTTGGCAAGCTATGCTCTAAACCTAAATTTACTCCCCGAAGCTCAGCAAAAAAATGAAGCCGCTTATCTAGCACAAAAACTAGATTATCTGATGAATGAAAAAGCATTGTATGTGTTTGATGAGATGCCGGATCGCTCAGATGGTTTGATTGAACCTGCGTTAGGGACAAATAGTCCCATTCATGGGGTGGCCAGACGCTCCATAAAATTAGGCAGTATTAACTATAAAGGCAGAAGTGTACCTCTATATTTAGAACGCGTGCGAGTCGGCGATCAAGCCCCAGTTTGGGTGTTCTCTTCGCAAACTGTGGCCAATATTAATGCGTTATATGACATTCATAAGCCTGCAGAGTTTGAGCACTTTTTACCAGGGCCAATGACGACTAAGATTTGGGGTATTAGCGCTTGGGAAGTGCTGACTTTATTTTTGTTTATGTTAGCCACTTTGGGTATAAGCTTTACCCTTAGTAAAGGCGTGACAAAGTTAGTTAGTCTCTACTCTAATACCATTACCCGACGCACTAAGAGTAATGAGCTGTCCTTACGTAGTCGAAGCTTGACTGACTTCTTCTCTAAAATAACTGTGCCTCTCACTGTCACCCTAAGCTTCTCTATGATGCTGGCTTTGGTATCTGGCAGCTTACCTAGAGTAGATGCTATTGCCACATCCACTCGGCCCATTATCTGGTTGTGTCTGGTCATGAGTGGTCTATGGCTTGGCATTAGAGGGATTAATTTCTTTGCCAACCGTTACCAAGATTATCAAATTGACTCGTTAGATGAAGAGCAGGTAAATACCCAGCGCATCAGAATGACCTACGTTTCAATCTTCAGACGTATCTTTATTTTTGTGGTGGTGCTGGGTGGTATATGGATAAGTTTGGCAGAATTCACTGATTTAGAAGGATTAGGTACCACGTTATTGACCTCTGCCGGTATTGCAGGCGCTATTATAGGTATCGCGGCTCAGCCTACTTTGGGCAATATTATTGCTGGATTCCAGGTAGCGATTACGCAGCCAGTACGCATTGGCGATACCATATTTGTTAATGATATCTGGTGTGAGGTAGAAGACTTACGTTATACCTATGCGGTATTAAAAACTTGGGATGATAGACGACTTATTGTACCCATGAAGTATTTTGTCACTGAGGTGCTGGAAAACTGGTCACATACTTCATCACATCAGTCAAGTGCTATTCACTTGTATGTCGACTATGGGGCAGATATTGATGCCATAGAGCAGAAGTTTTATGAGTTGGCTATAGCTCATAAACTATGGGACAAAGAAATGAAGCCTGAGATGAGAGTCACCGAAGTGACCCAAGAAAGTATTACACTACGAGGTAAAGTTAGCGCTGATGGGCCGATGAACGCTTGGAATTTGGAATGCGATATTCGTAAGCAAATGCTGGATTACTTAAATGAGACGCATCGTGACTATTTACCGACGGATCGTATTACGCTTGCACCAAGAGATTAAATTTCGCACCTAGAAGTTAAGTTTTAGAGCGGCAGATTAACTGCTTACTTTGCCTGCTACGAGAGATAGATATTGATTTGAAAGCCAGTTTATGCAACTCGCCCCTTTATTACCTATATCTCTTAATTATTGGGACTAAATTTAAAGTTGAGATATTAGGCTCTGTTATTGAAAGTGAGCAACCTGCTATTGTAAGTTGAGGGACAATAACACCAGCAAAGTTGTCATTATTAATAATTACTTAAAGCGTATTTAACCGCGAAACTCTTTAAATTCAACTGCTCACAAAAGCATTTATTTTGTTATAATAGGTTGCTTATTTTCCCTAGCCAAGAGGTCTGTATGTTGCGAATCGTAGATGATGCCCTAACTTTTGATGATGTTTTACTCCTACCTGCATATTCAAATGTGCTTCCTAAATCAGCTTCATTGACGACGCGATTAACTGAAGAGATTTCATTGAATCTTCCTATCATATCTGCAGCAATGGATACAGTGACTGAGTCAGAAATGGCCATCACCATGGCTCAACTTGGTGGTCTAGGTATTGTGCATAAAAACATGGATATTGATCGTCAAGCCATGCAAGTGCGCCGAGTGAAAAAATTCGAAGCCGGTACGGTGGTAGATCCTATTACTGTAACCCCAGATATCACTGTGGGTGAGCTACTTCGTATTACTCATGAAAATAACATTTCTGGTGTACCAGTGGTTGAGGCAGGCAGTGGCCAGGTAGTGGGTATTGTTACTCACCGTGATGTGCGTTTTGAAACCAATCACAACCAGCCTGTTAGCAATGTCATGACGCCTCAAGATAAGCTAGTGACAGTGAAAGAAGGCGAAAGTAACGAAAGAATTAAAAAATTACTGCATGAACACCGTATCGAAAAAGTGCTAGTGGTTGACGACAACTTCGGCCTAAAAGGTATGATCACGGTTAATGACTTTAACAAAGCTGAGAATAACCCAAATGCTTGTAAAGACTCTCAAGGTCGCTTACGTGTGGGCGCAGCTGTCGGTACAGGTGCAGACACTCAAGCCCGTGTAGAAGCATTGGTTGAAGCTGAAGTTGATGTTATTGTTGTAGATACTGCGCATGGTCATTCGCAAGGCGTTATTGATAAAGTAAACTGGGTGAAGAAAAACTTCCCACACATTCAAGTTATCGGTGGCAACATCGCAACCGGTGATGCTGCTCTAGCTTTACGTGATGCGGGCGCGAACGCTGTGAAAGTTGGTATCGGTCCTGGCTCTATTTGTACCACGCGTATTATTGCTGGTATTGGGGTACCTCAAATCTCTGCTATCGATAATGTAGCATCAGCACTTAAAGACAGCATTCCATTGATCGCTGATGGTGGTATCCGTTATTCAGGTGATATGGCGAAGGCCATTGCCGCGGGTGCTTCTTGCATCATGGTGGGCTCATTATTGGCCGGTACTGAAGAAGCGCCAGGTGAAGTAGAGCTGTTCCAAGGTCGTTATTATAAAGCTTACCGTGGCATGGGTAGCTTAGGGGCTATGTCTGGCTCTAACGGCTCATCAGACCGTTACTTCCAAGACGCCAAAGACGGTGTTGAGAAGTTAGTACCAGAAGGTATCGAAGGTCGTGTGCCTTACAAAGGTCCTGTTAATGGTATTGTGAACCAATTAGTAGGCGGCTTACGTTCTTCTATGGGTTACACCGGTTGTGCCACTATCGAAGAGATGCGTACCAAGCCTCAATTCATTAAAGTGACTTCTGCCGGTATGAAAGAGTCGCATGTACACGACGTTCAAATTACCAAAGAAGCGCCTAACTATCGCATCAGCTAATCGATAGAATTGATTATGCCGTATGCTAACTAAGTTACAGGTAGCTGTTGCATAATTTATTGTTATAGAAATGACACTCAGTTGAGCCTATTTATCACTAATTTAAATAGGCTTAGCCACGTTTTTTATTAAAATGATAGGAAGTGTCGATTGTTCTCAAATAGTGATTTAAAAGACCAAAAGACCATATCTTTTGGTCTTTTTTTTGTAGTATATTAGGACATAATAAATTCAATTTAACCGTTAATTATTTGAGGTATATATGAGCTATTTCGGTACAGATGGTATTCGTGGTCTTTTTGGTAAATTTCCTATCACCCCTGATTTCGTTTTAAAGCTAGGTTATGTGGCCGGACAGGTTTTGGTAGACAAAAACCCTAACCCCAAAAAGAAACCGAGCGTGGTGATTGGTAAAGACACACGTCTATCAGGCTATGTTATCGAAGCAGCGCTGCAAGCAGGATTTAACTCAGCAGGGGTCGATGTTCATATGATCGGCCCTTTACCGACACCTGCTATCGCCCATTTAACCCGTAGCTTTCATGCCGATGCTGGGGTAGTTATTTCTGCGTCTCATAACCCTTATTATGATAATGGTATTAAGTTCTTTTCAGGAGATGGCCGTAAACTTAGCGATGACATGCAAAACGCCATCAATGAAAAGCTAGAGGGTATTGTTGAAGGTCATGCTGATTATTTTCAAGAAGACCCTGCACGATTGGGTAAGCATTTCAGAATCAATGATGCCAAAGGGCGTTACATTGAGTTCTGTAAAGGCAGCTTCCCTTACCAATACGATTTGTCTAATCTGACTATTGTTATCGACTGTGCAAATGGGGCAGGCTATAGTGTAGGCCCTCGTGTGTTACGTGAGTTAGGCGCAAATGTTATCGCTATTCATAACAAGCCAAATGGCGTTAATATTAATGATAAATGTGGTTCTACTTATCCAGAAACCATCCAACAAGCCGTTGTAGAGCATAAAGCCGATGTCGGTATTGCTTTAGATGGTGATGGTGACCGTATTGTTATGGTCGATGAAAATGGCGTGCTGGTAGATGGTGATGGTATTTTATATATCTTAGCCACTAAGTCGGAAACCAAAGCAGCCGGTGTGGTCGGTACCCAAATGAGTAATATGGGACTGCAATTGGCACTTGAAGCAGAAGGCATTCCTCTAGAGAGAGCCAAAGTAGGCGATAGATATGTGATGCAAGGTCTAGAGGCAAATGATTGGATTTTAGGCGGTGAGCCTTCAGGTCATATTCTATGTTTAGACAAGAGTCGTACGGGTGATGCGATCATTGCCGGTCTTCAAATCTTAGCAGTTATGGCAGAAACCAAGCAAACGCTTAGCCAGTTAACCGCAGGCTTTAAGCTATTGCCACAAAGTTTGGTAAACGTACGTCTTGAGCAGATGCAAGATCCTTATGACTTCCCAGAATTAGTCCAAGCTTTTGACGAGGCTTCAAAAAGCATTGAGGGACGAGGAAGAATTCTGATTCGTAAGTCAGGTACTGAGCCTTTGATTCGGGTTATGGTTGAGCTTGATAATACGGAAGAGTGCGATGCGTTGGCTCATAAGCTCGCAGATAAAGTCAAAGCTGTTATGGCGGGCTAATAAAGGTATTGATTCGGCATTTTTCTATTAAATATATTGAGTGCCCTTATAAGACTTATCAGCATAAAAACAATTTATAGGGGTTAATACAAATAGGGCGTAACATAGGTGATTTATGGACTTTACGGATCAAAGAGTATCGTATGAAAAGGGCGAACTTCATGAAGAAGTTTTATTAAATGACCCTTTTGAGTTACTTACCTTATGGGTGAGTGAAGCGATTGAACAAAAGGTTCCTGAACCTTATGCCATTAGCTTGGCCACTTGTGGTTCTGATAGTATGCCAGCGGTTAGGACAGTATTAGTACGTGAAATTAATGATAAAGGCATTGTGTTTTACACCAATTACCTAAGCGAAAAGGGTCAGGATATTGCACAAAACCCTCACGCTGAAAGTCTGTTCTTTTGGCACGATATGCAGCGTCAGGTAAGAATCCGAGGCAGTATCGCTAAAGTAGACCTTGCCACCACAGAGGCTTATTTCCAAAAACGTCCTTATGAAAGTCAAATAGGTGCTTGGGTCAGTCAACCGCAAAGTGGAGAAGTGGATAGCCGAGACACTATGGACGACAAGTTTGCAGCGCTTAAGCAACAGTATCCTGAAGGCAGTGTGCCGACGCCCGACTTTTGGGGAGGGTATCAGATTACCGCGACTGAGATAGAATTTTGGCAAGGCAGACCCAACAGATTGCACGACAGAATACTGTATACAAAAGCAGCGGGCAGTGAAAATTGGACCATTAAGCGTCTATTGCCATAAATTTTATAGGTACTTACCTTGTTATGGGTACTCATTTTATTGGCGTAATGCTTATAAGCCAATAATAAGCATAAGGTCGTTGACCTCTATAAATTTATAATAATGATTAGCACTTACTTTTTACCTTGGGATATTTAGGTTTATGATCCGTTTTGTTAGTTTTAATATCAATGGCATTAGAGCACGTCAGCATCAATTAGAAGCGGTTAGAGATATTATTGACCCTGATGTAATGGGTATTCAAGAGACCAAAGTACATGATGAGCAGTTTCCTTTACAAGATGTAGAGTCTCTAGGCTATCATGTGGAGTATTTTGGTCAAAAAGCTCACTATGGCGTGGCTTTGGTCTCGAAAGTTAAGCCGATATTTGTACAAAAAGGTTTTCCAGGTGAGTCTGAAGAGGCACAAAAGCGGTTTATTCATGCCCGTTATGTTTTTGATGGTAAAGAGATTGATGTGTTGAATGGTTATTTTCCGCAAGGGGAAAGCCGTGATCACGAAATCAAGTTTCCTATGAAAAGAGACTATTACGCCTCACTCAATGAGTATGTCGATCAGTTAAAAGAGGAAGGGCGTACTTTGATTATCATGGGGGATATGAATATTGCCCCTGAAGACAATGATGTTGGTATTGGTGAGAAGAATGCACAGCGTTGGCTCAAGAATGGTAAGACCTCTTTCTTGCCTGAAGAGAGAGAGTGGTACAGCGCTTTGATGAGCCGTGATTTATTTGATACTTACCGTATTCATAACCCAGATTGTAATGAGAAATTTAGCTGGTTTGATTACCGCAGTCGTGGCTTTGACGATGACCCTAAGCGAGGTCTAAGAATTGATCATATCCTGTGCACAGATGACATTAAAGACCATTGCATTGATGCCGGTATTAGTTATGAATTAAGAGCGATGGAAAAGCCATCCGACCATGCGCCAATTTGGGCTTCTTTCAAGTTCTAAGAAATAGCCTAAGCAAATAAAATTAACTTAAATTAAATAAAGACTGCACCGATAATTTTTAACCGATAAGTAAGGGACATTTATGCCAGTAGGAAATATTGCACCACCAGACGTTATCCATGCCATTAAGGGCGTTGAAATTGGTATTACCGCTGCTGGTGTGCGCTATAAAGACCGTGATGATTTGGTCGTATTTCGCTTGGCGGATAGTGCCACGGTTGCATGTGTTACCACCAGCAATAAATGCTGTGCTGCACCAGTATTGTTAGTGCGTGAGCATTTGAAGCAGCTTGCAGACAGCAATAAATCAGCACGATATTTGCTGATTAATACAGGCAATGCCAATGCTGCGACCGGCGATGAAGGTTATCGTCGTGCGCTACAGACTTGTGAGGTGTTGGCGGATAAAACGGGTGTGGCGGTCAATCAAGTAATGCCTTTTTCTACCGGTGTCATCGGTGAGGTTATCAATAGCGAGGCCATTATTAAAGGTTTAGAGTCGTGTTTGGCTGATTTATCACAAGATAATTGGTTAGCAGCCGCCAATGCTATTAGAACTACCGATACCATTCCCAAAGTAGCCAGCACTCAGATTACGGTCGATGATAGTACTGAATATAGTGTGACCGGTATTTCTAAAGGGGCGGGCATGATTCGCCCTAATATGGCTACTATGTTAGGTTATGTGGCCACTGATGCACCGATCACTCAGCCATTACTACAACAGATGTTGATTGAACTTACCAATCAATCTTTTAACCGCATCACCATCGATGGTGATACCTCGACCAATGATTGCTGTGTGTTAATTGCCACTGGTGATAATGAGTCGAATCTGATTGATTCTAAGCAGCATCCGCATTATGCCCGATTGTTCGAAGCATTGAAGCAAGTATTTGTTCGTTTGGCGACTTTGATTGTACGTGACGGCGAAGGCGCTACTAAGTTTATTACGGTTAAAGTGACTGGTGGCAAGACCGTTGAAGACTGTTGTGATGTGGCTTACGCCGTAGCACATTCACCCTTGGTTAAGACAGCTTTCTTTGCCAGTGATCCAAACTGGGGTCGTATTGTTGCGGCTGTGGGTTATTCAGGGGCTGAAAATCTAGATGCTAACCAAGTCAGTGTCACTTTAGACGATGTGGCTATTTGTACACGAGGTCAGTTGGATCCTAACTATACCGAAGAACAAGGGCAAAAGGTCATGAGCCGACCTGAGATTACTATTAATATTGATTTGGGTATGGGGGATGCAGCAGACACAGTCTATACCTGTGACCTATCTCATGAATATGTCAGTATTAATGCAGATTATCGCAGTTAAGAGCCTGTTGTAGGTTTATCAAATAAATACGACTGGGTTTTAGTCTTTAGAGGCAGTGTTTACTTCTAGTGAATTAAGCGTTGCCTCTTTTTCTATGTCCGTTATTGTACCGCTAAAATGCTCAGCGAATAAATCAGCCAGATAACGCGCCAACGCATAAGGGATATCGTGTCCTAAACCTGGAATAAGCTTAAAAGTAGCATGAGGAATGGTCTTGGCTAGGCTGTGACCATGAGCAGGGGGCAGTAGCCTGTCCTTGGAGCCATGCACGATTAAAGTAGGTTGTTTTATTTTGCTATCAGTTTCCACCAAAGAGCCGGTTGCTAAAACAGCCAATAGCTGACGATTGACTCCTTTGGGATAAAAACGCCGCTTATAAAGAGTTTTTGTTTTTTTTAAGGCTCGTCTTTCATCGAAGAAATCAGGTGATGCGATTACCCGTTGTAATTGTAAGTTGTTTTCAATTACCTCTTTAGGGTCTTTCAAATCGGCTACCGGTTTGGTTAGCGCTCTTAAGGCATCAAGCTTTGGTGGTGGCAAAAAAGGCTTATTGTTACTGGTTGCCAGTAGACCTAGCTTTTCTACCCGTTCAGGATATTCAGCGGCCAATATTTGAGCTATCATCCCACCCATCGACATACCAATGACATAACACTTCTCAATCTCTAAAGCATTTAAAAGTTGATGCACATCCTCTGTCATATCATATAGTGTGTAGGGGATACTGTCCTCTTCAATCTTAATCGGTAATCCCAGTTTGAATCTAGACAGTAAGGCCAGTTTTTTAGAGACGGACTTATATTCTTTGGTAAGCTTGTTTTTATGCTTTAGCTTGCTGGATTTGCCAATGTCTCTATTATCAAATCGAATAACCTGATAGCCGCAGCTGATTAAACGCTCACAAAACACATTAGACCAAACTAAAGATTGTGCCCCAAGCCCCATGATTAACAAAATGATAGGGTCTCCTTCATTACCACCACGTTCTAAGTAGAATTTATACTTGGGTGTTTTAATTTTATATGCCTGCATAAAATGCGCATATTTCGAAGGTTTGGTTTTAATCTGATACGGTGATTCTGGAGTGGACATAGAGCACAACCTAGTATTTTGTAATAATACCTTTGCTATAAAACAACCTATTTGTGTCAAACTCGCTAAACCTACGACTTATCAATTGTATGATTTGTGGTTTTTGCGTTTGCTTTCCTAAATAGGAAGATTTCTAGAGGTGATATAGGCGGTTAGCAAAAGGCTATTATCAAAGAAGACTAGAGCATTTGAATGTCATTTTGATGACAATTAGCCATAAAATGCTGTGATTAGGTACTGCTAGAAGCTAGAGAAGGTCTAGGCTCTAGCAGAAACTAATAGTAGTTTAAGTTTTATAGGTACTATTTTTTGAGCAATAGGATTGCTAAAGTATAGGGTTTCCAGAATAATAAAGTGCTTTTGACTGAATAACACAGTACGTTAAATTAAGCACAGCGTAATTAAGCACTGCGTAGTAGATTAATCTTTGTCTAACATATGTTTTTTCAGCTGAGAGACAATGAAAGGCTGAAAATACTCAGGTAAATCGTGTGACATACCTTTGATGAGCTTAAAGCGGGCATTTGGAATATCATTGGCCACTGCTTTGCCGTGAGAGGGTGGCAATAACCCATCATGGCTACCATGCATCACTAAAGTGGGTGCTTTGACTTCTCTGCTGTACGGGTGGATAGAGCCAGTCATCAAAATGGCTTTGAGCTGTTGCAGCGAACCAATAGGATAAAAGCAGCGTCTGTATCTTAGTCTGGCAACTTCGGCGACTGCTTCTTCATCAATATGGCCCTGTGAGCCTATAGTCCTGATAAACCATTGACCGTGTTTAACAATGTCTTCCTCTTCATAGCTATTAGGACGTTTGATCAAAGAGTAAAGTTGTTTGGGGCGAGGGGGCGCTAATAAAGGCTTATTATGAGTAGAGAATATCAGCGCAAGGCGATTGACCAAGTGTGGATATTTGGCGGCCAATACCTGCCCAATAATGCCGCCCATAGAAGCCCCTAGTACTTGCACTTGACGAAAGCCTAAGGCCCGAATTAAGCCGGCCGTATCATCTGCCATATCATCAATACGATAAGGAACAGGCGTCTTTGAGTTATCGAGACCAAACTGCAGCTTCATCATGGCGGCGATAGTGTTCACTTTGGGTAAATCTTTACGCGATATTTTGGTAGAAAGACCGATATCACGGTTATCAAAGCGAATTACAAAGAATCCAGCCTCAATAAGACGTTTAATAAAACTTTCAGGCCAAAAAATAAGCTGTGATCCTAAGCCCATTACCAATAATAACGGTGGATTATTAGGATTACCCCCGACCTCCACGCAGAGTTCAATCTCATCAGAGACCGGGATAATGGCTTGTTGCATTAAGTCTGAAATTGGAGACGGGTACCATTCATGTCGTGACAGAGCAGGGTTTTGCATAATTGTTCTAACTCCTTTTGACAGCCAATTTCTAACAGTCATTGCAACACATATAGGTAATTTGACCAATAGTGACAATACGCTTCTTGAAGTAGACACAGGTGAGAGATTGCATTGTCATGGTATGACTAATACAGCCTATAGCTAATATGGTCTATAACCAACGCGCTATCTCTATCATTGCCTATGTCTACTATTAAATATTTCTAGTATTAAAATATACTAAATTTCAAGCATTTCAAAATCTAATTTTCCAACACCACATTCAGGGCAAGTCCAATCATCAGGGATATCTTCCCATTTAGTACATGGCTCGATACCTTCTTCTGGGCAGCCTAATTCTTCGTCATAAATCCAGCCACAAACGATACATTCCCATTTTTTCATTACAGTCTTCTCTATACAACAAGGTTAATCTTTAATTTTGGAATTTGATTATAGCAAACAAGCCACATAACCGGTATTTGATTTTAAGTACGTTGTCTATAAGACGCAGCAGTGCGGATATGATAAAATGGCCGACATTCAAAATAATGCCTGTGCTAACCGGTCGATTTAAAAAAAAGCTAAACCAGTAGTTTCAACAAAGTTATTTACTTAGACAGAACCCGCTTTAACATAGCTCTTGGTTCTAATCATACTATGTGCTTTAAAAATCTATTAGCCTTAGACAACTTGGTTGTGTTTCTAGCTGTTTGGCGAAGAGTTTGGTTAGCTATTTTGTCAGCTGTTTTGAGAAATCAGTAGCATTAGCTGACTGTCATTATTTATCACCAGTCGCCGTAAAACCACCCACTTCAGGGGGTGGATATAAGGCGACATACACTGTCGTAAGAAACCGTTAAAGGGTTGTAAGTGAAAATTAATCTTGCCATACTAAAGATATGAAAACACTCAAGCTACGCATTAAAGACAAACACATAAAAAAGCTGAATCAGCTAAGCGGTTCAGTGAACTTCGTGTGGAACTATGTTAATGCACTTTGCTTTGAGCATCTAAAACGTACCGGTAAGTTTTTTAGTGCTTATGATCTAAGTGAGTATACCAAAGGTAGCGGTGAATATTTAGGATTACACAGTCAGACCTTACAGGCTATCAATGAGACACACGCTAAATCACGTAAACAATTTAAAAAAGCCAAACTTAACTGGCGTACTAATAGAGCTGATGCCAAGCGTAAAAGCTTAGGTTGGATACCTTTTAAGAAATCTGCCATCAAGTATTTGCAAACAAGGCAGACAGGTAAGAAGGCACTGAAATCAACCATACAGCTATCGCTATCTAAAGGTCAAAAGCTCATCATAGATGTATTCGATAGCTACAACCTAAGCCTATATCAAATTAACACGCTTGAGATAGTACAAGACAGTCGTAGTCGTTGGTATGCGTGTATCACCGTTAAAGACTTTCCTAAGCAAGTAAGTGGTAAGGGCAGCGTTGGTATTGATTTGGGCTTAAAAGAGTCTGCTACTACCTCAATGGGTGACAAGCTAACTATTAAGCAAACGCAAAAATGGGCGAGTAAATTAGCAGTAGCCCAGCGTGCTAAGAATAAAAAGCGTGTCAAAGCAATCCACGCTAAAATCAAAAACACAAGATTAGACTTAATTCATAAATTCACCGCCAAGCTTGTTAAAGATAACAGCTTAATTGTGGTTGGTGATGTTAAATCACACTCATTTACCAATAAAAAAAACAAGCTAGCTAAATCGACATATGATGCAGGATGGTTTGAACTTAAACGACAACTGGAATATAAATGCAAGTATGCAGGTTGTCAGCTTGAGATGGTAAATGAGAGTTACACTACCCAGACCTGTTCGTGCTGCCTTAAAATAAGTGACAGTAGTCCGAAAGGTAGAGCAGGCTTGCGAATAAGAGGATGGAGGTGTGCTGAGTGTGGCACATGGCATGATAGAGATATCAATGCCGCTAAGAACATCCTCGCGGTCGGGCTTGACCGTCTAGCTGTAGGAATCCCCTCGGTTTAGCGAGGGGAGGAAGTCAACCATGATACTCTCTGATCCCTAACTGTTGGAAAAACTTATGAGTGATACCCCTCAAAGTATCTTGAATCAACAAGATGCAACTTCTAAGCTACTTAACAATGATGTTTTACAATCCCGTAGACAGCATGACCTATGGAAGGCCATTCGTACTGTCTCTGACTTTCCTAAGCCTGGCATTGATTTTTATGACATCACACCTTTGCTATTGGATCAGGTTGATGAAGTAATCGATGCCTTATTAGGTGCTTTACCAGAAGGTCTGCTAGACGAAATTGATTGCTTTGTGGCAGTTGAGGCACGCGGCTTTGTCTTTGCCAGTTTATTGGCAGGCAGACTAGGTAAAGGGATGATATTGCTACGCAAACCAGGCAAGTTACCACCACCTGTGGCCAATAAGTCTTACGCTTTAGAGTACGGCAGTGATACCTTAGAAATCCAAGGCGGCTTAACACCGAAAAAAGTGCTATTGGTCGATGATATTTTGGCAACGGGCGGTACCTTAAATACGGCTTATAACTTATGTAAAGAATCGGGCCATGATGTGACTGGCGTGTTGGTGCTGCTTGATTTGGTGGATTTACATCCGGCGTTTCCTGTACCAGTTTACACCGTACTTGAAGGCTAAGTTATAGTTGTTAGAATTAAAGTTATTAGGGTTATATTTTTTAGGTTTTAACTGATTGTTAAGGCTGTTAATTTAACCCTGATAATCTAAACATGAAATAAAAACTCTACGCTGACGTAGAGTTTTTTTATGACTGTTGTTAGTACGACTATTATTTACTTAATTGCATTAAAGCTTTGGCCAACTCGTCACGCGCTGAGATGAAGCCATCAATACCTTTAGGTAGCAAATGCTGAGTGATGCTGTCTTTTTCATATTCTGCATTGAATTGATCACCAGTTAAACTCACTTTTGGCATGGTTTCACTGATCATATCCGCCGATAGCGCTTGCTCTACATGAGTATCTAATGCCGCTAGATCATCCAGCAAGTCAGGTGAGATGGTTAATAAATCACAACCCCCTAAAGCTAGAATCTGATCCACACTTCTGAAGCTTGCACCCATAACCTGAGTTTTGTAACCGTGCTGCTTGTAATACTGATAAGTGCGTTTTACCGACTGTACACCCATGTCTTCACTGACAGGTATTATTTGACGGTTTTGTTCACGTTTTTGCCAATCAAGAATACGGCCCACAAAAGGCGAGATAAGCGTTACGCCAGCTTCAGCACAGGCCACCGCTTGATGCTGACCAAAGATTAAAGTTAGGTTACAGTGAATGCCTTCTTTTTCTAATTGTTCAGCGGCTTTAATACCCTGCCAAGTAGCAGCGATTTTAATCAAGATACGGTCTTTGTCTACGCCGGCACGCGCATAAGCTTCCATAAATTCATGAGCTTTGGCAATGGTCGCTTCTGTGTCATAAGACAATCTAGCATCCACTTCTGTTGAAACACGACCATCGATTAATTTTAGGATGTCGCAGCCCACTTGAATGGTTAAGTTATCGATGACGTTGTCAATCATGTCATCGCCATCACTTGAGTAACGATTTAGGGTGTCAGAAAGCATGGCCTGCTTATCAGGGTGGGTGAGTGCTTTGGTAATTAGACTGGGATTGGTTGTTGCATCAACAGGCTTTAAGCGGGCTATGGCACTTAAGTCTCCCGTATCAGCAACAATGGTGGTCATGGATTGTAATTGTGATAAGGCACTCATCATGTATTCCTAATTTGTTTCTATGAGATTAAAAAATATCAAGGGTATCATTACAGCGTTATATGCTAATTTATACTTTTTCTACAAAAAACGCTGGCCCTCTAGCGTTAATTTTACCAGAGTATTAAACTAGCTATGTGCTGAATATAATTAAAAATACACTTAACGCCCCAAACTTTTGATTAAAATGGGAGGTAAGTGTATCGACAACTCAAACGACGCTATCTTAACAGGGCGTAAGTTTGTTATAGTTACTTTATTATGACTTGTAACGTATCCAATTATCATAACATGACCCATAGGCTTTTTTATGACTTCGTCAACAAATAACGATAATAACCATAATAATAGTAAAACCACACCTGCTAAGGAGCAGTTCACGGCGCCAGAAGATGTTTTGGTTGAGCTGCGCCAAAAAATTGACCATGTGGATGGTGAAATTTTACAGCTGATTAGTAACCGTGCCAAGCTTGCTCAAGAAGTGGCTGTCTTCAAAAAAGAACACGCAGATGAGGTGGATTCAAATCCTATTTTTTATCGCCCAGAGCGTGAAGCTCAAGTATTAAAGAACATTATGAAGCGCAATCAAGCTTCAGACAGTCCTATTAGCGATGAAAAAATGGCCCGCTTATTCCGCGAGATTATGTCAGTGTGCTTAGACTTAGAAGCCCCGCAAAAAATCGCTTTCTTAGGGCCGGTCGGCACCTTTACCCATGCGGCTGCCTTAAAGCATTTTGGTAAAGCTTCTACCACTGTTCCTTTAACCACCATTACCGATGTTTTCCGTGAAGTTGAGTCTGGCTCAGCTATGTATGGGGTGGTGCCGGTAGAGAACTCATCTGAAGGTGTGGTTAACCATACTTTAGATGGTTTCTTAAATTCTTCGTTAAAAATTATCGGTGAAGTAGAGCTGCCTATCCATCAAAACTTCTTGGTTGCTGAACACACCAAAATTGACAGCTTAAGTCGTATTTACTCTCATCAACAGTCTTTGGCACAATGCCGTCATTGGCTAGATGTGAACTATCCCAATGTTGAGCGTGTTCAAGTATCTAGTAATGGGGAAGCGGCACGTAGATTGCAAAATGAATGGCATTCAGCGGCGATTGCAGGGGATGTGGCGGTAGCCGAATATGGGCTACATAAACTTCATGAAAACATTGAAGACAATCCAGGCAACACCACTCGATTCTTAATCATTGGTCGTGAAGATATCGCCCCATCAGGTCAGGACAAAACCTCTATTTTGGTTTCTGCACACAACAAAGCTGGTGCGCTTATTGAAATATTGAAGCCCCTGTCTAAGCATGGTGTATCAATGACCAGTATTGAGACCCGTCCTGAGCGCCCTAATAAATGGTCGTACGTTTTCTTTATCGATATGGAAGGTCATATTGAAGATGAAAATGTAAAAGCAGCTATTGAAGAGATTCGCCCGTTAGTCAGGGATGTCAGAATCTTGGGCTCTTATCCTCAAGCCGTTATTTAGAAAGTTGTTTTATTTGTCCCATTAATCAGCCTACTGGCTACTTGTTTTTAAACTCGGTTATAAATTAGGTAATACGATGACCCAAAAAACATTTTTGACTCCCGCCTACGAGAGCATTTCAAAGCTACAAGCTTATCAAACAGGTAAGTCTGTGGAAGATATTAAGCGTGAAGACGAGGTCAATGATGTACTAAAGCTTGCCAGTAACGAGAACCCTTTGGGCTCATCGCCTTATGTGACGTTGGCCATTACTAAGAAGCTTGATCAGCTGGCCCGTTATCCCGATGGCAATGGTTCTGATTTAAAGCAGGCAGTGGCTGATTTTAACGATGTTGATAGTACTCAGGTCACGTTGGGCAATGGCTCTAATGACTTATTGGATATTATTGCGCGTACCTTTGTCAGTCATAACGATGCGATTGTCTACAGTGAGTATTCTTTTATTGTCTATTCAATGCTAGCGAAGATGATTGGTGCCACAGGTATTGAAGTACCCGCTAAGCGTTATGGTCATGACTTAGAGGCAATGTTAGAAGCAGTACAGCAGAATCAAAATGTCCGTATGGTATTCATTGCTAACCCCAACAATCCCACCGGCACTTTATTAAGCAAACAAGATATTTTGCACTTTGTAGAACAGGTGCCTTCTCATGTATTAATCGTGCTTGATGAAGCTTATATCGAATATTGCCCAGAGAGTAATAATCGCCAGTTAATTGATGATTTTGATAATGTCATTATCGTTAGAACTTTCTCCAAAGCTTATGGGCTGGCAGGTCTGCGTGTGGGTTACGCATTAAGTCATCCTAACGTGGCAAACTTATTAAACCGTATCAGACAGCCATTCAACGTCAGCTTATTGGCACAGTCGGCTGCGGTCGCTGCTTTAGCGGATCAAGACTTTATTGCTAAAGTACACAAGATTAATGACGGTCAAATGCGCTGGATCTGTAAGCAGTTTGATGCGCTAGGCTTAGGCTTTGTGAAATCTTATGCCAACTTTGTGATGGTCAATGTGGGGGATGCCGCAGGTATCTGCCAAGCTCTGCTACAGCAAGGCGTCATCGTCCGTCCTTTAGCTGATTATGGCCTTGATGAGTGGTTACGCATCACTGTGGGCACACCTGAGGATAATACCCGACTCATTGACACCTTGCGTGACACTTTAGAGTCTATGTAATCGCTTCGAGCATTAAAAATAGAGTACTGAAAGCTAACTATAGGCTTTGGGCACTGAGAATAAAGTGCTGAAAGCTTTTAAAAATATAATGCTTTTAAAAATATAATAAAAATAGGTTAATAAGTGATGCTGTTTGAACAGGTTTGTATAGTAGGTTTGGGCTTAATTGGCGCAAGCTTGGCGCAAGCAATAAAAGACAGACAGCTAGTGGGCAGATTGGTAGCGGTAGACAAGCATGCACCAAGTATTGAGGCTGCCATAGCAGAGAATGTCATTGATGCCGGTAGCGACTCCCTATTTGACGTAGTGGCAGGCAGTGACTGTATCATAGTGGCAGTGCCAGTAAAGACTGTGGCGACTGTCTTTAAAGACATCAATCAAGCGATGCAGCAAGGCCTTATCGAAGCCGATTGCATAATCAGTGATGTGAGTAGTACTAAACTAAATGTGGTGGAAGCTGCCCAAGCTGCGTTTACACAATTACCCACCGGGTTTGTGCCGGCACACCCCATTGCTGGTGCAGAACAGTCTGGTTATACCGCAAGGCGGGGTGATTTATTTGTCGACCATAGCCTGATTATCTGCGAATTAAAGACAACCCGTTTAGAAGCTGTCGAAAAAGTATCTCGGCTTTGGCAAGGCGTAGGTGCGACTGTCATGAAGATGGATGTTGAGCACCACGATGCTGTGTTGGCCTATACCAGTCACTTACCTCACTTATTGGCATTTAATCTAGTAGAGCAGCTGGCCAGTCATGATGACAATATGGACATATTTCGTTATGCTGCCGGTGGATTTAGAGATTTCACGCGTATTGCTGCCAGTGATCCAGTGATGTGGCATGATATTTTTATCGCCAACAAACCTGCTTTATTGAATGCCTTAGATGAATACAGCCTTTATTTGTCAAAGTTACGCAGTTTAATTAACGATGAAGACTCTACTGAACTACTTGGTTTACTGGGCCGAGCCCAATCAGCACGAAAACACTTTGGTCATATGCTGACCAACACCCCTTATACTAAAAAATTAACGGACCCTTCAAATACGGATAATTCTATGACAACGTCGACTCATGCTTCTAGTGCATACATTATTACCCCAAGTACGTCTATCAAGGGCAGTATTTCTGTTCCTGGCGATAAGTCAATCTCTCATCGCAGCATCATGTTTGGTAGTTTGGCAGAAGGCGTTACCAAAGTAACCGGATTCTTAGAAGGGGAAGATGCGCTAGCCACTCTACAAGCTTTTAGAGACATGGGTGTCACCATTGAAGGTCCAGAAAATGGCCAAGTGACCATTCATGGTGTGGGTATTAATGGACTTAAGCCCAGTCGTACGCCTTTGTATATGGGTAACTCGGGTACTACCATGCGCCTGTTATCTGGTATCTTAGCAGCGCAGTCATTTGACAGCGTGTTAACAGGAGATGCCAGCTTATCGAAGCGTCCTATGGAGCGTGTGGCCAAACCTTTACGTGAGATGGGCGCTACCTTACAAACCACAGGTGAACGTGGCACAGCACCGATTAGTATCACCGGTAGTGATAAGCGCGGTAGTAAATTAAAAGGCATTACTTACGACATGCCAGTCGCCTCTGCGCAAGTTAAATCTTGTTTGTTATTAGCCGGCTTGTGGGCGGAAGGTAAGACCACAGTTATTCAGCCCGAAATCAGCCGTGACCATACTGAGCGTATGTTAAGCGCCTTTGGTTATGATGTCGAAGTTGAAGGCAATAAAATCAGTGTGGTCGGCGGTGGTAAACTGACCGCTTGCGACATTGCGGTCCCTGCTGATATTTCTTCAGCAGCCTTCTTTATGGTCGCAGGGTCGATTGCCAAAGACAGTGAAATTACCATCACCAAAGTGGGTATGAACCCAACTCGTACAGGGGTAATCGATATCTTAAAGCTTATGAATGCCGACATTACTATTAGTAATGAGACCTTCGTAGGAGGCGAGCCTGTGGCAGACATCACTATTAAGTCTGCGCCACTTAAAGGTATCCAAATTCCTGAAGAGCTGGTGCCATTGGCCATCGACGAGTTCCCTGTATTATTTATCGCTGCAAGCTGCGCAGAAGGTCAAACTGTACTAACCGGTGCCAAAGAGTTGCGTGTCAAAGAGTCTGATCGTATTGCGGTTATGGCGGATGGTTTGACTCAATTGGGGGTTGATTGCACCATTACTGAAGACGGTATTATCATCGAAGGCAAAGGCAGTCAGAACTGGGAGCCAGTATTTGGTGGCGGAGAGATTTACTCTCACCATGACCACCGTATTGCTATGAGCTTCTCAGTAGCAAGTCTAAGAGCCACTGATACCATTAAGATTGAGGGCGTTGAAACAGTGAATACTAGTTTCCCAGGGTTTGCAGACTTATGCAATAAGATTGGTATGAGTATCGAGACTAAGTCTGTCTAAAGGTCACTCAGCTCTTAGGCCGGTAAGTTTAAAAGTAGATGCGATAAAACACATCATGTAAAATACAGGTAAAGCCATCCTCGCTCAGGATGGCTTTGCTTTTTTGATTTTTTATCGAATCGCTTTAATACAGTCATGCTAATAAAGATAATACACAGCGGTTCATTTGCAGGCTATATAATGGATGGCTCATAATCAAAAAAACAGTTCCACACCCTTTTAGTAAGTCATAGTTTGGATTTTTATATGTCTTTAGCTACCCCTAATAATGCCGTGCCAGCCAAACCAAAAACAACGGTGGTTCATACCACCAGTAAGGGAATTGTTACCGCTTTAATTGCCTTTGTTATATGGGGCAGCTTTCCTTTTTATTTCAAACAGTTGGCACAATACAATGCTGTTGAGATTATTGGCCATCGTATTGTCTGGACCTTTGTTTGTCTAAGCTTAGTATTGGTATTAACCAACCGCTGGCAATGGATTGATACTCTTAAAGCCAGTCCTCGTTTAATCGGCATAACCTTTTTATCCAGCCTTATTATTGCCACCAACTGGTTAACTTATGTCTGGGCGGTTAATGCGGATCAAATTTTAGAAGCCAGTTTAGGGTACTTTATTAGCCCGTTAATTGGTATTTTATTGTCATTGGTGTTTTTACAAGAAAGATTACGTCCTTTGCAGTGGTTAGCAGTGGCATTTGCCATTGCCTCAGTATTGATTCAAGTTGTTATGCTGGGTAATTTGCCGTGGGTATCACTGGTCTTAGCGCTTTCGTTTAGTGTTTATGGGGTGATGCAAAGACGCACACCACTACAAGCTTTAGATTCCTTATTTTTAGAAACTGCCTTGCTCGTGCCCATTTGTATTGTGTGGTTTATGAGCTCTGATGTCGCGAGTTCATCGCTGTCCTTTTGGTGGAGCAAAGACATTTGGTTCTTAATGTTAGCGGGTCCTATCACCCTGATTCCACTGTTGTTATATAATAAATCAACCAAAATGGTGGCATTTAGCATTTTGAGCTTTATGAATTATCTAACCCCAACCATTATCTTCTTGCTAGCAGTTTTCTATTACCATGAGCCTTTCGATAGTCAAAGATTAATGATTTTTGGCCTAATTTGGTTTGGTTTGTTTTTATTCAGTATTGATTTATGGCAAAACAGACCCTCTAAACTGCTTAAAAAAGAGAATACAGTATAAAATTTTCATTCAACACTAAATGCTCAACCGTTAACTATCAACTATCGTTGTTATCCGCATTATGTTAACCCCATTATAATGAGAAGAATGTCATGAATAAGCCACAAGGCAGTACCGATTTTGTCAAAATTAAAGGATTAAAAGTCAATGCAGTAATAGGGGTCTTCGATTGGGAAAGGGCCATAGAGCAGCCTTTGCTGATTGATGTGTCTATGGCCACTGATATCAGTGAAGCGGGCAAAAGCGATGACATTAACGATGCGATTAATTACAAAGAGGTTTGTGATGATATTACTGAGCTGTGTCAGCAGACCAAAGCGTTACTGATTGAGCGCTTAGCGGAGCTGATAGCGGCACACATTTTAAGTAAATATAATACCACTCAAGTTGAAGTTAGCGTGGCCAAACCAACGGCTATTAAGGCTGCAGAGGCGGTGGCGGTTCAGATCGCTAGAACTGCTACCACAGACTAAAGTCTTAATCGACTCACTAGGTTAAAGATTAGGCTTAGGGTGGTATTAAATTAAAAGAAGTGTGAGGGGTCAGCTACTGATGAATAATTATGAATTATCTAAAAACAGCTCTATTAATGATACAAATAAAAATAGCCTAAGCAAAGAAAGTGATCTAAATAGCTTATCCAATTTAGACTGCAATCATCTACGTATCATCTCCCAGATTAAACCTCTTATCGAAATATCAGAGTATCTGCCAGTAGGGTATATAGTTGAGCTGGGCAGTAATCAAAAGGCTCAACATCATTTAAAGCTGAGTAGAGATGCATTAGAAGCTGAGGCCGTCAGTGCTCATTGGTCCACTGAATATATCAATCCCGACTATACGGCGACGCCAGAAAATCCTAAGCCTGACTATACCAATCAATGTGGTTATTTACAGCTTGACCCTAATCATAACCATGATGATGGCAAAACACCACAGAGTTTGGGAGAACTTGTTAAAGCCAGTAAGGTGTTTGAGAAACAGATACAGCAAGATTTTCATCAGGCAGAACAAATAAATAAATTGGATGTAGATACGCTGTTAAAGTCTATAGTAGAGCCTAAGAACAGACAGGTGATTATTGATATCGATATATTAGCGATAATGACTGAGTCAGAAGGCATAATAGCCGTGGCTGAACGCTACCCATTCAAACATCATGAATGGGTAGGACTTATAGAGTTGTATGATAAAAAGCTAATTAAATAGAAATGTCAGTTAAACAGAAGATCGAATTAGAGCTATAAATAAGACAGTGCCTTATTGGTTGCTAATGACTTCTAACTCGTCAACTGAGAGTTTCACACAGTCTTTTGGTTTAAAGGTAGGGTCTAATTTACATAAAGCAGTTTGCAGCTCATTGATACGGGTTTCAGACTGCTGGATATGACTCAAGACTTTGCTGAAAGCTTCAGCAACTGGGTCTTCGGAGTCTGGGTCTAAACCATAGGCAGTAAAGTCGACACGCTCAGACAAGCGTTTAGTACTTAGCTGATTGGCATAGTTTTTATTGTCATCTGGACAATCAGGTACGTTATTGGTCGGAGTTTCTTGTGGTTTATCTTGAGCGGAGGATTCTGAGTCAGGGTCCGTAGAGGCGGCAATCATTCTAGCAGCATTGCCGACCATAGTAGCTTCTGCAGGCACTTCTTTAACCACGACAGCGTTAGAGCCAATTTTTGCATTTTTACCGACAGTGAATGGGCCTAAAACCTTAGCACCAGCACCTACGATAACCCCATCTT
Organism: Psychrobacter sanguinis; assembly: GCF_020736705.1. Taxonomy (NCBI): domain Bacteria; kingdom Pseudomonadati; phylum Pseudomonadota; class Gammaproteobacteria; order Moraxellales; family Moraxellaceae; genus Psychrobacter; species Psychrobacter sanguinis. Next base: position 2,547,633 of record NZ_CP085990.1, read on the forward strand.
CTAACGTAGGGTGGCGCTTGCCTTGACCTAAGGACACGCCTCCCAAAGTTACGCCATGATATAGGGTGACGTCATCACCAATTTTAGCCGTTTCACCAATGACCACGCCCATGCCATGGTCAATAAAGAAACGTCTGCCAATTTGTGCGGCGGGATGAATCTCAATTCCAGTAATCATACGAGAGCCATAAGAGATAGCCCGTGCTGAGAACTTACAGTCTTTGTTCCACAAATAATGTGCACCGCGGTGCAGTATTAAGGCGTGAATACCTGGGTAAGTCAGTAAAACTTCCATGCTGTTTCTTGCCGCAGGGTCCCGTTGGAATACGGCGGCGATGTCCTCTTGCAATGAGGCTTTGGCTTTTTGAATGGCTTTAATTAGTCTCATATGAATGTCTTATCTTATATTGTTAATTAGTAAAGTTGACACTGTTTTTAATTTCTTATTAGGCTGGTGGTATCTCATCCCAAAAATGTATAAGGGCGGTATAGAGTATACTGTACCGTTTATAAAAAACATTATAGATTAATAATGTCATGTTTTGAAAATATTAACTCACAGCTTCCGTTTGATCTTCGCAATAATAGAACTTATGATCTCAAACTCCTTTTGATCCAACTGCACCCTAGACAGCAAGCGCGATAATCTGTTGGGTAGCTCTCTTAGTGTATCAGGTTCTGTGCTTTCTACTAACTCTAAACCCTTCATCAACTCTATGATACGGCTTTGCAGATTGCTTTTCTGGTCTTGAGTAATGGCTGGCGCGTCCCAGTTTTGTCTTTGTATGACATTTATTTTATTGCCCTCATCTTGATCAGATGCTGATGTGGTTGACGTATGGTCCGCCAAGCTTGGCAGTGAGGTAGCAGGATTAGAGGCAGTTGGCTTTGAGTGAGCGTCTTGTAAAAAGCGACTGTAAAAAAAGCTTGAAATAACCTGTATGGCGGAGGCCACATTGAGCACCGGATAATCAGGATTGGCATCTATTTGGATATGATAATCTGCCATAGCGAGCTCCTGATTGGTCAGCCCTCGGTCTTCACGCCCGAACAGTACTGCAACTTTAGTATCTTCAGCGGGGCGCGACAAAATAAGTTTTGCGGCATCATCAGGGGTAACCACAGGTCGAGGGATGTGCCTTTGGCGACTGCTGGCAGCAAATACCAATTGGCAATCCGACAATGCTTGCTCTAGACTCTCTACTACAGTGCAATTGTCTAACACACTTTTTGCACCCGCGGCATGGGCCACACTGTCCTCATCAATCGGATGTTTGGGATCGACGACCACAAGGTCTGTTAATTTCATGGTTAACATAGCACGCGCTGCTGATCCTATATTGGCCGGCAAGGTGGTATTAACCATAACAATTCGAATACTTTGTAAACGCTGATTGAGCACTGAGGTATCTAAAGCTGAGCGATCGGTTGTTTGTTTGTTTGAGGCAGTAGAGGTCATAGTTTTCTTATAGTAGGTTGTATATAGTCAGGTATAGTCATATCTATTTGGTCGATATAAACAGATGAATAAAAATGCCTGCATGAGCAGGCATTGATAAATCAAAAGCTATGGTACGTTAGGGATAACTCATCAAGAATAGTGAAAATATAAATTTTCTTGAGGCACAATAATACCTAATTGCATTAAGTTTTCATCAGTGGGGTAGACACGCCAGTTGTCATTCAAACTAACGCTAGCAATGGCAAAATCAGTATAGACGTTTAGAGCCACAGGGATACAGCCATCGTTTTGATTTAAGGGCACAGGTGAGATGCTCATAGCGTCCTGCTCATTATAATAAGCCTCCATAGCACCATTATCATCGGTCTCTTCTTCAAAAGCAGGGGCAGCAATCGTCGGTATTATATCCAATTGAGCGGGTTTTAATAAAGGCTGCAGAGAATCTAACAGTCTTGTATCCTGGCTATGAATCTTGATACTAATCTTTTTAACCCAGCGCTGACGGCATTCAAGTAAAGTATAAGCGTTGTCTAAACGGGCAAATAAACGTCCGTCACGGTCTCTAATACCGCCTTTGATGACAATCACTTCATCGACTTTTAGTTTGTCTTTGATACGGTTAAAACGTTCAGCATAGCAGCTGACTTCAAGTCTGGCAGTTCCATCGTCTAAAGTAATGACACAGCGGTTACCGAAGTTAGCAATATCCATAATTAAGCCAGCGAATAAGATACTGCCATTGTAGCCGGTGTCAGATAAACTATCCAAACGGGCGTTACTGGTATAAACCGCAATTTCTTTACGGTACTGATCAATAGGATGCCCGGTTAAATACAGCCCTAAAGTATCTTTTTCAGCTTTTAGACGGTGCTTGTCGCCCCAGATTAAATCGGGTCCCGTAGGCAGAGGTGGGGCAGTGGTGGCGTTATCCAGTTCACTGAATAAATCCATCATTCCCATTTCATTGTTTTGACGCTCTTGCTCAGCAGCTTGCACTGCCTTAGGGAGCTGCGCCATCAACGCGCCACGGATTTGATGATGTTGATCATCCTCTAAGTCGGGACGTAAAGTAATGGCAAAGTCATCGAAACAACCTGATTTAATTAAAGCTTCTAGCGTACGCTTATTCACCTTCTTGATGTCTACTCGTCGACAGAAGTCATAAAGGTCCGTAAAAGGACCTCCCACTCTGCGAGCTTGGACAATGGATTCAACTGCCCCTTCACCCACGCCTTTAATCGCCCCAAGACCATAAATAATATTGGTAGGCTTGTCGGCTACGAAGTGCCATTCACTACGGTTGACCGAAGGATTGTCAACGGTTAGATTGAAGTTCTCACGGCAGTCATTGATAAAGAACACCACGTTATCGGTGTTGTTCATATCTGAGGTAAGTACCGCTGCCATAAACTCAGCAGGATAATAATGTTTTAAATAAGCCGTTTGATAGGCCAAAACCCCATAAGCTGCCGAGTGTGATTTGTTAAAACCATACCCTGCGAATTTTTCCATCAAATCAAAGACACCGCCCGATACCACAGGGTCGATGCCTTGTGCTGTCGCCCCCGTAACAAAAATATCACGCTGCTTGGCCATCTCTTCCGGTTTTTTCTTACCCATAGCTCGGCGTAGCATATCAGCGCCGCCTAAACTATAGCCGGCCATTACCTGCGAGATTTGCATAACCTGTTCTTGGTACACAATAACGCCGTTGGTGTTCTCCAAGATAGGCTCTAAGTTAGGGTGATCATAAACCACCTCTTCACGGCCATGCTTACGGTCAATGTACATCTCTACCATGCCGGCATCTAGCGGGCCGGGGCGATACAATGCACACATCGCGATAACGTCTTCAATGTTGGTGGGCTGCAGCTTCGCTAAGTATTTTTTCATTCCCGAGCTTTCTAGCTGGAATACGGCTGTGGTCTTCGCCTCTTGCAGTAGCTTATAGGCGTTCTTATCGTCTAATGGTAGATCTTCAAGCTCAAGTGGCGGCTTTTGTTCACGAGCACGTCGTGCATTAATGTTTTTCACCGCTGCATTAATGACGGTCAAGTTACGGAGGCCTAAGAAGTCAAACTTAACCAGACCCACGGATTCCACATCATCTTTATCAAACTGGCTGACTCGGTGACCTTCTTCATCACAATAGATCGCACTAAAGTCAGTAATCTTATTTGGGGCAATCAATACACCACCGGCGTGTTTACCGACGTTACGGGTAATGCCCTCTAACTTTAATGCCATTTCCCAGATTTCATTGGCGTCTTCGTAATCCATATTGTCTGGGTTAGACAGTAAGTCTTTTAATTGAGGCTCTTCAAGTAACGCATCCTTTAAAGTAATACCCGGGGTTTTTGGAATAAGTTTGGATATCTTATCTGCCAAACCGTAGGATTTACTTTGGACTCGGGCCACATCGCGGACCACCGCTTTTGCCGCCATCGTACCAAAGGTAATGATCTGTGATACCGCTTCACGACCATATTGACTGGCAACATACTCAATCACACGGTCGCGACCTTCAATACAAAAGTCGATATCGAAGTCAGGCATTGATACACGTTCAGGGTTTAAGAAACGCTCGAACAGCAAGTCATAATGTAAGGGGTCTAAGTCAGTAATGTTTAGTGCATAGGCTACTAACGAGCCTGCCCCCGAACCACGTCCTGGACCAACAGGCACGCCATTGGCTTTTGCCCAACGGATAAAGTCCATAACAATTAAAAAGTAGCCTGGGAAACCCATTTCTAAAATAATGTTCAATTCATGCTCTAGGCGCTCATCATAAGGCCGTCTAACCTCATCCCAAGTGTCATCTCGCTCCTCAACAGGATATAGCTTATCCAGACGAGCGTTAAGCCCACGTTGTGACTCCGAACGGAAAAAGGATTCAATCGTTTCTCCCTCTGGAATCGGGAACTCTGGTAGTACGTTAATACCCAAGGTCAAAGTAACGTTACAGCGTTTGGCCAAACTAACCGTGTTATCAATTACTTGAGGAATATCTGCAAACAGCTCGGTCATCTGTGCCTGAGTCTTAAGGTACTGCTCGCTTGAATAGTCATGGGGACGATTGGGATCGGCGAGTACATGAGAGGAAGCGATACAAACACGAGCTTCATGAGCGTCAAAATCTTCTTCCGTCAAAAATCGAACGTCATTATGAGCCACGATAGGAATGCCATGACGTTGACCGGCAAAAATTGATTGTTCAATAAACGTATCTTCACCAGCGCGGTGGGTACGCTTTATCGCAAAATACAAACGGTCATCGAACACCGCTTGATACTCAGCTATCAGCTGATGTCCTCGTTCCGGATTGGCACCCATTAGCGCTTGGCCCACATCCGATTTTTCGGTAAATAGAATAATAACGCCTTCGCTATTGGCCAACAAATGCTCTTTGCTAACGATAGGAATGCCTCTATTTTCTGGGTTCATACGGCCATCAGTGAATCCTAGCGACACGATACGAGTAATACTCTGATATCCCTCATTATTCATCGCCAATAAAGTCAATCGTGTCGACTCTTCATCAAGAATAATCTCTGCACCAATAATAGGTTTTATCGCAGCATCTAAACAGGCGCGATAAAACTTTACTGTGGCATATAGGTTCGATAAGTCGGTTAAAGCCAACGCCATCTGCCCATCAGCAGCCGCTGCTTTTACCAGAGGTTTGATTCGAATAATAGAGTCCGTAATGGAGAACTCACTGTGGATGCCTAAATGTACAAACGCCATAAACGACCTGATTGTTTAATAAATAAAAAGCGGAATGGGCTAAGTAGTGTTAGTCACCACTGCCGGATAGAAATGTGGGTTAGATATAACCCTAGTGCCGATAAAACTCAATATTGTCAAAGACTTAATGAAATGATTTGAATTATTTTATTTGAGGTTTTATCAAAAATTTAAAGGGCTGAATGGAAGTAGAACTATAGCATTTTTATGGTAATTGAGCCATAGGCAATGACTGTCTTTGCCAGTGTATTGGTATTTAGATGAATCGGCTTCGACCCCGTTCATACCCTGATTCTTTTAGTAGCTTTATACCATTACCTAACATAAGTCCGGTAAGTATTATTGGTAGGAAGATATGGAAATTATGCATAAATTTCGTAAGACATGCTTAATTTACTATCTCTCTTAATTACGAAGAGTAAGCGTAGAAAAGGGGCAAAAAACAGCAATGAATGCTTAACCTCTGTTGTCCTAACTATTAAAACAAATCAGAGATCGCTTTTAAGATAAAGGATCTATCAGTGAAGCGCTCTAGTTTAAGGGTTATTCCTTACAAAAAATTGTTTGCTCTCTCGTTTGAATCGTTTCGCTTGCAAATATTAAGGAGTTTGTTGTGAAAATATCAGCCAAAAGATGGATTGGCACTTTATTGGTAGCCTCTATGTTGCAAGGATGTGCTACTGAAGAGGGAATGGTTAGAGTAAACAATGTTGCTTGGTATCCCAATAAAGTTGTCGATGTAGATACTATTTTAAATACACCAACTCCTGAGGGCACAACCCGACTGGTCTTCTATAGGCCTATGGATGAAGATGACTCAAGGACAGGGGTCAATATCGCGATAAACGATGATTATCAGGTAAGCCTACATCCTGGAAGTTTTACCACAGTTTATTCCTGCATTGGGGACAACCGGTTGAGTAACAGGTCCTCTGAGCTAAATACCAATGACTTATTGTTAAAACATAACACTTCAACTCTCAAAAATAAGGAGACTCAATATTACGAAATAAACGTGAATAAAAACCGCGTTGCAAAATCAAAACGCGTTTCTGAGGATCAAGCCCGTGCTGCTATGGCTGGCATGACCTATCAATCTCATCAAATAAGCAAAGTTATTCCAAACTGTGCGCTTCGTCCACAACCCAAGCCTCAGCCCCCTAGTGCTCCTATTTTAGAAGAAAAAGTCACCATAAACCTTCAAGTCCTTTTCGATAATGATAAATCAGTGGTTAAACCTCAGTACCTACGCGACCTGTCTACTGCCGCCGAGTTTATGCAGAAGTATTCAGATACGACTGTAGTTATCGAGGGTCATACCGACAGTAATGCAAGCGATGCTTACAACATCGCTTTGTCAAAACGTCGTGCTCAGGCAGTCAAAGAGGTATTTATTAATCAATACGGAATCAGTCCCGCTCGAATTCAAGCGGTTGGCTATGGAGAATCACGGCCAATTGCTTCAAACGCAACTGCAGAAGGAAGACAGATGAACCGTAGAGTAGTCGCAGTAATACAACAAAAATAATATTACAAGGCCTAGTTGAACAGGATTTAGCAGGCCAATTTAAGAAATTATCTAACAAACATAAATCAGTTCAAATTCAACAGGGAAAGAAAATGAAAAATATCATTGTAACAACAGTAGATTCAAGCGGAGTAATTGCAAAACATACTCTTTCAGGTAACGGACCAACAGTTATTAATGCTACGAAGAATGCTAACTATGAGTTTTTTGATAACGCCAAAGGATATGGCCCAGACCATATTATCACTCGGCGCGTCGATAACGATTTAAAGGTTTCCTTTGAGCGTACCGGTGCAGAAGACGATCTTATTATCAAAGACTTTTATACAGAAAATACTGCCAATAATAATAGTGCGCTTATAGGTGCGTCAAAAGAGGGTGAACCTTACTATTACATTCCTGATAGTGCTGAACAAACTGATTTTGTGACCCAACTTCAAAATGGTGCGGTACAAGGCAATGCACTGGGTGGTGAAGAATTCGTACAGCCATGGTGGATAGGCGGACTGCCTGTTTTAGCCGCATTAGGTATTGCTTCAATTGGCAGCTCTGATGATTCTCCTCCTCCTCCTCCTACTCCTCCCGTTAATCCTCCAGTTGTGACCATTACTGAGGATGCCAATAATGATGGCATAATTTCAGCAGGCGAGTTGGACGGAACAGTGGGTGTCTTAATCGAAGTCCATGAAAAAACACAGGTTGGTGATACTTTAATAGTAACAAACCCTGATGGGTCTGTGGATATGATTGTTATTACCCAAAATATTAAAGACAACGGCTTGGTATTAGAATATCCAGCACCTGCTAACGGCGAAACTATCGAAGTAAAAGCCCAGGTTGTTGACTACCTAGAAAATGCCTCAGAAACCAGCAGTGACTCAGCGGTTGTAGAGTCTCCTGCTATCGTTTCTTTATCTGGAGATAGCAGTGTTAATGAAAACAATGGCCCTGCCACTTATACCATTAGTTTAGATAAGGCTTCTGATACCGATACTGTGGTTACCTATGAAGTTCAAAATCAAACCACAGATAGTAACGACTTCACCGGTGCTACCACTGCCACAGTCACCATACCCGCAGGTCAATTGAGTGTTGTGGTTGAAGTAGGTATCAATGATGACGGCGTCTATGAAGGCGATGAAAATTACAATGTGGTTATTACTGGGGTAACAGGTAGTGCGGAACTTGGTAATGACGATACGGTAAATACAGTCATTATAGACAAAGACATGATGCCAAGTATTAGTGTTGATGATGTCACTGTGAGTGAAAGTCTCATGGGAGAAGACGTTGTTGCTACCTTTACAGTTACTTTGTCACATCCGAGTACGGAAACAGTAGAAGTTAGTTTTAATACCGAGGATGGTACAGCAATCAATGGTGCAGACTATACTGGATTAAGCGGAACAGTAACTTTCGTACCAGGCGAGACTACTCAGACTATCGAAGTGCCTATTTGAGATGATGTTTATGATGAAGAAGACGAAACTTTTAATGTTGTCTTAAGTAGCCCTGTTAATGCCACATTAGATCATAACGGTATCGGTACGATTACCGATGAAGAACAATACCCTGACTTAGTCGAAGTATCTATCGTTGATAACTATGATGCTGTCAATGAAGGTGACCCAGCAATTTTCCCGATTGAGCTACGTGATGAAACAGGTAATTTAATCGTAGCTGCCACTGAAGTGACCGTTACAGTTGAGTACACAGGTACGGCAATCAATGGTGATGACTATACTACAGTAAGTACCACAGTCACTATTCCAGCAGGCGCAAGTTCAGTCAATCTTAATATTGAAACGCTTACTGATTTATTAGACGAAGGCTTAGAGAATGTGGTCATTACGGTTACTGGAGCGACAGGCGGTGGCTTTGAAGCCCTTGGTGTCGATGCTGATAAGTGTGTTGCCGACGTTGACATTACTGATATTCCCCACTCGCGCGTAGAAGTTAATGATGTCATTGTGGATGAAGATGCAGGTTATGCAGAATTTACAGTAACTTTAACAGGAGGCATACCAACGGCTGACGTGTCAGTTGATTACGCGACAGGTGATGTTACTGCCTTAAATGGTCCAGACTACACAGGTATAACTGGTACGCTTACCTTTGCAGCGGGAACCACTGTATTTACGCAAACTGTCCAGGTGCCGATCATAGATGATGTTTATGCTGAACCTTACGAAACTTATGATATGACCTTAAGTAACTCAGTTAATGCAACTATTTCACATAGTGGCATAGGTACGATTACCGATGAAGAACAACTGCCAGATTTAGTCGAAGTATCTATCGTCGATAACTATGACGCTGTGAATGAAGGTGACACGGCAACCTTCCCAATAGAACTACGTGATGAAGCAGGTAATTTAGTCATAGCAGCCACTAACGTGACTGTCACAGTTGAGTACACCGGTACGGCAATCAATGGTGATGACTACACCTCAGTAAGTACCACAGTCACTATTCTAGCAGGCGAAAGTTCAGTCAATCTTGATATAGAAACGCTTACTGATCTGTTAGACGAAGACTTAGAAAATGTGGTTATTACGGTTACTGACGCGACAGGCGGCGGCTTTGAAGCCCTTGGTGACGATGCCGATAAGTGTGTCGCGGACGTTGATATTATCGATAGCTCATACACTACTATTGAGATTGACGACGTAACGGTCGACGAAGATGCTGGTAATGCAGTATTTACGGTAACTTTAACAGGCGACGCCCCAACAGCTGATGTGACCGTGGATTATGCGACAGGTGATGTTACTGCTCTGGATGCTTCAGACTATACTGGCGTAACCGGTACTTTAGTATTCCCATTGGGTACACTCACGCAGACCATTACTGTGCCTATTTTGGATGATAATATTGCTGAGGTTGCTGAAACTTATAGTGTGACGCTAAGTAATGCTGTTAATGCCACAATCCTAAACAGTGGTGTGGGCACAATTACTGATGAGTGTCACACAGATTTAGACTCAGTCTATGTGTCAATTGTTGATAATGTTGATTCGGTTTATGAAGGTGAGGTTGCTACCTTTACAGTAGAGTTGAGAGATGCTGACGGTAACCTTAATGCCGCTATAACTGATGTCACTGTCGATATACATTATAGTGGTGTGGCCATCGATGGAACGGACTATATAGGGGTGACAAGTGTCACTATACCTGCTAACAGCTCGAGTGTGGATTTTGATATCACGACATTGGATGATTATATCGCTGAAGGCTCAGAGATTGTAAACATAGAATTAAACAGTGTAACTGGTGGTGGTTTTGAAGCAATAGCGGTTGATCCTACTAAAGCCACAGCTGATATGAATATAGTCGACGATTGCTGTGAGGCAGAGTCAGTAGTTGTTTCAATTCTTGACTTCGTAACTAATGTTGTTGAAGGCGGCAATGGTGTTTTTCCAATCGAGCTGCATGATCAAGATGGAAATCCTGTAAGTGCAATTACCGATACTACAGTAGATATTCATTATAGTGGTGTAGGCATTGATGGTACGGACTTTACAGGTATATCAACTATTGTTATCCCAGCAGGTAGTCAATCTAATTACCTTGTGTTAGAAACGATTGATGATAATTTTGCTGAAGGTTCAGAGCTAGTAAATATTGAACTCTTCAATGTATCAGGTGGTGGTTTCGAAGCTATAGCCGTTGATCCAGACCATAACACTGCTGACATGAATATTGTAGATGATTGCGATTCAGTTTTTGTGTCTATTCTAGACTTTACTACTGATGTTATAGAAGCTTCTAGTGGCTTATTTCCAATTGTTCTAAAGGACGCGGATGGCAATGCTATCAACGCAGTCACTGATATCACAGTTAATATTGAATATAGCGGTGTTGCTATTGATGGTACTGATTTTACAGGTATTGCCAGTGTTGTAATTCCTGCAGGCGCTCAGAGTACTAATCTGATTTTACAAACTTTGGATGATAATATTGCTGAGGGCTCAGAGATTGTTAATATTGAGCTCACAAGTGTGTCCGGTGGTGGTTTTGAGGCCATTGCACTAGATCCCGTAATGTATGTCGCTGATATGAATATTGTCGATGATTGTAATTACCCAGTGACAGTTTCTATTTTTGATAACGTGGATTCAATTTATGAAGGCGAGTTAGCCTCATTTCCTATTTACCTGACAAACGTTGATGGCGATCCACAAGTCGCACTTACCGATGTTACGGTAACGATAGAGTATACAGGCTCGGCAACCAATGGCGATGATTATACCGGTAGCTTTACAGTTGTTATTCCTGCGGGCGCAAGCTCAGTTGACTTAGACATTGCCTCTTTAGAAGATCTGTTAGCAGAAGGTGATGAAATCGTTGATATCACCATTAGTAACCCCGTGGGTGGCGGCTTTGAAGTTATTGGTGTTAATCCTATGGCCGATACCGCTAATGTAACCATTAAAGATAGCACTATTCAGATTACTGTCGAACCGAGTGCAGCCTTTGAAGGTGATGATTTAGTTCATATGGTTACGCTAAGTAACCCTAGCATGACTGATGAAACCTATAGCTTTAGCTTAACAGAAGGCACAGCTACTGAAAACGTGGATTACTCTACGGCTGTTAGCTTTAGTGATGGCGTGACCTTCAATGCAGTAACTGGTGAGATTACAGTACCTGCAGGTGTCACAAGTTTTACTGTCACTTATCCAACCATTGATGACAGCTATGCAGATGATGGTGAAACCACCACATTAACCATAGGGGGTAGCAGTGCTACAGGGACTATCAATGACGAGCCTATACCTGACCCAGTTGAAGTATCGATTGTAGATAATGTTGATTCAATCTACGAAGGTACTGTTGATCCAGATAATATCGGCAGTTTCCCAATTGAGTTGCGCGATCAAAACGGTGATTTAATAACTGCTGCGACAGACGTTACGGTTGATGTGACTTACTCAGGCACAGCTGACAATGGCGATGACTTTACTGGCGTTATTCAAGTGACTATACCAGCCGGTCAAAGCTCAGTTAATTTAGACCTAACGGTGATAGATGATCTGTTAGCAGAGGATGATGAAATCGTTGATATCACTATCAGCAATCCTGTAGGCGGTGGCTTTGAAGCTATTGGTATTGATCCTGACGCCAATACCGCAGATATGACCATCATTAGTAATGATTATATTCAGATTACTGTCGAACCGACTGCAGCCTTTGAAGGTGATGATTTAGTTCATATGGTTACGTTAAGTAACCCTAGCATGACGGATGAAACCTACAGCTTTAGCTTAACAGAAGGTACAGCCACTGAAAACGTGGATTATTCTACGGCTGTTAGCTTTAGTGATGGCGTGACCTTCGATGCAGTAACTGGTGAGATTACAGTACCTGCAGGTGTCACAAGCTTTACTGTCACTTATCCAACCATTGATGACAGCTATGCAGATGATGGTGAAACCACTACATTAAGCATAGGAGGTAGCAGTGCCACAGGCACCATCAATGACGAGCCTATACCTGACCCAGTTGAAGTGTCGATTGTAGACGATTATTTAGGCGGTGATACAGGTGATATCAATGAAGGTGAGATGGCAATCTTCCCAATTGAGCTTCGCGATGCGAATGGTGATTTAATTGTTGCTGCCACTGATGTGACCGTTACTGTTGAGTACACAGGCATGGCAGCCAATGGTGTTGACTACACAACAGTCAGTACCACAGTTGTTATTTTAGCAGGTACAAGCTCAGTTGACCTTAATATTGAGACCTTAACTGACGCCTTAAATGAAGACCTAGAAGACGTGGTCATAACTATCACTGAGGTGACTGGTGGTGGCTTTGAAGCCATTGCTATTGATACTGATAATGATGTGGCTGATGTCACAATTATTGACGCCCCTTACTATTCTGTCGAAATTGATGACGTGACCGTTGATGAAGATGCTGGTTTTGCAGAGTTTACCGTAACTTTAGCCGGTGATGTACCGCCAACAGCTGATGTGACAGTGGACTATGCCACAGGGGATGTAACGGCCGTAGATGGTTCAGATTATACTGGAGTAACAGGTACGATAACCTTTACAGCGGGTACCACTGTATTTACTCAAACTATCCAAGTGCCTATTATCGATGATGCTTATGCAGAACTCCCTGAAACCTATGATGTGATCTTGAGTAACGCTGTTAACGCCACTATTTTAAATAATGGCGTGGGCACTATCATTGATGAACCTACACCTGACACAGTGTCAGTATCGATTGTTGACAATGTAGGGGTAATCGATGAGTCTGCCACTAGCCCCGATAACGTCGGCAGTTTCGAAATTGAGATACGCGATCAAAACGGTGATTTAATAACTGCTGCTACAGACGTCACAGTTGATGTGACTTACTCAGGCACAGCTGACAATGGCGATGACTTTACTGGCGTTATTCAAGTGACTATACCAGCCGGTCAAAGCTCAGTTAATTTAGACCTAACGGTGATAGATGATCTGTTAGCAGAGGATGATGAAATCGTTGATATCACTATCAGCAATCCTGTAGGCGGTGGCTTCGAAGCTATTGGTATTGATCCTGACGCCAATACCGCCGATATGACCATCATTAGTAATGATTATATTCAGATTATTGTCGAACCGACTGCAGCCTTTGAAGGTGATGATTTAGTTCATATGGTTACGCTAAGTAACCCTAGCATGACTGATGAAACCTATAGCTTTAGCTTAACAGAAGGCACAGCTACTGAAAATGTGGATTACTCTACGGCTGTTAGCTTTAGTGATGGCGTGACCTTCGATGCAGTAACTGGTGAGATTACAGTACCTGCAGGTGTCACAAGCTTTACTGTCACTTATCCAACCATTGATGACAGCTATGCAGATGATGGTGAAACCACCACATTAACCATAGGGGGTAGCAGTGCTACAGGGACTATCAATGATGAATATCCACCTGACCTAGTTGAAGTATCGATTGTAGATAATATTGATTCAATCTACGAAGGTGCTGTTGATCCTGATAATATCGGCAGTTTCCCAATTGAGTTGCGCGATCAAAACGGTGATTTAATAACTGCTGCGACAGACGTTACGGTTGATGTGACTTACTCAGGCACAGCTGACAATGGCGATGACTTTACTGGCGTTATTCAAGTGACTATACCAGCCGGTCAAAGCTCAGTTAATTTAGACCTAACGGTGATAGATGATCTGTTAGCAGAGGATGATGAAATCGTTGATATCACTATCAGCAATCCTGTAGGCGGTGGCTTTGAAGCTATTGGTATTGATCCTGACGCCAATACCGCCGATATGACCATCATTAGTGATGATTATATTCAGATTACTGTCGAACCGAGTGCAGCCTTTGAAGGTGATGATTTAGTTCATATGGTTACGCTAAGTAACCCTAGCATGACGGATGAAACCTACAGCTTTAGCTTAACAGAAGGCACAGCTACTGAAAATGTGGATTACTCTACGGCTGTTAGCTTTAGCGATGGCGTGACCTTCGATGCAGTAACTGGTGAGATTACAGTACCTGCAGGTGTCACAAGCTTTACTGTCACTTATCCAACCATTGATGACAGCTATGCAGATGATGGTGAAACCACCACATTAAGCATAGGTGGCAGCAGTGCTACAGGGACTATCAATGATGAATATCCACCTGACCTAGTTGAAGTATCGATTGTAGATAATATTGATTCAATCTACGAAGGTGCTGTTGATCCTGATAATATCGGCAGTTTCCCAATTGAGTTGCGCGATCAAAACGGTGATTTAATAACTGCTGCTACAGACGTCACAGTTGATGTGACTTACTCAGGCACAGCTGACAATGGCGATGACTTTACTGGCGTTATCCAAGTGACTATACCAGCCGGTCAAAGCTCAGTTAACTTAGACCTAACGGTAATAGATGATCTGCTAGCAGAGGATGATGAAATCGTTGATATCACTATCAGCAATCCTGTAGGCGGCGGCTTTGAAAGCATTGGTGTTGATTCTGACGCTAACACCGCTGATATGACCATCATTAATGATGATTATATAACCGATATTAGTATTGATAGTCAGTCAGTTAATGAGGAGGACGGAACAATGACCTTCACAGTAACGCTAAGTGGCCCAGCTGCAGTAGCTGATGTTACTGTTGATTATGCAACTGCCGATGTTACAGCAGTAGATGGTACAGACTATACAAACACAATGGGTACGCTAACCTTTACTCCAGGAACATTGACCCAAACCATTACTGTTCCTATTATAGATGACGCAGTATGGGAGGCTACAGAAACATTTGACATAACACTCAGTAATCCAAGTACAAATGCTAATATTTTAAATAGTGGCATAGGTACTATTGTTGATAATGACTTATTAGCAGTAGACGATAGTGCTGCCGCTATTGAAGCTGGAGGTATCAATAATGGATCAGGTTCTCAAGATGCGACAGGTAACGTGCTAACCAATGATAATCCAGACCAAACTGATGCTATAGTGACTGATATTAGAGTTGGTGGAGTTGAGGGTAGTGGCACTGCTGGCACATTAGGAACGGCATTGGTAGGTACTTATGGAACGCTAACGGTCAATGCTGATGGAACCTATGTGTATGAAGTAAATGATGACGATGCCACCGTTCAAGCCTTAAATGATGGCGATTCACTAACTGAAAGCTTCAACTACACTATGACAGATGGTACAGGCTCAGATATTGCGGTATTAGAGATTGTAATTAAAGGTAGCAATGACTGCGCCATTCCGACCGTTACTTCAGTGACAGTGTCAGAAGAGGGTCTAACAGAGTTCGATCCAATCCCCGATACCACAGGCAATAACGATACCACGGACAGTGCAGTAGCTACTGGTTCAATCAGTTTTACAGATGTTGATAATTTTGATGCTAATGACTTCTCTATTGATTTAGCGGGCCCAACTGATATTACTGTAAAAGGTGAGACGGTCAGTTGGACCTGGGATGACTTAACCAGTCAGTTAACCGGCCAAGTAGTCATTGAAGGAGAATCGTTAGAGGTTATGACAGTTGATGTAGGAAGTATTACTACTGACGGCTCAGGTGGGTTTATGGCCGACTACAGTACGACATTGTTACATGCTATTGACCACTCTAGTAATGACGATGAGGACCAGCTCGACGTTCAGTTTGAAGCGAGTGTCAGTGATGGTACGCAATCAGCGAGTACTAACTTTGCGGTTACTGTCGAGGATGATAGACCCGCACAATCAGAAAGTGACGTTGATATTGCTGCTGCAACATCAGACTCAAATATCACTATTATTCTAGACACTTCAGGCAGTATGAGTGTAGAGGTTGCTAGTGGTGGCGGTGAAACCCGTCTCGATTTAGCAAAAGCGGCTATTGTGAAGTTACTAGACGGTTATGATGTGGCCGGCGATGTTAAAGTTCAGCTAATCACCTTTGCTAAAGAGGCACAGGCCCAGCCACAATGGATGACTATCGACGAACTAAAAGACCTCCTACCTGACATAAACGCTAGAGGTGGTACAAACTATGATGCTGCTTTAGACGTAGCTATGACTAGTTACGATAATGCAGGAGGTATATTTGGTGCTAATAACTACTCTTATTTCCTAACCGATGGCGAGCCAACGTTTGGTCAAGGAACCGTAAGCGACTTTGGGTCAGGTTTAAATGGTACAGGCGGACAGAACAATGGTAATCCAGATAATGGTATTCAAGCTCAAGAAGAAACATTATGGACTACTTTTTTGAATGCTAATGACATTAAGTCTTATGCCTTTGCTTTCGGTCCTAGTGCTAATAATAATAATTTAGATGCCGAACTTGACCCCATTGCTTATGATGGTCAGATTGGTGAACAAGGGGCAGCTGATCTTGCCAGAAGCATTACTGATCTAAATCAACTTGACGATATCCTTATTGATACCTTACCTGATGTCATAGACTATGGTCTGGTTAATGGCAACTTGTTTGGTGCTGATGAAGGTCACGTCCTAACCTTTACCTTAGATGGTATTACCTACGATTATGATGGTAGTGATGGCTCTATGGTAGCATCTAGTCCATCATCGGACATATATAGCTATGACCAATCAACAACAACGGTCATGATTAATACCCAGGCACAAGGTATTATGACGCTAGATTTCGAGACAGGTAAATACACCTATGAAACTCAATCATTAGTGGTTGATTATCAAGAAGATATTACCTTTACCCTTATAGACGATGACGGCGATAGTGTTCAATCAACGCAAACTATCTTCGTTTACAGTTTATCTGCTAAAGATGATAGCGTCATTACCAATGACACTACGGGCATATTAGAGTTAGATCAAGCGGTATTGGTAGGTAACGACAATACCTCACCTAACTCTGAAGTAACAACAACCTTTGATGTTAATGGAGGTCAAACCTCAGGTGTTGATCCAGTCATCTATACCACGACTGACTTCTCTGGTGTGAATTCATTCGATTACACAATTTCTGAAAATGACGTTTCTAGCTCAGCGTTAGTAAGCATCGAGTACCAACAAGGTGATACTGGCACGGTTCAAGGTACTAATGCTTCAGAAACCTTAGTAGGCCGTGAAGGATTAGATGACACCTTACTAGGTATGGATGGTAATGATATTCTACAAGGCAAATCTGGAGATGACGTACTGACGGGTGGACTAGGTGAAGATACCTTTATCTGGACGAATAATGATATAGATGGAGTATCAACGCCTGATTTAGATATAATCACTGATTTTGAAGCAGGTGATAAGCTAAATCTAAGCGATTTACTACAAGGTGAAACCATAGGTAATGCTGCCAATCTTGCAGATTATTTAAATTGGGACGCCGTAACCGAAGTACTAAGTGTGAGTGCAGATGGTAACTTTAGTGGTGGATACAATGCCGCTCAAAGTGATCTAAATATTCAAATTGATAACTACGCAGGTGATTTTAATAACTTAGTAGATAATCATATTATTTAGTCACTAAAAAAGGTTAGCGGTTACTCGCTAACAGTTATCTAGAAAGAAAAGGTCCTGTCCTGCAATATAGCAACAAAAACGGGCAGTAAAAAGCCAGACAGTAAAAAAGCCAGAGTATTAATACTCTGGCTTTTTTTGGTTTTAATATTTCAATTCACTCTCATTCTTATCATCAGTGCAAGACTTCAGACTTAAATTGGGATGACCGAAACAAAATTCTAATTAGCATGTTTGTACTATAAACACTCGTATCTCCTAAGCCTATAGTAATTAAGCGCCACTTAACTTAATAAACAAATAATTACACATAGGGTCTATTATGAATAATATAAGTCAAAAAGTAATATTGGATGCATTCAATATTAATAATAAAAACATCATTAACAATAAAAGTATAAATAATAATGCAGATATAGCCGCTATTTCTGTACAGCCACAAACCCTAGAGATAGACCCTAATTACGTGCTAACTGTCTTGGTTGACAGTATCACTGAAGATAATGTGGTCAATATCTCTGAAGCCAGCCAAGAAATCTTATTAACTGGAACAGTAGAGGGAAATTATGAGCAACTTACTTTAATAAAGGTGACATTAAACAATCAAGAATATACCGCCAATCTGGATTCAAATAATGCTTATTCAGTATCTGTATTGGGTAGTGATTTAGCAGCTGACGACTCCGTTTCAATAGCGGCATTTGCAATTGATTTACAGGAGGACCCATATATCGGTGAAATAGAGCACAGTTACGATGTACAACTTAAGCCGCCAGCTGCTCCCAATGTTGTCATTACCGAAGATATTAACGATGATGGGGTTATCGAAAACTCAGAGCTCCAAGACACTGTAGATTATGTGGTAACAGTAGATTCAACTACTGTTGTAGGCAGTACCTTGTTAATTACCACCACTTATACTGAAAACGGTGTGGTTCTTGATAATGTCATAGAAATAGTGGTTACCGATGAGATACTTTTGAATGGTTATACGGGCTCATTTACGGAGGTTACTAACCCAGTTGATGGTTCAGAAGTCATAGTGGACGCTATTATCATTGATCAGTATGAAAACGCCTCACCCACCAGTACCGATTCTGCTGTATTAGATTTACCAGCAACTAACCCTTGTGACGAACCCGGTATTGATGCTGCACCGATGTATTTATGGCATTTAGGCGCCAACTTAACAGACAGTGAAGGCCCTTCAGACCCGCGTGGCAAAACAGGTGGTAAATATGGCGATGATATTAATTATGCAACCAGTGATTATAACGATACTATCTACATCGGTTATACCGGTTTTGATAGTCAAGACAATTTAATTAAATCTCCCTGGGATGGCGACTTTGAAAGAGATCATGAAGACGGTAATGCATTATGGAGTTTGGAAACCTATGGCGGTCATGATTTGGTGCATATTCGTGAGGATCAAAATGCTTATACGTCTGCTAAATTAGGTAGCGGTAATGATACTTATTATGTTCAAGGTAAAATGGATGCGGTATTGGGTCAGGCTCAAACCAACCTTGAAGCTCGAAGCTATATCTATACTGAAGAATGTAATGACACTGTGGTAATCGGTGGTAATGGCGAAGGTAAGGTCACAGGGTGGGGAATAGACGGTGGTCGTATCTTTATGGGACGTGGTAATGATGAGGTGACCGTCTATGGTGAAATGGATGATGGCGGTGTCATTGATTTAGGCGCAGGCCGTGTTGAGTTTGCCTTAGATGAACAAGCTGCTTCATCAGTAGATAGTGCTGACCATACCAACTATCTGACGATAACCCATAATCTTGGAAATGCTGGTGCAAATGATTTTGGTCATGTCTTTGGTGGTGATGGGAATGACAATGTTAACATTGGCACCTTTGTTGAAGGCACTAGTGAAATTAATTTAGGCGAGGGTACTAATAACATCGATATTGGGGATGATTTAGATGGTCAGTCTAAGATTATTACCGGTAGTGGAGTCGATACCCTAGTCATTGGCGATGATACAGAAGACTCTTCATCAATTGATTTAGGAGATGGCGATAACTCAATCACTATTGCCAGTTATGTTGAAGACCACTCTACTATCCAAGTGGGTAATGGTGATGATGTTATCGATGTGGCTAAATCTATGGTCAATCACAGTGAAATTCATCTTGGTGAAGGTGACAATTCGCTAAGCTTCGGCAAAAATATTTTAGGAGCAACGCATATCACAGCGGGTGCTGGCGTGGATGAGCTTGTGGTAGGTCATAAAATTGATGGCCGTGCCGATATTGACTTAGGAGCCGGTGATAATACTATTACCACCGGTGATGATATTGATGGTCATAGCCGATTAACTACTTATGAAGGCAATGATACGTTAACGGTCGGTGAAGATGTTGAAGATTATGCGGTTGTTGATTTAGGTGATGGTGACAATGTTATTAACGTGGCAAGGCATATAGAAGACCATTCAACGATTATTACCGGTAACGGGGAAGATACTTTAGTTGTTGAAGGGTCAACTTTAAATCATGCTTCAGTGGGCCTTGGAGATGGCAACGATGTCATGAGCGTCTTAGATAGCGTCAAAGGAGATTCAAGTATAGATTTAGGTATGGGCGACGATATCATTACGGTTTGTGGTTCAGATTTATCAGGTCTTATCGCTGGAGGCTCAGGTACAGACACCCTAATATTAGATTACAGTTTAGACAGCCGTTTGGTAGACGGCAATAGACATATTACCAATGCAACCACAGAGAATTTGACGGGTATCGAGAATGTTGAACTGAATGGCCAAAATGTTTTAGATGTCCGGTTTGAGGATCTATTACAAGATACTGACCGTGAGTCGGCATTATTTATCAATGGTAATGACTTAAGTAAGGTTGACTTAGGGTCAACTAATTGGAGCAGTGATGATGCTTCTAAGGCGAAAATGGATGATGTCACTGGGGGCGATTGGTCCCTAGCTAGCAGCGAAGTTGTCGCTGGCGTAAGTTATGACGTGTATCAGCATTCAAATGCTGTGAGCGCGCTAAATGATGTCTATATTGAACAAGGTGTTATGGTGATTTGATTAACCATTATTTGACTAGCTAATGATTGTTTAGCCAATCACTGATTTTTCAAACTTTAGAAAGCCACATTCTGATAGGAATGTGGCTTTTTTATGGGTCGTTTACGCTATTAATGTATAGGGTCATTATTAATAGATAGAGGTGAATAAAGAAGATATAGGCACAGTAAAAATTAGCTCTACTATCAGTTTAAAAAGTGAATATTGTTAAGTTGATGTTAATTAAAGAGAAATAAATATGAGACTAATAAAAGTTGTTTTAATTTTCGAGTTTAGTCGAAAACTATGTCAACCATGTTATGAATTATGTTAATGTAAACTATACAAAATGATGTTTATTTGTAAGTAAATATTTAATAAAAAATAAAAATTTAGGTTGTCACTCTTTTAATAATAAGCTAATAGTGAAAAAACTATAATGAATAATTCTACGGATAAGAAAAACATCCTTCTCATAGATGATCATGAGCTATTTAGGGTAGGACTTCGACTCATACTCGAGCCAAGAACTGATGCCAATATTTTAGAAATAGAAAAAATTAGCGATTTAAGTTTAGTCAGTACAAACATAGACGTGGTACTGCTCGATATTTGTTTACCAGGTATTAATGGTCTTGAGGGTATGTCAATCATTCAAAAGCATTGGCCCAATGCTCGGATTATGTTGCTCTCTGCCTCAAACTATCATGAAAATATCAATACCGCTTTAGCATCTGGTGCCAGCTGTTTTTTAAACAAAGATTCAGCGCCTGATGTCATCATTAAAACAGTTCAAGCTCTACTAAAAAAGAGAAGCCTGAAAAAAACTTTTAATAATGGAAGTGGTGAAGAATGTTCCGCTATCAATGAACCTAAACCTATGCTAAGTAACCGACTATTGGAAGTATTGGCCTTGCTTGCTGAAGGCATTAGTAATAAGGAAATAGCAGACCATTTATGTATCAGTGAGCACACAGTACGCAATCACATTGCGACTCTTATGTCCCATTTCTCGGTTCATAATCGCACTCAAATTATTATAGAGGCACAACGGGCCGGATATCTTTCTAAATTTGATTGATTCGATAACTGATTGGTTTCTATTCTTACTTCCCTATTAAAGGTTAATGTAATCATGAGAATAATGGATGATATAGGAGGCCTAAATAGACTTATTACCAATCAAAAAACAGCAGAAAGGGTATTATCAAAACAAGTTCAACACGTGAACCGAGTCTTGCCTTACTTTCTAAGTGGGATGTTAGTCACTGGGTTTATTTTCTTTTTTATGATGGAGTTTGCTTTACATCCTAGTTTATTTAGTATGCCGCTGCACTCTACTTGGATCATTTGTCATAGCTTGACTATAGGAATATGCTGGGGTCTATGGAAGAAAGCTTTGTCCAGCTCTACACACATAACCCATAAATTTATAAAAACCACCTTTATTTATTTAACAGCTTATTTTCTGATAACCGATGTTATAGGTTGTCTCTTATTCTTCTTTTTAAATCAGTACTATGGCCTTATAGAAATTCAACCTAAGCTGTTCTATATTTGGATCTTCTATCATAATTTGGGTCTTTATCTTTGTTACTCTAATTGTAAAAACATCGACAAGATGATTTGTGATCTCCAAAATACAAATCAATTGTCTCCAGTTATCGCCGTCGTTGATCTACAAGACTTACATTTCGAACCTAAAACGAATCATGAAGCGGATTATCTTGCCAGTTATACCGCCTATAAAGTGTTATTTACCTGCATGTTATTGCTAGGCTGTTTATGGGCGATCGGTGTGGTCAAAGTGATTACCAATAATTTTGAATTTTCAGTTCAGATGCTTGTTTTAATTGGTTTGAATTTTGCAATTATTAGCGGTGCTATGTCGAGTATTGGCATTTTTCGGCAGGTATTTAA
The DNA here is from genome assembly GCF_020736705.1 of Psychrobacter sanguinis. Taxonomy (NCBI): domain Bacteria; kingdom Pseudomonadati; phylum Pseudomonadota; class Gammaproteobacteria; order Moraxellales; family Moraxellaceae; genus Psychrobacter; species Psychrobacter sanguinis. Next base: position 2,570,303 of record NZ_CP085990.1, read on the forward strand.
TGCTTTCTCGATACCAAGTCTGTTAACTTGGGCAGCTATTTTGCTATATATAGATGACATGCAACTGATAGTTTTATCTGTTGTTATTATCATTTTTGTATTTACTCACTCCTACTTCGCAAAGTATAACTGGCTCAATTCAATCAAGACCATTCAAATTTATCTGGAGAATACCCATCTCGTATCTCATACCAATTCCAAAAAATAAGGTACAATATAACCAACTCAACAACATAATAGAATCACATGCCGAAAAAAACCCCTAGAAATCATAAACTCACAGACCACGATTTTCTGCAATTATCTAAAACAGAAGGCAATGCCAGAGCACGAATCAGACTACTCATGCTGCATCAACTGAGTCAAGGTCATCCTATAGCGACCGTAGCAGAGAACTTTGGCTATAACCCTAGAAGCGTCTATACCATAAGAAGGAAATACTGGTTGCATGGTATCACTAGTGTCTATGACGCAGCTGGCAGAGGCAGAAAGAGTCTTTTAGCAGAAAAAGACATAGAACCATTCAAACAAGCGATAGTAGAAGCTCAGCAGCAAAGAGGTGGTGGTAGGCTCACGGCAAAAGACATCGCACAAATCGCCAAGGAGCAATTTAACGCCAACTATACCCCTAAAGCGATCTATCCTCTCATGAAACGTATTGGTATGAGCTGGGTATCTGCGCGTAGTCGGCATCCTAAGGCAGATCCTAAAGTCATGGAGGCATATAAAAAAACTTCCTTGAGCAGATAAAGCAAGTTCTACCTGATGGTGTTGATATCAAGCAAGTTGATATATGGTTTCAGGATGAAACACGTATTGGCCAACAAGGCTCTATCACAAGGGTTTGGCACTATAAAGGACAAAGACCTCGAGTAGTCAGGCAGCAGCAGTTTGAATCAACTTATCTATTTGGTGCCTTTAATCCGGCGACAGGTGAGAGTGTTGGACTTGTTCTACCTTATGTGAATAAGCAAGCTATGGCATTGCATATGGAGGAAATCAGTAAAGCTGTTCCCGAAGGTCGGCATGCCGTGGTGGTTATGGATGGGGCGCTATGGCACCAACCAAGTTTGGATCAAGACAATGTGACCATGCTTAAATTGCCTCCCTACTCACCTGAGCTTAACCCTGCTGAACAGGTATGGCAGTACCTTAAACAGCATTGGTTATCTAATCGCTGTTTTGAGAGTTATGATGCGATTGTCGATGCGGCATGTGACGCTTGGAATGCATTGTGTAATCAGACTAACTTAATTAGGTCTATCACTCAGCGGGAGTGGTGCGACTTGAGTGTTATTTTTTAGAATTGGTATCAATTAGAAGCGAAATCACAACAGTTACAGCGGATAAGTACTGCTAAGACTAACTTTTTAGCCTCTGCCAGTCATGATTTACGCCAGCCTGCACATGCTCTAAGTTTATTTATTGAAACCTTGTCTAGAACTGAGCTTAATGACACCCAAAAGAAAATTGTTGGATATGCTAAAACAGCTAGTAAATCCAGTAGTGACATGTTAAACACTATCTTGGACTACGCTCACTTAGAGTCGGGCGAAATGATTCCCAATATTGTTTCGACAGATTTAGATATTATTTTACACAATCTGGTTGATGAATTTAGGCCTGAAGCAGAGCTTAAAGGTCTAGAGCTACGTTATCATCATACCAACTTGTGTGTAATGTCTGATCCAGCCATGTTGTCCTTAATTTTAAGAAATTTTTTGAGTAATGCTATACGGTATACGACCAAAGGTGGCATCTTAATTGGGGTGCGTTATACACCTAGCAAAAATGCGGTAAATAATATCGAAAAATGTAAGTGCCGAGTTAGCGTTTGGGACACAGGCAAAGGCATTAAAATGGATGAGTTATATAAAGTATTTGATTCCTTTCATCAGTTAGAAACTCATACCCAAAGTAATAAAGGGTTAGGATTGGGATTGTCGATTGCAAAGGGAATGGCAAACTTACTGGATGTGCCCATAAATGTAAGATCTGAATTTGGTCGAGGAACACAGTTTTCTATCGATCTGACAATTTGCCAAAGTGAGGATGATATTCATATTGTAAATGAGGCAGTTAAAATTGAGGAAGCAGCTATAATTTCAGTATTGGTAGTAGATGATGAGGATTCAGTATTAATTTCCATGGATTTGTTATTACAATCTTGGGGATATACGGTATTAATCGCCTCTAATGTGACCGAAGCCATTAGCCAATATCGTTTACATCAGCCGCAGATAATAATTACGGACTATCAATTGGATGACAATAGAACAGGTATGGAGGTATTAAAAACTATCAATATGATGGCGGCTTTAAATGGTATACAGTCCTTGCCTCAATGTTTGATGTTCACGGGGAATACCTCACCTGAAATCATTAAAGCCACACAGAAAATGGGGGTATCACTATTACATAAGCCTATTGCCCCCGATACTCTACGTCATAGGCTAAAAGAGTTTACTACTAAACTATAAGATAAAATAACTTGTTGATAACAAGATTTAGGTGTCTTGAGCATTTGTTTTGTTAACTGTCTTATAGCGTATTGTATTCAGTAAAGGTTAGCGTCATATAAAAATAGACTCTGCACACGACAAAAAAATCATCCCCACCGGATTTTCATAGGTTTAGGGGTTAAAAAGCTAACTAACTGTCGAAAGACAGTCTTATCATTGTTAAAAAACACCAAACGAAGACCTTCAATCAATAAATCCAGACCAAGCGCAAACAAACTGGCTTGAGGTCGAGCGTTTGACTTCAACTTGCGTTTTAACGGCTTATCTTTGTCTTTATAAATACCGACATGATAAGCCCAACAAAATGCTAAGGCGTTCACTGCGACTAATTTACTGACCCGATCAAGATGGGTTAAGTGGGTATCTTCAAGATTAAAGCCACTCCCCTTTAGACAAGCAAATAAAGTCTCAATTTCCCAACGCTTGCCATAGCTTATCATCGCATCCACTGTTTCTAGTTGATTGGTTGCCACAATCACTAAACCGTAGTCTTTATCACGCTTGGCAAATACTCGAACCAAACAACCATCGACAGTCAGTATTCGCCCATGTCGATATGTTTCTTGATGGCCAACATGGCGAAATAACTCTTTAATCTGTACCAACTTGCCATGATGATTCTTAACTTTACTGTTCTTCTTAATCCGTATGGCAAAGGGTATGTGATTATTGGTGAGCCAGTTAAACCATTTTTCGCCAACAAACTCTCTGTCTGCTACTATCATCTCAAGGTTATCTTTGCCAAATTGTTTGATAAACCGCTCAATAAGTTCACAGCGTTCAAGATGGTTTGTATTACCTCGCTTATCTAGCATTTGCCAGTATAAGGGGATGGCTATCCCTTTATATACCACCCCTAGCATAAAGATGTTGAGGTTACTTTTACCCCATTTCCAGTTGGTGCGGTCAATGGTTAAGGTGACTTTGCCTAGCCCAAACAGTCGATATATCATTAAAGCTAATTGATCATAGTCTATCCTCGCTTCGGCAAAAAATCGCTGTAGTCTGCGATAGTGACTGTCGGTCTTGCCACCCTTAGGAATGTGTCTTGCTATTTTTTTTAAGATTACTGCTTTGAGCAGTAATCAGGGCTATTATCATTAAGCTCAAACATGTGATTCTTGCCTTGTTCATACTCAGGTTTTGGGTTAAAGTTTCACTAAGTCTGTTAAAGTTTGGCATGGTCTGATTCGTCTTAAAAATTACTATTATGCCTTTGCTTTAACAGACTTTTTTGTTTTTTTTGTCGTGTGCAGAGAAAAATAGATTATACTTATCATTATATTTATTGAGTGGATAGGTTAAGTGCTAGGTAGGACTTAGTGTTTTAAAAATATCACTATTATTACTCCTTAAAGCTATTAAGGAACATAAGGAAAAGCTATGCATATCACTGCCAATTTTGATGCCGGTAATATCGAAGTTATAAGTTTAGATAATAAACAAGATATTCAATTGAAAATTCGTCCCGACTTTGGTGATGAGTTTTTTCAATGGTTTAACTTTCGCTTGAGCGGTGAAGTAGGTGAGCAGTATGTACTAAATATCGTCAATGCTGGCGAAGCCTCTTACGTTGAAGGTTGGAATGACTACCAAGCGGTTGCTTCTTACGACCGTGATTATTGGTTCCGTTTGCCCACGACTTACAAAGACGGTAAACTGAGTATCGAGGTCGAGTTGGAATGCGATACCATTCAGATTGCCTACTTTGCGCCGTATAGCTATGAGCGTCATCAAGACTTATTAGCAGCGGTTCAACTCCATCCGCTAGTGACATTAGAGCATTTAGGTGAAACTTTAGACAAACGTGATTTGACCTTGGTTAAAGTGAGTGATGAGGAGGAGAGTAACTCAGATACAGCTAAGCCTAATATTTGGATTATAGCCCGCCAGCATCCAGGGGAAACAATGGCCGAATGGCTAATTGAAGGCCTGTTATATAGCTTACTAGATGAGGCCAATCCTACAGGCAAGCTTTTACTTGAAAAAGCGAACTTATATATTGTACCCAATATGAATCCTGATGGCAGTGCACGAGGACACTTACGTACCAATGCTATGGGTACTAACTTAAACCGTGAGTGGGAAAGCCCAAGCTTGAACAAAAGCCCTGAAGTATTCCACGTTATGAAGAAGATGGACCAAACTGGCGTAGACTTATTCTATGACGTACACGGTGATGAAGCATTGCCCTATGTTTTCTTGGCAGGCTCGCAGGGTACGCCAAACTATAGCAAGCGTTTGGCTAGTTTGCGTGAGAAGTTTGCAGAGGCATTGCTTCTAGCTAGTGCAGACTTCCAAACAGAGTTTGGTTATGAGATTGATGCCCCAGGTCAGGCCAATATGACGGTAGCAACTAATGCGATTGCTGAACGCTTTGATTGCCTTGCGAATACTTTAGAGATGCCCTTTAAGGACAATGATAACTTGCCAAATAAAGACACAGGATGGTCACCTGAGCGTTCAATTAAGTTTGGCGAGGCTTCACTTGTGGCTATGCTTGCTGTTGTGGATGAGCTGCGTTAGTTAGTTTCTTTTCTTAATATTGAAGCCTTTTAAGCTATTACCACATAGTTTAAAAGGCTTTTTTGTAAGCCTTTATTTAAGAATACAGAGCTTAATAATGGGTTCTGAAACTCGTTATTAATTAGGGTCATAACATTTGACAGATAAGCTGATAGAGGGGTACGATAATAACGAATAGGCTTAAAATTATTTTTAGTTTGGTTTATAAAATAAGCTTATTGGTATGAGCATCTTAGCTGATTAATGAATGATGCTTTGTTAGGCCTACTTAGTTGATTTAATTAAATAATAATTAAAGGTGAACCTTATGAAAGCTGCCCGTTTTTACGATAAAGGTGACATACGCATTGAAGACATTCCTGAGCCCACAGTAGAGCCCGGTACAGTCGGTATTGATGTGGCCTGGTGTGGTATATGCGGTACTGATTTGCATGAGTTTATGGAAGGCCCTATCTTCATACCACCTTGCGGTCATCCTCATCCTATCTCAGGTGAGTCAGCTCCCGTAACTATGGGTCATGAGTTTTCAGGCGTGGTCTATGCTGTGGGTGAAGGGGTCGATGATATCGAGGTAGGACAGCATGTGGTGGTTGAGCCTTACATTATCGCGGATGATGTGCCTACGGGTCCTGATGACAATTACCACCTATCAAAAGATATGAACTTTATTGGTTTGGGCGGTCGTGGTGGCGGTCTTTCTGAAAAAATTGCTGTAAAACGTCGCTGGGTACACCCTATCTCAAATGAAATTCCATTAGATCAAGCCGCTTTAATTGAGCCTTTAGCCGTTGGCTACCATGCTTATGTACGCAGTGGTGCTCAAGAAGGTGATGTGGCTTTAGTCGGCGGCGGTGGTCCTATTGGCCTGTTATTGTCTGCGGTGCTAAAGGCCAAAGGTATCACTGTTATCATGACTGAGCTTAGTGCAAAACGTAAAGAGAAAGCCAAAGAAAGTGGTGTTGCTGATTATATTTTAGACCCTTCTGAAGTTGATTTAGCTGAAGAGGTAATGAAAATTACTGGTGACAAGGGTGTTGATGTTACCTTTGAATGTACCAGTGTCAATAAAGTATTAGATTCTCTAGTTGAGCTGACCAAGCCTGCTGGCGTGGTAGTCATTGTATCTATTTGGAGCCATCCTGCGACGGTCAATGTACACAGTGTGGTTATGAAAGAGCTTGATGTACGCGGGACGATTGCCTATGTGAATAATCATGAAGAGACGATTAAATTGGTTGAAGACGGCAAGATAGACCTCGAACCGTTTATTACTCAGCGTATTAAACTGGATGATTTAGTGTCTGAAGGTTTTGAGAGATTGATTCATAATAATGAGTCAGCAGTTAAGATTATTGTTAATCCTAATCTTAAATAGACACTTTGGTATTTGAGTTTTAACCAAGATAATCAAATTCAAGCGCTAACCTATTATAGTAGGTTGGCGTTTTTTTAAATTAGATTAATCTAATAAGCTCAAGTTCAAATTGATAATAAAAGATTTGGCTATGAAGTTTTAATAACTTATGATACGAATAATGTATTAATAGGTATAAAAATCTATAATCCAGAAGCAGAGTTATATTTAGAAGAATAATAAATTTTGAGAATTAAAAGTGAAGATGTGGTTTTAAAAGCTTATTACAGAAAACTTATGATATTAAAGAGGCAATCAAAATTAAAAAAATAGAAGATAACAGATGTGTAAAATGAAATTTCATTCACTATTATACTTTTTATCGTTAATATGCCTATTAATTTATGCAATTGCATATAGCTTTGATTATATAAATGCTGACCTTAGCTACCCGGGAGGGAAAAATGATGGACTATCTTTGGTAGGTATGATTGTTTTTTTTCCTTTATATACCTTAATTGCAGGAATATTATTAATAAATCATGATTTAAGTTGGTTAAAACGCATACTTTACAGTTTTATAATAACAATATTAATGTTTATGGCTATTAGTTTACTAATCCATTTTAGACCTACTTTTTAAAAATTTAGTATATCTTTATATCAACTAAATGGCAGAGGTGCGATAGTTTCGGGTGTAGTTACACTTTATCTGTGAATTTAATTTCTTTATATACAGATTTTAAACCAATGTTAAGTACGTTAATAATATGCTTAAAGAAGGCGAACTAGAGAAATAAGCAACTGTCGCAAATTTGCGGAAGTCCAAATGGCTTGCATATTAGAAATATTTATAAAGAAGGTGAATTGGACGAGAAAGCAACTACCGAGGAATACTCGTTAGTTGGATAAGAAGGCAGTTATTATCGATTTGCGGTAATCATTGAGTTGATCTTATTTTTAAGTATGGATAACAGCCCTTCAAGCTTAGTTTGGAGGGCTTTTTATTAAATTGATCGTAGACAAAGAGTTTATAGACTATATGAATAAATTATAAATAATTCTGCCTAAACCTAGAAAAAAATATTCTAGGTTGTTGGCTATAGTATTACTATGGTCAACGATAAGAGACATATAGAAAAGATATTTTATATAAGGTGATAAACGGTGATTAGCGATAAGATTTATGTCAGTAATAGTCAAGAGCAGGGCTATATTAGAGCTAAGTTATACAAGCCAGGCGAGATTGATAATACGCCATGCGCTTTTGCTTGCTTTATCATTGATGATAAATGGAATGAAAAGTCGCTTTTAGAGCTAAAAGATAAAACAGGGTGCGTGAGTCTGATAGGTATACTGACTCATAGCAATAAGAATTGCTTAGAGACATTAAATACCGTCGACGGCATAGTAAAATGCCAATCAGATGAGGTACAAGCTGTTGTTGATTTATTAGGCTCAGATGTAGCGAAAGGTATGTTTACTTTAGATGCGTTTGATATTAAGAGGTTGCTTGAAACAGAGGGTATCTTACACTTTATTCAGGTGTGCCCTATAAAGATTGAGTCAACTAGAGAAGAGACCCTTAAAATAGTTGTAGAAAAAGTATTAGAAAAGCTACCTAAGGGCATATATTTCAACAGCATGGTATTAGACTTTCACGCTCAAAATATTCTTATAGAAGAGCTTAGGTATATTTCTGAAACCATCGAGCCTGCAATAAAAGTAAATGATAGTGAACTGTCTTATCAATCTACAGACACTGAAGATCTTGACTGTATAGGGCTTAGAGTGATTTTTGCTTTATAGAATTAAAAAATAGACTTAGTATAAAAGAAGATCATGAGGTTGTGTAAGGATTAAGAAAAAAGGACTATGCAATATATACATATTACAAATAGAGAATTTAATCTTTGTGAAAAGTGAATATTTTCAATACAAGAATTAGGTGGTGCGCTCACAGGGACTCGAACCCCGATCGGTCGCTTAGGAGGCAACTGCTCTATCCTGTTGAGCTATGAGCGCATTTAAAGAAGAGCTATTTTATCATAACAAATCAGCTTTTTTACCCAATTTTTCGGCATTGTTAGGTAAAAATTAACAGCAGTTATCAATCTGTTTTGCCAATTTTAAACTCTCACATTGTCTTGTAAATAAAATAAGAAGAGCATAGCAGTGAGGCACGCAGCCAGCCAGAGTCACTAGTGCTATAATGCGGCGATAATAGATATTAATGAAGGTTTCTATTAAAAAGATGGATATAGAAAGCGGCATCGATAACCAAACTGACAATCAAATAGAGATTATCTATGAAGATGAGCATCTAGTAGCAATCAATAAAGAAGCGGGTCTGTTAGTACATCGCAGTTGGCTAGATAAAGGTGAAACACGATTTGCAATGCAACTAACTCGTGATGCCGTAGGTTGCCATGTATTTCCAGTACACCGATTAGATAGGCCGACGTCGGGTGTATTATTGTTTGCTAAAAGCTCTGCTGTGGCACGCAGCCTTACTGAAGCTTTTACTGAACGCAAGGTTGCTAAGCAGTATTTAGCTGTGGTGCGTGGCTTTATGTCAGAGGAAGGCACTGTTGATTATGCGCTAAGCTTTAAGCCCGATGCCATCGCTGATAAGTTTGCTAACTTAGACAAACCCGCTCAAGAAGCAGTCACTCACTGGCAGAGCTTAGCTCAAATTGAGCTGCCATTTGCAGTATCAAAAAAACATGATACGAGCCGTTATAGTCTCATGCGCTTAATACCTGAGACGGGGCGAAAACATCAGCTACGCCGTCACATGAGATATCTGTTTCATCATATAATAGGTGATACCAGCTACGGCGATGGACGCCACAATAAATTCTTTCGTACTCAATATGATTGCACGCGCATGCTGCTACACGCTCGGACTTTAACGTTCAGTCATCCTGTTACTGGCGAACCATTAATGCTAGAAGCGGGTTTTGATGACCAATGGACCTGCATTTTGGAAGAGTTTTCTTGGACAGATAGTGTTAAGTCTTAGCCAATATTAGGTTTTGTCTTTATCACCAGTCGCCGTAAAACCACCCACTTCAGGGGGTGGATATAAGGCGACATATACTGTCGTGAGCAGTATATAAAGGGTTGTAAGTTAAAATTAACCTCGCCATACTAAGCATATGAAAACACTCAAGCTACGCATTAAAAACAAACACATAAAAGAGCTGAATCGTCTAAGCGGTTCAGTGAACTTCGTGTGGAACTATGTCAATGCGCTGTGCTTTGAGCATCTAAAACGTACCGGTAAGTTTTTTAGTGCTTATGATCTAAGTGAGTACACCAAAGGAAGCGGTGAGTATTTAGGAATACACAGTCAGACGTTACAGGCTATCAATGAGACTCAAGCTAAATCACGTAAACAATTTAAAAAAGCCAAACTTAACTGGCGTACCAATAGAGCTGATGCCAAGCGTAAATCATTGGGCTGGATACCTTTTAAAAAATCTGCTATCAAGTATTTGCAAACAAGGCAGACAGGTAAGAAGGCATTGAAATCAACCATACAGCTATCGCTATCTAAAGGTCAAAAGCTTATCATCGATGTATTCGATAGCTACAACCTAAGCCTATATCAAATCAACACGCTTGAGATAGTACAAGACAGTCGTAATCGTTGGTATGCGTGTGTTACCGTTAAAGACTTTCCTAAGCAAGTAAGTGGTAAGGGCAGCGTTGGAATTGATTTGGGCTTAAAAGAGTCTGCTACTACCTCAATGGGTGATAAACTTACTATTAAGCAGACTCAAAAATGGGCTAAAAAGCTTGCTATCGCTCAACGTGCTAACAATAAAAAACGTGTTAAAGCAATTCATGCCAAAATTAAAAATACAAGATTAGACTTAATTCATAAATTCACCACCCAATTAGTTAAGGATAATGCCTTAATTGTGGTTGGTGATATAAAATCACGCTCATTTACAACTAGAAAAACCAATCTAGCTAAATCAACATACGATGCAGGATGGTTTGAACTTAAACGACAACTGGAATACAAATGCAAGCATGCAGGTTGTCAGCTTGAGATCGTAAATGAGAGTTACACTACCCAGACCTGTTCGTGCTGCCATAAAATAAGTGACAGTAGTCCGAAAGGTAGAGCAGGTTTGCGAATAAGAGGATGGAGGTGTGCTGAGTGTGGCACATGGCATGATAGAGATACCAATGCTGCTAAGAATATCCTTGCGGTCGGGCTTGACCGTCTAGCTGTAGGAATCCCCTCGGTTTAGCGAGGGGAGGAGGTCAATTGAGATTTAGCCTGTATTTAAAACAACAATATCATTTGAGAATTCAGTTACTCAAACCTCTCTTTTACCGACACATCGTCAGAATTAGCATTATATTTATAGCAAACCGCTCATCTACGCTGTTTTGATAGGTTTCAATGATTTCTAACTCTGACGAGATTCAAAACGAAAGTCATAACCACAATGGCATCAACTCTTTGCGACAGTAGTTGACGTTATGGTGGTGTTTGATGGTTTTATTTTTACCATAATGAGTTATGCTTATATAACCGTCGTGTCTTTGCTATGACCTTATTTATTTGAATTTCATTTAACAAAAGATTGCCTCTCTATGTTCAAGATTATCCAATCGCATCGCACCGAAAACTTAGTCGATGAACTGCTGGCCGAATATCAATCAGTGCAGCAGTCTATTTTTGATCCCTTTGTGGTTATCGTACCGTCAATGGTCTTAGGCGATTGGCTTGATAAAACCATTGCCAGTCGTGCGGGTATCAGTACGCTTGTAATGACTAAGTTCTGGGGTCAATATCAGTGGACACTGATGCAAGATGTACTCAGTCAGCATAATGCTTATCTATTGAAAAATAATCCTGATGCGACGGTCCTTAACGTGCCGGAGGTGGCAGTGCTGTCGCCGACTGTGATGCAGTGGCGTCTGTTTGGCTATCTGACCTATTATCAGCAGACTATTGTCGAGGACGATAAGCATCCGGTATATCCGCTGCTGTCGTCATTGATTGATGAGCCTCAACAAGGCGTTGAGCCAGACAAGGCACAGCAAGATGCGCGTATTTGGCAGCTGGTAAGTGATTTGGCGCGAGTATTTAACCGCTATTTAACTCACCGTGAGGATTGGTTAAGTCTATGGTCGGATAATAAACCGCTTGATGTGAATGCGTTAATTGCAGAAAAAGATGCGCTGTCTTTGCGCTTTGATGAGTATGCGCGTGGTACACCAGAATGGTTGGTAGAGCACTATGTGGAATTGGAAGCCGCTCAGCGTTATCTGTGGTCGCATCTGTTCGCTGATGTGCATCAATACCGTGCTCAGTTAGAAAAAACCTTTTGGAAAGCATTAGAGAGTAACAATGCGGGCGAGCAAGACCAGTTGCCCAAAGTACTGCGTATTTTTACCATTCAGCAGCTACCGCAGACCGAGCTAGATTTCTTACAACGTTTGTCGCGTTACATGGACATCACTTTGCTGCACTATAACCCCTCTAAGCTATTCTGGGCGGATATCGTGGATAAGTCGTGGCTACAGCGTCAACAGATTATCAATCCTGAAAGTGTATTTTTGCGTGATTATGGGCATAGTCTATTGTCACGTCTGGGTAAGCAGTCTCGTGATACTTTCGCCATGCTTGCCAATCTATCTGGTAACGAGTTGTATGAAGATGCCGTTGTGGATTGGCAGGATAATTTCGAAGATGATTTGTCTGAGGAGTTGGATGACGAATTTGGTTTTGAGGCAGATATTGATAGCGACTATAACCAACAAGATATCGCTTCTTATCGCACCCACAATAGCCCCAGCTTATTAAGACGCCTGCAAAATGATGTATTGATGCTTGATGAGCGTTCAACCCAACAAGCTACGGCAGTTAAGGTATCGCAGGCCATTAGCGAGCAAATTGAGCCAAGCTTTGATGAAGCTGATGAGGCTAAAGAAGCTGATTGGTATGAAGATGAGGTACTTGAGAACAAACGCTTTGAGAAAGATCGCCTGTGGTCGATGTCCTCACAAGATAATAGCCTAAGTATTCATTCATGCCACAGTTTGCAGCGTCAACTTGAGGTGCTCCGCATTATGATTGGACGCTGGCTGAATGAGCCGCTACCGCCTGGCACAAAAAAGCGTCATATCTCTGACATAGTGGTGTTGCTGCCCGATGTGGATCGACATCATGCCTTAATTAGCTCAATTTTTGTCAATGGAAAAGGTCAAGATGGACTAACTCTGCCGGCTAAAGTCACCGGTGTGGTCGATGCCTCCATTCGTCAGTTATGGGAGGCGATTATTGGGTTTTATAAACTGCTAGGCAGTGACAGTGCCCGCTTTGAAGCCGCTGAGGTGCTAGATTGGCTAATGCTGCCGCCGCTATATGAAAGCTTTGGCTTGACCCATGATCAGATGAGCTGTGGCTGTGACTTATTGGTTGAGGCAGGTTTCATCCGTGGTTTTGATGAATTACATCTTAAGCAAACCTTAGATGGCAATGATTTTGATTACCGCTTTAGCTTTGCCCAAGCGTTAGATAGATTAACTTTGGGACTGATAATGCCAGAAGCTGAAATGAGCGACTGCTTATATCCGCTTGAAGCGCATCAATGGCCAAGTACTGCGATTGCTGAAATGAGCTTGCCACTGCCTGAGGTTAGTCTCAATGATGCGCCGATTATTGAAGCCTTGTGCCGCATTTATAGCGGGCTGTTGGCGAGACGCGATGATCACAAACAAAAGCTGAAAGCAGAAGATTGGCTCGATCAAATTGAGCGCCAAGTGATTCACCGTTATTTTGGTGATGTGGATCAAACCCGCAGTATGCGTGCCATTTATAATGCAATGAACGGCTTTAAATCGAGCCTGCGCGCTAATCGTCATTATCGGCAATATGCCAGTAATGATAATACGGACAACCGAGAGGTTGAACAAAGGCTAGCAAGAGTTGAGCAGTTACCGTTAAAGCTGAGCTTTATGCTTGATAGTATCGAGGCGGAGCTTGAGAGTCAGCAGGTGAGTGCGGAGCCGACAGGGGTAATTACCTTCGGCCGTTTCGGCGCATTAAGAAACGTGCCCTTTGATTTAGTGGTTATGCTCAATATGAACTTATCTGAGTTCCCCGCACGAGACCGTGACAATCGTTATGATTTAATGAAGGCGACCTTATCACGTCGCGGTGATAGAGTCAGTGAAGACGATGACAATGGGGCGTTTTTAGATGCTTTGTTGTGTGCGCGCAGTGCCTGCTGGATATTTTATAACGGTCAAAGCCTAACCGATACCCATGAGCATTTGCCGGCGAACCCTGTCAGCGAACTGTTGCAATTCTTACAAGGTGAGGTGCAGTGGCAGGTCAATTCACTAGACAGCTTGCCAGAGACGGTAGACCCGACTACCGAAACCCTAAAACGTCATTTACCAAAGCTAGTCAAACAGTGGCTAGTAACCGAGCACCCAGCATTGCCGTTTGATAAAAGCTTATTTGAGCAAGCGGTAGAACAGGAAAGACATGAGTCTTATTTTGAGGCTGAAAATGATGAATCTGGGCCTAGTGAAATTGATTCAAATGCTTTGAATGATCCTAACAATAAGTCTTCTGAGTTTGATGCTTTAGAGGGCATGCTAGATAGAGCGATGCAAAAAACCAAACTGGCGCAGCAACGTCAGTTCCCGCCAGCGCCGTTATGGCAAGCGGTATTTAATACGTTGAAATCTCGTGACTCTAGTGAACATCCTCAGCTGGTCAGCTTACCCAGCAAAGCACACTATGAGGCAATCGCTCAGTTATTGGGTGCTGGCTTGGGTCAATTGGGGCATATCGACAGTCAAAACTTACCTGTTTTAAATGATTTGTTGTCGATAGATGCTAAGCTGAATTGTAATGAACAGAATAAAGCCTTGGCTCAAGTGCTGTTTGATATCGGTGAAATTGACGTTGAAGGGGTGCTTGCCTATCAAGTGCGTCATCCCGCCAAGGCCTTTTTGCGGGCTCAAGAAGTGCATATCGTACAGGGTGAGGAGGCGATGGCACACCAAGAGCCCCTGTTTTTGGATAGCTTGACTACTTACCAGATCAAAGACTATTTGATTCATGAGTTGGCCAACCCCGTGCCAACGACAGGTTTAGACAAAGAAGAGAGTCTAGAGGAATCAGCGGCTCAAAGCACACCAATTTTAATGTACCAAAACATTATGCCAGCAGGGGTAGCACGCCATACCACTTTGCCCAATCAACAACAAAAGCTGCTGCAGCAATGTCAAACCTTTCGAGAGCAGTTAATTGCTAACGGCATTGAGGTGCAAGAAGCGGATACAAGTCTGCCGATTATCACGCCCACTACGGAACATCCAATACAAGTGGACTTGGTCAGTGTATTTCAACAAAAAGACCAAGCATCCTTGTTAGCTTTTTTACCCAAAGCGATTAAGATCAAAGGCGTTGTACCGATACAGGTTAATGGCGATAGTGCGCATTTAAAGGCAGGCGTGTCATATGCGGAGCAGTCGCCTAAACACTGGTTTAATATCTTACCCAATTCTGCCAGTCCCAGACATCTGCTCAAGTTTTGGTTATCGCATCTGTATTGGCAGGTTGCCAGACGTACTACAGCTAAGCAGGTGGTATTAAATGATGGCATGAGCATTTGGCGCTTTAATAAGTCAGGCACTAAGGCCAAAAAGCTTGAGAAAGCCGCGGCATTTAAACTGGACCCAATCACCTATGAGGACGCTGTCATTGAACTGGTTAAATGGGCCATTTTTGCCAATCTGTCTGGTCAAATACCGCTAACCTTATTACCAGAGTATGCGCTTGGCTATTTGGATAACTGTTTAAAAGCGCAAGAGGATGAGGGCGCTGACTATTGGCCAAAACGAGGTGATTTCTCAGAGTGGTTGTTCCCTAACTATATGTCAGATGCGGTCTATGACACCTGCTCGCAGCATGCTATTTGGCAATATATTTTGCGAGATCAAGACGCCTTTAAAGCATTAGCTACTTCTTTGACAGCTTTGGCGCAGCCTTTGTATGCCCCTATGTTTGACGCACTTGACGGGCTAGAAGGCTAAGGATTAACCAGTTAGACCAGCACGTTACAGCAATTAAGCTAAATCGTAGATAATATAAGACCTTGATTTTATAGATAATAATTAAAAGTATATCTTCCTATGACAGACATGACTGATAACAATAACTTAGAGCAGCAAGCAGAAGAGGTGTTGGATAGTTGGCACTTAACCTTGCATGAGCATGATGACAGCGATATGCCCAATGAGACGCACCAGGAGCATAACAAAGATGTAATACCGGCTGTCGATGTGGCATTAAGCGGTCGCCATCTTATTGAGGCATCAGCGGGCACAGGTAAGACTTGGACTTTAACCGGTATCGTATTGCGACTACTTATTGAGGCGCGACGTGCCCCTGAGCAAATTATTGCCACTACCTTTACTCGGGCGGCAGCAGCAGAAATGCGTCAGCGTATTCATGATCGCTTGGTCGATTTTTATCAACTGTTGCAATGGGTTAATAATCTAAGTGCCGATTTGGCCAATAAAGAACACTTATATCCAGATATCCTGCAGGTAGCCCCTGAGAGCAGTAAGGATCATCGACAGGCGGATAAAAAGGCAGACTCAAAGGACGATACTAAAAGTGCTGACAGTGTTGGTGCCGATGAGCTTAACCAAGACTTAGCGCATGACAAGCAGCGAGAAGCAGAGCAAAAAGCCACTGCTAAAAAGAATCGTGCTCAGTGGCTAGTAGAGCAGGCAGGGTATGCCCGTCTAAATGACATCATGCAGGACCCGATTAACCTGCATTTAGTGGGTTACTTGCTCGATCATGTATATAGTTATCCGATGACAGATGCCATTCGCCGCACCGCCTTGGTATTAACCACACTCGATAAACTGTTTGTGGGCACGCTAGATAGTCTGGCACAAAAATGGCTAGCAGAATATAGCAGTGAGACGGGTCATCAGCAAGGCATGGCGATTATTGAAGACAGTAGTATTGAGCAGGTGACCGATAGCATTATTCATGATGAGCTGCGTCAGTTTCAAAGCCGTTTGTATTACGAGCAGCCTAAGCTATACGCACTAATGGAGCAGCAAGGCAAACTAACAGCTGTTGGTGATCATAAATCGTATGTGAACCGTTCACTTAACTTTATTTCTGCGCCTATTGATGAAATACAGTTGAATGAGGCTTTCGACTTCGCTAGCTTTGAGCGGCTGCTAGAGGATTTTGCTAAGCTTGATTTGATAGATGTTCAGCCGTATTTAAATCCTGATTACAGAAAGTCACAAGGATTTAATGGTCGATCAAGTTTGTTCACTCGGTTTGAGCATATTACTGAAATTCATCAAGTGATCGCTGAAAGAGGTTTGAATTTTGAGAGCTACCTAAGTGAAGATGCGAAAAAACTACTAGGGTCATTGAGAGATGCTCAGTTCCCCGATGATGACGGAAAAATAAAGAACTTTAATAAGAATAAAGAAAAACAGCATCAAGCCTTGTTTGATTTAGAAACTATAAGCCAGTTATTGGCCATTATGGATAAGATAGAGGGTTTGAATCAGCATGTTTTATTGTTATTGGCCAATCTTAACCGTCATATCGTACTGGCAGTCCGCGAAAGATTACCAGTAATTTTAGAAGAGCGAGGTGAGACTACTTTTAGCTTGCAAATGGTACGTCTTAATCAGGCATTGACCGGCCGTCAGGGAGAGAAGCTAGCACGTTATATCCGCCACCACTATCCAGTAGCCCTTATTGATGAGTCACAAGATATCAATGGCGAGCAAGCCATCATGATTGAAAGTATTTATCTGCCAAAGAATAAACGCCAGCAGTTAAGTAGTCAGGTAGGTAATGAGGATAACCAGTCGACTAATACCAAGTCCAATCAAGAGTTTTTATTATTAGTTGGGGACCCGAAGCAGGCCATTTATGGCTTCCGAGGTGGGGATGTTGCTAACTATAACTATATGAAAGCTCAGTTTGATAAAAAAAATCTATGGACACTTGATATTAACCGCCGTTCTAACAAAGGGGTCATTGACGCCTTAAACTGTTGGTTTGGTATGCCGATGCCCACTACAGGCGAGAACAAATTTGCTGAGCTAGGCAGTCAAATTTATTATCAACACATTACTGCGGCAAAGCTTGAGAAACAGCTATCTTGGTTTAATGACTTAGATAATAATCAATCTATTGCCCAAAACAGTCTATTAGAAACTACCTCAGATTTAGTTACTGACGTACTCTCTACCCAGCCTGTCAGCGTATTGCATCTGCCTTATGACAAAGAACTTGAATACGATGAGCATGAAGTCACCGCCCGCCATATTGCCGCTTTATTAAACAGCGGTCAGACCTTAAAAGGTAAGCCTATTCAGCCCAGTGACATCGGAGTGCTGGCACGTGCCAAAAAAGACTTAAAACGGGTAGAGGATGAACTGGTTAAGTTAAATGTACCCACTCTGACTACCAGTGACGTTAGTATCTTTGAGACCATTATGGCCGAAGATGTGGCTGCTCTGCTCAGTGCTATGCTCTATCCATACCGTCACGACATGATTAACCGGGTATTGACCAGCCATCTGTATGGCCTGACTATCAAAGAAGTCAAAGCGATGATGACCGACCATGAGTCAGGCATTGCACAAAGCGATGAGACGCCAACAAAAGTAGCCGTTAACACGAATATTGCTGCTGACCTTGGTACTCAAGGTGATACTAGCAAAAAAAGCTATCAAGATTTTATTAGCTATCTTAAAGAAGGGGCTCAGCGCTGGCAGAATTTTGGCATCTTATCAGCCATGCATTATTTGCTAGATAAAAGCCCGGTACAGTCACAAGGTGTCTGGCAGGCATTGGCAGCACACCCTGAAGGTGATCGACATATCATGGATTTGCGTCATGTGATGGATATCTTGGCGCAGTATGGTATAGGCATGGGCGAGCATGAGCTGCTGGCGTGGTTTAGGGAAAACATTGATGCTGCACCTAACAGTGATTGGGCCAAGCAATACCCACTGCCTACAGAGTCTGGTGTGCAGTTAATGACCATTCACAAGTCAAAGGGACTTGAGTTTCCTATTGTCTATGTACTGGGTATGGGCAGTGCCAGTCGCAAGTCGGGAAATAAGGAAGACTATGGCTTGTACTTGTATAATGCTCAGCAAGCACCTAATGCTCTAGTTCAAAAGTCTTCTGGTAATCAGCGCCGTTTTTCACCGGTAAAAGACTCAGCTACCACACCAGGCTATTACACAGATATCGAGACTCAAGAAGATTTTGAGGAGTTTCGTCGTCTAGGGTACGTGGCTTTCACCCGTGCCAGTGAGCTGCTTTACGTGGTGCTGCGAGACCCTAAAGATAAGACTGGGTTCGATCTAAAGCCAGTGTTTTATTGGTTTGATTCACCAGAGCCGAAGTTTGAATTGCCTGATAGACTCAAAAATACGATAGGTATGGTACGCGGCCAAAAAGTACATGAGTTTTATGAAGACAGCTATGCTAACAGCAAAACGCATAACTTAACTGACAGTACTGAGGCCACCCTTACTCAACCGAACCTAGAGCCTATCAAATACGATGATTTTTCCAATGTGATGCGAGTCGATTACTTTTATGGTTGGGCCAAAACCAGCTTTACCGCGCTCGCCCGTCAATTAGATGAATCCACACAAGCAATGGCTGTGGTCGATGAGCGTATCGATGATGCCACTTATATCGATATTAGCGAGGCAGATGGCGCTTTAAATGCGCAGATAGAGGATCAAGGACTACCCGTTAAAGCAGTAGATGACATTCGCTTTAGTTTTGTCAAAGGTGCCAATGCCGGTACGTTTTTGCATGAGATATTTGAGAAGATACATTTTACTGATCCTAATCAATGGCCTGCGGTGATAGACAGAGCCGTCAGTGGCTATCAGTTACCCTTAGCGTATGCCAGTGTGGCGCATCAGAAGCGTATTTTAGAAGGCGGGAGACAAGGGGCTAACAACAAAACTTATCATATCGATGAGAGAGGACTTCAGCATCAGGCATTAATGACATGGATTAATGAGATTTTACACACACCATTATTGGCTTCAGGGCAGAAGCTAGTAGATATCTCACCTAAGCAGCGTTTTGCAGAGATGGGCTTTAATATGGGATTGTCTGAAACCTTTAAAGCGCAGCAGATTAACACCCTGTTTGAGAAGCATTTGCCCCATGAGACTGACAAACATATCCGTTTAACTGCCCAAAGTAGCAGCCAATTATACCGTTATCTGCGTGGTGAGATTGACTTGGTATATGAGCATGCTGGCAAGTTTTATGTGGTCGATTATAAAAGTAACTTTTTAGGAAATAGCCTAAGCAATTATGATGAAGCTACTCTTAAAGTAGCCATGAGTAAGGCAGGCTATTGGCTACAAGCAGCGATTTACCAAGTCGCACTACACCGCTTCTTATCAATGCGTATCGCTGATTATAAAGGCAACGAAGCCAAATACTTAGGCCCGGTTGAATATGTATTTTTACGAGGTACTTATCAGCATTTAGCAGAAACTCAAAGCACGAATAATCATATCCGCTATGGGCTGGTCACTTGGGATATTCCCATAGAATTTGTGAAAGCATTGGATAAGCTGTTTGGTAAGCCGCAGTAGCTTGATTGGCTGTTAGCTCACTAACTCACTAAATCCAAACGGTTACTGTTTAACTTTTTACTTGTTTATAGGTCTGATAACTTAATGAAAACCAATAATAATACTGCAAATACGCGCGTTGAAGAGAGCTGGGCGAGCACTATTAGTGACTATATTTTGCAGCGCCGAGCTCAGACTTATTCAGCCTATGTACAGCCGAATGTTACTAACGCCTCAACAAACTTGGTAGAGGCTGATAGTTATCTATTTAAATCACTGTTTATGGTGCTTGCTAAGCAATTGGAAGAGGGGCATACCGTGCTAACCCTGCGTCAAGACGATATGGAACTGGCTTTACAGGGCAGGGTAGAGGGAAAGGTTGCTACGCTTTATGCTTGGCAACGAGATATTTTACAAAGTCTGGCAGCGCCTTTGTTTGATTTGATTGATAGCGATACGGCTCTGGCGGCTGTGACACAAGTAGAGGGCGATCATCAAGATGAACTAACACAACCTGAAGACAGCGACTCTATCTTTAACTTGCTTAATATTTTGATTACCCGTGGTACGCAACTGTGGTTACAGTTAAACCTATCAAATAGCAACAAAGCGCAGTTGGTTGAGCGTTTTAAATTGGTTCAGCAGCTATATGACTTAATGCAAAATGATAATGAGACATGTGGATTGAATCAACAAAGCACAATAAATAGCCTAAGCAAATTTATGCAACATATTGAGCAGCAGCCTTTATTTGCTCAGTTATCATTAGCATCTCTAGCAAAAGAAAATAGCCTAAGCAAAAAAAATCTAATTTCAAAACAAAGCCCCATTATCTATCAAAATAATATATATCAAAACAATCACTCAGAGCGAAATACCGAAGTAACTTTTTGGCTACACCGCACCTGGCAAGCTGAGTTTAACCTCGCTAAGACCATACAAAACATCCTAAATCAGCCGATTAAGCCGTTAGATATCAATATCCCTGATAATCTCAAAGCTCAACAGGTTCAGGCGGTTAAAGTCGCTAATGAGAATGCCTTTAGCATTATCACTGGCGGACCAGGCACGGGTAAAACTTATACTGTGGCACAGTTGGTTATTGCGTTCCAGCAGGCTCAAGCAGATAGTGATGCACAGCAAGCATTGGGGGAGAGCGCTACGATTCGATTTAGCACAGACAGCGCAGGGCTTGCTCTATCGGCGCCAACGGGTAAGGCAGCTCAGCGTATGCAAGAGTCATTGCAGGCGGCTCTAGACAGTGCTCAAGTCGAAGTACAGTTGCAAGAAGCCAAGACTATTCACCGCTTGTTAGGCATTGGCAGAGATGGTAGACCACGCTATCACGCTGGCAACCCTTTGGGTGAAGATATCATTATTGTCGATGAAGCCTCAATGCTTGGGGTAGAGTTGGCCAACTATCTGGTTAGTGCTATTAAGCCTGGCGCTCGACTAATCTTGTTAGGAGATGCTAATCAGCTGGCTGCAGTAGACGCTGGGGCAGTGCTCGCTGATTTGTGCCGTATCGATGTGTTGCAACCAATCCATGCTCAGCTGACAGAGAGCCGCCGTTTCCATGCCGATTCAGGTATTGGTAAGTTGGCTGCGGAGATTAACAAGAGCCCAGCAGATATGCAGCAGGTCTGGCAATTATTAAACTATGACGAGGCATTACAGTTCCAAAGCGTTAATATTCAAGGTATCAATGCTGACGCTAGCGATATTTATGCCGAAGATTTAGACACATCCGTTTCTAATGCTCAATTAGAAAATAGCCTAAGCAGTAAAAAAATACTCTCAAAAATCACCCAAAATTACACCCAATACTTAAACAAAATTAATCTACTAATAAAAAATCCAATAGCAAAATCCGTACCAGAAACAGTAAGTCTCACTATCTCAGATCTTATGAGTGAGTTTAATCGCTTCCGTATCTTAACCGCAGGACATAATGGCGAGTGGGGCGATCATAATATCAACGACTATCTGACCCGCTGGCATATGACGCAACTCAAGTTGCCTTTGGGTAAAAGTCCTTGGTTTCATGGCAGACCAGTCATGGTGCTACAAAACAACTATGAGTTGGGTTTATTTAATGGAGACATCGGTATTTGTTTGCAGACGCAACAAAAAGGTGAGGGTAGTCGCTTAGAAGTATTCTTTGAAAATAAAACTCAAGGTATTGCAGTCAATTTACTTAATGATGAGCTGATTGCCACCGCGTATGCGATGACCATTCACAAGTCGCAAGGTTCAGAATTTGATCATATCGCTATTACCTTTGATAACAGTAACAGTCGATTACTTAGCAAGGAACTGATTTATACAGCCGTGACTCGTGCTAAACAAAAGGTAAGTATTTATAGTACCAAACGTGCCCTACAAAAAGCAGTGCAAACTCCAACGCAACGCTACACAGGGCTCGCGTTACAGTTTCAGCAAAAAGGGTAGATTGGCTAGAGCTACTAAGTTTGGACACAAAAAAAGCACCTAGCGATTAGGTGCTTTTCTCGTTAGAAAAATCTATTTAATTAATCTGTATAATTAAATAGGTTTCCAATTTAACAGTTTTAATTAAGGCAGTTTGTCTTCTTTGATAGCATAGATACCTGGAAGATGACGTAAGTAACCATGGAAATCCATACCACAGCCATAAACGTAACGATCATCAACATCTAGACCGACGAAGTCTACTTTGAAATCCTCTACTTTACGGTCATGTACTTTGTTTAACAATACACAGCAATCAACAGATTTAGGGTTCTCTTTTTTCAGCTCTTCTACGATAGCTTTTAGAGTAATGCCTTCATCAAAGATATCATCAACCAAAAGCACATGCTCTCCAGAAATGTCGACATCTGGCTTAAATTTCCAAACTAGTTCGTTAGTGCCTTCATTTTCACGATAACGAGAAGCGTGGATATAGTGCATACGATGGTAGAAAGTAAGATGAGTTAATAATTGACCTGCTGGAATCAAACCACCATTCATAACAACCATAACAATAGGGTTCAGACCGGCATAATGTAAATTTAGCTGGGCAGCCAAACGTTCATAAGCAGCTGCTACCTCAATACTACTAATCAAACATTCTGAATTACGGAGGGTTTGTTCAATTTCTTTATTGCTAATTTGGCTCATAGTCGGTGTACACGCAGTAGTAAAAGGATCTATTTTAACAGGATTGGCCAATTTCAGCCAACCCTGTTATCCATTTTTTATCAATCTTTACAGGGCAAACGCATACTTTTAAAAAACATTAATATTTTCAGTAACTTATAAACTTAGAAAATAAAAATCTAAATTCATAACTATCTGATTTTAAATAGAATTCCTAAAAGTGTGCGTTTGCCCTGTCAATCTTTACCAATACGCAATAAATGGTTTATTTTTCAATAATGAAAGGACGATAAAAACCTACCAAACGGTTTAACGACTCTGTTGGTAACTGAGGAAGCAATTTATTAATTGCCATTTCAAGAGCTTTGTTAATTCCTGCTTTGGCCACGGGTACAGATTTACGTTTAATTAGACCCAAAGGTAGGGTTTCTGAAAAGCGAGTAATAAAGTGATCCACAACTGCATGATTCATAGCAAATAATGCTTTAACCAATTTCTCTTTATCGACAGATTCTGGTGTAACTGCATCGAAACCCTCTAGAATGGTTTTGGCAGAGGCATCATCCATCTTAAAACCAACACGAGTATTGCCTGAATTATCCTCAAATACAGTTTCGTTTTTCATATATTCAAAGTTAGGGATAACTTCTTTGTTAGAATCTTTACCCAACAAAATATTCAGCATAGTTTCGGTGGCGCCTTCAATTTTATTGACGATACCGCGCATTTTTTCTTGACGCTCTGGATCTGGAATGACACTAATCAAATTAACCAACATATTGTCTAACAGTTCACGTCCAATTTGTTGTGCAATATCATTACGTAAAGGGTAGTAGGATACATCTTTGCCAGAGTCAACAATGTGCTCGGCTTCAACAATCATATCTGCTAGCTTGTCTGTAGGTTCAAATCCAAAATAGCAAGTCATCGTAAGTCCTTTTATGAGTAATTAATGCAGTTTTTAAATATATTCCAAAAAGTATTGTTTAGCAAGACGTTCATCAACTAAATGTATTTAGTTAATTGTGCTAATATAACTTAATTGTTATAGAGCCACGTAATTCGTTTGAAGACTATCTAGTCATGACAGCATAGGCACCTGAAAATATTTATTCAATCTTTAGTTAAATGTTTGTAATTAAATACTATAATTTAATAGGTTGAGTAGCCAGACCTTTGCTAGTGCAACTCTAAAACTCACCCCTCAGGAACAGTTACGTATCATGAAAATAAAGTTTGCCTCCTCTGAAGTATCGCAGAGCTCTCCTAAGATTGCCTTGATAATGGTATCAAGTAGCGTTCTGGCACTCATGGGCTGTCAATCATCATCAACTCAGTTTGCCCCAAATTCTACCCTACAAGCTGGCTCATTAATCTCCTCAGTTGATTATCAAAAAAATACTCAACGTAACCAGCAAGCTTATCAAAATCAATTTAGCACCGATTCAGGTATTAACAGTGACGAAGAAGCTAAATCGAGACTTTTAACGGCAATAACCAATCATCTAGTAACGCCTCACGTGTCGGTTAGTCAAACTCTAAAGCATGACTCACCTTTTATTAAAAAGGGCAGTATTGATGAGGGCTCACAAAGTGCCTATAAGACTGTTTTGGATATAGCGATACAAGAAGCCTCTGATGAAGAGAATTGGGAAAAGTCTGATGCTTATAGGCAAGAAGAGGGTAGTTCTGAAGAGGCTGTTTTTATTGAGTCAGATTATGATGAAGATCATGATGAAAATTATGACTATAAAAATTATGATGCCGATGAGTATGAGGATTATAATGTCTATGAAAGTGATAATCCGTATGACGAGTACGAAGAGGATACGAGTTATCAGCAACTAATAGACACCTTATACGAGTGGTACAACCGCACGCCAGCACAGATTGAAGCTACCAATTATTATTTCAATCAAAACATGAGTTTAAATAAAATTAGTGAGTTTGACCCAGTTAATAAGAAACTTAGTATGGTCTATAGCTATGACTTTGCTTCGCCCACAACTTACTATTCGATACAGTTGCCTTTAGCGCTGGACTTCAACCGCTCTGAGCTGACTTTAGACCCTAGTGCTTTGTTACCATTAGTGGCAATAATATCTCCCGAGCATGCTCCTTTGCCTGAAGAGCTTGAAGCTACCACCGTGGCCTTTAAACTGCCACAGGACATCATTGATCAAGTTCCTCCATCAGTGATATACGATGCTTTTATTTCAGCCATTGGTTATAGCCTGAGTGAGCTTGAAACGGCAAACTTTACCGCTTTAGACATCTCTAACGATGCTTATGCCAAGAAAGTTGGGGCCCATTCAGCAGTAAAGCTTAACTTAGACGCTAAACAGACCGGTAAGTTGTTAGGCATCACTCTAAAACATATGTCTGACACACTGCAAGAATATGTGGATTTACGACCTGATTTATACCCAAATTCAAACTTTATTAAAGTAGCTTTGGAGAACTGGCAACAAACCAATAAAAAATTCCAAAGCGGTGACCTAGGGTCTTTATTTCAGCTAATCGAAGCAGTGGCTCCTTTGTCCTTCAACCAAAGTAATTATTATTACTTTGATAGCCGTGGAAAGTTAATAGCCTCTCAATCAAGCTTATTGACTGGAGGTGATTTTATGGGGGCGACAACCACGCTATTAAGTCAGACTCGATACGATGAGCGTGGCTTTAAATCTCACCCTTTAAGTGAGCTATATCAGCAGTCATTTGGGCAACCTTTTTCAAAACAGTCGCCTGCCAGCGTAGATGGCAATGCGTGGATTAAAAAAATCCAAGACCGAAAAGATAAATTGAATCAAGCCTATGCTGCGCGTAGTGATTATGACAGTGAGGATGCGTTGTTGGGTAATGAGTCACTAAACAGTATTGAGGACGAGGCCTATCAACCTTCTATTAGAATCATTGATTATGGCAATGTGAATGACTATGAGAAGGAAGGCGATTATGAGCAGCAATATGAGCAATAAGCCGCACAATAACTCAACTCATAATTTACAATTGATAGCCTTAAGGACTTCCATGAAAACCCCAAGTAAACCTGACTTATATAGAAGACAAAACAAACTGGCTGCGTTATCTCTAGCAGTCCCTTTAGTGCTTAGTGCCTGTCAGGTAGCGCCCAGCAGCGATCAAAATGCTTTTATGTCTAAAGTAAGTCAATTGCCTAGCGAGCAACAATCTCAAATGGCAAAAGATACCTTATTGCAGGCATTGCAAAATCAAAGTCGTAGTGATTATACCTACCAAGTAAATGTGTTAGGTTCTAATGAGCAAAGAAGAGAGCGTCTTGCCAATGCCACACCGCAGCAGTTAGCGATGAGTGATGTGCCCATCAATCACTGTGAACATGTTCATGATGAAGCTTATGTTGAGTTATTGCAGCAAGTAGAGAAAGCTGGCCTTGAAATATACGATGCCAAATATTCAGAAGAGAGAGAAGCCATCAAACACGCTTATCAAAAGTGTGTTGCTGCTTTAGAGCAACCTTACTCACAAGTGTCTTATGAGCAGTGGCTACAACAAGCGGTACAACAAGCAAAAGCTGATTTGGCCAATGCCGAAGCAGGTATTGAGCCAGGTAGAGCTGAAGCTGATAGGGTAGAAGCAAGTTTAGCTAAAGCTGAGGATGATATTGAAGAGGAGGATTTCGAGAGCTTTAATGAGTCGATTGATGATTCACAATCATTTAGTAGTCCGTTTGGAGACATTAGCGCTGATGCCTTGCCAGGTTATGATGACTCTCATACCAACCTAGATGCCCGCAAGGCCAAACTATTAAATGCCTATTTATTAAATCCTACGAGTATTACTGGTTCTGGAGTATATCGAGCTTCAACGGGCAAAGTAAGCATCCTGCCAACTTTCGCTTATCAAAGTCGCAACCTGCAAATGCTAAATAGCCACTTTATTTATATCGATGCCAAGCAGGGGGCGGTATATTTATGGGCCGAGACCTTTGCCTATATGTTGTCCTCTTCTATAGATCCAAATTTAGGTTTGGAGATGAAAGACAAGTGGATCAAAATAGATTTAAATGATGGTAGCCTACCCAAAAGCTTCCTTCCAGACTTGCTTAAGGCTCATCTATTGGCTAAAGACAAAATGAATGCCAATGCTTCGGCAGAGCAGTATCGCTTTACATCTCCCTCGCAGCTACAAAGCCAATCTTCTAAGCCAGATGAAAAGCATCAGCCTTACTTAAATGAGGCCGCGCTATTAATTGAACGAAATCTGACTGAACAACAGTACAATGAGGGTATGCAGTTGTATTTAACCACTGTATATGATCAGATGACAAAGAAATACCCTCAACTGCTTCAGTCAGAAAATAACAGTGAGCAAACGGATAACCGCAAATACTTTAGTAGTGAGCATATTTTCACCAAAATTTTTGATGCTATTGAAAAAGCAAAACGAGAAAATTTTGTGACTAAGCCAGACAGCCTAAGTTCTGTTAAAACCATAGAGAGTGATAGCGATGAGAAAGCTAATGAAAAAAAGCCGGCTATTGAGTATGCAATCAAGGATGAGTCATTAGCAGAGAATAAATGGTTATGGCGTAATGTCTATGGTTTAGACAATAGACAGCGCATTCTTTGGCAATTGGCACAGCGCCAAGTAGATAACAGTACAAGTCTGCCTTATGGGTCAAATGATTTGCTGTCTGGGGTTCGCTTAGAAGCCTTAACTCAATACGACAACGTATCTAGCTCTGCGCCTATGTTTGCAACATTACCAGCAGGCGCTTCTATGCCCTCTAATTCAAACAGCGTGAGCTTACAGAGTTATTTTGAAAATTTAAAGTCAAGGTATGACAAAGGTGAGGGTAGTGAACAAGGCAAAATCTTGTTTGAAAGCTTGCAACAAATCAGGTGATTCAATAAAAGCCGCGAAAAGCCAGTTAAATATATATTTAACTGGCTTTTTTATTAGCTATAATAAGATGCGTTAATTTACACAGAAGCAAGAGTTCAGTAATAAAGTCTGCTTAGGTAAGCGACTTAAAATAATACCATTACTGACTCTTTAACCTATGATTCCTTTAAGTGACTAAGCTTTTATAGTTATAAACTAAGTTGTTTCACTAGCCTTAGCAGCTGGTCATAAACAATATAGGCTTTTCAAGGAGTGAAGTATGAACAGTGCAATTGTATTGCTGTTGGGCATTTTAGCCATGCTCGCCGGCTATTTCTTTTATTCTAAATTTTTTGCTAAACATATTTTAGGGCTGGATAACTCTATTCCCACGCCTGCCCATAGTATGAAGGATGGTATTGATTACGTCCCGACCAATAAATATGTGCTTTGGGGGCATCACTTTACCTCAGTTGCAGGGGCAGCGCCAATTATTGGACCAGCTATTGCTGTAATTTGGGGCTGGGTACCTGCGGTACTATGGGTCGTGCTCGGTACGATCTTTATGGCAGGCATCCATGACATGTCCGCTGTATGGGCCAGTATGCGCAATAAGGGTCAATCTATTGGCTCCATTGCAGGTTCGGTAATGGGCGGCAGAGTACGTACCTTAATGATGGTGGTTATCTTCTTGCTGCTATTAATGGTCAACGCGGTATTCGGGGTGGTCATTGCCAATATGATGATCAAGACGCCGACAGCAGTTATCCCGGTTTGGGGTGCTTTAGTCGTTGCCTTCATCATCGGTCAGTGTATTTATCGCTTTAAGATGAATCTGGTTTTGGTGTCTACTGTGGGGGTAATTGCCTTATACGCTCTGATTTATATAGGCACTCTAGTACCAGTGGTGTTGCCTGAAACTATGTTTGGGTTACCAGATAACGCGGTATGGATTATCTTCTTATTTATATATGCTGCGGTTGCCTCACTATTACCCGTTTGGATGCTTCTACAGCCTCGAGACTACATTAACGGTCTTCAGTTATTCGTGGGACTAATCTTATTGTTTGGTGCCATATTAGTAGCGACGCCAGATATCGTTGCGCCTGCCCTTAACCATAACTTGCCTGTAGACACACCATCAATTATGCCATTGTTATTCGTAACGATTGCTTGTGGTGCTATCTCTGGCTTCCATGGTTTGGTCTCTACCGGTACAACTTCTAAGCAGATTGATAAAGAAGAAGATGTACGTTTTGTAGGATACTTCGGTGCAGTAGGGGAAGGTTTACTAGCGCTGGGTGCGGTATTGGCGACTACAGCAGGCTTCGCAACCCTAGCAGAGTGGGAAGGTATATATCAAAAATTCGGCGATGGCTCAATTGGTGCCTTCATTGATGGTGGTGCCACTATTTTAAATAATGGCATGGGAATTGAGATTGTCCTATCACAGACTATTCTAACGGTAATGGCTGCCTTATTTGCGGGCACTACTATGGATACTGGGGTGCGTTTACAGCGTTATATTTTCCAAGAGTTTGGTGAAGTTTATAACTTGCCTGCCTTGAAAAAAGGTGTGGTTGCTACCTTACTGGCTGTGGGTACCTGTCTATTAATCGCCTTTGGTGCCGGTGGTATCGATGGTTCTGGTGGTATGATTATCTGGCCGTTATTTGGTACAACGAACCAGTTAATGGCTGCCTTAACCTTGATGATTGTTACAGTGATTTTATTACGCAAAGGCAAGACCGTATGGTATACCTTAGCGCCACTGACTTTCTTATTATTAATGGCAGTATTTGCCTTAATTCTTCAGTTAAAGAGTTTCTACTTAGAGGGCAACTGGCTGTTGATCGTGATGGATATCATCATCTTAATCGCCACCATTATGGTTACCTTTGAGAGCTTCTCTGTATTGCGCCGTGAATGGAAGCAACATAGAGGTTAAACTGATCTAGAATTAAGACAGTAGCAGT
This sequence comes from Psychrobacter sanguinis, assembly GCF_020736705.1. NCBI lineage: Bacteria > Pseudomonadati > Pseudomonadota > Gammaproteobacteria > Moraxellales > Moraxellaceae > Psychrobacter > Psychrobacter sanguinis. The sequence continues at coordinate 2,600,326 of NZ_CP085990.1, forward strand.
ATTATAGAATTTAGGATTTGAAGAAACGCTGACTTAGGTTGGCGTTTTTTTATGACGACTTACCGATAGGATGTGGTATTTTATTAACTATCATTGGAATTTATATTAGATGGAGAAGATCATGAGTGAGCAGCGGTCACTATTTAGCAGATTTGTAGAAGGGCTAAATGAGTTTTACCATGCGCCTTACCGTCAGACCTTAGCTAGAGCGGCTCGTGATGAAGAAGATTTATTTATGCTGTTACTTTTCTCAGAAAGCCTAGGTATTGATAATCCTGCCAGCTTTTATACTTTAGAGTTACAGCCTATATTTTTAGAAAAATTCCACGAATGGCATCTACGTATGGGCATGCCGCGCTGTCCACTACAACACGGTGGGTGTTGCTAGCAGAGGCTCTCAAACACAAACAAGTTAAAAATAATTAAAGAAGAATAATTATGGAAAAACTATCAAGCTTAGTTCAGCAGCTGTTACACACACCCATAATATTTGTTGGCGGTAAAGGCGGGGTAGGTAAAACCACCACAGCAGCTGCTCTGGCCGCAAAATTTGCTGAGCAACAGCAAAAGGCCTTAATTGTCTCTACCGACCCGGCGCATAGCTTAGGTGATGTGTTTGCTCTGAACTTAGCCAGCAGTTCTGCTAAGAATAAGCCCAAGGCGCTAACTGAATATTTAGATGCGCTCGAGCTTGACCCTGACCTTATCATCGATGAGCACTTTGCTAGGGTCGAGAAAACCATCAGTAGTTATGCCAACCCCGATATGATGCCGAAGATTAGAGAGCATCTGCAGTTATCAAAAAGTGCTCCAGGGGCGCAAGAAGCGGCCATGCTAGAGGCCATTTGCCGCTATTTGGTAGACAGCGTAGAGCAAGGTATTTATCATCATATAATTTTTGATACCGCGCCCACAGGACACACTTTAAGATTGTTGATGCTACCAGAGATGATGGAGGCTTGGACCGATGGACTGCTTACTCAGCAGCGACGCCAAGCTAAGTTAAAAGGCGCAGCAGATAACCTTGCAACCAAAAAGACAAAATCTGCACTAAGTAACCCGTTTGAAGACGCCAAACCGGTGGATAAATGGCAACAAGCGGTTGATGTGCTAAATGCTCGCAAGAATTTGTTTAAAAGAGCAGGTGAGCTGCTACATGATAGACAAAAAACGGCGGTGGTATTGGTGCTAACCGCAGATAATTTGCCCATTGAGGAGACGCGCCGAGCTGTGAATCAGCTAAAAGAGGCCAATTTGGCCCCAGCTGCCTTAGTGGTCAACCAGCTAATTGAGGCTGAGCAAAGTGATCAGTTTTGGCAAAATAGGGCAATACGCCAGCAAAGCTTGGTAAAAGATATCCAGAGCTATTTTGTTGATTGCCCTATCTATGGTATTTACTTACAGCCCTCAGATGTGCGGGGAAAAAAGGCGCTCACTAAACTGAATTAATCTTTTTCCTCATGTCTTGAGCGTTTTAATTTACCCGATAAAGACCAAGCAGCATCGGCTCTCAACTCTTCTGCTAGGCTACTTTTACCGCTAGTTAAACTGCTCCACTGAGGCTTGCCACGGGCTTTTTTTAGCTCGCTAGGCAATTTATTTGAGTTCCAAGTTGGGGTAGAGGTTTCCTGCAACTCAGCAATAGGGGTATCGGCGTTGGCGGCATGACCCCGATGGCGTAAGGATGCCAGTAAATCTAAAGAGCGGGTAGCAAGCAGTGTCAAGGTGGCCGGATCGATAAACAGTCGTTTAACACCTGCCAGCTTATCGGCAATGGTACCAGTATTAGATAAAAGGCCCCCTGCAAGACCGCCAATGGCCGCGCCAAGCCCTAATGTAGTGCCTAAAGCGGCAGCATCAATACCTAGCCCCAGTAGTGCTCCTGCGGCAGCCCCAGAAGTAGTGCGTATCCCATAGCTCTTAAGCAATTCTGGGTCAAAAGGATCTTGCTGATATTCGCTTAGCTCAAGCGGAGTAACCACTGCGGTGTTATCGTAAAACTTATATAGGTTTAATAACTTCTCTTGCATGGCGCGCTCGCTTTGACGAACCGCTTCTTGCATTTCTTTCAGTACCGGCATGGGATCATCATCTTCATCGATTTCTCGCATATAGGCGGCGACATCAATTAAGAAATGAGCAATGATAATAGAGGCTTGCTCATATAATTGAATCCAGTCATCACGGCGGCGCAAAATAAGCTGATTTAAAGTTTCAGGATGAGTCAGCATCGTCGCTAGGTTTTGCCAAAGCGTCATCTCATCTTCAAACTCGAAGGCTACAGAATCAAAGCGAGTTGAAATATGCAAATTGCGACGCGCCAGCATGGTTTGCCAGTCACTGATATTGGTATCTTGGCTATCTGTGAAGTTAAATACCGGCATGACTGGAATCGCTGACCAAGATAAAATCGCCAACTCGTCTTTATATTTACCCAAGACCGGTTCTCTAGCATCAATGACATAGATGGCCATGTCGCTTGAGAGTAGCTGACGAATGACTTTCGCTTCTTGAGAGTAATCATCCAAATCACTACTTAGCTCACCGCCTTGAGCAATGTCACTGGCTAAAAACTGCTGTAAACGCTCAATACCGTCTCGGCGGCTTGCAGTATTGGCCTCTAGCCAGTCCATCAATCCTGAGGCATCTTCTAATCCTGGGGTATCAAATAAGGCGACTAAGTTTTCACCGGTCTGACTGTCCTTAATCAAAGCGCGTTCTACGTGCCTTGTGGTAGCTGCTTCGTTTTTCACCTCCCCAAAATACATATCGCGCAGCAAGGTACGCAGTAAGGAGGTTTTACCGGTATTGGTATGACCCACAACAGCCAACTTTAAAGGCTCACCTTCAGAGACTGTGGTTTTTCTGGCCTCTTGCAGGTAGTCGGTCATATTTTTATCAGCCACATCATTCTGACTGGTTTCTGATTCAGATAAAGTTATAGACTGCTGCTGAGCAGAGCCGCTATTATTTACGGCTTCAGTTTTTGAGTCAGTAGCAGTGGCTCTGTCATTAGGAGCCTCATTAAAGGCCTTATCACTAAATAAACCGCCCAAATTAGAAGTTGTATTGTTGTTGTCTTGAGTGCTCATAAGTTGCTCAAATTATAATTATTAAAGTAATAGGTTTTTGGCTATAAACTAGCAGCTGTTAAGAAACTAAGCCGATATTGCGCTCAGCCAAGGCCGTTTGCCATTGTTGTCTACGTGCCGAATTGTCTTCCTCTAACGCATCAGTATCCTGTAGTAGCTGTACGATAACCCCTTGTTTGGCATGAGTAGCCAGCTTGTCTAACTTACGCATAGTTCCTCGATCGGGAAGCGCTTTGGCATGAATCCCTACTAATACCTGTACATTATGGTTGTCCAAATACTGAAGCATTCGGTCCATATCCTCTCTATCATCTAATATACCAAAATCTTCAGGCACCGTGCTGATAAAGGGTTCTCCAGCTGCATGATACCAAGTTGGATCATGATGCTTGTACTCTAATAAAGCCACTAACTTGTCGCCTTGTGTGACTTTAGCTTTAGGGGCAACTGGCTGCACTTTTTCCACAAAATCATCTTTATCAACCACTTTACGTTGCCAAAAGCTAATGATCTTTTGGTAGTAAGGTAGGTTCAGATCCAACTTCATTTTTTTACGTTTGAACATCACTGCACAAAAAGCCCAAGCTATAGCGCGAGGCACAATACCGTACATTAGCAAGCTGCCTACCAACAGGCTTGCCCATTGTCTAGCGATAGACAGAGGCATAACATCCGTAACCAATCGACTTTGAACCACAGCCTCAGCATCAGGAACATTAAAACCTACCAAACTAGGTAGCCAGCCCAGCCAATGGGTTAACGTCATCAATGCTTGATCTGAAAGTAAAGTAGACTCCCAGCTAAAACTATATTGGCGCACAATCAATAGGAAAATAATCGCGAACAGCATGCCGGTTAAGGTTGCCAGCCACAGCTGATGACTAAAGCGGCTCAGATACCAGCGCATTCCTGTGTGCTGCAGCTGTTCATCGTATAACTCAACTGCAGCTTGAGTGACATCGTCCTTGCCTCTAATTAGCGTTTTTGGACTAATAAAGCTGGTGATGATACTGGGCGATTGGCTGCCTCTATTAATAATGGTAAAAATCAACCAACCAGCCAGCATAAGCGTATGAAAGCCCAGCAAACAGACCAAGACATAGAAAAAGTTCACCACGTTAGACTGCAATAGAGCAAATAAACCTAAGAAGCCTGAGACACACCAAGCAATACTCATGATAAGAATAATGCCTTTAATACGGCCATCAATTTTGTTTAACGTGCCAGCCAAAGCGCGATTGCTATCAATGCGTTCTGCTCGGCGATGTATTTTTTGTAGGGGCGTGGCTTGCTCGTCCTGAAGACGTTCAGTAATCAATAACGGGTCTGTGGCAAAAACATGGTTGTTGGTCTCAAGTTTGCGCACCAATTCGGTCAGTTGGTCTTGTTTGGATAGCATGGCATTCCTATTTGGCTATTTTTCATCATAGACTGGTGAAGGTCTTCGTGCATGGCTTACGCCCCATCATCCAATGATACTATTAATTGTCGCTAAAAACTAAACCGTTGTTATAACAATATTCAGCACAAATTTCTATGAGTGGCTGGTAGCGTTAAGGCAGTCTGTTTGAAATGCTGCACTAAATAAAAAGACATAGCTGGTAAAATGGCCGATAAAATAAAAAAGCATTGCCTATCACAGCAATGCTTCAGAATTAAACCAAACCAACGTTAAGCCCTAATTAGCTACCAAGCTCTTAAATACCTAAATGAGCCATTATTAATAAAGTCAGCACTAACTAAGCCAACACTAAATTAGTCAGCCTTAAATTAATAAGTACAATAGGCCCACAATACCAATGGCGATTAAAAATAATATTAAATTAGACATAACGCCTTTTACTGTCACTTCTTTGGCAATAGCAGGCACAGGCATTTTTTTGCGTTTGGCCACATTTAAAATCATATCGATATGATCTAACCCATCTTCTTCATAGGGTTGACCTACTGCTTCAAAACCTAACGACTGATAAAAATGAATTAAATAGGTTTGCGCTGCAATTTGAATCGGTTTTTTACCATATTTACTATGACAGTGCTTAATAGCGCGGGTCATAATCTCTCGAGCCACGCCATGGTGCCTGTTGTCTGGTAACACCAGTACTCGGCCAATACGCGGGTTGGGATTGGTACCATTACCGCCAACATTGGGAGGAATAATACGGCAGTAGCCAATCAGGGTTTTGTCCATATGAGCCACTAGGTGTAAGCAATCAAAATCTAGCTCATCAATATCCTGATAGACACAGTGTTGTTCCACCACGAACACCTGAGAACGGGCTTGTAGGATATAGTAAATATCAACGGCGCTAAGCTCATCAAAGCCTTTAATGGTATATTTAACGGTCATTTATATACATCTTATGAGTGAGTTTTTTATTAAGGAGTATTAGTCAAAATTAGGCAGAATTTAATTTTGATGCCTATTAAAAATCAGACGAGTCCAAAAATAATGGGTAAAAAATTAGCTCTTTAAAGTTTGACTGATTTTATCCAAATTCAAGCTGTCGGACATGGCGTTGAAGATATCATAATACGCACCATGCTGGGCATACAGCTCTTCATGAGTACCAGTTTCGACCACGCGGCCATTTTCAATCACAATCAAATCATCGGCATCAATAATTTGCGAGATATTGTGTGAGACAATAATCACAGTGCGGTCTTTTTTGATTAAGTCTAAGCTGTGCTTGATCTGTTGAGTGGCAATAGCATCAAGACTGGCGGTAGGCTCATCCAAGAACACAATCGGCGGGTCTTTTAGGAACATACGTGCCAGCGCAATACGCTGCTGTTGACCCCCTGAAAGCAGTTTGGCCTCACTTTCATAGCCCTCCGGCATTCCGATAATTTGTTCATGAATAGAAGCCTGCTTGGCCGCCTCAATAATCTCTTCATCGGTGGCGTGCATATTACCATAACGAATATTATCGGCAATGGTTCCGGAAAAAATATGATTTTTTTGTAGCACTAAGCCAATTTGTTCGCGTAGATTATGAGTGTTGTAATCCTCTAGATTATGGCCATCTAAGCAAATCGTACCGCTACTGGGGTCATAAAACTTCACCAGTAAGCTAATAATAGTACTTTTACCAGCGCCACTTAAACCCACAAGTGCCGTAATGCGATTGGGGTGAATCTCAAAGCTCACATCTTGTAGTGCTTGCTTGCCATTCGGGTAGGAGAAGTTGACGTTTTTGAGCTCGATATGACCTTTTAAATCGGTGCATTCCACCTTACCGGCACTTTCAATAGCGTCATCATCATCTAAGATATCAAAGAAACCTTCAGCATAGGTTAGGGCGTTATTAATTTGGTCATAAATGCGGTGTAGCTCGCGAATGGGAGCGGCAACGTTTTGAAACAGCAAGATATGAAACATAATGGCGCCAATGGTCATCTGGCCATTGAGTACAAAATAGGAGGTTAAAACAATAATAACCACCACCCCAATTTGCTCAATAAAGCTTTTGCCAGCATTATACATAAACGCAATACTGCGAATACGTAGCTGGTTGGTGGTCATGTCTTTTTGAATTTTCCAGTGTTTTTCGGACTCAATAGGCTCACGCACAAAGGACTTGATGACGGTAATCGAGTCAATGATTGAGATAACCAAACCGCTTTTGGTCTCACGGTATTGGCGCATTTGCTTACGAAAGCCTTGTAAGCGGTTGGCCTGTCTTTGACTGACAAAAAAGTAAATCGGCACAATGATTAAGCCGACCATGCCTACCCAAAAGTTGGCGTTAAACATAATTATTAACGACACGATGGCACTGGCAAACAGCGGCAACATGTCAATAAAAAAGTTTTGTACCAACTGAGTCAGGCTACTAACGCCCAAATCAATACGGGTTTGCAGCTTACCGCTAGCGTTTTGCTCACTGGTATAAAACGACATTTTGTAGGACAAAATGCGATCGACCACTTTTTGGGACAAATCCCGTGATAGGTTAATGCGAATACGCTCGCCAAAGTAACGCTGACCAAAGGTGATAACAACGTTAAGTACCTCTTTGACCAATAAAATGGTGCTAATAAGAGTCAGCAGTTTCAAGCCCTCAACCCAAGGGTCTGGCAAGTCAACAATACCGGTCAAGGTATCAATGGTGTACTGCAGCACAAAGGCGTTGACCTGTGCGGTAAACGACCCCAAAACGGTCAATATCAAGGTTAAAATAAATAGACCCCGATAAGGCCGCGCAAACTCGCCCAAGCGTTTTAATATCGACCACAGCAAAGCGCCACGTTCAGATTTTTTGGTGGGCGGTTTGTTGTCTAAGGGGACACGTTTAGGTGGTGAGGCCATAATACATACTTAACGATGGTAAACTTCAGATTAAAGGAATTATGGTGATATCATAAGAACAGAATCATATGTTCTTCATCATAATAAATGCTCTCATATTTCAAAGCATTTTTTTCATATCCAAATACTTCAAAACCTATAGCTGAGTATAAATTCTTAGCAGGAATATTGTTCGCACCAACAGTTAGGTAAATTTGCTCTAGCTCCTTAATTGAACGAGCATTTTCAATAGCTCTATTAAGCAGTGCTTTGCCAATACCACAACTTCTTTTTTTAGGTGAAATGTACATAGCTGTAATGGTTGCACGATGTTTTAACTTTAGTAAGCATTCTCTTACCAGTGTGACCATACCTACAAGTTCGTTGTCTTCAAAAGCACCGTAAATAAATAAATGGGTTGAAGTAGTAAGGAATTCTTTAAAGTTTTGGACAGTTTGGGTACTTTCTTCTTCATAGCTTGAACCGAAGCTATCAGGATGATTTCGAAGCGCTTCAAGTCTTAGGTAATAATAATCTTCTGCATCTTTTATTCCCAATCTTCTAATATTCATTTTTATTACTTCCGTAATCCATACACCGCATGATCCAAGATACGGTCTCCAACGCGCTCAGATTGGGTAATGATACCTTCAAGAGTAAAGCCCAGTCTTTCTGGGACTGCGCGACTGGCACTATTATCCACGGCAGCTTTAATTTCAATTTTGCTTAAACCCAGCTCGTCAAAGCCGATCTTAACAAACTCTGAGGTGCAACGAGTAATTATACCTTGACCTCGATAATGTTTACTCAGCCAGTAACCTAAGTTGGCTTTTTTTAAGTCGTGGTTTATAGCATTTAAACCAATACTACCGATAACCTTGCCTTGGTAAACGATGGCACAAATTAGTGCTTCTCCCTCAGCATAGGCATGTAACACACTGCGGATATACTCTATAAAAAAATCTTCGTCATGCGCTTTAGCGGGCCAAGTGAGAAAGGTAGATAACTCTTCTCGTTGCTCAGTCACTATCTGTAAATAGTCTTTTGCAATACTAGGCTGAACCAATGCCAAGGTTAAATCATCATCAATCGTTCTGGTAAACATAATGGCTCCTAACCATGGCTCTTAAAGAATAAGGGCAACGCTAATGAATTGCTATCAAGTCTATGAGGTCTAGTCCATCATTGCTAGCCCACAGTAGCTAGGATATACAAACCAAATACGATAGCGTTCTATTAGAGTTGCCATAAGTAAACTGACTGTTTTTGAAAACCATCTCAAACAGATAGATAAATACTATACCTAAAAGTTAACTTGTAGAACCACAGATTAAAAGCAGTCACCAGGCACAAACACTTGGCCAGCCATAATACGGCGGGCTGAACGGCTCATAGAGACCTTCTTAGCCTGCCAGCGACCATCCACCAGTTCCGTCTTACCACCGACCAGAAGCGTACCAGACGGATGACCAAAGCGTACTTCAGACAGCTCTTTTGCCGATCCATTCCCAGCCGCTTCATTGACTAGCGTGCCTTGAGTGGTGGCAGCAGCAGCAATCGCAACAGCGGCGGTACCCATCATCGCATGGTGCAGTTGACCCATACTCATCGCTCTTACCACTAAATCGATATCGCTTGCCTCAACGTCTTTACCGCTAGAAGCGGTATAAGATTGAGACGGCGCTACCCAAGCAATTTTGGGGATATGTTGGCTTTTTTCCGCTTCACTCACATCTTTAAATAAACCCATAGCCACACCACCTTTGGCACGGATAATCTCAAGCTTGTTGAGTAGTTCATGGTTACTATTGATATCAGATTGTAGTTCTGTGCCTTTAAAGCCTAAATCTTCAGCCTTCATAAATATGGTGGGAATACCGGCACTAATAAAAGTTGCTGTTACTGTATCTTTATCTAACCCACAACCTGACACATCGAAGTCATCTTGCAGATTGCCGGTAGGGAACATGGCGCTTGAAGCATCCACTGGGTCAATAAATTCGATTTTGACTTCGCTTGCAGGGAAGGTCACCCCATCTAATTCAAAGTCACCAGTTTCTTGTACTTGAACTTTACCTTGGTCATCTACATAAACTGGGACGTGCGCAATAATGGTTTTGCTAATATTCTCCTGCCAAATGCGAACTTCACAGATACCTGTCTTAGCACTTTCAGTTACCTTATCTGCATCGACCAAGCCCATATTAATAGCGCAGGCACCCACAGCAGCGGTTAAGTTGCCACAATTACCACCCCAATCAATCATTGGCTTAGCAATATTAACCTGACCAAAAAGATAGTTAACATCATGATCATCTTTGTCCGATTTAGAAAGAATAACGGTCTTAGACGTGCTTGATGAGCCATTGCCTAAACCATCTATTTGCTTGCCGTAAGGATCAGGGCTACCAATTACTCTCATTAAAAATTTATCACGGGCTTCACCAGGTTGTTGGCAACGCTCAGGTAAGTCATTCAGCTTGAAAAACGTGCCTTTAGAAGTGCCGCCACGCATATAAGTCGCCGGTACCGCAACTTGTGGCGCGAAAGATAATTTTCGATTAAATTGTTTCGACATACTATTCCCTTATACAGTCGTGATTTCCGTCTTAAATTTAAATTATTAAGATGTAGTTAGCTAACACACCAGTTGAAAAAGCTTCTTATCTCATCTAAATCAGCTACACAACTTTCAATATTTTCATTATGTAATCGTTCTCTGAATCTTAACCACTCTTCATTTGTTTTAGCTTCTAAACACAAATGAGGTTCTATTGCACCTTGAGACCAAACCCATATAGATTTACTTTTTAGTTTGGATCTTAATTGGATTATATACTCTGATGCATCGTTCTCTTTTGCCATTAACTCATATACTTCACTGGCTTTATACTTATCACATTTTGAAGGTAAACCATTAGTATGTAATTTGAAACCATATTTAGGCTGAATAGTTTTTAAAACATCCATGCATCCTAGTATCGATGGGTCATTTTGATCTAATAGTTTATCTTTTCTTGCATCAACAATGGCATAATCTAGATCTGTTAAGCCCTTTGTCTCAATACCCATTCGAGCAAGTATTTCCATCATCCTAGGTATGTTGCTTGCTCCATTAGCAATTACTAATGCTAACTTATACTCACCAAAAGATTTTTCCATAACTTTATGGAAAAGAGTTGGAAGAATAGTTTTTTCAGTTGCTCCTTCTGCTATTAACACTTTATCAGAAAATAAAATTTGTCCTAGATTATAAGTATCAAACAGTATTCTTGCTTGAGCATTATTATTAGATATCGTATCTTTGAGAGCTTCTTTAAGCCTGGTGGTAGCAATAGTACCTTTATCCGTTTTTCTAATGATATTCGTAATAGGTATATCTGACTGCTCAATCATATAAGGAGAATGAGTTGAGAATACAATTTGATAACCTTTATTAGCAAGAGTTTTTAGTGACGATCGTAACAATTCAATTGCTTGTGGATGCAAAAACAATTCAGGCTCGTCAATTAATAACAAGTTAGTTTTTCCTGATTTATCGACATCTTTAGTTATCTCTGCTAAATGTCTTATTAAAGTCATTTGGATGGCTCTTTGTGAACCATGACCCATATCAGCAAAATCAGATTTTCTAGTAGTACCTACTTCACTTACTTTAATTGTTCCTTGTTTAAATAAATCAGAAATACTTGGAGTGGGGATGTCTATATTTAATGAAAGACCTGGAAAAAAATCCTCTATTTTTTCATTGATAGAAGAGTCAAAGTTGGCAAATTCTTCAAGTCTCTCAGAGCCTGTTAAACTTAATTTTTTACCCACAACTTCTAAAGCTTCATTGATTTCGGAAGCTTTGGAAGCAACTATTTCTTTTTGCAAATGAGATATTAGTTTGCCTATTGTATTACTCGCTTTGAATTTAGAAACATCCTCTGCAGAGTCTTCCATCGAGTTTATAAATGTAGGTTCAGGAAATAAAGTGGTGATAGCTTGTGGCAAACCATTTGGGTTGTCCCAGTTATCATCATTTGAATCAGAGGGATTTTTTACACCCATTTCAACAGATTTTTTCCCAAAGCCTGGTTCTTTTTGAAAGAAACGTATTTTTAATGAATTATTTTCAATATAAGGCTCTAAGCTAGAAATTTGTGTAGAGCTCAAATGAGACATAGAAGTTTCATTCAGACCTTCTACTAAGGCTATAATTTCTATAGGGTCTTCTGTCTTATAAAAGCTTGATTCACCCTGAGCTTTACCTCGTACGAGAGTATCTATACATTTTAGAATGTTTGTCTTTCCCGCATTGTTATAACCAACCAAAGGTGTATAACTTTCTAGATTGATTGAAGTATAATGACAAGATTTAAAATTTCTAATAGTGAGTTTTTTTATTTTATGCATATACTACCTATTTAACTAATGGATTTTAAACATACTTAACACACCTAAAGATTATCTTAAATCATTATATTAAATTAAAAACGATGTTGTATAGTTATACAACATCGTAGGTATACTTGTTTATAAATACATATATTAACGCTAAGCCACATTTCCTGCTAAAAACTCTTTAGCAAAACGCTGCAACATACCGCCTGAATGATACATCTTAACTTCATCTGCTGTATCTAAGCGGCATTTGACAGGGGCTCTGTCTACGCTGCCATCTTTACGATGGATAACTAGGGTCATTGTGCCACCAGCAGACACTTCACCTTCGATATCGAACACTTCTGTACCATCGATATTCAAAGTTTTACGGGTAGTGCCAGCCTCAAATTGAAGAGGTAGCGCGCCCATGCCCACTAAGTTTTGACGGTGGATACGCTCGAAATCTTCAGCGACCACACACTCAACACCCGCCAAGCGAACCCCTTTGGCTGCCCAGTCACGGCTTGAACCTTGACCATAGCCATCACCAGCGATGATGATTAACGGCTGCTTACGATCCATATAGGTTTCAATCGCTTCCCACATGCGCATGGTTTCGCCTTCTGGTTCAACACGGGCTAATGAGCCTTGAATAACGTCACCATTTTCATCACGAACCATCTCATTTAGCAGTTTTGGGTTAGCAAAAGTGGCTCGTTGAGCGGTTAGATGGTCACCGCGGTGAGTGGCATATGAGTTGTAGTCCTCAGCCGGAAGACCCATGGTGTCCAAATACTCGCCAGCAGCACTGTCCGGCATAATGGCGTTAGAAGGTGACAAGTGGTCAGTGGTGATGTTGTCCCCTAAGACCGCTAACGGACGCATACCCTTGAGTTTATTAGCTTCTGCCATAGCGCCTTCCCAATAAGGAGGACGGCGAATATAAGTACTCATCTCACGCCAGTTGTACTGAGGATCAGTGACAGCATCATGACGTTCGGCATCAACAATACCTTCATCAAACATAGGGATATAGACTTTGCTGTACTGTTCTGGTTTCACCGCAGAGGCAACAATGGCATCAACTTCGGCATCATCAAACCAGATGTCTTTTAAGTAGACATCATTGCCATCTTGGTCTTGACCAAGTGGATCTTTTTCAATATCAAATCTGATAGAGCCTGCGATAGCATAAGCAACGACTAACGGCGGTGAGGCTAAGAAAGCTTGCTTAGCGTAAGGATGGATACGACCATCAAAGTTACGGTTACCCGATAGTACCGCAGTCGCAAACAAATCACGGTCTATAATCTCTTGCTGAATCTCAGGCTCAAGCGCACCACTCATACCATTACAGGTCGTACAAGCAAAGGCGACCACGTCAAAGCCAAGGCCTTGTAAGTCAGGCATTAGATTGGCTTCTTCTAAATACAGTTTTACCGCTTTTGAGCCAGGTGCTAAAGATGATTTTACCCAAGGTTTGCGCACTAAGCCTTTTTTGAGGGCATTACGTGCCACAATACCGGCAGCAATCATGTTGCGTGGGTTAGAGGTATTGGTACAACTGGTAATAGCGGCAATAATAACGGCACCATCAGGCATTGAACCATCTTCCGGCGCTGTCGGATCATAGTTCTCTTGGGCGATACCTTTATTAACCAAATCTGTCGTCGATACACGAGCATGTGGCTTTGATGGGCCGGCAATATTACGCACAACTTTAGATAAATCAAATTTTAAGACGCGAGCGTATTCCGCTTCTTTCATGCCATCTGCCCATAAGCCAGCTTGTTTGGCATAGGCTTCAACGACTTTAATTTGCTGCTCTGTACGGCCAGTCAAACGCAGATAATCAATGGTTTGCTCATCAATATAGAACATCACAGCGGTTGCGCCATATTCAGGCGTCATGTTTGAGATAGAAGCTCGGTCGCCCACAGATAGGCTACGAGCGCCATCACCAAAGCATTCTACATAAGCTGAGACCACGCCTTCATCGCGTAAAAATTCAGTCATAGCCAGCACTAAATCTGTACCGGTAATACCAGGTTGTAACTTGCCCGTTAATTCTAGACCGATAATATCAGGTAGGCGCATATAAGAGGGGTTACCTAGCATAACGCTTTCGGCTTCAAGTCCGCCCACACCAATTGAGATAACCCCTAGAGCATCAACCATCGGGGTGTGACTGTCGGTACCAACCAAGGTATCTGGGTAGGCCACAGGCTTACCATCTTTTTTATCGGCAATAACCTGAACCACAGGCGACATTTTCTCAAGGTTAATCTGGTGCATAATGCCGTTGCCAGGCGGTACTACGTTCACATTATCAAAGGCATATTCACACCAATTGATAAAGTGAAAACGATCTTCGTTACGACGATCTTCAATCGCACGATTCTTCTCAAAGGCATTCTCTTCATAGCCGGCATGTTCAACCGCTAATGAATGATCCACAATTAGCTGAGTTGGAACAATTGGGTTTACTTTTGAAGGATCACCGCCTTCTGCAGCAATCGCATCACGTAGACCTGCTAAGTCAACAAAAGCTGTCTGACCTAAGATGTCATGACAGACAACGCGAGCTGGATACCAAGGGAAATCAACTTCCTGCTTGCGGTAGATGTGCTGAGATAGTGCTTCTTTTAAGTCCTCAGGTGGGCAACGACGCACTAAGTTCTCACACAAGACTTTTGAGCTAAAAGGCAGCTTGGCATAAGCGCCTGGTTCAATATCATTAACCGCTTGCTCAACATCGAAGTAATACAAACCACTGTCTTCACCATTGGGTAAAGGTAGCGGCTTTTTGAAGTCTTGATTCATCGGCTGCGGGTGTTTGTGAGTGAGCGTTGGCTGTTGGCTGTTTTGATTTGGCATAACGGGCCATCCTTAATAATTAATTTATTGAATTGCAAAAGGGGTGTCTGACATTAAATATACCATTGCCGGACACTCCCTTTTTTTGAATAGCGTTTTTGTGGGCTAATATTTTATTGGTTTAAAGAAGCTATTAGCCACGCTCGCCAATCGCCGTTACCGATCTTGGCTCTTCACCGATGTATTCAGCACTCGGACGAATGATACGGTTATTGGCGCGTTGCTCAAATACGTGAGCCGCCCAACCAGTCAAGCGAGAACACACAAAGATTGGGGTGAATAACTTGGTTGGAATGCCCATAAAATTATAGGTAGAAGCATGGAAGAAATCAGCGTTACAGAATAATTTCTTCTCACGCCACATGACCTCTTCACAGCGTACAGAGACTGGGTATAGCACTTCGTCACCCACATCAGCAGCAAGTTTCTCTGCCCATTGTTTGATAATCACGTTACGTGGATCTGAGTCGCTATAAATAGCGTGACCAAAGCCCATAATTTTGTCTTTACGCTCAAGCATACCCATTAGGCCAGCTTCTGCTGCTTCTGGAGAGTCAAAGCTTTCAATCAACTCCATTGCTGCCTCATTGGCACCGCCATGTAATGGGCCACGTAATGAGCCGATGGCGCCAGTGATACATGAGAAGATGTCGGATAGGGTAGACGCACAAACACGAGCAGTAAAGGTAGAAGCGTTAAACTCGTGCTCAGCGTATAAGATTAACGATACGTTCATTACATGCTCATGAAGCTCGCTAGGCTTTTCGCCTTTAAGAAGCTGTAAGAAATGACCACCAATGGTTTCTGCATCGGTAACACAGTCAATTTTTACGCCTTCATGACTAAAGCGGTACCAGTAGTTAATGATGGCTGGGAACGCAGATAACATACGATTGGTTTTGTCCAATTGCTGCTCAAAGCTATCTTCAGGCTCTAAATTACCCAACATTGAACAGCCGGTACGTAACACATCCATTGGGTGTGCGTCTTGAGGAATACGCTCTAGTACGTCTTTTAAAGCTTGGGGCAAATCACGCAACTGTTTTAACGTGGCTTTGTATTCATCCAATTGAGCTTGAGTCGGCAATTCACCATAAAGTAGCAAATACGCCACTTCTTCAAAAATACACTGTTCAGCCAGTTCGCTTACATCGTAGCCACGATAGGTTAAACCTGAGCCTGATTTACCTACGGTAGATAATGATGTTTTTCCGGCTACTTGTCCACGTAAGCCTGCGCCTGTTAACTGTTTACCTGCTGCCATAATAGTTTCCTTTCAATGAGGTGACGGTATGATTGAGTCATTCAATCTAGTGATTTTTAGAATATTAAGTTTATTGTCTAAATAAAGAGTAGATTCCTTTACTCTATTTTTTTTGAGCGAATAACTGATCCAGCTTTTGTTCAAATTCATGATAATTTAAGAAATCATATAGCTCCATACGGGTTTGCATGGTGTCAACGACCGCTTGTTGGGTACCATCATTCAGTAGATGCTGATACACGTTCAACGCTGCTTTATTCATAGCACGGAAGGCAGACAGTGGGTATAGCACCATATCAACGCCCACACTATATAGTTGTTCAGTGGTATACAAATCAGTTTGACCGAATTCAGTCATGTTTGCCAAAACAGGAATATCTAAAACATCAGTGAACTTGCGATACATTTCAATATCAGTTAATGCTTCAGCAAAAATCATATCGGCGCCAGCTTCCTGAAAGGCCACCGCACGTTCCACTGCTGCCTCTAAGCCTTCTACTGATAACGCATCCGTACGCGCCATCACTACAAAATCTGAGTCTACTTTCGCATCGAGAGCGGCTTTAAGACGGTCTACCATTTCACTGGTCGAAACTATTTCTTTATTAGGACGGTGACCACAACGTTTTTGAGCCACTTGGTCTTCGATATGCACGGCTGCAACGCCTGCTTTTTCCATCTTTTTGATGGTTTGTGAGATATTAAATGCGCCACCCCAACCTGTATCGATATCGACCAATAGCGGCGTATCTACGGCATTGGTAATGCGGCTAGCGTCTTCTAAAACGTTATCCAAACTGGTCATGCCTAAGTCAGGTAAACCATAAGAGGCATTGGCCACGCCAGCACCTGATAGATAAATCGCTTTATGGCCCACTTGTTTGGCCATCATTGCAGTGTAAGCATTGATGGTGCCGACGATTTGAAGAGGTTGGTTATTTGATTTTTGTTCAGAGATGGCATCGCGGAAGCGCTTGCCTGCAGAATTGATGGTCATAGTCTGTCCTTAGATCAGCGAGGGGGTGTTATAAAAAAGTGGTATAAAAGAAGTATTACAAAATTGATTGTCTTTGTTTTGAGATAGATTACCGCTTAATAGACACATAGGGAAGAGGCTTGATTCAATATTTGTTTAGATAAATTAATATATTTATCTGTATTAACTAACATTATTCAGATAATGAATGATTATATTCATTTTAGAGGGTTTTAGCAGGTCACCTATTTAGTATTTGTCTAATAGAGAGGTCGGATGGGTGTTGAATTTTACATTTTGTTACAATTATCTGAAATTGCTACCTGCTTTACCTAATTACTGAGAATTTCACGGAAATCCATAGGCTAGGTACTCATGCCTCTAAATTTGGAAGTTAGCCACTATGTTGTAGTGGCTGTATTAACCTTATTGAACTCGGCGGTAAGTGACGCCGCGTTCTTCATAAAGCTGATATATCACCTCAAGCATGATTTCTAAGGCAGGATGTGTTGGATTTTGCAGAGCGCACAAATATATCGGGGAGGTGGCATCTTCATGGATTAACTTACGATAGCGAATCTGTTCGGTTCGTACCGACTTTAAGCTATCAGGCACAAGCGTGACTCCCTCACCAGCAGCTACTAAGCCCAGTGCTATCTGAATGTCACTAACAAAGGTGGTCTGATGCGGCAAAGCAGACTGCTTGGCAAATAGATGTAATAACGGCTCACTAATCTGAGCAGGGCTATCTGCCTCAAGGCTATTAGAGGGATCCGTACTGACGGCAGGCAAGTGGGTCTGGTGATATAAAATCACACGGCTGTCTTGTAGCTGTGACAAGTGAATGATCTGGTGGTGAGCCAGCGCATGGCTATTAGGCAAGGCCGCCACATAACGCTCATGGCGCAATAACAACTGCTTGATGTTGGGATCGTCATGAGCAAAGCGGCCAAAGCCCACATCAATTTCACCAGACTTTAGAGCACTGACTTGCTTAAAAGAGCTGATGTCCTTTAGATGCACTGCTAAGTTCGGCAGACGCTGCTTAAGCCGTGAAATAATAGTGGGCAGTAAACCATACAATACTGAGGGCACAAACCCTATATTCAGTGTATCCGGTGGGTGCGCCATTTTTTGAGTTAGAGTAATACTACTGTCCAATTCCTTTAGAATAGTGTCTACTTTTTCGTAAAAGAACCTCCCAGCAGGCGTTAACTGTAGTGGCCGATGATAACGGTCAATCAGCTCTACGCCGATATCATCTTCTAATTGCTTAATTAATCGACTTAAAGTTGGCTGAGACAATTGAGTGACTGACACCGCGTCACTAAAGCTTTTTAGCTGTGCCACTGTATGAAAAGCTGTCAGTCTCTTTAATTGCATTTATGCCTCACACTGCTAGAGCAATATTTAAAGTAATCGGTAATAGCTTGTTGTTTCAAATCTTAGGGTCACTATTTTAAGGTCGCTATAAAGATACTCATGACTTTAAAAATACACCCAAAGATAGCCCTCATAATAAGATTTAGATGTTATTCAAACACAATCTCGCGGCCATCTGCGAATGTCATGCTGCCCTTGGTGATTACTATCTCAATATTTTCAGGACTTTGAATGGCTTTCATCACATTAGTGTCTGAGATACTGACATCAGCCACTATTTTATTGGCATTTTTGGGAGCGATGGGCGGCTCAAATTTAGTCAAAGGAATGACCACTGGTTTGGGCTTCTTAAATGCCGGATAGCGTAAAAGCAACGTGCCCTTAAAGCTGGTAATGGCGCTGTCAGCCGTATTGGCCAAAACAAATGACAACTCCACATTATTCAGGCTGTCCGTTTCACTGGTATGCGCAGGCAATAAGGTGATGGTAAAGTCTTGCTGCTGTGTGCCTTGACTAACAGGGCTCTTGCGCCCTGTTGGATTGGTAGGGTGCAGGGCTTCATATTGGCGTTGTTGTTCTAGCGCTTTACCGACAGTGATTCTTGGCATGGCACCTTTTTCATAGGCCTCACTCAAGCGCATGCGTAGCATATAACGGCTTAACAGCTGCCTATCTTCTTCAGAGAGCTGATCTAAGGTATCGCCTAATTTATCCTGCCACTTTTCAGAGTCGGTGGGAATGGTCTGTAGCATTGGATTTTGTGGCTTGCTATCACAGCCAGTTAGTAATATTGGACTACCACACAAGGCGAGCAAAAGAGCAATGCCATAGCGAGCAGCAGCTTTGCGCTTGGGGGCATCAGTAGGCTGAATCTTGTCAGCAGCGTTTGAAAACCCTAAATCTTTCATATAAGCCTCCAATGCCTATCCTAAAAATTATTGAACTGCGGTGTTACCCATTCTTTTAATTGTCTATTCGATTATTATTCAATTTATTCAATTTTAAATAATAGGGTCACAGCGAGGTCAGCGTATTGTGGTTAAGACTATATACCGTAATCATCGGCGGATACAACTGCAAATTCACAAACCGTATAATGCCGCCGCTAAAATAACCCCTAAATAACTCAGCACCTGATGCACAGTGCTGTACAAAATCTTGTACAAAGCCCTGTACAAAGCTTTGTATAGAACCTTGTATAGAGCTTCTCACATAATTTTATGCAGACAAATTACGGCCAATAAAAAGGGCTGTCTTGATTCAAAACAGCCCTAAAAAGGTTTATATAGGTATTGATCGCTACTTATAACTAGGATGGGGTTGTTTAGTCAATAAAGCCCATCAACTGTGCCATAAATAACAAAGCAATACCCCCTAAGAAAATCAAACCTGAAATACTATACAAATTCATAATAGGTGATAATTTTTGATGATTTTTGGCCAATGAATAGTTTAACCACCCAAAGATAGGGGCAGAGACAAAGGCGGTAATCATCGCGAATTTAAGCATGGCACCAAGCTGGCCGGTAAAGAAGGTAATGAGAATAAACCCGCCCCAAGCACAGTAAGTGGTCCACACCAAAATTTGCTTCTGTGACACTTCCATATCGCCTTTGATTAAGCGCCAGCTTTCAGCGTTAACTCGGCCATAGCCATCGGCACAGGTGATGGTGGTACCAAACATAACCATAAAGGCAATAAAAGCGACTAGCAATCTTGACCATTCACCAATGGTGGCCGTATACATATTAATCAACTGGTCGACATAGGCGCCGCCTTGAGTTTGAATTTCCACCCCAGAACCGTACTGCACATATACGCCCAATGCTAAGAATAATAAGGCCAAAATAGAGGTGGCAATAAAGCCGACATTAAAGTCGATTAAACCTTGGCGGTGCGTGGTGTGATCATTTTTAACTTTAGCAGAAATCCACATAGAGTTAATGGCTGAAAACTCAAGCGGTGCTGGCATCCAACCCATAAGAGCCACGATAAAGGCTAGGGTCGCCATATTCCAAGGGGAAGTGGCGACAAAGTCAGGCGCAATGGCGGTAGGCTTGCCAGCAGCAATGATAACTGCCGCTAAGGTTGCCAAGGTCAATGCCACCATAATCCATTTGGTCAACTTATCGAGCATCTTATAGTGACCGAGGATCAAGAATATCCAAGTCACACCCATCACTATTAAAGACAAGGTCGTGGTAGATAAGCCCCAACTTTCTGGCAACATAAAGCCTAGGATAACTGCGGCTAATAGGGCGACGGCACCGGTACTGATGACCGATGCTGCTAAAGATAAGATAAAGAACGCCCAAAGATATAACTTTGACTTTTTAGCATAGCCTGCTACCAAAGAGTCGCCGGTCTCATAGACATAGTCCGTACCGAATTTAAAGAACGGATATTTAAAGAAGTTAGCCAAAATAATCATAATCGCTAGTTGCCAGCCGTATAATGCACCGGCTTGGGTCGATGAGATTAAATGCGAGCCACCAATGGCTGCGGTGGCTAATAAAATACCAGGGCCAAAGTTTTTCCAATTGAATCCAACGTTACTTTGGGCTGAACTTTGGGCTGAATGAGTAGAAGAGGTGCTCATTAGTTAATTACCTTAAATGCGGTTGTGTCTGATAAAGGGTGTCTGCTAGGCAGAGTCATTAGAGTTATTTATTGCAATTTAAGCGATTAAACCGGTTAGCTGGGCCATAAATAATAGAGCCACAGCTGCTAGAAAAATAAGTCCAGAAATACTATAAACAGTCATGCCCGTTGACAGCTGTTTTTGGCTTTTGATTAATGAGTAGTTAAGCCAGCCAAATACCGGAGCCAACACAAAGGCTGAAATCATGGCAAACTTCAACATGCTACCAAGCTGACCTTGGAAGAAAGTGATCACAATAAAGCCGCCCAATACAGTGTAAGTGGTCCAAAATAAGATTTGCTTATTGCTCGCCTCAGCACCGCCTTTGATAAGACGCGTACTTTCCGCCAATGAGCGACCATAACCATCCGCACAGGCCACGGTTGTGCCAAACATCACCATAAAGGCCACAAAGGCCACCAATGATTTAGACCAGTCGCCAATGGTGGCGGTATACATATTAATCAGCTGACCAATATAAGCCCCACCTTGCATCTCAATTTCAGCGCCAGAACCGTACTGAACAAATACCCCCAAAGCCAAGAAAAACAATGCCAAAATAGCACTTGAGATATAACCAGCATTGAAATCAATTAAGCCTTGTCTGTGCGTGGTGTGGTCGGTTTTTACTTTTTCTTTGGTCCACATCGAGGTCATGGCGGCAAATTCAAGTGGTGCAGGCATCCAGCCCATTAACGCCACAATAAATCCTAAAGAAGCCATATTCCAAGGTGACATTTCTACGAAGTCGGGGACTCTGGCAATTGGCTTGCCAGCAGCAATAAACACCGCCAAGATTGTAGTGATAATAAGCGCTGCCATAATCCACTTATTAAACTGGTCCAGCAATTTGTAATGGCCTAGCACCAAAAACAACCAAGACACACCCATTACTAATAGCGAGACCAGAGTGATGGACATTAATCCTTCAGGTAACATGAACTGTAAAATAACAGAGGTTAATAATGCCACTGCGCCAACGCTAATTACCGCCGAAGCCAATAGCAGTATGGTGTATACCCACAAATAAACCATAGACTTCTTGGCGTAGCCCGCAATGAGCGACTCACCTGTGTCATAGACATAGTCTGTGCTAAATTTAAAAAAGGGATATTTAAAGAAGTTGGCTAAGATAATCATAATCGCCAATTGCCAGCCGTATAGTGCCCCGGCTTGGGTCGATGAGATTAAGTGAGAACCACCCACTGCCCCTGTTGCCAATAAGATACCTGGCCCAAAAATTCGCCAGTTTAGCTTTTCCTTGTTAGGAGATACTTCGCTCATATATACCTCAATGAGTAGTTGGTAGTGGGTTGATTTTGAAAAGCTCAATATACTAGCATGTATGATTTGGGAAACTATTCAATATGGTTATACTGCCTCTACCTTATGGTTATGAAAATAAGAGCATTATTACGCTGTTACACTGTATTTACGTCCGTTGCACATGCACTTATAAACTATTAGTTTCCCAATTCTGTAAGTTATAACTATATTTTATTGATTAATCAAGTACGGCATAAAATGAGTATGCCTAGGATGGCGATTTTTACCTATCATTTTCATTTATTATTTGAAATAAACCTAACGATAAGCTTGCGCATAAAGCCATGAGTTATGAGACATTCTATGGCAGAAGCTACGAGGCGTTTGGCTTGGAAATCGCCCGCCATAGTATTTGAAATAAATCATCAAAATTAGCTGTTAAAGGAGTAGTGGACTTTCTAATCACCTGCATGGTGCCAATACGCATCACAAACCCCATAAACACATCAAATAATACGTATAGCGGCACATTGTCATTTAATACCCCGCGGCTTTGGCCGTCTGCTAGCACACTGGTAAATGCTGTAATAAGCTCTTCATTTTCATAAATCGATATTTTGCGAATGTCCGTCGCAGATACTGAGGTCAGTACTGTTATCGCATCGGGGTGACTGTCTACAAAATCAAACACTACCCATAACGTCTTTCTAAGCCTATCTTCTACACTGTCGATGCCCTGCAAGTGGTCCATCATACGCACCGCAAGCCGGCCAAGCACTCTATCCATAATGGTATGAAACACCGTCTGTTTATCACCAAAGTATTTATATAAGGTTTGCAAAGACACGTTTGCGGTTTTTGCGATCTGAATCATGGTGACTTCTTGCGCATTCTCTCCAGCAAATAGTTGATGTACTGCTTTTTCGATATTGTCTAAGGTGGCAGGGCGCATTTTAGATAAAGGGGCTAATGTTTTATTGTCTACCACATCAGTTTCATTCAAACCGTCGGTTTTGGCTTTAGAAGTAACAGGTTTGTTGCTCATATATTCCTCTACTAAAGATAGGTAATTATAATTACCATTTAAAAGTAAGTTATTGCTAATAAAAATATTTTTTTGTAGTATAAGTCTGCAAACCCGATAATAGCAAGCTTAAACAGCTAGTTAACATATTTGGAATACGGTAATAATTATTACCATAAAATATTTTATTCACCTAACACGTTATGGAATGACGATATGAGCATTGATACTTTTAAAAGCAATTGGATGACTGAAGAACATGAAATGGTATATGAAAGTGCCTTAAAAATGTTCCAAAGTTGGGAAGATAAAGATGAGCAGTGGCGTGAAAACGGCAAGATTGACCGTGAAGCGTGGAATGAAGCAGGTGAGATGGGCTTTTTATGTGCCTCAATGCCAGAAGAGTACGGCGGTGGCGGTGGTGACTTCGGTCATGAAGCTGCTATTCTTTTGGCTCAAGCACAAGCCAACCAAGCCGGTTTTGGCGGTATGGTTCACTCAGGTATCGTGGCACCTTATATTTTAAAGCATGGTACTGAAGAGCAAAGAAAAGCTTGGATTCCTAAATTGGCTACCGGCGAATATGTGGGCGCCATTGCCATGACTGAGCCAACCACAGGCTCTGACTTACAAGCAATTAAAACCTATGCAGTTAAAGATGGTGACGACTACATCATTAATGGGTCTAAAACTTTCATCACTAATGGTCAACATGCCAACCTAATCGTATTGGCTTGTAAAACAGACCGTGAGAAGGGCGCACAGGGCGTTTCATTAATCGTGGTTGAAACAGATGGTTTAGAAGGGTTTGAGCGTGGCCGTAATCTTAAGAAAACCGGTTTATCCGCTCAAGATACCTCAGAGCTATTCTTTAGTAATGTCCGTGTACCACAAAAGAACTTATTAGGCAGCGTCGAAGGACTTGGCTTTATCCAAATGATGCAAGAGTTGCCTCAAGAGCGTCTGATTATTGCGTTAACCGGTTGCGGTGCTATTAAACTGGCGTTAGAGCTGACCCTTGACTATGTTAAACAGCGTGAGGCGTTTGGTCGTCCTATTTGGAAATTCCAAAACACCCGCTTTAAATTAGCGGAAGTACAAGCCGATTATTTAGCGGTACGTGCGCTATGTGACTCTGCTGTTGAGGCCATGATTGAGGGCAAACTTACTGCACCACAAGCCTCATTAATCAAATACTGGGTCACTGAAAAGCAGTGTAAAGTAATCGATGAGTGCTTACAGTTATTCGGTGGTTATGGTTATATGAGCGAATATCCAATCGCTCGTATGTACGCAGATGCTCGTGTACAGAAGATCTACGGTGGTACTAACGAGATTATGAAAGAGTTGGCTTCTCGCTTTATGTAGCCTCTCATCATGTAATGCTTAGTTTACCTTATAGCGTCACCTTAACTTGCTTAAGGTGACTGCCAAAAAGGTTGCTAAGCATTCATACTTACCTCAGTGGCTTTATTGTGGTTAATAAAAACGGGTCACTGAGTGTCTGCTTAATGTGCCATAATCAATTAAAGACAGTGTTGCCTTAAAGGCTACAAAGGTTAGATCAAGACTTTAAGGCAACACTAGACTGTCAATCGGTTCAAAACTATTTTAGAAAATCAAAAAGGGATTTTTATGACTGAAGTTGCCTATATTTATGACGCCATTCGCACCCCTCGTGGCAAAGGTAAGAAAGATGGATCTTTACATCAAGCCTCACCAATTTGGCTGGTTCGCACGCTATTAAAAGAGATGCAACAGCGCCACAACTTAGATACTAGTTTAGTAGACGATATCGTATTAGGCTGTGTCACCCCAGTTGGTGAGCAAGGCTCTGATATTGCCCGTATTGCTGCTATCGATGCCGAGTGGCATGAAAGCGTGGCCGGGTTAACTCTGTCACGCTTTTGTGCGTCTGGACTAGAGTCAATCAATTTAGCCGCTACCAAAGTCATGTCTGGTATGGAAGATTTGGTAGTTGCCGGTGGTGTAGAGTCTATGAGCCGTGTGCCAATGGGCTCAGATGGCGGTGCTTGGTATATGGATCCCCGTGTCAACGTTTCTACCCAGTTTGCGCCACAAGGTGTTGGCGCTGATGCCATTGCAACCTTGCGTGGTTTTACTCGTGAAGATGTGGATGCTTTTGCCACTGAATCCCACAGAAGAGCGGCTGCCGCTTGGGAAAATGGCTATTACAATAAGTCAGTGGTTCCTGTCACCGATATTAATGGTCTTTTATTATTAGACAAAGACGAGACCATTCGTCCAAATACCTCTGTCGAAACCCTAGCTAAATTAAACCCTTCATTCGCAATGCCTGGCAAGATGGGCTTTGATAGCGTAATTTTAGATAAATACACTACGATTGAAGACATCAATCACGTTCACCATGCGGGTAACTCTTCAGGTATCGTTGATGGGTCAGCTTTGTGCTTAGTAGGTAGTAGAGCCGCTGGCGAGAAAGCCGGTCTGAAGCCACGTGCCAAGATTACCATGGCCTCTGTTATTGGTTCAGAGCCTACTATTATGTTAACCGGTCCAACCCCAGCTTGTCAGAAAGCCCTAGATAAAGCGGGCATGACCGCTGCTGATATTGATCTTTGGGAAATTAACGAAGCCTTTGCTGCGGTACCAATGAATACCGCGGCTGACTTTGGCGTCTCCTTAGACAAAGTGAACGTTAATGGCGGCGCTATCGCCATGGGTCATCCGTTAGGGGCCACAGGCGCTATGCTAGTGACTACCGTACTGGATGAACTAGAACGCCGTGACTTAAATACCGCTATGATCACGCTGTGTGTGGGTGGTGGTATGGGTATTGCGACTATTATTGAGCGTGTTTAATAATGCTCAATCTATCGATTGCCAAGCTATCTATTGCAGGGTCACAAACTTATAGCGTCTAGATACGGACATAACATACGCCTTACATAAAGTGTAGAAATAATAAGGACATAACATGAGTACAAACAGCGTAAACGCCATTAATGCATTAAATAATTTCTCTGCAGAAGCAGACAACGGCATCATCACCGTTACCATCGATCAAAGCGATCGTAAAATGAATGTGATTGGCGATGGCTTCAATGAAGCATTTGCCACTTTGACCGATGCTTTTATCAGTGATGAAGAAGCCAAGGGCCTAATTTTAACTTCCGGTAAATCAACCTTTGTGGTCGGTGCCGATATCGATCAATTGGCCACTATCAAAACCGCAGAAGACGCTTTTGAGTTGGTAGAAGATTTAAAAACCAGCCTGCGTAAGTTAGAAACGTCAGGCAAACCAGTCGTAGCCGCCATTACCGGTACCGCCTTGGGTGGTGGTTTAGAATTGGCTTTGGCCTGTCATTACCGCATTGCTATTGATTCACCAAAGACCAAACTGGGTCTGCCAGAAGTGAAATTAGGTCTATTGCCAGGCGGTGGCGGTACTCAGCGTCTGCCACGTCTAGTAGGTATTCAAAAAGCACTAGAGTTAATGACTCAAGGCAAAGAGCTTCGTCCTCAGCAAGCTGTTGAAATTGGTGTTATCCATGATACAGCCAAAGACAACGAAGAGCTTATCAGTAAGGCTAAAGAATGGATCAACAACAACCCTAAAGCTAGCCAGCCTTGGGATGAAAGAGGTTTCAAAATTCCAGGAGGGGATAGTAAGCATCCTAAAGTGGTTCAGGTCTTCTCAATTGCGCCGGCCATGGCCAATCAAAAATCGCATGGCAATTATCCCGCCATCACGCACATTTTATCGAGTGTGTTTGAGGGCTGTTTAACCGACATCGATAATGGCCTCAAAATTGAGTCGCGTTATTTTGTGGCTTGTGCCTTATCTGATGTGTCTAAAAACATGATCAACACCCTTTGGACACAGCTGAATAATATTAAAAAAGGTCAGTCACGTCCTGAAGGATTTGAGCGCTCTAAAGTAAGCAAAGTAGGTATCCTTGGCGCTGGCATGATGGGCGCTGGCATTGCTTATGTTTCTGCCAAAGCGGGTATGGAGGTTGTGCTTTTAGATACCTCTATTGAAGGCGCGGAAAAAGGTAAAAACTATTCTACCAAGCTATTAGACAAGGCCATTAGCCGTGGTCGTTCAACGGCTGAAAAGAAACAAGCTTTACTGGATAAAATTAAGACCACTACATCTTATGAAGACCTAGAAGGTTGTGACTTAATTATTGAAGCCGTGTTTGAGGACATCGACGTTAAAGCGGCTTGTACTCGCAATGCTGAAGCAGTTATTCCAGAAACAGCCGTTTATGCCTCTAACACCTCAACATTACCGATTACTGAATTGGCCAAAGCCAGCAAACGTCCTAACCAGTTCATCGGTCTACATTTCTTCTCTCCGGTAGATAAGATGCCTTTGGTTGAAATTATTGTGGGTGAAGAGACGGATGACGCCACCTTAGCTAAAGGCTTTGATTATGTGGGTCAAATCGCTAAGACCCCAATCGTAGTCAATGACAGTCGCGGCTTCTATACTTCTCGTGTGTTTGGTACCTATGTCTCAGAAGGTATTGCAATGTTGGCCGAAGGTATTCACCCCCGTAGCATCGAAGTTGCCGGTTTAAAAGCGGGTATGCCAATGCCACCATTGGCCCTACAGGATGAGGTTTCATTAAGCTTGTCACTGCATGTTATGCAGCAGACAAAGCGTGCTTTAGAAGCCGAAGGTAAAACCTTTACCGCGCATCCTGCCATGCCAGTTGTTGAAAAAATGGTAAATGAGCTAGGACGTGAAGGTAAGAAGGTTGGCAAAGGTTTCTATGATTATCCAGAAAATGGTGAAAAACGCTTATGGCCTGAGCTGACCAACCTTTATCCAACCAAAGAGGCTCAACCTTCACAACAAGACTTAGTTGACCGTTTACTGTACGTTCAAGCCAATGAGACTGCCAAATGTTACGAGGAAAATGTGGTACGTTCAGTTGCCGATGCTAACGTTGGCTCTATCTTCGGTTGGGGCTTTGCACCAAACCAAGGCGGTACGCTGCAGTTTATTAACTCAGTAGGTGTTAAAAAGTTCGTTGAGCGTAGCCGTGAGCTTGCTGCAGCCTACGGCGAGCGTTTTGAACCCGCTAACATTTTAGTAGAAATGGCTGAAAAAGGTCAGGAGTTTATCGATGAGTAGTGCACTACTAGATCAAATGGCTGATTGTCTTCAAGGCATTAAAGTAGTTGATTTAACACGTAATTTGCCTGGTCCCTTTGCGACTAGGCTATTGGCAGACCTTGGCACACAAATCGTTAAGATTGAGCCACCACAAGGCGATCCCGCTCATGCGTTTGGTGAGTTATTTACCGCCCTAAATCATGGTAAAGACACTCAAAAAGTCGATTTCCGTGATGAAGCTGGTATCGAAGCGATCAAAGAGCAGATAAAAGATGCCGATGTTATGCTCGACAGCTTTCGTCCTGGGGTCTTAGAAGCCACAGGATTGAGTGCAGAAACTTTACACGCACTTAATCCAAAGTTGGTTATGGTATCTATTACGGGCTATGGTCATGCAGATGGCGAGGCCGTAACTCACGACTGGAGTCAAAAAGCCGGTCACGATATTAACTTTATGGCGATGAGTGGTGTGCTCGACCAGTTAAAGACAGCGGATGGCGGGCAAGCCATGCCTAACATTCAGTTTGCTGATCTAGCAGGGGGTAGTGATACCGCAGTGATAGCACTATTGGCAGCAGTTATTGCTGCCAAATCCACGGGCAAAGGTCGTCACATTAATATCAGTATGACCCACAGCTTATACCATCATATGGTGATGCCAAAGTCTACCGGTAAGCTTATCGAGCAGATGACGGGTAAAAAACCGGTTCCTCAGTATGACTTCTTAGGAGGTCTGTTGCCTTGCTATCGTTTATACAAGACGTCAGATGACCGTTACATGGCAGTAGGCTCGCTTGAGCTTAAATTTTGGCAGGGGCTTTGTGATGTACTGGAGTTAGCGGATTTAAAAAATACGCATTGGCAACGTGGGGTATTACCGAACATGCCAGACAGCCGTGCGGCCATGAAGACCGTGGCTGAGAAATTTGCAAGCCAGCCCTTATCGCATTGGCAACAAGTCTTTGCTGACACTGATGTTTGCGTAACCCCGGTACTTACGCTTGCAGAAGCACAACAACACCCCTTATTTGCCCATCAAGATCAGTATGGTGCTACTGCAGGTTGGCAAGTGGTGAGTTAGAGTGGGCGGGTTAGTGTTGACCAGATGGCAGGTTAATTCTTATGCCTAAAGAAGGTAAATTACTTAATCCTTGTAATTTACCTCTTGAATGTATTTAATAACAGTAGCTCGCTTGTCTGTATATTACTTGCCCATATCTCACTTTTCTATATAAAGTAGTTTGGATAAAGTGGTTTAGCGAGCTATTTATATCTATGTTAGACCCTCACTTCAAGGCTGAAGTGTAATAATAAACTATGGAAGGTAAGTTATGAATAAGTTTTGGACCGAATTCTATCCGGAAGGCGTCGCTAAAGAATTACCCCCTCTCAATCAGTCGCTAAATGACTACTTCGATGAAACCCTAACAAAATTTGCTAAAAACAAATTTATGACCAATATGGGCGTGTCATATACCTATGCCGAAGTAGATCAAATATCAAAGAATATAGCCGCATGGATTCAAAGTCTAGGATTAGCAAAAGGCTCAACTGTTGGGGTCATGATGCCTAACGTTAATCAATATCTGCCTATAGTTATTGGCGCTTTACGTGCCGGCATGGTATTGACTCTAATTAACCCTCTGTATACTTCACGAGAATTAAAACATCAATTGATTGATGCGGATGCCAAACTTATCTTTATTTTGGAACCATTCGCTCATGGCCTAGACTCTATTATTGACAAAACACCGGTAGAAACGGTCGTTGTGAGCGCTATTGGTGATATGTTAGGCACCGCAAAAGGAACCTTGATTAATTTAGCGGCCAAACACCTTAAAAAAGCAGTGCCGAAGTATGATTTATCAGGCTGTTCAAAATGCCAAGAAATTAGCTTTAAAGAGGTATTAAAGAAAGGCAAAAAGCTCAAATATACCCGTCCTGATATCAATCCTGATGACTTGGCAATGATTCAATACACCGGTGGCACCACAGGGGTCGCTAAGGGTATCTTGATTACCCACCATAACGTGGTCTATGGTACCAAGCAATATGATGAATGGTTCAAGCCATTAAATTATGATCCCAATAAAGACGGTCAGTTAACCTCAGTTATCGCTTTGCCGCTGTACCATATCTTCGCTTTTATTATCTCTTTACTCGGTTTTCGTACTGGACAACATTTCTTACTGGTCACCAACCCTCGTGATATTAATGCGTTCGTAAAATTGCTGAAAAAAGAAGAGTTTCATCTGCTGCCTGCCGTAAACACCCTGTTCCAAGCCCTGTTGAATCATTCTGATTTTAAATCCGTTGATTTTTCAAAATTAAAACTGTCTTTGGCAGGCGGTATGGCCGCTACGCCTGAAATGGCACGTAAGTGGTTAGAAACCACTGGCGTTCCTATCCATGAAGGGTGGGGCATGTCAGAAACGCTTGGTGTTGGCACTGCAAACCCTCTAACTAATAGAGAGTTCACCGGTACGATTGGTATGCCTGTTCCAGGCGTCGATATCAAGATATTTGATGATGAAGAAAACGTACTGGGTGTGGGCGAGGAAGGTGAGATTGGTATTAAAGGGATGAACGTTATCAAAGGTTATCACAATCTTGATAACAGTAAGTTCTTTACCAAAGATGGGTATTTGAAGACAGGTGATGTCGGCACTATCGATGCAAAAGGCTATGTTAAACTTTTCGATAGAAAAAAAGACATGCTTATCGTCAGTGGCTTTAATGTCTATCCTAATGAGATTGAAGGCGTTGTAGAGATGCATCCTAAAGTTAGAGAATGCTCAGTAGTAGGTGTGGAGGATGAGCAACAAGGCCAATCTGTGAAACTGTTTGTGGTCACTGATGATAAAAGCTTAACCAAAAAAGAGCTGATTGAGTTTTGTAAAAAGAACTTAGCGGCTTATAAATGTCCTCGTCATGTTGAGTTCATTGATGAGCTACCCAAATCAACTGTGGGTAAAATTTTAAGACACGAACTACGCTCTAAGAGCAATGCATAGTTATTGCACAATAGCCATAATTGCATAGCCATCTTTAATGATGAGCGTTAAGAATCATTTTTAAGCATCTTGTTTTATTCCTAAAAAGCTAGACCACAATCTGGTTTGGCTTTTTTGGCTTTAAGACCATCAATTAATTGCAATCATACTACTATCGATCTGTAAGTCCTTTTAATTGTGTAGATTACAACTGGGTTACAGTACAGACATTTGAGTTAAAGACTGGTTGGCTATCATTGTCTTAAATCTGTCACAAAATTTTCGGTGGTTCTTAACTGTTAGACCTATTTGGGTAATACACGACAGATATTTATAAGACGGTCTCTATTTTAGCTATATACAATTCAGCTATCTGCAATCTAAAGTACAAACATTAAATAAGATTAATATTTTAATAAAAGGTGAGTGTTATGACTAAGACAAAATTAATTTCTGCCGGCCTAATGGCTGCAGCTTTAAGTGTGGCATCGGGTTGTACCTCGACTCCGCTTATTTTAGATGGTCCTGTTTATCATCCTAATGGCGATTATAAAAAACACGACAATCATAAAAACAAAAATAAGCACAATAATCATAAAAACAAAGGCTATAAGAATACCAACAATAAAGCCAATGCAGAAAGGCTTGCTACTCGTAAACTAAATAGCATGGGATATAGAGTTGAAAAGTTAGACTATAAAGAGAAGCAGGGTATTGTTAAAGCCAAAGCTTATCGCGGTGGTAGCAAGTATAAGATTGATTTGAGCTATCCTAGCATGCAAGTTATTAATATAAAAAAGGACTCTGCACACGACAAAAAAATCATCCCCACCGGATTTTCATAGGTTTAGGGGTTAAAAAGCTAACTAACTGTCGAAAGACAGTCTTATCATTGTTAAAAAACACCAAACGAAGACCTTCAATCAATAAATCCAGACCAAGCGCAAACAAACTGGCTTGAGGTCGAGCGTTTGACTTCAACTTGCGTTTTAACGGCTTATCTTTGTCTTTATAAATACCGACATGATAAGCCCAACAAAATGCTAAGGCGTTCACTGCGACTAATTTACTGACCCGATCAAGATGGGTTAAGTGGGTATCTTCAAGATTAAAGCCACTCCCCTTTAGACAAGCAAATAAAGTCTCAATTTCCCAACGCTTGCCATAGCTTATCATCGCATCCACTGTTTCTAGTTGATTGGTTGCCACAATCACTAAACCGTAGTCTTTATCACGCTTGGCAAATACTCGAACCAAACAACCATCGACAGTCAGTATTCGCCCATGTCGATATGTTTCTTGATGGCCAACATGGCGAAATAACTCTTTAATCTGTACCAACTTGCCATGATGATTCTTAACTTTACTGTTCTTCTTAATCCGTATGGCAAAGGGTATGTGATTATTGGTGAGCCAGTTAAACCATTTTTCGCCAACAAACTCTCTGTCTGCTACTATCATCTCAAGGTTATCTTTGCCAAATTGTTTGATAAACCGCTCAATAAGTTCACAGCGTTCAAGATGGTTTGTATTACCTCGCTTATCTAGCATTTGCCAGTATAAGGGGATGGCTATCCCTTTATATACCACCCCTAGCATAAAGATGTTGAGGTTACTTTTACCCCATTTCCAGTTGGTGCGGTCAATGGTTAAGGTGACTTTGCCTAGCCCAAACAGTCGATATATCATTAAAGCTAATTGATCATAGTCTATCCTCGCTTCGGCAAAAAATCGCTGTAGTCTGCGATAGTGACTGTCGGTCTTGCCACCCTTAGGAATGTGTCTTGCTATTTTTTTTAAGATTACTGCTTTGAGCAGTAATCAGGGCTATTATCATTAAGCTCAAACATGTGATTCTTGCCTTGTTCATACTCAGGTTTTGGGTTAAAGTTTCACTAAGTCTGTTAAAGTTTGGCATGGTCTGATTCGTCTTAAAAATTACTATTATGCCTTTGCTTTAACAGACTTTTTTGTTTTTTTTGTCGTGTGCAGAGAAAAAAGGACTAAAATAGATAGTATAAGCAAGGAGGCTACTATGAAAAATTTTAAGGATAATAAACCCACATTACAATCTACTAATAACTTCCCCTTAATTACTACCAAAGCGGAGTTTGAAAGCTTCTATAGCTTTTACTTGAGCCAACATCAAAATATCAGTTGTCGCCGACTGCACTTTGTAGGTAGTAGCTTTGGCCTAATTGGGCTGGCCACTACTATTAACACAGGTAAAATAAGTCCGCTACTGAAAGGAATCACAGCGGGCTATGCTTGTGCTTGGGTAGGTCATTTCTTTTTCGAGAAAAACAAACCCGCCACTTTTAAATATCCGCTACAAAGTTTTAGCAGTGACTTTAGAATGTATGCAGATGTACTACGCGGTAGGTTAAGTCTAAAAGATCCAAAATTTGATAAAGTTAGCTGACAGTAGTAACGACTAGTCACTACTGGAGTGACATAGTGTGTTTAAAGGTGGGCAACTTCAATAATCTCTTATCTGTATGTAAATATAACCGCCCTGATATTAAGTATCAGGGCGGTTTTTTATACTTAGTATGTTTTTAATGTTTTGTATTAAACTAAAAAATAGCACAAGATAAATTATCAAGAATCAGCTAAACTGCCTCGCTAAGACTAAGTAATATTTATTGATAGCACGTACATTAAAGTAAAAGGCACCTCGTTATGGAACAAGCAACAACTCCCATGGAATCTAAACCCGTATTCATGCCAAGAGTGGGCAGTGATAATCTGGTAAAAACCGATATGGTTCGAATTGAACGGCATGTGGGGTTTGCTACTAGACAGAAGAAAAAGACCCTTAACGATCTGCACCGAGTCATCAAAAAGAAATATGGCTTTAAAAATGTATTAGAACTGTCTACCAAATCAGGCAATAAATTAAGCTTCCCATTAAGTCCTTATAGCTTACAAATTACCAATGACGACGGCCAAAAGTACAGTGTTGAGAATGCTTTCCAGGCCAGTAAGGTGTTTGAACAAGGTGGACCTTATTTGGACTTACTGACTGAGAAGCCTAGACAGGCGAGAAAAGATGACCGTTTAATCTCATCGGGTGAGTTAACTGGTTATGATTATTTTGGTATGGAATGGGGTGTCGAACCATTAACCACTTTTTATGACTGGCTTTATATCAACGCGCTAAAACAACATCCAGAATTACATGAAGAAGTTGTTCAGTATCAAGCTTTCACTGATATCTCGTTTAATCCAAAGAGATCTGTTCATTGTGCGGCTTACTCACTGGCGATGTTTGTGGCTCTACATAAGCGAGATTTGCTAGAGGATGTTGAAGATCCTGGCACCTTTTATGATTTGGTTACTGGTTTTGAGCTAAGCAATACCGAGCATCTTTTGGAAGAGGGTTGGTTTTAACTACCGACCAGTTACTTGCCCCGTGTTTGATTGTAGTTAGCCTGACAAACCACATATAAACATATGGTATTAAAAGCGCTTAGTGGTACTCAGCTCTTTTTTTATAAACTCAATGAATGAGCTGACCCGCTGTGATAGCTTTCTATTCCTATAGTAGACTAGGTTAATGGGCTGCTGCATTTTTATTGTACTAGCAGCAAATAATTCAATCAGTCGCCCTTCTTTGAGGTCTTGTTGAGTCATAAAGTCAGATAAGCAGACAATGCCAGTACCGCACAAGGCTAATTGCCTTAAAGTTTCACCGCTATCGGCTTTTATATTGGTCTGAGCATGAAATAAATTATTAAAAGTATCATATATTGGCCAATCATTTAGCTTGGGTAGAGAATTAAAGCCCAATAACTGATGGTGAGCCAAATCTTCTACACTTTGCGGTGTACCATATTTTTGTAGATATTCTGGGCTGGCTAGAATTCGAATCTGACTTAAGCCTAGTGGTGTGGCACTTAAGGTAGAGTCCTTTAGCTCTCCAATGCGCACTGCCACATCGGTTCGCTCCTCTAATAAATCTACCAGACTTTCATTGCTTACCAGTTCGATATCGATTTGCGGATAGGCTTGGCTATATTTTGTCATCAGTGGAGCAATGACATGTAGCATAAAAGGGGTAGCCGCGTCGATTCTCAGCTTACCTGAGGGTACCTCTTTGTTTTTTATCAACATATCCTCAGCGGCTTCTAGATCATTTAATACACCCCGTATCCGTGCTAAATACATCTCACCCTCTTGGGTCAGCTCCAGGCGTCTTGTTGTGCGTCTAAATAATGCCGTATCTAACTTTCTCTCCAACCTCGCTAAAGATCGGCTTACTGCTGATACCGTAACATCTAGGTATTCAGCCGCCTGACTTATACTGCCAGTGTCAACAATACTTATAAAAGTATCAAGCTCATTAAGGGTGACTTTCATTATTGACTCTTATGCAAAAGAATTTTGATTTACTGTGCCTTCTTATCAATTAACTGTCTATATATACTATCTCTCAACAAGCAATATTGCTTATAAGCTTAACGTTTACCATAAAAAGACAGGTGAATTATATGAGACTTCCAGAATTCGGTTTAGGTACATTTAGACTGCAAGGAGAGACCGTTATCAACTCTGTAGAAAATGCACTAGATTTAGGCTATAGAGCCATAGATACTGCACAAATATATGGCAACGAGGCAGACATTGGTGCGGCGATAAAAAATAGCGGCATTGCTACCGAGTCTATATATCTTACCACCAAAATCTGGGTAGATAATTTATCCAAAGACGCTCTTGTCCCCAGTCTCAAAGAAAGCTTAAATAACCTGGGCGTTGATAGCGTAGACTTAACCCTGATCCATTGGCCAGCACCTTCAGGTCCTGTGCCACTTGAAGAATACATGATCGCCTTACTTGAGGCAAAAAACTTAGGTCTAACTAAGAAGATCGGAGTGTCTAATTTCAATATTGAATTACTACAACAAGCCATCGATGTGGTAGGGGCTGAAAATATCGAAACCAATCAAATAGAGCTTAGTCCTTATCTACAAAATCGTAAATTGGTTAGTTTTATGCATCAACAACGTATAAAGGTCACTTCATATATGACTTTGGCCTACGGTAAAGCACTAAAAGATGCGGTAATCCAAAAAATAGCTGAGCAAAACGGACAAACTCCTGCCCAAGTTATTTTAGCGTGGGCACTGGCCAAAGACTATGCGGTTATTCCTTCATCCACGAAGCGTGAGAATCTTGCCAGCAATTTACAAGCCCAAAACATAACTTTAAGTGGTGAGCAAATGGCACAAATTGATCAGTTAGAAGCCAACAGCCGCGAAGTGAATCCTGAAGGTCTAGCACCAATTTGGGATTAATATTAAAAACATTGGATAGATATAGAGCAGTTAACATGAAAAACATATTGATATTAAATGGCGGTAAAAACTTTGCCCATTCGCACGGCAAACTTAATGACACTATGACGCAGACTGCCGAAGCACACTTGCTAAACTTGGGTCATCAGGTAAAAGTGACTCATATTGATGCCGGCTATGATGTAGAGGAGGAGATACAAAAGTGGCTTTGGGCAGATGTGGTCATTCAACAGGCCCCAGCTTGGTGGATGGGTGTGCCTTGGATCGTTAAAAAGTATATCGATGAGGTGTTCACTCTAGGTCACGGCCGCTTATATCAAAGCGATGGACGCACGCGTCAAGATCCTGCGAAGAAATATGGCTCTGGCGGTTTGTTACAAGGCAAGCAATACATGCTTTCAGTCACTTGGAATGCGCCCGCCATTGCCTTTACCGATCCTAAGCAGTTCTTTGAAGCGGCTGGCGTGGACGGGGTCTATATTGCTACTCATAAAGCCTATCAGTTTTTAGGTATGACACCATTGCCCACCTTTATGAGTAATGATGTCATCAAAAACCCAACTATTGATAGTGATATACAAAATTATCAAGCGCATTTGACCGCCGTCTTTGGTCATTAGTGGCTAGGAATTAGCTTTTATCAGATTATTATTAATCCACTTACTCATTTACGAGACAATTAAAAAAGGCCTGAAAAACATATTTTTTGGGCCTTTTTTAATTGAACTGTGTATGCCACACGATATTTATAGCTTGTTTTGTATGGTCTGCTGGCGTGCTTGATAACGACTATAGTAAAAAATCATTAAACCCGGTATATAGAGCAATAATGACAGTAATAAGTTATCGATACCTGCAGCATAAATCAGCCAGATACCATACAAACTTGCACCAAGCCCCACAGCCTTGATAGACCATCGCTCTGATTGCGCAAAAGATATCTTGACCAAATAGGCACCGACCAAGAAGTAGGGTATCAGAATCATGGAGGTTGAGATAACCACTAACAGGTTATAACCTTCGCCTGTCAAAAATATCATTAATAGACATAGTTGCACGGTTAAGCTAGTTAGTGTTAGCGACGCTGTCGGTGTGCCTTGCTCATTTTGTTTGGTAAAAATACGCGGGAAAGCATGGTACTTAGCTGCGGTATAGGGCACTTCAGCAGAGTACAAAATCCAACTTAAATAAGAGGCCAACACAGAAATAATAAGACCAATACTAATTACCCATTTACCGACACTGCCTGTCATGTGTGCCATGATGCCAGCCATAGATGGGTTACTCAATGCTGCAACATCGACCCGGCTCATCACTCCCAATGAAAGAAGTGTGATGGCAATATATAACACCAATGCCATAATTACGCCAATATAGGTAGCATGTCCGATATCAGAGCGACGCTTGGCCCGCTGCGAGAGGACAGTGGCCCCTTCAATACCGGTAAATACCCATAAAGTAATGAGCATTGTGTTTTTAACTTGATCCATAAAAGGTACGTTTAAAGTCGTGCCAGCGCGATCGATATTAAAAGTCTCAATATCAAACGCATAAAATGCAAATACAATAAAAGCGATAAGGGGTAAGCTTTTTGCCAAAGTTGCTAGCAAGTTGATAAAGGCTGCCTGCTTGACACCACGCAGCACCAGATAGTGTACCAGCCACAAGATGAAAGACTCACCCAATAGGGCCCATAAGGTATTGCCCTCGCCAAAGATAGTCTGACTTGGGGTGTCGACAAAACTGCCCAAAGCAGCAAACGCTACCACCAAGTAGCCCACCACACCAATGGTGGCACATAACCAGTATCCCCAAGCCGAAAAGAAGCCTGCTAAATCGCCAAAGCCCTCTTTGGCATAAGTATAAATACCGCCGTCTAGCTCAGGCTTGAGACGTGATAAATGCAAGAAACAGCCGGCGAGAAATAAGATACCTACACCGGTGATGAGCCAAGCGGTAATAATGGCATTTGCACCTGCAACTTCAGCCATGTTTTGCGGTAAGCTAAAGATGCCCGCCCCAACCATTGAGCTAAAAACGATGGCGGTGAGCATAGCTAATCCGATTTTTTGTCCGTTTTGCATGGTGCTATCTCTGTGTTGTTGCCGCCTCTGTGAAGTAATGGCTCAGCTCATTAATATGTTCAGGGCCAATACCACAGCAGCCGCCAATCAATGACGCACCTTGTGTCTGCCATTTTTTTGCCCATACTAGATAAGCAGGCGGGGTAAGATCGTCGCGTACTTCATCTAATCCATCATTGGCTGTGGCATCTTTTGGTTGAGGCGGAAAAGCATTGGCATAGGCACCAAGCTTAATTTGCTTGGCGTCTTTTTGTTCTAGCACATTTCGTGCAACTTCCAATGCCTGCTCAATGACTTCAGGTTGGCAACAGTTGAACAATATGGCCTCGATATTAAGCTCTGACAGTGTGGCTACCGCTTCTTCTACCGTCTCTCCAGAGCGCAGGCGAGGCACATCAAGATGTTCACTGTCTTCTAAAGTAAAGGATATCCATACCGGTTTGTTGTCTGTATCTAGCTTTGTAAGCAACTCGCGAACAGCCACCGATTCTGCGATTAGACTTTGAGTTTCTACTAGCCAATGGTCCACATACGGACGTAGACCTGTGATTAAAGGACTGGCAATATCCTCTACATGCTCAGCCTCAAATAAATCTGCACGATAAGAACCAAACAAAGGTGGAATAGAACCCGCTACTTTAGTGGTTGTTCCTTCTAATGCGACTGCATTGCGGGCCATTCCTCCAGCTGATGCGGCCAAGTCCTGAGCTTGCTCAGCAAATCGTTCTGCACCAATATGAAAGGGAACAAGCGCATAGCTGTTAGTTGTAATAACCGCAGCACCGCTTCGGATAAAGTCACGATGCACATCACGAACGATTTCTGGAGCTTCTATCATTGCCAGTGCTGACCATTCAGGCTGACGAAATGGTGCGCCGCGCTTGGCAAGTTCTCGTCCCATTCCACCATCAATAATTGTAATTGCGTCATATGACATAATAAGCTCCTTTTTATTATAAATAACTGACCCTGATTGGATTCGGCAGTTAATTTGAGAGAAAAGAAATAGACCCAATAGGGTCTTTTTAAATGAAGTCGATTAAGTTTAAAAAATAAAATAGTAGTGGGGCAGAAACAATAAACGCAATAGCATACAGAGATAAACAAAAGTTTACTAAATTCTTAAACTGAATATTTACTTTCTTCATTTGCTGTTTTGACGTTTAATAAGGCATAAATAGACCAGACAAGTCATTTTAATGGCTGTTTTTAATCAAATTACTTTGGTATTACATAGGCTTAATACCCAGCGGAAAACGAATAATGAACAAAGCACGTATCGCCATCATAGGCGCAGGACTGAGTGGCCTTTATGCCGCCTATTTGTTAGAAAAGCAGGGCATAGACTATGTGCTTTTAGAATCCCGAGATAGAATTGGTGGTCGTATTCATTCGGTTGCAGCTGATGGTCAGAGTGTAATGGATATGAAAACTAGCTCTGATTGTTTTGACCTTGGACCTTCTTGGTTTTGGCCTGGTTATCAACCACAATTAGGGCAATTAGTAGAAGAGTTGGGTCTTGAATGCTTTGCTCAATTCGAAGATGGTGACATGGTGATAGAAAGATCGCCTAATACAGCACCAATACGTATGCAAGGTTACGTAAGTTCGCCAACTTCCATGCGATTGGTCGGTGGTATGGCTGCGTTAACAGAGGCACTTTATCAGCGCTTGGATAGCGATCGAGTATTAACGGGTCATAAGGTCTGCCAATTAAGAAAAACAGAGATGGCTATTGAGCTAGAGGTTGAGTTGATAGCTACAGATGATGATCAAAGCCACCATAGAATTAAAACATGGCAAGTATCACAAGTATTATTAGCGCTACCACCACGTTTGGCGGAACAAAACATAGAGTTTACGCCGGCATTACCCGATGATTTGGCAGAACAATGGGCTTCAACAGCAACCTGGATGGCGCCTCATGCCAAATACTTTGCTATATACGATACGCCATTTTGGCGTGAGCTAGGTCTTTCTGGTTCAGCCAACAGTACTGTAGTCCCCTTAACTGAAATTCATGATGCTTCTGTAGTTAATGGTTATGCTGCATTATTTGGCTTCTTTGGAGTTGCTCCTGAGGTACGCCAAAGTGTTTCAGCGGACGAGTTAAAGTTTCATTGTCGAGAACAATTAGTTCGACTATTTGGTACTCAGGCAAAAACACCTGTGGCTGATTTTTTCAAAGACTGGTCACAAGACGAATTCACGGCGACAAGTATTGACGTTCAAAGTGGCGGTCAACATCCGCATCCACCAGCATCTAAAGCCACAACAGGTGTATGGCAATATAATCTGATAGGTATTGGCAGTGAATGGTCTCGTCAGTTTCCAGGCTATGTGGCTGGTGCAGTTGAAGCAGCAAGTCTTGGGGTTCAAGATTTACTTCGATAGATAATATAATGCTTGGATGAATAATTATAATAGAGCAGGATGGGTTTGGAATATTTAGGTAAAGTTGATATTCAAATAAGCAATATTAGCAGCATATACTTATGGTTTTCATGCCTATATAGAGATTTATTTTTATAGTGTCTAATAGGCATGGCCGTCCTTGAAATATAAATATATCGGATTCTATCTTAGCTAATCTATTTAGCTGGCAGGATAAGCGTAAAGGTTTGAAATATACTTTGACGAATGAGACTTCTAAAATAGTAGAAGATGATAAGGGTTAAAAAAGGATTTAATTTCTTAATCTATGATTGAATCAATCCAAGATTAAAGTGCGCTCAGATTTGCACAGAATAATTAAAGTAGGGTGATAGTCCTATTCTGTGCAAATATGAAATAAGGATATTAGGCGAATATTTATACAAAGACGATTGACACATCTGATTTATCATTCATTTCCAAACCTAGGTAATAGAACATTGTGAGTATATAAATTATTTAACAACTCAATAGTTATCAGTAGCAAGTATCTATACTTATAAGCCAATCAACATTCGATAGGTATTAGCATAATAGATTTTATTTAACATAATATACATTATGCGAAAACAAACCAACCGGTTTTAGAAGTTTCATAAACTTTGTCATTGATGCGTTTTGATACAAGTTATTGTCTCGTTTAATATATCTCTTAATGATTATCTTAAATCCATATCGATTAATATTAATGCTAACATGTTTCGGCAATCCTATTTCTCGCAAACTTACTTTGACGATAACTTATCCCACGCTATGCAAAATAATAATTCTAATCTGTTAAATCAAAACTTCGATGACTTTGATCACAATCATCTGTGGCATCCATACACAACGTTACCAGCACAATATTCTAACATCGTCATTGATCACGCAGATGGTGTCTATCTTTATACCAAATCTGGTGAGCAACTTATCGATGGCATGTCTTCTTGGTGGTCTGCCACTCACGGATATAATCATCCAAAACTAAATGACGCTGTGCACAATCAACTAGATAAAATGGCACATGTCATGTTTGGCGGTTTAACTCATCAGCCTGCTATAGATTTGGGTAAAAAACTACTTTCTATAGTACCTCAAGGCCTTGACGCTATCTTCTATGCTGACAGCGGTAGCATCGCTGTTGAAGTTGCTCTAAAAATGGCACTACAGTATCAATTGACACATAATCAGCCTAATCGCAATCAAATAGCGACTACCCGTTCTGGTTATTATGGCGATACCTGGCATGCCATGAGCATCTGTGACCCTGAAACTGGTATGCACAGTATCTACGGTAAACAGCTGCCAGTACAACTGTTTGTTGACAAACCTGATGCCGGTTATAACACCCCGTTAGCAGCTAGTACTAGAGATGATTTGTGTACATTTTTTGAACAAAATCAGCATGATATGGCGGCTTTTATTATAGAGCCTATCGTCCAAGGTGCTGGTGGTATGCGCTTTTATTCGCCAGAATATCTGAAGTTATTACGTAATCTGTGTCATAAATATGACATATTATTGATTGCAGATGAAATTGCATCAGGTTTTGGTCGTACTGGCAAAATGTTTGCTTGCCAGCATGCTGATATATCACCTGACATTATGACCGTTGGCAAAGCGTTAACTGGTGGATATATGACATTTGCTGCGACATTATGCCAACGTCATGTCGCAGATAGTATTGCTAATAGTCAATATTCGGCATTAATGCATGGTCCTACTTTTATGGGTAACCCCCTAGCCTGTTCTGTTGCTTTGGCTTCTATTAAGCTGATAGAAGACAATGATTATCCGCAGCGCGCCTTAAATATTGAGAAACAGCTAAAAAAGCGCTTAGAGCCGTTAAATAGTTGTGAACAGGTAGCTGATGTGCGTGTATTGGGCGCTATAGGCGTTATTGAATTGTATGACCCTGTTAATATGCCACGTTTCCAAAAACTTCTGATAAAGAACAAGGTTTGGATTAGACCATTTGGCAAGCTGGTATATATCATGCCACCGATAATTATGACGGATGAAGAGGTTTCGCTGTTGTGTGAGCGATTAACACAGGTATTAATGGATTACTTTTAAGTTATTTATTTTGACTTTAATTTGCATTCATAGGCAACCTAATGAATTACTCTAATAACACCTTGTTTATAGGTGGTATTGATACTGATATTGGCAAAACTTACGCGACAGGAGTCCTAGCCAAAGCCTTGTATAATAGAGGGCTCAAGGTTATTACTCAAAAATTAGTACAAACTGGCTGCGAAGGTATCGCTGAGGATATTATCACTCATAGAGATATTATGGGCATGCCCTTACAAGCGCTAGATAAAGATGGCACGACCTGTCCCTACGTCTTTAGTAAGCCTGCATCACCGCATTTATCTTCTACTATAGAAAACATTCAAATCGACCCCGAATTAATCACTGCCAATACGCACAAGCTAGCAGCAGAATACGAAATTGTTTTGCTAGAAGGTGCTGGCGGTCTCATGGTGCCTATTACAGAGTCGCTCCTAACTTTAGATTACATCGCTGAACGAGGTTATCCAGTAGTTCTGGTCACCTCAGGCAGATTGGGCAGTATCAATCATACGCTATTAAGCATTGAAGCAATAAAGTCCCGTTCGCTACAGCTGCATGCGGTAATATACAATCACTGGCAGCCGGACAAGCATCTATACTCTAATTATGAACCTGATCAGGATATTGTCGACAGTACCAAAGACTATTTGCAGACTTATTTAAAGCATAATTATCCGGATACCTTTTGGGTCGATCTGCCGTATATATCACCTGACAACCGTACGATAAAGGATACAACAAATAATCCTTACCATTCTTTGGGTGATTATGTTCAAGCGGTTATCAATGAACTCTAAAAAGAGGCATGGTATAAAGAATAAAATATTTTAAATCAAAGATGCGGTAATGTTCGTGCTAGCTGCTCAATACTTGAGTAAATCACAGAACTCTTATTGAACTTAAGGCAACAAACTTATTAAAGTGGGCTATAGAGTCAATATAAGCTTAGGAAGTAGAAAGTATAACTATGAGTGTTTTTTTTATTACAGGAATTGATGCCAAAATAGGCAAAACGTTTGCAACAGGTTATCTGGCCAAGCAGCTTATGGAACATGGCATTAATGTCATCACTCAAAAGTTAATTGAAACCGGCTGTGAGGATGAGATTTCTGAAGATATTAGTGCACATAGGGATCTTATGAAGATATCACTTCAACCGGTTGATAAGCAATATATTAGCTGCCCTTACGTTTTTAAGGCAGCTGCCCCACCTTATTTAGCCGCAGAATTGGAGCATGTGACCTTATACCCAAATCGTATATCGGTGGCCACTCAGCAGCTAAAGCTACAATACGAGGTGGTGCTATTAGAAACTTCAGGCGGTATTATGACGCCTATAACCGATTCATTATCCACCATAGATTATATGGCCTTGCAGGGCCACCCTATTGTCTTAGTAACTGCGGCAACGTTAGAAAGTATTAATCACACCCTTCTGGCATTACAAGCGATTGCCCAACGTGGTTTACCGCTTCATGCTGTCATTTACAACCAATTTCAAGAAGAAGATGAAAGCTTTGATGAGATAGCTACAGAAGAAGTACTACAAGATGAAAAACTATATGATAAAAAATATAGCCACCATCGTGTAAAAACTGAG
The DNA here is from genome assembly GCF_020736705.1 of Psychrobacter sanguinis. Taxonomy (NCBI): domain Bacteria; kingdom Pseudomonadati; phylum Pseudomonadota; class Gammaproteobacteria; order Moraxellales; family Moraxellaceae; genus Psychrobacter; species Psychrobacter sanguinis. The sequence continues at coordinate 2,645,089 of NZ_CP085990.1, forward strand.
TTGGCTGAAAAGACTCGGTCCTATCTTCAGCATTATTTAAAACAGCATCATCCCGATACTTTTTGGGTGGAACTACCACATATCAAATTTACTGATGATGCTACGTTATATCAAAAGATGAATGCAGATAAAAATAATATGCCTTTCTATACTATGGAAAAGTATGCTCAAGAAATTGCTGATAACACCCTATATGCAGAGTCTTTATACAAAAGGATTGCAAAGAAATGATGATAAAAAATAAAACAGCTCATCTCATTAGTAGACCTGTATCGATGACAGCACTAGCAGTATTAACTACTGTATTGGCAGCTTGTAGTAGCACGCCTTCAGCGGCTATCAATCCAGTTGATACCCTTCAACCTACTACCAGTCCATCTACTAGCCAACCTGTACCAAATACTTCTTATCAATCAGCTGAAAATAAAAAAAGACTAATTGTCGAACACTCTAAGCAAGTACAAAGCTATTTGGCCAAAGGTCAGTTTGATAAACTTATCTCCTTTTTGCATCCCACTAAAGGGGTGCGTTTTAGTATGTACGCTTATGTGCAACCCGGAGTCGATAAAGTTTTTAGTCGTGAGCAATTTGAGACTTATTTGAAGCAATCTCGAATCAAATTTACTTGGGGTCATAAGGATGGTAAAGGAGATTTGTATGTTACTCCCCTTCCCGATTATTTAACCACGTGGGTCAAAGCAGAAGATTTTAATAATATATCGCCCACTTACAATCAATTTCAAGGCTCTGGTAATAGTCTTAACAACTTACAAGAGGCCTACCCTAACGCCCAGTTCGTTGAATTCTACAATCCAGGTATGAACCCAGAGTATCAAGGTATGGACTGGCGGGCCCTACGCTTAGTTTTTGAGGAATATCAAGGACAATATTATCTAGTGGCTATTATCAATGACCAATGGACGGTTTAAATTTAATAATGGCTTTCTGTCAGGTGGTATAGGCTTTTAACCATTCCAAAAACTCATCACTGGTGGTCGCGACATTGAGACGTAAATAAGTTGAGGACTCAGCATTGGGCGTAAATAATAGTCCAAGTGCAACTAACCAACCTTCATTATGAGCTTGTAAAGCAAGTTTTGCGGTATCGCACCCCACATCCACCCAAATGAACATCCCTGCCTGCGTATGCTCGGGGTAGACAAGCCTTATACAGTTGGTTCAGCGTAATCTGAACAAATATCTGATTTTACTAGTTAGTTTTTTATTGGTAACTTTTTCAATAATTTCTGTCTCTATAAAATCCTCTAAAGCCTTGTAACAACAAACCCCACTTGAACTTAATTCAAGTGGGGTTTGCCATCAAACAATCACCAAAATTACAGTCTAGATTAAACATACTCGTAATTAATAGGTTTCTAACGTATTTTGCTTAAAGAAATCCGCCAAAAGCTCATAAATATGAGGGTAAGCCTGTTGTAAATCTTGTGGTCTTTCAAAAAACACTTCGCTAATAACCGCTAAAAATTCAGCGGGGTTGGTAGCGCCATAACGATCAATACCAGGCTTAGGGTTGCTTTGAAAATCAGCAAACCCCTGCTCCATTATTTGAGTCCACTGCGTAGGGTCCATACCAGATTGTAGAGGTGGGAAACCGTTGGCTCGGCCATTTAACATATCAAGCTTATGTACAAACTCGTGAATCACCACATTATGACCATCTAAGTGACCTGAGTTCTTTACATCTTTCCCAGATAAGATTACTGGGCCGCGTAGCCACGCTTCACCACTTCGATGTTGAGTACCTTCATGTACTATCCCTATCTCATCGGTGCTAGTTGTTTTAGAGACATAGGAACTTGGGTAAATAATGATAGAAGTCCAGCCTTTATACCACTCTAAACCCAGATTAAGTATGGGCAGGCATGCTTGTAACGCAATAGATTGTTTTATCTTATCTGTAACGCCAAAGCCCTGCGCGCCATTAATAGATTTATTATGTAGAAACAGTATGGCCAAATCTATTAGTTGCTCTAGCTCATTGTCACTTAGACGATCCAATATACGTAGCTGTTTAGCAACTTGTTGCCAACTCTCAGCGCTATAGGGGTTTTTATCTAAAATGCGCTGTTCCTGCCATTCTTTGATTTTATCGAACATGGAGTATATCCTTTAAACCTTTCCTTTAAGGGTATTACTTATAAATAGTATCTTTCGGGGGATAACCAAAGTGTTTTTTGTAGATACGAGAAAAGTAGCTTTGATCACTATAACCCACCTGTTGAGCGACCTCTTGGATACTAGAAAATGGATGACTCTTTAGCAGTTGGTGAGCTTGCTTTAAACGCAAGCTTTTTACCCAATCAGAGTAACTATACGGCAGATTTACAAATAACTTATGCAAATATCTCACTGATACATGGCAGGCTTTAGCCACCGCGGCTGGAGACAAATCTGAATTATGAAGGTTTCTATAAACGTAGCTTTCAATACGCTTTAGATGAGCTGACTGCATATCAGTATTGGTGCTAATAAGTGATTCAGTAGGGGAACTTAGATGTAGTACCAACAGATTTAATAACTGCTGCTCCAAGACATGTCGCTCTAGATCGGTTAGTTCATATCGATTAATAGTATTAATAATATGAGTAATTTGGAAAAACAGCAGTCTCCCCACACCCGTCTCAAGAGATAAGCTACGAGCAAACTCACGCTCAATATGGCTTATTTGTGAAGATAATAATGATAAAGGTGTTTTTATAACGTATAAACTGGCAGCCTTGCTATGATAAAACTCATAAGGTAAATGCGATAGCTCAATAAAAAATGCTCCTGGACCGGATATCAATTCTCGTTTATGCTGATTAAAATTTACTTTTCCTGATATAGGAAAAGTGATAAGAACACTTTCTGTAGGGTCTGGATTTGTTATCAAATTGCGCTTGTAATGCACTGTGTTAGCATGATAATAAGACACACCAACTTGATTCAATTTTACGTGTTCTAGTCTACCAAAAAATGATTGCGGCTGTAAAAAGCTTACCTGCAAGTCAAAATAAGTATCATTAATGATATGTTGCCAGCCAAGAGCGCCTAACCTATCATTAGGTATAGGCAGGTTGCTTTTACTCTCCTGCCAAAGATCAAAGTTCATAGGCAAGCTTGGGTATGTATTCATCCTTGAACACTCATAAGTAGTTAGTTATCAATCTGTCATCACCCTACTTAAGCTATCACAAATATCGTTAACTTCAAACTTAGCAATAAATTATAATTACCTTAAAAAGATTCCTAAATTTATCGTTACCTCCTAAATATTTACTAATTAGCTGAATCATAAAAATAGCGTAAAACACGGTCGTGTTTTACGCTATTAATTAGTGCTAATAAAACTTTGAAAAATAGTATCAACTAACTGGGCTAAGCTTATAAGTGCCCGTCTGATGTAACTCAGCTTGCCAGCCACTCTTAATCACTAAAGTTGTGGTAGGCTCTTGAATTAATGCAGGACCGGTTACTAGTGCACCTGAACCGAACTTTTCACCATCATAAATAGGCGTATCTAACCAGCCTTCTTCTCTATCAAATAACATACTACGAGTCCCTGTCTGTGCTTGAGCGATATCTCCTAATTGAGATGCCAGCTTAGGTAGCTGCGGTTTACTGATTTTACCCATCACTGAAACTTCTATATTTACAAGCTCCACCTTGCTGTCTAGCTCATCATAGGTATACAACTCTTTATGACGCTTATGGAACCTATCTAAGATAACTTGTGCTTTCTCAGCATCAATATGACCGTTGGGGATTAACACATTACACTCATGAACTTGTCCAACATAGCGCATTTCCATAGTTCTCTCAATGACTATATCCGACTCACAAAAGCCATCTTCTAGCAACTTTTGGATCCCTTGCTGCTCTAACTCTTCAAGCTTTTTGTTTAATCCATCCAAGTTAGCAGAGGTAGACATAATCATCATTTGAGTGGCTAGATAATTATATTTGATATCAGAGATAATCTGACCAAAAGCACATAAGCATGAAGCTATCTTAGGTACTAGCACTGTCTTAATCCCCATCTCTTCCGCTAGACTGATGATATGCATGCCAGCCGCTCCACCTGCACAAATTAAAGCAAAATCACGGGGATCATAACCTTTTTCAATGGTAATGCGGCGAATGGCGTTTGCCATATTTTGATTGACAATGGCATTCACCCCATAGGCTGCATCTTGCAAAGAAATACTTAAAGGATCTGCAATATGTTGTTGTAGAGCATTTTCTGCCTTTTCTTTATCTAAGGTAACACTGCCTCCTAACACCGCATTTGGCTCTAAATAACCCAAAGCTAAATTAGCATCTGTCACTGTGGGTAAAGTGCCACCTTTGCCATAACAGGCCGGTCCTGGAGAAGCCCCTGCACTTTGTGGTCCAACTTCTAGCATACCAAAGGTATTAACGTGTCCTATTGAGCCGCCACCTGCACCGAGCGTTTCAACGTGAATCATTGGCACACCAATACGATTGCGTAAGAAGTCTATGTCGCGGTTTAGGCTAGTGCGCCCAGATTTGGCCATCGTAATATCAAATGAAGTACCACCCATATCCACAGTGATAATGTTATCAATGTTAAAGGGATTGGCAATATATAATCCCGCTTGAGGGGCAGAAGCGGGTCCTGAATTGATAGCATTCACTGCTCTTTCTCGCATAATATTACCCACAGCGAGCCCGCCATTAGATTGAAAATAGCGTACAGGTTGTTGAGCACCAAGCTTTTTAAAATAATCGTCAATCTTATGTACATAAGAGGACATGACGAGGACATGACTGGGCTTAAGTAGGCGTTTACCAAAGTAGTTGAGGTTCGGGTATATTCTTTAATTTGCGGATAGACCTCACTGCCGCAACAAACAAAGACTCCAGGCATATGCTCTTCAACTAGCTGTTTAGCGCGAAATTCATGCTCTGGATTACGAATAGACCACACAAAAGAGATGGCGACTGCTTCGACCTCTCTCTGCTTGAAGACTTCAATGGCATCTAAGATGTCTTGTTCATTTAACGGTTCATACTCTGTACCATCCGCAAGTATTCGACCTCTAACCGGAAAGCGCAGGTCTCGAGGCGTAATCTGTGGCGCTGGCGGATAGCTAGCATCATAACGATAACCCTCTTCCTTATGACCCAGTCGGATTTCTATACTGTCCTCGTGACCATGGGTACATAGCAAGCCAACCTTAACCCCCTTCATTTGAATCAACGCATTTAGGGCGACTGTGGTGCCATTGATACATAGGTCGCAAGCGGCAATAATTTCCTCAATAGGTCGATCAAACTTATCTGCAATCTGTTGCAAGCCGTTAGCAATGGCCAACGTGCCATCCTGTGGTGTGGAAGGTGCTTTAAATAAGTGAATATCACCGCTTCTTTCAGCTAACACAAAGTCAGTAAAAGTACCGCCGGCATCGACTCCGATACGAAAATCATTTTTCATAAGTCATCCTTAACTTAATTAATTGGTCTAGTAGTTTGTATTTATTGTTTTAAATTGCTTTAAGCAGTAAATTTTCGCTGACTTTGTTGTTGACGCAGGGCGGTAGTTTGCTGATGATCTACCTCCAGCGTTTTAGGGTCTATTACCACACCATACTCAAGCTTTGCTGCTTCTATAGAGATAATTCTTTCTCTGATATCTTTTAAAACTGCCGCAATATCACGCTCAAATGAGTTGCCGTAACCCCCACCGCCTGGGTTAGTATTTCGTGCCCGCTCACCTGGAGAGATTTGAGTCATAGTGTTTTGTTTATATAAGTCTGTTACCCCTTCTTCATGAATAATCTCTAGACGTCCTAATTTCAGCTCTGGAGATATTTGCTCAGCTCCAGCCGCCCCCATCGTCGGATATTCACGTCCCTCGCCAAAAGCAACCACCGTCATCTCATGTCCTAATGGTTCAACTTCCCAAACTGTGCCACAGCCACCTCTATACTTGTCAGCTCCGCCACTATCTTCTGCCAGACCATATTTGTGGATCAAAATTGGGTACTGATATTCTAATAATTCTATATCTCCTGAGCTGAGCGCTCCAAAGCAGCATAATGGACCACAAGCATGCCAGCCATCCATTTGCTGTGTTGCACCAGCCCCAGAAATAATAGAGGCTAAAATCATAGTAACGTACTGCTCACCTGTGGTTGGATCGATACCTGAGATGTTAATTCCTGAGGCATGTCCCCACGAAGCAATTACTCTATCTGGTGCTGCAGCTTCGAAGGCCATTCGCACCGCATCGGTCAAGGTCTCCATAGGTGTGGTAGTACAGTTAACGTGAGGGGCAGGCTCTTTGGCATTACATAAGGTGCCATGCTCACCTAAGTCGACAGTTACACAACGATACAGTCCTTCATTGTAAGGCGGGTCTACTTGAGCAAACATCATCAGACCAAGTAGTACTCCTGACATTGAGTTCCCTGCATAAGAATTAATAAAATAAGGCACTTGTGGCGGGCTAGTAACTCTAATATGTACATTGCTGTCGCTAATTTCGATGTCGGCACTAATGGTTAAGTCGCCTAATCCATGTCCCGAGTCCTCTAATACCGCTTCACCATGGTATTGCCCATCAGGGATAGAAGAGATTAAAGTACGCATATGGTTGTCTGCCATATTTTTAAGTTCTTCAATGGCAGCTCTGACCGTCTCTACCCCATACTTATCTAACAAAGCAATCATATTGCGCTCACCTACCGAACAAGCGCCGTACTGAGCGTTTAAATCGCCTTCTTGGTTACGACGTGAGCGCATATTACTGTGTATCAAGTTGATAACATCCCTGCGTTTTACTCCTTTTTCCCAAATTTTTACTGGTGGGATTCGCAGACCCTCAGCATAAATCTCTTTAGCATCTGGGTTATACCCTGCTGGGACAGGCCCTCCTATATCAGTCACGTGTCCTTTACAAACTGTCCAGAAAACCAGTTCACCTTCATAGAAAACTG